>NZ_JAZARE010000020.1:0-1178 GCF_036231905.1 Ideonella sp. BN130291 | reverse complement strand
AGGGAAGGTCTGAACAACTCGTTTTCGCGCGCCCGCGATGGGCGCTTCGAACAAGGTAGTCGGACAAACTCATGATGCGGTCGCCCTCCGAAGTGGGTTTGAAGCGCCCTTTGTGGTCCTCACGCCGTCTTCAGACGGACTGCTCCCTGCATGGCCATCAACGGCCTGCGCGCCATCCACAGGTTCGACAGCGCGAACAGCGTCAGCAGGTGGGCCGTGTTCTTCTGCAGGCCGCGGAAGCGCACCTTCACGAGGCCGAACTGGCGCTTGATCACGCGGAACGGATGCTCGACCTTCGCGCGCACGCTGGCCTTGCGGTGCTCCTGCTTCTGCAGACTCGTCTTGGCTCGACCGTCGGGCATCTTGGCGATGTCGCTGGGGCGCGCGGCGATGTGCCACGTCAGGCCTTCTCGGTCCACGCGCTTGTGCGCTCCCCGATAGCCGGAGTCCGCCCAGACGTTCTGCTCCTTGCCGTGCAGCAGATCGGCCACTTGCTCGACGTCGGCCTCGTTGGCCGCAGTCGTGGTCACGGTGTGGACGAGGCCACTGTCAGCATCGACGCCGATGTGCGCCTTCATGCCGAAGTGCCACTGGTTGCCCTTCTTGGTCTGGTGCATCTCGGGATCGCGCTCGCCCTCTTCGTTCTTCGTCGAGCTGGGCGCCGGGATGATGGTCGCATCGACGATGCTGCCCTTCTTGAGCAGCAGGCCCTTGCGCGACAGGTGCGCGTTGACCTGCTTCAGGATGTCCTCGGCCAGGTCGTACTCCTCCAGCAGGTGCCGGAAGTTCAGGATCGTGGTCTCGTCCGGAATCGGCTCGCTCAGGCTCAGTCCCGCAAAGTTACGCAGCGAGGCGATCTCGTACAGCGCTTCCTCCATCGCCGGGTCGCTCAGCGCAAACCAGTTCTGCATCAGGTGCACCCGGAGCATCGCCTCCAGCGGGTAGGGCCTGCGGCCACGGCCAGCCACTGGATAGAACGGCTCGATGACCTTCAGAAGTACCTTCCACGGCACCACCTGCTCCATCTCCTCGAGGAAGACCTCACGCCGGGTCTTCTTCCTCTTGCCGGCGTATTCCGCATCTGAGAAGCTCATTTGGCTCATCGTTCCGATTGTCCCGATTCCTTCAACCGACACAACGTCTCGCGGCATGATTCGCGGACTTGTTCAGACCTTCCC
>NZ_JAZARE010000019.1:0-1289 GCF_036231905.1 Ideonella sp. BN130291 | reverse complement strand
TGTTTAGACCGGACACATGGGTAACAGGTGTGCGGGGACATGGGTAACACCTTGGGCTTAAGTCTGTAGGCGGTCTTGGCGCAAGTCCAGGGTCATGAACGGCTGGCGGCAGAAGTAGCCGTGGAACAGCCCGTCAGTGTGGATGTCCGGGCGCAGGGCAATGGGCAACTGGTGCAGCGCCGAGGAGGTGCGCCAACGGCGGCCCTTGAACTTGAAGATGCCGTTCCAGCCGACCGTGACCACGGTATCGCCATCCGGGTAGGCGATCTCGGGCAGGCGATCAGGGAACGCCAGCGCGCTGGGCCGGTAGCGCAGTGCGGGGGTGGCCATGGCCAGCGCTTCATGGGGGCGCTCGCAGTTGTAGACCATGCGCCAGGCATCGAAGTCGCGCTGTACCTCGGCGTGGTCACAGTACGCCCGGCCGTGCAGCACTTCACGCTGCAAGCTGCGGTGGAAGCGCTCGATCTTGCCGTTGGTCTGCGGGTGGTAGGCGCGGCTGTGGCTGATGCGCACGCCCAGGCGGATCAGCCACACCCCCAGCGCGCTGAGCCCATGGTCGTGCGCGCTGGGTGCACCCCACGGAGGGCCGTTGTCGGAGTTGATGCGCTGGGGCATTCCGTAGCGGCGCATCACCTGCTCCAGCAGCGGCTGCACCTGCGGCGTGCCGGCGCGCGCGAGCGCCGTCAGTGCCAGGTTGAAGCGCGAGTGGTCGTCGATGAGAGTCAGGGGGTAGCACTTGCCCGCGAAGGTCAGGAAGTCGCCCTTGAAGTCGATCTGCCACAGCAGGTTGGGCTGCTCGTGCTCGAAGCGCTGCCAGGGCGTGGCCTGTTCGCTGGCCTCGGGGTGGATCAGACCATGGCGGTGCAGGATGCCGGTGACGGTGCTGGGGGCCAGCTGTGCCTGCTGCAGCACCGCCAGGCGCTTGGCGATCTTGCGGCCGCCCCAGCCCGGATGCTGCTGGCGCAAGCACACCACCGCCTGCTCCACGGCACTGCTGCTGCGCAGCGGGCTGCTCAGTGGACGGCAGCTGCGGTCAGCCAGGGCGGTGGCTTGCTCGCCTTGCTGCGCAAAGCGCCCAAGCCACTTGTAGGCCGTCTTCGGGCTGATCTGATAGCGCCGGCACAGCTCGCGCACGTTGGCGCCTTCCTGGCGCGCCAGTTCCACGAATTCCCGTCGCACGTCCATGGTGCTTCTCTCCTGCCAGGGCATGGCTTCCTCCCGAGGGCTTCACCCCCGAAAGCGTTACCCATGTCCCCGCACAGGCGTTACCCATGTGTCCGGTCTGAACA
>NZ_JAZARE010000018.1:0-1631 GCF_036231905.1 Ideonella sp. BN130291 | reverse complement strand
GCCGCGGCCGACCACGACGCCCGCATCCGGCGCGAAGCCCTCGAATGCCGCGACCGCCTGTACCTGGGCCGCTCCACCGTGCGCAGCCTGCGCGCGGGCACCACGTTCAGCCTGCGCAACAGCCCGCTGGATGCCCTGCCGGCCGAGCTGGCCGGCAGCAAGCGCTTTCTGGTGGCCCGGGTGCGCAGCGCCGGCATCAACAACCTGCCCAAGGAACTCAACGCGGCCCTGGCCAAGCGCTGGTTTGCCGGCGAAGCGGCGGCCGACCTGCTGCCCATGGACCTGGACCCGGCCGTCGTGGCCCAGGCCGAGGCCACCGGCTACGGCAACAGCTTCGAGGCCCAGCGTGCCGACATCCCCTGGCGCCCCGAGCCGAGGCCGAAGCCAGAGGCCGCCGGCCTGCACAGCGCCATCGTGGTCGGCCCGGGCGGGGACTTGGGGCCCCCCGGCGACATCCACGTCGACCGGCTCGACCGCATCCAGCTGCGCTTTGCGTGGCAGCGCGGCCTGCGCGAGGACGACCGCTGCACCGGCTGGGTGCCGGTGGCGCAATGGCATGCCGGGGCCCAGATGGGCTGCCGCTTCATCCCCCGCATCGGCCAGGAAGTGCTGGTGGGCTTTATCGACGGCGACATCGACCGCCCGCTGGTGCGTGGTGCGCTGTACAACGGCAAGGGTGAAGGCGGCATCCCGGCCACGCCGGGTGGGCAAGCCGCGGAGGCCGACACCAGCGTGTTCGAACGCAGCCATGACCATGCGCCCTCGGGCCAAGGCAACCTGGCCGGTGGCCACAGCCCGGCCTGGCATGGTGCCGGCCAGGCACAGAACAACCGCGCGGCCTTCAGCGGCATCAAGACCCAGGAGCTGCGCGGCAGCGGCTACAACCAGCTGGTGTTCGACGACACCGACGGGCAGCTGCGCACGCAGCTGGGCACCACCCAGCACAGCACCTGGCTGAACCTGGGGCACCTGGTCCACACGGCCGACAACCACCGCGGCAGCTTCCGCGGGCTGGGCTGGGAGCTGCGCACCGATGCGTATGGCGCATTGCGAGCCAAGCAGGGGCTGCTGATCAGCAGCTATGGCACCGACGCCAGCGACCCGGCGGGCGACAACGCACCGGGCCAGGCGCTGGCGCAACAGATGGTGCAGCTGGCCAAAAGCTTCAGCGATGCGGCCAGGACGCACCAGACGGTGCAAATAGCCGGCCATGTGGGCAGCTTCCAAGCCAACCAGAGCAGCCTGAGCGAGCGGCTGGCGCCGCTGAAGGCGATGCAGCAGGTGTTTGATGGGATGGTCAGCGGCTCCAGCCTGGACCAAGCGCAGAGTGATGCGGCGGACAAGTGCACCGCGCCCAGCAACAAGGTGCCCCACACCACCGATCCGGTGATCGGCATTGCCGCCAAGGCGGGGCTGGGCCTGGTGGCCGGGCAGGACATCGTGCTGGCCGCCGGCGAAGGCATCCACACCGCGGCGGGGCAGGACAGCACGCGCGCGATCGGCGGGGCGACGCGGCTGCACACCGGCCAGGCGATCGGGGTGCTGGCCGGTGCAGTTCAACCCGGCGATGAAGCCGCCGGCACCGGCATCACCATGATCGCCGGGCATGGCGACATCAACGTGCAGGCGCA
>NZ_JAZARE010000017.1:0-1635 GCF_036231905.1 Ideonella sp. BN130291 | reverse complement strand
CGAAGCTCTCGTGCGACCACGCGCCAGCGCGCGAAACCGACGGCAGAACAAGCGGCATTGAAATGCCGCTCAGGACTCGACGACGCATCTGCATAGGGGGCCTAACGTTCGACATGAGCGGCAGCCGAAGGCTGTCCGCTCGATGGAGTGGTTAGGTGCAGGCGCGTGCAAGGGGTGCGTTTGACACCTTGCCGGGCGCCGCAACCTTGCAGCACGGGCCGAAAGGCCGGTGCTTCACTCGACCTCGCAGGGCATGACCGCCACTGCATTCGCCTTGCGCGCAAGCGCATGGCGGCAGACGCCGCAAATGCGCCGCTTGCTGGAACAAGCGATGCTGCTCGACCGGACGGACTCGCCAGCGCGGGTGGTTGACTTGCGAGACTCGACATTGCCGCCGATGAGCGGCGCTCACAGCAACGTGACGCCAACGTGGCAGCGCACCGCGATGACAGGACCCAGCCAAGAACCGCGACATGCCTTTGCACCAGCAGAGTTGGCGCCGCCCACGTGCAGCGCGAACGGCCACGCTCACGCGGAGCGGGCACGGCTCGACGCAACGACAGACATGAACGGCTCACGCGATTTTGCATTTCCTCGCCAGACCTCAACGCTTCTTCTCGTGTGGCACCTAACGTCGGACATGAGCGGCAGCCGAAGGCTGTCCGCTCGATGGACTGGTTAGGCCGAGGCGTGCAACGGAGCTTCGGCGCACCAGAGGGCACACGCTTGCGAAACCGAACAGGAACGTCAAGCGCATAGCTCAACAGCCTGACCAGACAAACAAGGCAGCATACGAGAGAGCGCTTGGCTCGTGGCCGACCATGAAGAACGCCTCGCGGTCCACGTTGCTCTCGCGCGCGGCTGCCAAGCGCGGACCACAGCAGCCTTGCCCAACAAAGAAGGCGGCGCATCACATGCGCTCGTTTCAAGGCAGCTCACCATCAGGCTGCCAGAGCATTGAACACGCGCTGCTGCCCTTTTGCCAGAGCGGCGAACAAGCGCTGTGATCGTGCGTGGGGTATTCATGCGGCCGGGCGCCTAACGTTCGACATGAGCGGCAGCCGAAGGCTGTCCGCTCGATGGACTGGTTAGGCCGAGGCGTGCAACGGAGCTTCGGCGCACCAGAGGGCACACGCTTGCGAAACCGAACAGGAACGTCAAACGCATAGCTCAGCAGCCGGACCAGACAAACAAGGCAGCATACGAGAGAGCGCTTGGCTCGTGGCCGACCATGAAGAACGCCTCGCGGTGCACATCGCTCTCGCACGCGGCTGCCAAGCGAGGAGCACAGCGGCCTTGCCCAACAAAGAAGGCGGCGCATCACATGCGCTCGGTTCCACGCACCTCACCATCAGGCTGCCAGAGCATTGAACACGCGCTGCTGCCCTTTTGCCAGAGCGGCGAGCAAGCGCTGTGATCGTGCGTGGGGTATTCATGCGGCCGGTCGCCTAACGTTTGACATGAGCGGCATGACCCGGCTTGCCGGGGCATGTCCGCTCGATGGAGAGGTTAGGTGCCGGCTCAGTCACTGTAGTCGGGCCAGTACTCGTGCAAAAACGACTTTAGCGTGACCCCCTCTGCATCTTGAATGGTGAGAGTGGTCGTTTCCGAAAGGACGGAACCGCCGTCGAGAGT
>NZ_JAZARE010000016.1:0-5360 GCF_036231905.1 Ideonella sp. BN130291 | reverse complement strand
CGAAAGGTTTCTCGAGGTCTGATGGACCTTAAACGCTCATAGAAGTGAAGTTCACTTCAATTCTTTGAGTAATTTATCAAGATCGAACTGAAGAGTTTGATCCTGGCTCAGATTGAACGCTGGCGGCATGCCTTACACATGCAAGTCGAACGGTAACGCGGGGCAACCTGGCGACGAGTGGCGAACGGGTGAGTAAAGCATCGGAACATGCCCAGTAGTGGGGGATAGCCCGGCGAAAGCCGGATTAATACCGCATACGACCTAAGGGTGAAAGCAGGGGATCGCAAGACCTTGCGCTATTGGAGTGGCCGATGTCAGATTAGGTAGTTGGTGGGGTAAAGGCTCACCAAGCCGACGATCTGTAGCTGGTCTGAGAGGACGACCAGCCACACTGGGACTGAGACACGGCCCAGACTCCTACGGGAGGCAGCAGTGGGGAATTTTGGACAATGGGCGCAAGCCTGATCCAGCCATGCCGCGTGCGGGAAGAAGGCCTTCGGGTTGTAAACCGCTTTTGTCGGGGAAGAAATCCTTTGAGCTAATACCTCGAAGGGATGACGGTACCCGAAGAATAAGCACCGGCTAACTACGTGCCAGCAGCCGCGGTAATACGTAGGGTGCAAGCGTTAATCGGAATTACTGGGCGTAAAGCGTGCGCAGGCGGTTATGCAAGACAGATGTGAAATCCCCGGGCTCAACCTGGGAACTGCATTTGTGACTGCATGGCTAGAGTACGGTAGAGGGGGATGGAATTCCGCGTGTAGCAGTGAAATGCGTAGATATGCGGAGGAACACCGATGGCGAAGGCAATCCCCTGGACCTGTACTGACGCTCATGCACGAAAGCGTGGGGAGCAAACAGGATTAGATACCCTGGTAGTCCACGCCCTAAACGATGTCAACTGGTTGTTGGGAGGGTTTCTTCTCAGTAACGTAGCTAACGCGTGAAGTTGACCGCCTGGGGAGTACGGCCGCAAGGTTGAAACTCAAAGGAATTGACGGGGACCCGCACAAGCGGTGGATGATGTGGTTTAATTCGATGCAACGCGAAAAACCTTACCTACCCTTGACATGCCAGGAATCCTGCAGAGATGTGGGAGTGCTCGAAAGAGAACCTGGACACAGGTGCTGCATGGCCGTCGTCAGCTCGTGTCGTGAGATGTTGGGTTAAGTCCCGCAACGAGCGCAACCCTTGTCATTAGTTGCTACGAAAGGGCACTCTAATGAGACTGCCGGTGACAAACCGGAGGAAGGTGGGGATGACGTCAGGTCATCATGGCCCTTATGGGTAGGGCTACACACGTCATACAATGGCCGGTACAGAGGGCTGCCAACCCGCGAGGGGGAGCTAATCCCAGAAAACCGGTCGTAGTCCGGATCGCAGTCTGCAACTCGACTGCGTGAAGTCGGAATCGCTAGTAATCGCGGATCAGAATGTCGCGGTGAATACGTTCCCGGGTCTTGTACACACCGCCCGTCACACCATGGGAGCGGGTTCTGCCAGAAGTAGTTAGCCTAACCGCAAGGAGGGCGATTACCACGGCAGGGTTCGTGACTGGGGTGAAGTCGTAACAAGGTAGCCGTATCGGAAGGTGCGGCTGGATCACCTCCTTTCTGGAAATAAAGCCTCTTTCTTCTCAAGCGCTCACACTTATCGGCTGTAGGTTCACGACAGATCACCAAGAGTGAGGGTCTGTAGCTCAGTCGGTTAGAGCACCGTCTTGATAAGGCGGGGGTCGTTGGTTCGAATCCAACCAGACCCACCAACTTCATTGGGGGATTAGCTCAGCTGGGAGAGCACCTGCTTTGCAAGCAGGGGGTCGTCGGTTCGATCCCGTCATCCTCCACCAATGATTTTCTTGGTCTGCACATTGATCTGAGCTTCGTCCGAACAGGCAAGATATCGTTGTGATGTCTTGCCTGTTCGATCGAAAGATCGGCTGTCGTTCTTTAACAATTCATGGAATTGAATCAGAGTTGTCGGCGGAAAGCGCCGGGTGCAAACCCGAGCGTACCGTGCCGTCGGCAACGTTTTTGATTGCGTCAATACAGATAGCTTCAACTCGCAAGAGGTTGAAGTTCGGCATAACGCGTTAATACTCAAACAGCCTGCTCGGCAGTAACTCGAGCGGGCTGCAGTCCTTGACGATGCTTTCTTCCCAGAAGGCGTCAAAGTTATAGGGTCAAGTGACTAAGTGCATATGGTGGATGCCTTGGCGATTACAGGCGACGAAGGACGTGATAGCCTGCGATAAGCTTCGGGGAGCTGGCAAATTAGCTTTGATCCGGAGATTTCCGAATGGGGAAACCCACCTCGCAAGAGGTATCGCATGATGAATACATAGTCATGCGAGGCGAACCGGGTGAACTGAAACATCTCAGTAGCTCGAGGAACAGACATCAACCGAGATTCCGAAAGTAGTGGCGAGCGAAATCGGAACAGCCTGCACGTTTTAGCATCTTGCATATCAGAACAGTCTGGAAAGGCTGGCCACAGCGGGTGATAGCCCCGTATGAAAAATGTAGGGTGTGGAACTAGGCGTGCGACAAGTAGGGCGGGACACGTGTAATCCTGTCTGAATATGGGGGGACCATCCTCCAAGGCTAAATACTCGTAATCGACCGATAGTGAACTAGTACCGTGAGGGAAAGGCGAAAAGAACCCCGGGAGGGGAGTGAAATAGATCCTGAAACCGTATGCATACAAAAAGTCGGAGCCTGGAAACGGGTGACGGCGTACCTTTTGTATAATGGGTCAGCGACTTACATTCAGTGGCGAGCTTAACCGAATAGGGAAGGCGTAGAGAAATCGAGTCCGAATAGGGCGTTCAGTCGCTGGGTGTAGACCCGAAACCAAGTGATCTATCCATGGCCAGGATGAAGGTGCGGTAACACGCACTGGAGGTCCGAACCGACTAGTGTTGCAAAACTAGCGGATGAGCTGTGGATAGGGGTGAAAGGCTAAACAAACTTGGAAATAGCTGGTTCTCTCCGAAAACTATTTAGGTAGTGCCTCAAGTATTACCATCGGGGGTAGAGCACTGTTATGGCTAGGGGGTCATGGCGACTTACCAAACCATTGCAAACTCCGAATACCGATGAGTACAGCTTGGGAGACAGAGCACCGGGTGCTAACGTCCGGACTCAAGAGGGAAACAACCCAGACCGCCAGCTAAGGTCCCTAAAATTGGCTAAGTGGGAAACGAAGTGGGAAGGCTAAAACAGTCAGGATGTTGGCTTAGAAGCAGCCATCATTTAAAGAAAGCGTAATAGCTCACTGATCGAGTCGTCCTGCGCGGAAGATGTAACGGGGCTAAGCCAGTTACCGAAGCTGCGGGTGCATCGCAAGATGCGCGGTAGGAGAGCGTTCTGTACGCCTGTGAAGGTGGCTTGTGAAGGCCGCTGGAGGTATCAGAAGTGCGAATGCTGACATGAGTAGCGTTAAAGGGGGTGAAAAGCCCCCTCGCCGAAAGCGCAAGGTTTCCTACGCAACGTTCATCGGCGTAGGGTGAGTCGGCCCCTAAGGCGAGGCAGAGATGCGTAGCTGATGGGAAACAGGTCAATATTCCTGTACCGATCTATAGTGCGATGTGGGGACGGAGAAGGTTAGCTCAGCCGGGTGTTGGATGTCCCGGTTCAAGCCTGTAGTCGTGGTCTCTAGGCAAATCCGGAGATCTTAGATGAGGGGTGATAACGAGGCGGCTTGCCGCCGAAGTGAGTGATACCCTGCTTCCAGGAAAAGCCACTAAGCTTCAGCTATAGACGACCGTACCGCAAACCGACACTGGTGCGCGAGATGAGTATTCTAAGGCGCTTGAGAGAACTCTGGAGAAGGAACTCGGCAAATTGACACCGTAACTTCGGAAGAAGGTGTGCCTTTAGTAGGTGAACCTGTACAAGGGGAGCCCAATGAGGCCGCAGAGAATCGGTGGCTGCGACTGTTTATTAAAAACACAGCACTCTGCAAAGACGAAAGTCGACGTATAGGGTGTGACGCCTGCCCGGTGCTGGAAGATTAAATGATGGGGTGCAAGCTCTTGATTGAAGTCCCAGTAAACGGCGGCCGTAACTATAACGGTCCTAAGGTAGCGAAATTCCTTGTCGGGTAAGTTCCGACCTGCACGAATGGCGTAACGATGGCCACACTGTCTCCTCCAGAGACTCAGCGAAGTTGAAATGTTTGTGATGATGCAATCTCCCCGCGGAAAGACGGAAAGACCCCATGAACCTTTACTGTAGCTTTACATTGGACTTTGAACAGATCTGTGTAGGATAGGTGGGAGGCTTTGAAGCGGTGCCGCTAGGTGCCGTGGAGCCGTCCTTGAAATACCACCCTGGTGTGTTTGAGGTTCTAACCTTGGCCCGTTATCCGGGTTGGGGACAGTGTATGGTAGGCAGTTTGACTGGGGCGGTCTCCTCCCAAAGCGTAACGGAGGAGTTCGAAGGTACGCTAGGCACGGTCGGAAATCGTGCTGATAGTGCATTGGCATAAGCGTGCTTGACTGCGAGACTGACAAGTCGAGCAGGTACGAAAGTAGGACAAAGTGATCCGGTGGTTCTGTATGGAAGGGCCATCGCTCAACGGATAAAAGGTACTCTGGGGATAACAGGCTGATACCGCCCAAGAGTTCATATCGACGGCGGTGTTTGGCACCTCGATGTCGGCTCATCTCATCCTGGGGCTGTAGCCGGTCCCAAGGGTATGGCTGTTCGCCATTTAAAGAGGTACGTGAGCTGGGTTTAAAACGTCGTGAGACAGTTTGGTCCCTATCTTCCGTGGGCGCTGCAAGATTGAGAGAGCCTGCTCCTAGTACGAGAGGACCGGAGTGGACGCACCTCTGGTGTATCGGTTGTCACGCCAGTGGCATTGCCGAGTAGCTAAGTGCGGAAGAGATAACCGCTGAAAGCATCTAAGCGGGAAACTCGTCTCAAGATGAGTCTTGCCGGGGCCTTGAGCCCCCTGAAGAGTCGTTCGAGACCAGGACGTTGATAGGCTGGGTGTGGAAGCGCAGTAATGCGTTAAGCTAACCAGTACTAATTGCTCGTGAGGCTTGACCCTATAACTTTGACGACCAACCTCGTCCAAAGTGACTTTGAGTCAACAACAAGTTATGCCCCCGTATGGGCGCAATCAATAATCTGATTCGATTCCGTGAATTGGCTGCAGCTGGCCCTCAAGACCAGCGCGGCAACAAGTCAAGCCTGATGACCATAGCGAGGTGGCCCCACTCCTTCCCATCCCGAACAGGACAGTGAAACGCCTCTGCGCCGATGATAGTGCGGATTCCCGTGTGAAAGTAGGACATCGTCAGGCTATTTATTTAAACCCCCACCAGAGTAATCTGGCGGGGGTTTTGCTTT
>NZ_JAZARE010000015.1:0-8408 GCF_036231905.1 Ideonella sp. BN130291 | reverse complement strand
CTCTTGCCGGCGTATTCCGCATCTGAGAAGCTCATTTGGCTCATCGTTCCGATTGTCCCGATTCCTTCAACCGACACAACGTCTCGCGGCATGATTCGCGGACTTGTTCAGACCTTCCCTAGCAACCCTCTTGCGAGGATGACGATTCGCTTGCGCATGAACTCCTTGGGGCCATGAGTACGACCGATGCGAGGAGAAGGAGCGATAGAACCACCCGAGTGCCCCACCCCACGCGCCTCAAACCGAAGGCACACACCGCCAAGACCGCCAAGAAAGCGAACAGGAAGACAGGATACGGCGACGAGGCCAAGCCACTGAGCGCCACCGTGTACCCCGCAACCAACGCGGCACAAGCGAGCGATGCAAGCCCACCCAAAGAAATGGCCATAGCCTTGCCGAGCCGAACCGCAACGAGACGAGCATTGCCTTTCATGTGCGAGAGGTGCCTAACGTTCGACATGAGCGGCAGCCGAAGGCTGTCCGCTCGATGGAGGGGTTAGATGCTTGGTGAACAAGGGCACAGCAGCCTCTCGGGTTGCTGAAGACCACACGATACCGCGCCTGTCCTTGCCGCTAAAGCCTCGGTGCCACAACGACGAACCAGCCTCACCGTAGCGATCCTCTTCCGAACCGATATGTCGCAACGACAAGCGCTCGTTCGACACTTCCGCGGACAACGAGCCTCACCCGCGAGGTGCCCAACGTCGGACATGAGCGGCAGCCGAAGGCTGTCCGCTCGATGGACTGGTTAGGCCAAAGCGTGAAACGGAGCCTCGGCCCACCAGAGGGCAACTGCCAAGCTGAGAGAACAGGACCGTCAAACGCATAGCTCAGCAACTTGGCAGGACAAAGAAGGCAGCATACGAGAGAGCGCTCGGCCCGTGGCCAACCATGAACAACGCGGCGCAGTGCACCTTGCTCTCGCGTTTGGCCGCCAAGCGCGCACCACAGCGGCCCTGCCAGACAAAGAATGCGGCGCATCCCGTGCGCTCGATTCAACGCGCCTCACCGTCGGGCTGCCAGAGCGTTGAACATGCGCTCCTGCCCTTTTGCCAGAGCGGTGAACAAGCGCTGAGATCCTGCCTTCGGTATTCATGCGGCCTGGCGCCTAACGTCGGACATGAGCGGCAGCCGAAGGCTGTCCGCTCGATGGAGGGGTTAGATGCGTGGTGACCGTAGGCACGAACAATCCTGCTGGTTGACGATTGGACCGAACGATACGCCACAACCGCCTGGCAGAAAGCCTCACTGCGAGAACTACTCGCCGCACACCCGACCGCTTCATCGCCGAGCCCACATGTCGCAACGACCAGCGCTCGTTGACACCGGGTGAGAACCACCGCAGCGCTTCTTGCTCGGAGGTAGGCGTACGCAGAACAAGCACTACGGCGGAAGCGCTCTCCTTCGAACGACTTGGCATCTAACGTTCGACATGAGCGGCAGCCGAAGGCTGTCCGCTCGATGGAGGGGTTAGATGCTTGGTGAACAATGGCACAGCAGCCTCTCGAATTACTGAGGACAACACGATACCGCGGCTGCCCTTGGCGCTAAAGCCTCGGTGACACAACGGCGAGCTGACCTGGCCGTAGCGATCCTCTTCCGAACCAATATGTCGCAACGACCAACGCTCGTTCAACACTTCCGCGGTGCGCCCTTTTGCTTTTGCGCGCTGGCCCCGCGCCCAACGCGACAACACACTCTCGCCACCGCACCGTCCTCTCGCGCACATGGCATCTAACGTTCGACATGAGCGGCAGGCGCCGGCTTGCCGGCGACTGTCCGCTCGATGGAGGTGTTAGGCGCCACGGTGTGACGCCCTTAGCTGAGCTGCGACTGCCGCTGCGCCGCTCTGCTCTATGAGTGCCGCGTCAACTGCGCTGGATACTGTGCAACCGGGCGACAAAGCGAGCGTGAACCAAACTTGCTTGTCGCTCCATGGGCTGATTAAGTATCCGTCGCGCACTAGGGCGAGACTAAATTCCATGGTTCTTCGCGCCTCGGAGTGCTGCTCAGTGGAAAGTGCCTTCTTAAGTGCGGGAAGCGCTGGAGTTAAACCAAGACGAAGTACCCAGTCGGCTGCTTTGATTCGGACCTTTGAGCTTCGATCTCCGAGACTCTTGGTTATGACATCAAGTGAAGTTGCTTGGGGCGTTTTCTCTGACAGGCAGAGGATCGCGTTGAATCGCTCCGTGGCCTTTTGACTCTTGGAGAGATCAACAAGCAGGTCTATCGCTTGTGGGTCAAACGCCAAGGCATCGGCGAGGACGTAGCTGGCTGTCTCATATAGCAGCGTGCGACTGCTGGACAGCGCCGCTCTAAGGGACGCCAACGCAGAGGAAGAGAGGGGGCAACCCACTGCATTGCTTGACACGGCATCGAGCATGGGGGCTACAAGATCCGGCCACTGCGCCGACAACGCATGAACGCCGCGACGCTGAATGTGCTCAGGGAGTGTCATGGCGCCTAACGTTCGACATGAGCGGCATGACCCGGCTTGCCGGGGCATGTCCGCTCGATGGAGGGGTTAGGCGTCATTCTCTGCTGATGTGCGAGGCCAGAACCTGCTCAACGGTGTACGAGACGCGGCGTTGGCGAATCAATTGATCAACAAGATCGGCGGGCAAGGTGTAGTTACCTTGCGGCATCTGCTTGTAGAACGGCGGTGCACTCGGCTTGAGTAGCACCCAGATGTTTTGACCGTCAAGCCCCCTCACTCCGAGCACCTCACGCTCACCGACGCCAAGAACGACAGGCTCACCAAGCGGAGACGCTCTGTGTTGGTACTCAACGCCTTGCAGCACTGACCACTCAGCCTTTTCGCCAGGAGTTTCACGGGCGTCCGGGTCAGAGCACGCGAGCAGAAGAGTGGCAGTTGCAAAGAATGCCACGACGGTGCCGCGTTGGTGCGCGCGGTGCATGACGCCTAACGTTCGACATGAGCGGCAGCCGAAGGCTGTCCGCTCGATGGAGGGGTTAGGCATTTCGTGAACAACCGACTACAGAAAGAATGACATTCCGACGCCGAGTAGCAGGAGCAGTGGCGTGACAAAGACTAGCCAAAGCTCTAGTTTCCGAGCGCTGGATCGAGGCGAGCCTTCAAGGACGAAGGACGCACTGTTTAGCAGTGTGCCAAGCAGCAACGCTCCGCACAGCATGGCTAGGAACGCCATTGCTCGGCCAAGCCCTATGCCCATACAGGCCATACTTTGACAGGCTTGCCCCGGGGTTGTGCGACTGTCGAAAACTAGCCAACCCGCAGTTAGAAGCAGCGTGCCGTAGGAGAGTGCGCGCAGGAGTTGGGATGCACGAAGTTTTGACATGGCTTGACGGCTCGTGCGGCTCAAAGGGGACTCGACGCGTTGAAGAATGCCTAACGTTCGACATGAGCGGCATGACCCGGCTTGCCGGGGCATGTCCGCTCGATGGAGGGGTTAGGCAACCCACCCACTAGACGATTGTTCCCCTCAAGTCGGTGTTGATGACAGTGCACCCACCATTATCTTGATTCGCGACGATGGAATAGAGCGTATCCGCCTCGAAGGTGTGCACGGCCTCGCAGATTCCGTTCCAATCGTTAAAGTTGGACCCGTTCGCTGCGCCCGCAAGTTCCTTGCCGTTGATATACAGGGCATGCTTTGCCCAAGTTCCGCTTCCCGCTCCACCTCCGCCCTTAGCGCCGGTCTCGCTTCTAATACGAAGAGTGGTTTTCTCTCCGAAGCGAACGGACGTGTCTGCCCGGCCGGAGTTCTTGCGAACTATGTTGAAGACTACCGTGCCGGGCGATCTTGCCAGGTACATCTCCGTGACGTCTGACATCCTGTTCTCCGAGGTCACACATCGACGGCTATGTGCCTGTGCCTTTGTCGGGCATCCGTCGCTGCCCGTGCTACGCACCGACAGCCTGTCAGGTGGCAGGAACGTGCGCATCCTTAATCCGGATGAGGCCGGCGCAAGGGGTGCCTAACGTTCGACATGAGCGGCATGACCCGGCTTGCCGGGGCATGTCCGCTCGATGGAGGGGTTAGGCCTCACCGCGTGCCCTGACCACCGAAACGTTCCCTAAAGCCCTCTTGCGCCTCGCCGATGAACGGCAAGAGTTCAACTTCTGCGACGCGGACAACGCCAATGCCAAGTTGCTCCGCTTCCGCAATGAGGAACCGCGCGACCTGTTCTGTAGGAACGAACAGCGTTTTCGGCCACTGCTTCTTGTGGGCTTGACCTTCCTTCAACAGGCGTTTCACTTCCAACTGCGCAGGTTCGCCCTGCGTTGCAGCGACAGGCGTGGAACTGAGGATGAAGCAACTCGCTGCGTCCATGAGTGCGAAGAAATTGAAGTCTCCGTCCCGCTCCGTATGGATGGGTTCGTCGTTCAGCTGGAACGCGAGCCACGCGTCGTTGACTTTGAACTGATTCGGATGAAGCACGGACCTTCCTTTGTGAGGCCTAACGTTCGACATGAGCGGCAGCCGAAGGCTGTCCGCTCGATGGAGGGGTTAGACGCAGCCCTTGCACACCACGGTCGGTGGCCGATAACCGCGCCCACCGTGGACAAGCACCAGACCGAGACCTTCGCGGCTCATGGCTGCGAGTGTGCCCGCTCGGACAACTGCCGCGCAAGCCAGTATTTAGCGAGCACCTCGGTTCTTGCCCGACCACGAGAGATGGAGATTGCGAGGGGACGCAGACCGAGGATGGGTGCGCGCACCACTGGTGAGCCGGCCGCCAGCGGACGGACGGCCCACGCCAGCCACTGCGCGAACCCTTGCCCAACCACCCATCTCAGGAACGAAGAAGACAGCACACGAACTGCAATTCGCAGCGGCTGCAGACCAATGCCCTGCAGAGCATCAAATGAACGCGTCGGCACAGCGCGGTGGTCGAAACTGGAGGCGTCTAACGTCGGACATGAGCGGCAGCCGAAGGCTGTCCGCTCGATGGACTGGTTAGGCCGAGGCGTGCAACGGAGCTTCGGCGCACCAGAGGGCACACGCTTGCGAAACCGAACAGGAACGTCAAACGCATAGCTCAGCAGCCGGACCAGACAAACAAGGCAGCATACGAGAGAGCGCTTGGCTCGTGGCCGACCATGAAGAGCGCCTCGCGGTGCACATTGCTCTCGCACGCGGCTGCCAAGCGAGGAGCAGAGCGGCCTTGCCCAACAAAGAAGGCGGCGCATCACATGCGCTCGGTTCCACGCGCCTCACCATCAGGCTGCCAGAGCGTTGAACACGCGCTGCTGCCCTTTTGCCAGAGCGGCGAGCAGGCGCTGTGATCGCGCGTGGGGTATTCATGTGGCCGGGCGCCTAACGTTCGACATGAGCGGCAGCCGAAGGCTGTCCGCTCGATGGAGGGGTTAGCCCCCGCGCGGAAAAAACGACCGCAGCAACCAAGCCGGAGACAAAGCCTGGCATGAGCGCCATGGCGAAAGCGACATTGGCAACGCGCGCACTGCTGCCGCCAACAAGGCCAATGAAGGCAAAAGCGGTGAGACTGCCAACGGCACCAATGCCCACACGCGCACCCCACGAGCGCAGACGCGGCCTGAGAGCGCCAGCCAGCAACCCGGTGCAACCGGCCGGGACGGCACCATACACGTACGACAGCATCAATATAGGGAGAAGCGCACCCCACGCTTTGCCAGCATGCGAAAAGTAAGACCCAGCGACGACCACGCAGAGCCAGTACACCAGACCGCCAACTGGCGGTGCTAACGAGGCGAACACTGCCGCGCCAAACATCGCGTTTCGGAACGTTGGAACTGAGGCGACTGCGGCTGTCATGGGGGGCTAACGTTCGACATGAGCGGCATGACCCGGCTTGCCGGGGCATGTCCGCTCGATGGAGGGGTTAGGTCCGTGGTTGCGCGCGTATGAGCGACTACGCCAAAGAGACGACATGATGTACCTCCACTCCTTGTGTGCCTGCTTCTCTTGCCAGGGACTCGATCATTCCCAAAGCCAACGCAGAAACTGCGTGCTCGCAGGCCACGATAACCCTCGCTTCGCGCGGAGGAACTAGTCCGAACTCCTCGCGAAAGCTCGGGTTCTGAATCTCGGCCAGATAGCCGCGAACCTTGCGCTCCAGACGAGAGAGTGTTTCTATCGATCCATCGAGAGGCCCGCTACACACGACAACAAGGTCAATGGTGCCGTCATGTTGCTTGGCAACGATGTCGATGGCGTCGAGGTTCTGGATTGGGAGTTCAAAGTCTTCCATGCCGTTCCAACCGCGAGACTACGCGCAAAGGACCTAACGTCGAACATGAGCGGCAGCCGAAGGCTGTCCGCTCGATGGACTGGTTAGGCCGAGGCGTGCAACGGAGCTTTGGCGCACCAGAGGGCACACGCTTGCGAAACCGAACAGGAACGTCAAACGCATAGCTCAGCAGCCGGACCAGACAAACAAGGCAGCATACGAGAGAGCGCTTGGCTCGTGGCCGACCATGAAGAGCGCCTCGCGGTGCACATCGCTCTCGCATGCGGCTGCCAAGCGAGGAGCACAGCGGCCTTGCCCAACAAAGAAGGCGGCGCATTACATGCGTTCGGTTCAACGCACCTCACCATCAGGCTACCAGAGCATTGAACAGGCGCTGCTGCCCTTCTGCCAGAGCGGCGAACAAGCGCTGTGATCGTGCGCGGGGTATTCATGCGACCGGGCGCCTAACGTTCGACATGAGCGGCAGCTGGCGGCTTGCCGACAGCTGTCCGCTCGATGGAGGGGTTAGCCGCCTGGCTCATCTGCTCAAACACCCATACCTCTCCCGCAGTGCCTCATGCTCCTTCCGAAGCGCCATGATCCCTGCCGCCTTTAGCCAAGGCGACAGTAGGCGAAACCGAGCCTCGTACTGAACTCGATCTTGGATAGTGACCCCTGCGGGCATCAAGGCGACGATGCGCTCATGAATGCGCCTGCGGTACAGGATTGACGAAGACTCCCGCACCGCAGAGCGAGGCCAAGCCGCTTCTTCCGACTGGGGATGAAACCCCTTTGCGACCACCTGTTCGAGCCAGACCTTTTCCGGCTTCGCACTGATATCGGATCTGAGGACGAAGAAGCGCATCGCTGGAGGTAGAAAGGCGGCTAACGTTCGACATGAGCGGCAGACGCAAGCGGCCGAAGGACGCTTGGGGCTGTCCGCTCGATGGAGGGGTTAGGTGCCAACCCTTCGCTTGAGGCTCCACTTCTTGGCAAGCGAGGGAACGACAACTAGCCACTGGATTAGACCGACGAGCAAGTAGACGCCCCACATGAACAGGTAGAACGTCGGATGGTGATCCCATGCAACGCCAAAGTAGGCCCCAAACGGCAACGTTGCGACATCTGATCCAACGAACACTAGCAGGCCGAACGGGAAGGTTAGCAGAGTCATCCAAAAGTTCAGGCCCACATGAACGTCCTTGACATCCGCTGGCGATGGACTTGTGAGACCAAAGTAGAGAACCCACAAACATGCGGTAAGCCACAACGGAAGGAGGACAAGGCGAGGTCGCATGGCACCTAACGTTCGACATGAGCGGCAGCCGAAGGCTGTCCGCTCGATGGAGGGGTTAGGTGCCGCGACCCCGAGGCCAACAAGCGAGCCCCGCAAGCCAGAGATACGCAAGCGCTGGCACCCGGAAACCGCCTTGCATGCGACACAACGCCTGACTCAATGCGCATGTTTCGCCTTGTACTCCGCTATGGCTTCAGCAAGCGTTGCCACTATGTCTTCGCAGTCCTTTCGCCAAACGTAGTCGGTGCTCTGACGAGTAATCACAACGGTACAACGGTTGCTAGTCCGCTCCCCGTCCCACTTCAATAGGACGATGGCACCGTCAGCTTGTGTTTGCTCGATTAGCGGGATCAGGTCCTCAAGCACCGCGCGCTCCGAAGATTGAGGCACCTAACGTTCGACATGAGCGGCAGCCGAAGGCTGTCCGCTCGATGGACTGGTTAGGCCAAAGCACAAAACGGAGCCTTGGCCCACTGGAGGGCAAGTGCGGCGCTCAGAGAACAGGACCGTCAACCGCATAGCTCAGCACCCTTGCCCGGCAAAGAAGACAACATGCGAGAGCGGCTGAATCGTGATGAACCGCCAGGCCGCGCCTCGCAGTGCACATTGTTCTCGCGTATGGCTGCCAAGCGCGGACCACCGCAGCCTGGCCAGACAGAAAAGGCCCGTATGACAAACGCTCAATTGGACGCGCCTCACTGCCCCGCTGCCAGAGCGTTGATCAAGCGCTACTGACCTGTTGCCAGAGCGGTGGACAAACGCTGAGATCGTGCGTTGGGATTTCATGCGGCCTGGCGCCTAACGTCGGACATGAGCGGCAGCCGAAGGCTGTCCGCTCGATGGACTGGTTAGGCCAAAGCCTGCAACGAAGCCTTGGCGCACCAGCGGGCAGAAGTGGGCCCGACTGAGCAGGAAC
>NZ_JAZARE010000014.1:0-33366 GCF_036231905.1 Ideonella sp. BN130291 | reverse complement strand
CACGGCTACTTCTGCCGCCAGCCGTTCATGACCCTGGACTTGCGCCAAGACCGCCTACAGACTTAAGCCCAAGGTGTTACCCATGTCCCCGCACACCTGTTACCCATGTGTCCGGTCTAAACACTGGCTCAGAAGAAAGTAACCAAAGAAGAGAGCCTGGAAATCCATCATCCGATTTCGCTCCCTCACGCCGGTAGGGGGTCCGGTTTTCTGGAGGACCGCTCGGTCGCCAGAGACCCGAGGCCACTTGTGACGGGTGCTTTGGCTCGTGTGCACCGCGCGCTGGACGTCTTTCCAGCCTCCGTGTGCGGGCGCTTCGCTCGGTCATGGCATGCGGAGGCTGGCTGGTGGTCCAGTGACAGGTCGGGTCGATGTACCTGGCTGGCGCAAAGTGGCCTCGGGTCTACAGCAATGTCAGCGTGCTCCCGAAAACCGGGCCCCGATTCGGTGTCAGCGAACCTGATCGGATGTTGGTATTCCAAGGCACCTTCTTTGGTTACTTTCTTCATGCCAGTGAAGAAAGTGACCGCCGGCCGGGCGCGACCGGCGGGCTGCACGCGAGTGGCCAGAAGCCGTGGAAGAGCGCCACCCGACCGGCAAGGCAAGGGTCAAACGACCCGAACCCTCACCCTCGCATGCTCATTGATGCCCATGGCACCAAAGAACAAGGCCACCAGCCGGTGCGCCTCCGCAAACCCCACCGCCCGGTTCTCGCTGCGCTTGGTCAGCACCCAGTTCAACAGGTCCCCCGCGGCGATAAAGTCGACCCGGATGAGCCGCGCACACGACACGTTCACCACCGGCGCCGTGCCCAGCTCGCTGTCGAGTTTGGCCAGGGTCGGGCCGATGTCGCCCACCAGTTGGCCCGACAGCTCCACGTTGGCCGAACGCACCACGCCGGCGTCGTCTTCCGTCAGGGTGGACTCCAGGAAGCTGGTCGAGACTTCGCTCACCACCGACATCGCCGGTGAATGGGTGCTCTGCCCGCCGCCGCTGATGCGCACGTTGCACTTGGTGGGCTCCCACTGCGGGGGCGACACCTCGTAGGTCACGCAATAGTCGATGGCCAGCTCGTCGAACTGGTCCGGGCGGTTGGCCAGGCTGAGGGCGTCCAGGCGCACGGTCCAGAAGATGGGGTCGGCATCGCGCACGCCCGTCGGCGCCGCTTCCTGCAGCACCTGGAAGAAGTTGTCGCCGTCCAGCCAGCGCATCTCCAGGCGCTCCTTGGCCCACTGGCGGAACAGCTGGCTCAGCTGGCTGGCCGCCTCCGGGTCCACATGGCGCAGGTGGCCCCAGTCGAACACCCAGGGCAGGGGCAGCTGCAGGGTCTGCGAACGCAGCTGCGCAACCGCGTCGGTGTCCAGCACCTCCGGGCAGACCCAGCCGACCTCTCCCTTCACGCGGGCCGGGGCGGCGGCATGCAGCTTCTCTTCCTGTGCGGCCTCGGCCACGAGGCGTGGCATGGAGAACCATTGCGGCGAGGACCAGCCGAACTGCTGGGCGTATTCCACCGCCAGGCTTTCAAACTTGTGCTGCTGGCCAGTGGCACGGTACAGGTCGAACAGCACCAGCCAGGTCTCGGGATGTTCGTGGCGTGGGCCGCCGTCGGCCGTCAGGCCCTGCAGCGACGCCTCGCACTGGTCGAAGTCGGCGTTCGCAAACGCGATCACCGCCTCGTCCAGCTCCGGGTCGTGCACCACCTCGCTGACCTCGATGGCGGGCAGCGGCGGCAGTGCCGGCGCCGCGGGCGCGCTCGGGGTGCGCGCCGGTGCGCCGGAGGACGACAGCGGCGGCAGGCCGGCGCTGGCCACCACCGGCGCCTGGGCCGGGGCCTGCAGGTCGATATCAGGCAGCGGCGGCAGCGCGGGCAACTGCTCGGTGTCGGCATCGGCCGGCGCGGGCGCACGCGCCCGGCCGGTGAAGGAGGCGGCGGGTGTGTCAGCCAGCGGCGCCGGGTCGGTGCTGGCGCCGAAATAGCCGGAGTTGCGGCGCTGGCCGAAGTTGTCCCCGACCATCTGCTGTTCGATCTCGTCGATCTTGGCCTTCACCTGGGCATCGGCCCGGGCGTTGGTCTCCATGCGCACTTCGGAGTCGTCGATGCGCGAGGAGCCGGCCAGTGCCGCCAGCTGCTCGCTGGACAGGCCTTCGCGTCGCACCTTGCGCAGCACGTCGAACTCGCGCTTGCGCACGAAGTCGTTGCGCCGCTTGCGCTCGATCATGGCCTTGAGCTCGCTCTTCTCGAACTCCAGGTTGCGCGCCTCCGGATCCTGCTGGGAGTTCAGCTCCGCCCAGTCGGTGGCCGGGTTCGCGACGAAGCGAACCACTTTGCGAAAAAAGCTTTCGCCGTCTTTCGGGTCGGACTTCGAATCGGCCATGAATGGGGCAACGGCTGAACGCGCGCGCTGTCAGTCTCCGAACATCTTCTGCTTGAGCTCGCGGCGTTGCTGCGCTTCCAGCGACAGCGTGGCGGTGGGGCGCGCGATCAGCCGGCCCAGCCCGATGGGCTCGCCGGTTTCATCGCAGAAGCCGTAGTCGCCGGCTTCGATGCGGGCCAGGGACTGCGAGATCTTCTTCAGCAGCTTGCGCTCCCGGTCGCGGGTGCGCAGCTCCAGGGCGTGCTCTTCCTCGATGGTCGCGCGGTCGGCGGGGTCCGGCACGATGGAGGTGTCTTCGCGCAGGTGCTCGGTGGTCTCGCCGGCGTTGGACAGCAGGTCGTCCTTCAGCGCCTGCAGGCGGGCGCGGAAGAAGTCGAGCTGCTTGTCGTTCATGTACTCGCTCTCCGGCATGGCGAGGAGTTCGGCTTCGGTCATGTCGCGGCCGGCCTTGGTCTTCCAGGCGTTGGCGAGTTTCGGGTCCGCCTTGTGCGCGGGCTTCTGGGTGTCCATGGAGGAATCGGCAAACATTCGTGCGGGCGGCTTCGAGGGCGAGAACCGGTCGGCAAAGCGGCTGACCGTGTTGGCTGCGACCTCGGCAGCAGTGGTTTCAGTGGCCTCGGCCGTGGCCATCGCTCGCCCTGCCGCGGACGGCTTGGACGATGCGGAGCCGGCAGGCTTCGACGGGGTTTTGGCGGGGGCGGCGGCGCTGCTCTTGGCAGGCCCCTTGGTGTCTACGGGTTTGGCGTCGGGTTTGCTGGCCGCCTTGACGGGAGGCGCAGCCTTTTTCGCGGGGGGCGCAGCGGGGGCAGGGGCCGCGGCTTTGGCGGACGGTTTTTTCGCCGCTGTCTTGGGCGCAGGGGTCTCGCTCTTGGCCGGGGTCTTGCTCACTTCGCTCTCCTCGCAATGCAGTGTTATACCTGCTCGAGCGCAACGGGCTCAGGGGCGCCCTGACACCTCAGGGCGCGCGGATTGTAGCGACGTTGCCCCGGCGCCAGCGCCGGGCCCACGATGCGGTTTTCGAAGCTCAAGCCAGGCATTGCTCCAGTCCCTGAAGGAACACGTCCTTCGGCAGGTCCAGGCCGATGAAGACCATCTTGCTGTTCTTCTTCTCGCCCGGAGCCCATTTCGGCCCGAGATCGCTGCCCATCAATTGGTGCACACCCTGGAACACCACCTTCTTGTCGGTGCCCTTCATCCAGAGCACGCCCTTGTAGCGCAGCATCTTCGGCCCATACACCTGCACGATTGCCCCGAGGAACTCTTCCAGCTTGGCCGGGTTGAAAGGCCGCTCGGAGCGGAACACGAATGACTTCACATCATCGTCGTGATGGTGGTGGTGGGGGTGGTCACAATGCTCACCGTGCTCATGATCGTGATCATGGTGATGGTGGTCGTGCCCGTCGTCCGCTTTCAGGAAATCGGGGTCGATCTCGAGCTTGGTATTGAGGTTGAAGCCGCGCAGGTCGAACACCTGGGACAGCGGTACCTCGCCAAAGTGCACCTTCTGCTGCGGCGCGCGCGGGTTCATGTGCTTCAGGCGGTGCATGAGCGAGTCCACCTCGGCCGGGTCGGCCAGGTCGGTCTTGCTGATGAAGATCTGGTCGGCAAAACCGACCTGGCGGCGCGCTTCCTGGCGCTCGTCCAGCTGGGCTTGGGCGTGCTTGGCGTCCACCAGCGTGAGGATGGAATCCAGCAGGTAGCTCTCGGCGATCTCGTCGTCCATGAAGAAGGTCTGCGCCACCGGGCCCGGGTCGGCCAGGCCGGTGGTCTCGATCACCACGCGGTCAAAGGTGAGCTCGCCCTTGCGGCGCTTGTCGGCCAGGTCGGCCAGGGTGGTGCGCAGGTCTTCACGGATCGTGCAGCAGACGCAGCCGTTGGACAGCTGGATGATCTGCTCGTTGGTGTCGGCCACCAGGATGTCGTTGTCGATGTTCTCTTCGCCGAACTCGTTTTCCACCACGGCGATCTTCTGGCCGTGGGCTTCGGTGAGCACGCGCTTGAGCAGCGTGGTCTTGCCGCTTCCAAGGAAGCCGGTGAGGATGGTGGCGGGGATCAGACCTTCGGACATGGTGGTTCCAGCAGCGAAACAAGGCCCAGCGGCAGCCCGTTGGGAAGCCGACCAGATGGGGGCGGCAGACTGTGTTGCAAGGGGCATGCCCTGTCAAGCCGATGGGGTATTCGACCCAGTGGCGGGCGTGGGGGATCGGGTAAGCTTGACCGCTTGCCAATTCCTCGCCTTGCGCGATGTCTGACCCTCACCCTGCGCGCCCGCACAAAGCGGGCGACAAACAACACCCTCCCACCGGCGTGCACCGGGGGCTTTTTGAGCGGCTGGTCGACCTGCTGTCGCCCGGCCCGGATTCCAGGGACGAGCTCATGCGGGCGCTGGCCAGCGCCGAGCAGCGGGAGCTGATCGAACCCGAGTCCCGCATCATGCTTGAAGGCGTGCTGCGCATGGCCGACCTGACGGCCGGCGACGTGATGGTGGCCGCGCGCCGCATGGACCTGCTGGACATCGACGCGCCCTATGAAGAATTGCTGGCGGGCGTCATTTCCACCGGTCATTCGCGCTTTCCGGTCTACGAAGGCCAGCGCGACAACATCATCGGCATCCTGCTCGCGAAGGATCTGCTCAAGCTGCAGCGCGCGCCCGAGCTCAACCTGCGCACCCTGCTGCGGCCCACGGTGTTCGTGCCGGAGTCCAAGCGCCTGAACGAGTTGCTGCGCGACTTCCGCTCCAACCGCAACCACCTGGCGATCGTGATCGACGAGTTCGGCACGGTGGCCGGCCTGGTGACCATCGAGGACGTGCTGGAAGAGATCGTCGGCGAGATCGAGGACGAATTCGACGAGAAGGACGGCGAATCCGGCATCTACACCCTGGCCGACGGCACCCACCGGGTGGCCGGGGACACCGAGATTTCGGCCGTCAACGAAGCCTTCGGCACCACGCTGGACGACGAGGATTTCGACACCATCGGCGGCCTGGTCGCCCATGAGTTCGGCCGCGTGCCACGCCGGGGCGAGGTGGTGGAACTGGGCGGCCTGCGTTTCGTGGTGATGCTGACGCGCGGTGGTGCGGTGCGCTGGTTCCGCGTGTCGCACAGCGGCGACCACGACGGCGCCACCAGCGCGTGAGCGCCCACTCCGAGGGGCGGCCGCCGCAACGCGGGCCGGTGGCCTGGCTGCTCGCCTTGCTGGCCGGCGTGCTGCACACCGCGTCGTTTGCCCCCACCGAAGCCTGGCCGTTGCAGATCCTGGCGCTGGCCGGGCTGGCGGCCCTGGCGCACGGAGCCGGCGTGCGGCGTGCGGCCGCGCTGGGCTGGTGGTTCGGCTTCGGCTGGCTGGCCAGCGGCCTGTGGTGGCTGTACATCAGCATGCACCGCTATGGCGGCATGGCGCCTGCGCTGGCGGCGGCCGCCGTGGTGGTGCTCGCGGCCGTGCTGGCGCTGTACTACGCACTCGCGCTGGGGGCGTGGGCACGCTGGTGCCGCGTGGTGCCCGGGGCCGGGCGGCAGGCGCTGGCGTTCGCCGCGATCTGGCTGCTGGCCGAGCTGGCGCGCGGGGTGTTGCTGACCGGCTTTCCCTGGATCGCCGGCGGTTATGCCCATACCACCGGCCCGCTGGCCGCCTGGGCGCCCTGGGTGGGCGTCTACGGCATCGGCGCCCTGGCAGCGTGGCTGGGGGCGGCGCTGGCGCTGGCGCTGGCCTGGCCGCTGGCCGGGCTGCGCGCGCGCGTCCTCGTGCTGGGCGGCCCCCTGGCCGCGCTGCTGGTGGGTGTGCTGCTGCCGGCCGACTTCACGCTGGACACCGGCCGCCTCAGTGTCACGCTGCTTCAGCCCAACGTGGCGCAGGACCAGAAGTTCGAGCCGGCCAACGTGCGCGCAGCGCTGCAGTGGCACCAGCAGCGGCTGGCCGCCGCCCGGGGCACGCTGGTGCTGACGCCCGAGTCCTCCATCCCGCTGCCGTCGCAGTTCCTCGACGAGAGCTGGCCCGCCGCCCTGCGCACGCCCTTCGCCGGCGGCGACCGCGCCGCGCTGGTGGGCATCTTCCTGGGCGACGACGCGGCCGGCTACACCAACTCCCTGATAGCGCTCTCGCGCACCAGCGACCTGGCCCACCCTGGCTCCGCCTACCACTACGGCAAGCGCCACCTGCTGCCCTTTGGCGAATACGTGCCGCCGGGCTTCAAGTGGTTCGTGGACCTGATGCACATCCCCATCGGCGACCAGGCCGCCGGCCGCCGCACCGACGCCCTGGCGGTGGGCGGCCAGCGCGTGCGGCCGGTGATCTGCTATGAGGACTTGTTCGGTGAGGACATGGTGAGCAGCGTCGTGGGCGACCAGCCGGCCACCGTGTTTGCCAACGCCACCAACCTGGCCTGGTTCGGCCCGCTGATGGTGCAGGACCAGCACCTGCAGTTCTCGCGCATGCGGGCGCTGGAATTCCAGCGGCCGATGGTGCGCGCCACCAACACCGGCATCACCGGCGTGGTGGACCACCGCGGCGTGCTGACGGCCCGCCTGCCCTCGGACACCGAAGGCGCACTCGAGGCCGAGGTGCATGGGCGCACCGGCGCCACGCCCTACGCCCGCTGGCTGTCCGCGCTGGGCCTGTGGCCGCTGGCGGTGCTGGCGCTGGCCGTGCTGCTGCTCGGCCGGCGTCGCTGAAGCCTTGCCTCCAGGCCTGCCCTCTTAGAATCGGCGGCTCTTCGCCTTTGGTAGCGCCGACCCGATGCTGACCTTCCAGCAACTCATTCTTCGACTGCAGGACTACTGGGACGCCCAGGGCTGCGCACTGCTGCAGCCCTACGACATGGAAGTGGGCGCCGGTACCAGCCACACCGCCACCTTCCTGCGCGCACTGGGCCCGGAGCCCTGGAAGGCCGCCTACGTGCAGCCCAGCCGCCGCCCCAAGGACGGCCGCTACGGCGAGAACCCCAATCGCCTGCAGCATTACTACCAGTACCAGGTGGTGCTCAAGCCGGCACCGGCCAACATCCTGGAGCTGTACCTCGGCTCGCTCGAAGCCCTGGGCTTCGACCTCAAGAAGAACGACGTGCGCTTCGTCGAGGACGACTGGGAGAACCCCACGCTCGGCTGCTGGGGCCTGGGCTGGGAGGTGTGGCTCAACGGCATGGAGGTCACGCAGTTCACCTACTTCCAGCAGGTGGGTGGCATCGCCTGCAAGCCGATCACCGGCGAGATCACCTACGGCCTGGAGCGCCTGGCGATGTACCTGCAGGGCGTGGAAAGCGTGTACGACCTGGTCTACGCGCCCGGCATCAAGTACGGTGATGTGTTCCACCAGAACGAGGTGGAGCAGAGCACCTACAACTTCGAGCACAGCAACGTGGAGTTCCTGCTGGGCGCGTTCAACCACTACGAGCAGCAGGCGCAATACCTGATGGCGCAGGCGCTCGCGCTACCGGCCTACGAGCAGGTGCTCAAGGCCGGCCATACCTTCAACCTGCTGGACGCGCGCGGCGCGATCAGCGTCACCGAGCGCGCCGGCTACATCGGCCGCATCCGCAACCTGGCGCGCGCCGTGGCGCAGAGCTACCTGGACAGCCGCGCCCGCCTGGGCTTCCCGATGGCGCCGCGCGAATGGGCCGCCGAAGTGCAGCAGCAGCTCGACGCGAAAAAGGCGGCCGCGTGATGACCATGAACACGAAGAACCTGCTCGTCGAACTGTTCGTCGAGGAACTGCCGCCGAAAGCGTTGAAGAAGCTGGGTGAGGCGTTTGGGGAAGCGCTTGCTGTCGGTCTGGTCGAGCAAGGGCTTGTGGACCGGAATGAGCTCTCGCGCGTCACCAAATTCGCGTCGCCACGCCGACTCGCAGTGCTCGTTCCGAAGGTGCAGAGCAGGGCGGACGACAAGCCGGTCCGCCAAAAGCTCATGCCGGTGAGCGTGGCCCTCACCGCAGACGGCCAGGCCACCCCGGCGCTGCTGAAGAAACTGGCCGCCCTGGGCGCTGACGCCTCCGTGCTGCCGCACCTCAAGCGCGCGGTCGACGGCAAAGCCGAAACCCTGTTCCTGGACAGCACCCAGCCCGGCGTGACGCTGGCCGACGGCCTGCAGAAGGCGTTGGACGAAGCGCTTGCGAAGCTGCCCATTCCCAAGGTGATGACCTACCAGCTGGCCGACGGCTGGAGCAGCGTGAACTTCGTGCGTCCGGCGCATGGCCTGGTGGCGCTGCATGGCGCCGACGTGGTGCCGGTGCGCACACTCGGCCTGGTGGCTGGCCGCGAAACCCATGGCCACCGCTTTGAGGCTGCCCACGATCCGATCGTGCTGCACGATGCTGACAGCTATGCCAGCCAGCTGGCCGAACACGGTGCAGTGATCGCCGGCTTTGCGGAGCGCCGCGCCGAGCTGGTGCGCCAGCTGCAGGCCGCCGCCGCTCGACAAGGGCTCAAGCCGGTCGAGGACGAGGCCCTGCTCGACGAGGTCACCGCACTGGTCGAACGGCCCAACGTGCTGCTGTGCCGCTTCGAGCCGGAGTTCCTGCAGGTGCCGCAGGAATGCCTCATCCTCACGATGAAGGCCAACCAGAAGTACTTCCCGCTGCTGGACGCTGCCGGCAAGCTGACCAACCAGTTCCTCATCGTCAGCAACATCCGCCCGGACGATCCCAGCCGGGTGATCGAAGGCAACGAGCGCGTGGTGCGCCCACGCCTGGCCGACGCCAAGTTCTTCTTCGACCAGGACCGCAAGAAGCCGCTGGCCGATCGTGTTGCCGGCCTGGCCAAGGTGGTCTACCACGGCAAGCTGGGCACGCAGGGCGAGCGGGTGGAGCGCGTGCGCCACATTGCCCGCGGGATCGCAGAACAACTGGGCCTGCAGCTGGGCGGCGAGACGCTGGCGGCGCAGGCCGACCAGGCCGCGCAACTGGCCAAGGCCGACCTGCTGACCGACATGGTGGGCGAGTTCCCGGAACTGCAGGGCATCATGGGCGCCTACTACGCCCGCCACGATGGGCTGGCCCCCGCGGTCGCCGACGCGATCGAGGACCACTACAAGCCCCGGTTCGCCGGCGATGCGCTGCCGCGCAACCCGGTGGGCACGGTGGTAGCGCTGGCGGACAAGCTGGAAACGCTGGCTGGCCTGTTCGGCATCGGCCAGCTGCCCACCGGCGACAAGGATCCGTTTGCGCTGCGCCGGCATGCGCTGGGCGTGATCCGCATGCTGGTGGAGCGCGAGCTGCCCTTGCAGCTGGACGCGCTCGTCGCGGCGGCCGCACAGGCGATGGGGCCGCTGCTGACCGACAAGCTCGCGGCGGCCAACCTGCTGGACTTCATCTACGAGCGCTTGGCGGGCAGCTTGCGCGAGCAGGGCTATAGCGCACAGGAGGTGGAGGCCGTGCTGTCGCTGCGGCCGGTGCGACTGGCGGACATTCCCAAGCGGTTGGCGGCAGTGCGCGCGTTTGCCGCGCTGCCCGAAGCCGCCTCGCTGGCAGCGGCCAACAAGCGCGTGAGCAACATCCTGAAGAAGTCTGAAGGCGGGGCGGACGCAGGGGCCGAGGTGAACACCGGCCTGCTGAAGGAGCCGGCCGAAGCGGCGCTGTACGAAGCGCTGCAGGCAGTGGCGCCGCGTGCGGACGCCGGGTTCACGGCCGGCGACTACACCGGCTCGCTGCAGGCACTGGCCGCCTTGAAGGCGCCGGTGGACGCCTTCTTCGACGACGTGATGGTCAATGCCGAGGACGCGGCGCTGCGTGCCAACCGGCTGGCGCTGCTGGCCCGTTTGCATGCGGCGATGAACCGCGTGGCCGACCTGTCGCGCCTGGCCGCCTGAGGAGGCAACCATGCCACGCACTGGTGAATCGTCGATCAAGCTGGTGGTGCTGGACCGCGACGGCACCATCAACGAGGACCGCGACGACTACGTCAAGTCGGCCGACGAGTGGACGCCGCTGCCCGGTGCGCTGGAGGCGATCGCGCGCCTGAACCATGCCGGCTGGCACGTGGCCATCGCCAGCAACCAGTCGGGGCTGGGCCGCGGCCTGTTCGACATGGCGGCGCTCAACGCGATGCACATCAAGATGAACCAGCTGCTCGCACGCCAGGGCGGCCGGGTGGACGCGGTGTTCTTCTGCCCGCATGCACCGGACGAGGTATGTGACTGCCGCAAGCCACTGCCCGGCCTGTTCGAGCAGATCGCCACCCGCTACGGCATCGAGATGGCCGGTGTGCCGGTGGTGGGCGACTCGCTGCGCGACCTGCAGGCCGGCGTGGCGGTGGGCTGCGAGCCTCACCTCGTGTGCACCGGCAAGGCGGCCGGCCTGGACGATGCCCAGCTGCAGCATTGGCTGGTGCAGGTACCGGGCACCACGGTGCACACCGACCTGGCCGCGTTTGCCGACTTCCTGCTGCACCGCGAGCGCACCCGCCGCGGCGAAGGGGAGGACTCTTCGCCCGGACGGCTGGATTCGTGATGCTGCAACGCCTGGGCTGGACCGTGCGCTCGCTGCTGCTGGTGCTGTGGATGAGCATCACCGTGGTGCCCTGGGGCACGGCGATGGTGATCCTGTCGATCTTTATCCGTGGCACGCCGCTGTACTGGGCCACCATCTTCTGGGTGCGCATGGCGATGTGGGGCGTGCGGACCATCACCGGCGTGGTGCCGCGCGTGAGCGGCATCGAGCACCTGCCTGACGGCCCGGTGATCCTGGCGCCCAAGCATCAGTCGACCTGGGAGACCTTCTACTTCACCACCCTGATGCCGCGCCCGCTGTGCTACGTGTTCAAGCGCGAGCTGCTGTGGGTGCCGTTCTTCGGCTGGGCCATGAGCCGGCTGGACATGGTGCACATCGACCGCCGCCGCCGCACCGAAGCCTGGAACAAGGTGGCTGAGCAAGGCGGGCGTTTCATGCGCCAGGGCAACTGGGTGATCATGTTCCCCGAGGGCACCCGCACTGCACGCGGCAGCCAGGGCGTCTACAAGAATGGGGCCACCCGGCTGGCGGTGGCCACCGGCGTGCCGGTGCTGCCGATCGCGGTGGCCTCGGCGCGCTGCTGGCCGCGCGGTGCCTTCATCCTGCGGCCGGGGATCGTGGACGTGTCCATCGGCAAGCCCATCCCGTCGGTGGGCCGCGAGCCGGATGAGCTGATGCGCGAGGTGGAAGGCTGGATCGAGAGCGAGATGCGCCGCATCGACCCCGAAGCCTACGAGGGCGTGCCGGCCAGGGCCCCGCGCACGGCGCAGGGCACATCCTGACGCGACCCATGTCGGGCCGACCGCTGCGGCCCTTCGTACAATCGCGGCCCATGTCGCGCACGCCGCCAGGCCCGGCCCCTTCGCCCTCGTCGGCACCGCCTTCGTCACCGCAGTTGTCGCTGTTCGATGAAGCGCCGGCGGCCGCCGCACCGGCGTCCCCGTCTCGCACACCAGTGCCGGCCCCGCCCGCACCCGCCGCGCCGGCGCCCAACGTGCTGACCCCCGCGGTCTTTCGCCACCCCCAAGCCGAACGCGAGCTGCGCCTGGGTGACCATGTGGTGGCCTATGCCTTCCGGCGCGCCCGCCGGCGCAGCATCGGCTTCACCGTGAGCACCGAGGGCCTGGCGGTGAGTGCGCCGCGCTGGGTGCCGCTGTCGGAAGTGGATGCCGCGCTGCAGGCCAAGGCCTCCTGGATCCTGCGCAAGCTGCAGGAGCAGCGCTCGCGCGCGCAGCGCCTGGCTTCCTCGCGCATCGAGTGGCGCGACGGCACCAGCCTGCCCTTCCTCGGCGAGACGGTGATCCTGGTGCTGGACCCGCGCGCCACCGGCGCCATGCTCAACACCGATGGCCAGGCGTTGCCGGGTGTGCCGCGCCTCACCCTGCATGTGGGCCTGCCGCAGAACGCGGCGCCCGAGCAGATCCGCGACGTGGTGCAGAGCTGGCTGCAGCGCCAGGCCCGGCGTGTGTTCGAGGAGCGCTGCCAGCACTTCGCGCACAAGCTCAGCGTGCGGATGCGCCGGCTTTCGCTGAGCTCGGCGCAGACGCGCTGGGGCAGCGCCAGCGCCGACGGCTCCATCCGCCTGCACTGGCGCCTCATCCATTTCGCGATGCCCATCATCGACTACGTGGTGGCGCACGAGCTCGCGCACCTGCGCGAGATGAACCACAGCCCGGCGTTCTGGGACGTGGTGCGCTCGGTGCTGCCGGACTACGAGCAGCACCGCGGCGCGCTCAAGGACGACGTGTTGCCGGCCTTCGATTGAGGGCCGGGCCGCTGGTGCCTGGTGGCGGCCCGCCGGCTATCGCTGTGACACCACCGCCTGTTCGGAATGGCGCGGCTTCCCCCTTTAGAGGGATCGCCAAAGCGCGCCTTGCATCGCACACTGGCAGCCTGCTGTCATTCACGTGAAAGCGGCGCCGACAGGCCCGCTTCAAAGGTCAAAGCCCGCGGTTCATGCCGCGGGCTTTTTTTATCTTCGTTCGCTGCCATGGGCATGGAGCTTGCCGCGATTGGGGTCTCAGCAGGAGACGGTGATGAAGCGGCTCGGTTCGGGAACAAAGGTTCTTGCAGTGGTCCTGGCAATGTATGCCGGGTCCTGTGCGGCGCAGTCGTCGACAACCACGCCGGACAACAGCTACCGTGCCGGCACGGTGCCCGCAGTGGGTGCCGACGCCAACAACACCAACCTCGGCATGCCGGCCACGGCGCCGGCCGCCAGTGCCGCCGGCCCGGTGGGCACCACGCCCGGCACGGCCACCATGGGCGGCTTCGGCCCGATCACCACCGACAACGGCGTCGCCAGCAGCGGCACCTCGGCCAGTGCGCCGGCCGCGCGAGCCGCCAGCGCGCCCGCATCCCGACCCACCACACGCCGCACCCCGGCGGCGCGCAACGCTCAGCGCGCGGCGTCCGCCACGGCGGCAAAACGATAGACACCGTCGGCGCCGCGCTCACGGCGCAGCTGGCCGCGCATCCACAGCGCGTGCAGGTGGGCGATGGACTCGCCCATCGCGAAGGTGGTCTGGTGCAGGTCCAGCGGCCGCTTGAACAGTACCGGCAGCATGTCGGCCGCGCTCTGCGGCGCTTCGGCGCAGGCCTGCAGCACCTCGGCAAAACGCTCGTCGTGGTGCTGCACCAGCTGGCGCACCCGCTCATGCAGGCCGGTGAAGGGCTTGCCGTGCGAGGGCAGCACCAATGTGTCCTGCGGCAGCGCGGTGAAGCGGGCGATGGACGACAGGTACAGCGGCAGTGGGTCGGCCTCCGGCTCCAGGTCGTACACGCTGACGTTGGTCGAGATGCGCGGCAGCAGCATGTCGCCGGAGATCAGCACCTTCAGCTGCGCGCAGTACAGCGCAATGTGCTCCGGCGCATGGCCGTAGCCGCTGATGCACAGCCAGTCGCGCCCGCCGATGCGCACCGTCTGTCCATCCAGCAGGCGGCGGAACTGGCGCGGCACCTGCGGCACCATGCCGGCGTAGTAGTTGGAGCGCGCCCGCACCTTCTGCAGTGACTCCGGATTCGTGAGCCCGTGGCTGGCGAAGAACTGCGCCGCATCGTCGCCGCCGAAGCCGGTGGTGCTCTGGCTGGCCATGCGGGCCGCATTGAAGTCGGTGGTGCTGATCCACAAACGGCAGGTGTGGGCCCCCAGGCTTGCGGCTGCGCCGCTGCGCTGCCCCCCGAGGGGGCTCGGCCCGCCTTGAGGCGGCTCGGCGGCGGGCCGGTGTTCCTCGGTGCTCCAACGCTCGCACAGCCAGTGCGCCAGGCCGATGTGGTCCGGGTGCATGTGCGTCACGATCACCCGCAGCACGGGCAGGCCCTGCAGTTCATGGGCGAACACCTGCTCCCAGGCCGCCCGGGTGGCGTCGCTGGTGATGCCGCAGTCCACGATGCTCCAGCCCTCGCGGCCGTCCAGCGTGTCGCGCAGCAGCCAGAGGTTGATGTGGTCCAGCGCAAAGGGCAGCGCCATGCGCACCCAGCGCACGCCGGGTGCCAGCTCCAGGGTGGTGCCGGTGTCGGGCAGTTGGTCGCCCAGGGGGTAGTGCAGTGCGCTCTCGTTCGGATTGGCCATGTGGGGAAGGCGCCAGGCCTTAAAGTTACGTTTACGTCAACGTCAGTCTAATCATGGCCGCTGTTTCCCGCCGACGCCCGGCTGCTTTGCCGGACACCGGAGCCTCCAAGGCCGCCAAGGATGCGCGCACCTTCACCATCACCGAGCTGGCGCAGGAGTTCGACATCACGCCGCGCGCCATTCGCTTCTACGAGGACGTGGGCCTGCTCACGCCGGCGCGGGCCGGGCGCAACCGCGTGTACACCCACCGCGACCGCACCCGCCTGAAGCTCACGCTGCGCGGCAAGCGGCTGGGCCTGAGCCTGCAGGAGGTGAAGCAGCTGGTGGACATGTACGAATCGCCGGCCGACACCACCCAGCAACTGCAGGCCTTCCTGGAGGTGCTGCAGGCGCACCGCTCCCAGCTGGAGCAGCAGCTGGACGACATCCAGGTCACGCTGGCGGAGATCAACCAGCACGAGGAGCGCTGCCGCCGCCTGATCGCCGAGACCGCCCGCCCGCGCAAGCCGGCCCGGGTGTGAGCCCCGCGGCCACGGCCGGCCGGACTGGCTAGAATCCGCTTTACGTTTACGTAAACGTCAACCAGCATGGACCTGCAGCCCGCCGATGCCGACTTTGCCCAGCGCGTGCGCCTGTCCTTCGAGCGCCAGGCGGTGATGCGCACCCTGGGCGCGGCGCTGGCCGAGGTGGCGCCCGGGCGCGTGGTGATCACCATGGCGCACCGGCCGGAGCTCACGCAGCAGCATGGTTTCCTGCATGCGGGCATCGTGTCCACCGCGCTGGATTCGGCCTGCGGGTATGCCGCGTTTTCGCTGATGCCGGCCGACGCGGCGGTGCTCACCATCGAGTTCAAGGTCAACCTGCTCTCGCCCGCGCGCGGGCCGCAGTTCCGCTTCGCCGGCGAAGTCACCAAGGCCGGGCGCACCATCAGCGTGGTGGACGCCAGGGCCTGGCAGCGCGACGGCGGCACCGAATCCCTGGTCGCGACCATGACCGCCACCGTGATGACGGTGCGCGGCCGCAGCGACCTCCATCACTGAACACCATCCAAGAGGAGACACCATGAACCTTCCCGGCCTCGACTTCATGCTCGGCGAGGACATCGATGCCCTGCGCGACGCGGTGCGGGCCTTCGCCGAGGCCGAGATCGCACCGCGCGCCGCCGAGATCGACCGCAGCGACCAGTTTCCGATGGACCTGTGGCGCAAGATGGGCGAGCTGGGTGTGCTGGGCATCACCGTGCCGGAGGAGTACGGCGGCGCCAACATGGGCTACGTGGCCCACATGGTGGCGATGGAGGAGATCAGCCGCGCCAGCGCGTCGGTGGGCCTGAGCTACGGCGCGCACAGCAACCTGTGCGTCAACCAGATCAAGCGCAACGGTACCGACGCGCAGCGCCGCAAGTACCTGCCCAAGCTGATCAGCGGCGAACACGTGGGCGCGCTGGCGATGAGCGAGCCCGGTGCGGGCTCCGACGTGATCAGCATGAAGCTCAAGGCCGAGGACAAGGGCGGGGTCTACGTGCTCAACGGCACCAAGATGTGGATCACCAACGGCCCGGATGCCGACACGCTGGTGGTCTATGCCAAGACCGAGCCGGAGCTGGGCGCCCGCGGTGTCACCGCCTTCCTGATCGAAAAAGGCATGAAGGGCTTTTCCATCGCCCAGAAGCTCGACAAGCTGGGCATGCGCGGCAGCCACACCGGCGAGCTGGTGTTCAACAACGTGGAAGTGCCAGCGGAGAACATCCTGGGCGGGCTGAACCAGGGCGCCAAGGTGCTGATGAGCGGGCTGGACTACGAGCGCGCCGTGCTCGCCGCCGGGCCGATCGGCATCATGCAGGCGGTGATGGACAACGTGGTGCCCTACATCCACGACCGCAAGCAGTTCGGCCAGAGCATCGGCCAGTTCCAGCTCATCCAGGGCAAGGTGGCCGACATGTACACGGTGCTGCAGGCCGCACGCGCGTTCTGCTACACCGTCGGAAAGAACCTCGACAAGCTGGGCAGCGGCCACGTGCGCCAGGTGCGCAAGGACTGCGCGAGCGTGATCCTGTGGTGCGCGGAGAAGGCCACCTGGATGGCCGGCGAAGGCATCCAGGTCTTCGGCGGCAACGGCTACATCAACGAATACCCGCTGGGGCGCCTCTGGCGTGACGCCAAGCTGTACGAGATCGGCGCGGGCACCAGCGAAGTGCGCCGCATGCTGATCGGGCGTGAGCTGTTCGCGGAGACCATGTGACGGTTCCCACGCTGGCCGGCCAGCGCTGCACCTTGCGCGAGCTGAACGCGGGCGACGCGCCGTCGCTCGCCCGCCATGCGGACGATGAGGCCGTGTGGCGCAACCTGTTCGACGGTTTCCCGCGGCCCTACACCATGGCCGACGCGGTGGGCTGGTGCGCCGGCGGCTGGCGCGATGCCGGCCATGTGTGGGGCATCGCCGTGCAGGATGAGGTGATCGGCTGCGTCGGCATCCGGCCCGATAACGGCTGGCTGCGCTGCAACGCCGAGGCGGGCTGGTGGATCGGCCAGGCCTTCTGGCGCCGCGGCATCACCTCCGAAGCGGTGGCGCTGGCCAGTGCGTGGGCCCTGGGCGCACTGCCCGAGCTGACGCGGCTGTATGCGCCCGTCTTCTCGTGGAACGAGGGTTCCACGGCCGTGGCACGCCGCTGCGGCTACGTGCAGGAAGGCGTGATGCGCCGCAGCGCCATCAAGGCGGGCCAGGTGATCGACCGTGCGCTGTTCGCGCGCTACCGGGCGCCCGCGTGACGCCGCAACCGCACCAGCGCCAGTGCCCGCCCCGATGCCGGGCCGGCCAGCACCCTGCGTAAACTGTGCACCGCAGCAAATTCACTCCTGCCTACCCATGAGCCTCCAACTCGAAGAACTGTTCGACAAGAACCGCGACTGGGCCCGGCGCACCGAAGAGCGCGAGCCGGGTTTTTTCTCCAAGCTGCTCAAGCAGCAGGCGCCACAGTACCTGTGGATCGGCTGCTCCGACAGCCGGGTGCCGGCCAACGAGCTGGTCGGCCTGCTGCCGGGTGAACTCTTCGTGCACCGCAACGTGGCCAACGTGGTGGTGCACTCGGACCTCAACTGCCTGTCGGTGATGCAGTTCGCCGTGGACATGCTGAAGGTGCAGCACATCATCGTGGTCGGCCATTCCGGCTGCGGCGGCGTGATGGCGGCGCTGAAGGACGTGCGCGTGGGCATCGCGGACAACTGGATCCGCCACGTGCAGGACGTGCGCAACCGCCACCAGGCCTGGCTGGACAGCGTGCCGGAGGAACACCGCGTGAACGCGCTGGTGGAGCTGAACGTGCTGGAGCAGGCGCTCAACGTGTGCCAGACCACCGTCGTGCAGGACGCCTGGTCGCGCGGCCAGGAAGTGGTGGTGCACGGCTGGGTCTACGGCCTGCACAACGGCCTGCTGAACGACCTGCGCATGACGGTGCCCAACGTGGACGCGGTGGCCGGCGCCTACGAGGGCGCACTGGCCGCGCTCAAGCTGCGCTACACCTGAAGCGGCCAGGCGCCCGATGTTTCCGCACCAGCTCACCGATGCCCGGGCCTTCGCGATTGCGCAGGCCATGCTGGACGGGTTCAACCGCCACTATCGGCTCTTTCGTGAGGCGAGCGCCGAAGCCAAGAAGCGCTTCGAGCAGGCCGACTGGCACGGCCAGCAACGGGCGCAACGCGAGCGCATCGAGTTCTACGACAAGCGGGTGGACGAAGGCGCCGAACGCCTGCAGACCGAGTTCGGCGCCGGCGAGCTGCCGATGGACGTGTGGCACCAGGTCAAGCTGCACTACATCGGCCTGCTGATCGAGCACCACCAGCCGGAGCTGGCCGAGACCTTCTTCAATTCGGTCACCACCAAGATCCTGCACCACAGCTACTTCCGCAACGACTTCATCTTCGTGCGGCCGGCGGTGAGCACCGAGTACATCGAGAACGACGAGCCCGCGGCGCAGCCCACCTACCGCGCCTACTACCCCACCAAGGACACGCTGCACGAGACGCTGGTGCGCATCGTCACCAACTTCCAGCTGCAGTGCGAGTTCGAGGACCTGGGGCGCGACGTGGACCAGGTGCTCAATGCGCTGCGCGAGCAGTTCGGCGGCGTGCGCCTGCGCACCAACTTCCAGATCCAGGTGCTGAGCAGCCTGTTCTTCCGCAACAAGGGCGCCTACATCATCGGCAAGATCGTCAACGGCTTCCACGAGACGCCGTTCGCCCTGCCGGTGCTGCATCGCCCGCCCGCCAACCGCACTGCAGGCCCGAAGGGCCAGCTCTTCATCGACGCGGCGCTGTTCGGCGAGGAGGACCTGCAGATGCTGTTCAGCTTTGCGCGCGCCTACTTCATGGTGGACATGGAGATCCCGGCGGCCTACGTGCAGTTCCTGCGCAGCCTCATGCCGCACAAGCCGCGTTCGGAGATCTACAACGCGCTGGGCCTGCACAAGCAGGGCAAGAACCTCTTCTACCGGGACTTCCTGTACCACCTGCGCCACTCGAGCGACAAGTTCCGCATCGCACCCGGCATCAAGGGCATGGTGATGCTGGTGTTCGACCTGCCCTCGTTCCCCTACGTGTTCAAGGTGATCAAGGATTTTTTCCCGCCGCCCAAGGACACCACGCGCGAGCAGATCCAGGGCAAGTACTTCCTGGTGAAGACCCACGACCGCGTGGGCCGCATGGCCGACACCCTGGAATATTCCAACGTCGCCTTCCCGCGCGTGCGCTTCGAGGACGAGCTGATCAACGAGCTCAAGCACTTCTGCCCCAGCCTGATCGAGGAGCAGGAGGACGCGATCGTCATCCGCCACCTCTACATCGAGCGCCGCATGGTGCCGCTGAACATCTACCTGCACGAAGCCACGCAGAAGGAACAGATCGAACACGCCGTGGTGGAGTACGGCAACGCCATCAAGGACATGGTGGCCGCCAACATCTTCCCCGGCGACATGCTGTGGAAGAACTTCGGCGTCACCCGCAACGGCAAGATCGTGTTCTACGACTACGACGAGATCGAATACCTCACCGACGTCAATTTCCGCAAGGTGCCCGAGCCGCGCAACGAGGAGGAAGAGATGTCCGGCGAGGTCTGGTACCCGGTGGGCCCCAAGGACGTGTTCCCCGAGACCTTCGGCCCCTTCCTGCTCGGCAACCCGGCTGTGCGCGAGGTGTTCATGAAACACCATGCCGACCTGCTGGACCCGGTTTTCTGGCAAGGTCACCAGGAGCGCATCCGCGCTGGCCATGTGCACGACGTGTTTCCCTACGAAGCCAGCAAGCGCTTCGTCGTCCAGCGGCGGTTGAGGCATGCGGGCACGCCGCCCGCGGCCGCAGCCCCCGCGACTGCCCCTGTTTGAAGTTCGTTGAAGGAGAAAGTCATGTCCGATTCCATCGTGATCGTTTCCGCCGCCCGCACGCCGATCGGCGGCCTGCTGGGTGACTTTTCCGCATTGCAGGCCTGGGAGCTGGGCGCCGTGGCCATCAAGGCGGCGGTGGAGCGCGCCGGCGTGCCGGGCGACGCGGTCAATGAAGTGCTGATGGGCAACTGCCTGATGGCCGGCCAGGGCCAGGCCCCCGCGCGCCAGGCGGTGCGCAAGGCCGGCCTGCCGGATTCGGCCGGCGCCGTCACGCTGAGCAAGATGTGCGGCTCCGGCATGCGCACCATGATGTTCGCCCACGACATGCTGAAGGCCGAGACAGCCGACGTCATGGTGGCCGGCGGCATGGAGAGCATGACCAACGCGCCGCACCTGAGCTTCGTGCGCAAGGGCGTGAAGTACGGCGTGACGCAGTTCTACGACCACATGGCGCTGGACGGCCTGGAAGACGCCTACCAGCGCGGCAAGGCGATGGGTGTGTTCGCCGAGGAATGCGTCAGCAAGTACGAGTTCACGCGCGAGGCGATGGACCAGTTCGCCATTCAATCCACCCAGCGCGCCAAGAAGGCCAACGAGGACGGCAGCTTCGACTGGGAGATCACGCCCGTGACGCTGGCCAATGCCAAGGGCGAAACCATCGTCAAGCATGACGAGCAGCCCTTCAAGGCCAAGCTCGACAAGATCCCCGGCCTGAAGGCGGCGTTCGCCAAGGAGGGCAAGATCACCGCGGCCACGTCCTCCAGCATCTCCGACGGCGCCGCCGCGCTCGTGCTGATGCGCGAATCCACGGCGAAGAAGATGGGTGTTACGCCGATTGCCCGCATCCTCGGCCACAGCGTGCATGCGCAGGCCCCCAACTGGTTCACCACTGCGCCGGTGGGCGCGATCGACAAGGTGCTCAAGAAGGCCGGCTGGGACGCGAAGAGCGTGGACCTGTGGGAAGTGAACGAAGCCTTTGCCGCGGTGACCATGGCCGCGATGGCCGAGTTCAAGCTGCCGCACGAGATCGTGAACGTGCATGGCGGCGCCTGCGCCCTGGGCCACCCGATCGGCGCCTCGGGCGCCCGGATCGTGGTCACCCTGCTGGGCGCGCTCAAGCAGCGCGGCCTGAAGAAGGGCGTGGCGGCCTTGTGCATCGGTGGCGGCGAAGCCACCGCCATGGCGCTGGAGCTGGTCTGAGCCCGATGGACATGTCCCTGCGCGAGAAGCTGGTCGTCGCCGGTGAACAGCTCAGCCACAGCCTGCGTTATTCCGAGCAGGAGATGGCGCAGTTCGCGGCGCTCACGCTGGACCGCAACCCGCTGCACTTCAGCCCCGACATCGCCGGTCGCGCCGGCTTTGGTGGTTTGATTGCCAGCGGCCAGCAGACCAGCGCCATCATGATGGGCCTGCTGGCCACGCACTTCTCCCGCCGCGATGACGGCATCGCGCGCGAGATGCTGTGCCTGAACGTCAACTTTGCCTTCAAGACGCCGTTGCTGGCCGGCCAGGACATCGACATCGTCTGGACCGTGGCCTCGGCCGACTGGCACAGCAAGCTCGACGGCATGCTCACCCAGCTCGACGGCCATGCCACCCCGCGCGGTGGCGCCAAGCCGGCGGTGGTCGGCCGCGCCACCATCCTGGTGAAGTTCGAACCGTGATCAGCGAGCTCGGCATTCACGACTTCGGCCTGTTCCTGCTGACTGGCCTGGTACTCAACCTTACGCCCGGCGCTGACACGCTGCTGGTGGTCAGCCGCAGTGCGGCGGGGGGCTGGCGCCACGGCGTGGCCGCCGCCCTTGGTATCCAGATCGGCTGCCTGGTGCACGCGCTGGCTGCGGCGCTCGGCGTGGCGGCCTTGCTGGCCGCGTCGGCCACGGCGTTTCGTGTGCTCACCTGGGTGGGCGCCGCCTACCTGGTGTGGCTGGGATGGCAGATGCTGCGGCAGGGCGTGAAGCCGGCCGCGACGCGGGCCGCGGCGCCAAGCACGGCGGGTGGCGTCCGCGCCGCCTTCGGGCAGGGCCTGCTCACCAACGTGCTGAACCCCAAGGTGAGCCTGTTCTTCCTCGCCTTCGTGCCTCAGTTCATCGATCCGGCCGCCGCCTCGCCGCTGGCTGCCTTTCTGGCCTTGGGCGTGGCGTTTGACCTCACCGGCGGCACCTGGCTGCTGATCGTGGTGGCGCTCACCGTGCGCCTGCGCTCAGCGGTGACGCCTCGCATCACGCGCTGGCTCAATGGCGTGGGCGGCGTCCTGTTCCTCGGCCTGGCCTGGCGCCTGGCGTTCGACCGCAAAGGATCCTGAAATGAAACTGCCCCCACGCTCACTGCGTTCGCTGCCCACCATGGGGGCGCGTCAGTGCCTTCGGGCGGCCGGGCGGCACTGACATGCAAGTGCTTGTCATCGGCGCCTCCCGTGGCATCGGCTTCGAGTTCGTGCGCCAGTACCTCGCTGACGGCCATCGTGTGACCGCCACCGTGCGCCAACCGGCCGATGTGGCGAGGATCGAAGCGCTGGGCGCGCAGGCCTTCGTGCTGGACGTCACCGATGCCGCCAGCGTGTCGCAGCTGGCGTGGCGTGTGGACGGCACCGCCTTCGACACGGTGATCGTGAACGCCGGCGTCTACGGGCCGCGCCACAGCGGCATCGAGCCGCCCACCGAAAACGAGTTCGACGCGGTGATGCACACCAATGTGCTGGGGCCCATGCGGGTGGCGGCGCAGCTGGCGGATGCGCTGGCGCCAAACGCCAGGCTCGCGGTGCTCTCGTCCAGCATGGGCTCGATCGGATTGCGCAGCAACCCCAGCGGCTGGCTGTATCGCGCCTCCAAGGCGGCGGTCAACTCGGTCTGGAAGGACGTGTCCATCGCCTACGCCGGCCGCGCCATCTGCGTGGCCTTCCATCCCGGTTGGGTCAAGACAGACATGGGCGGGGAGGGCGCGGAGCTGGAGGTGAGCCAGAGCGTGGCCGACATGCGGCGCACCCTGGCCGGCCTGACACCCGCGCACAACGGCAGCTTCCTCAACCACGACGGGCAGCCGCTCGCCTGGTGAGCGCGGGCGCCATTCTCAAGACCACATCCAGGAGTTGAAGCGCCATGCTGCTCAGTGACGACCACCGCGCGGTGCAGGACGCCGTGCGCAATTTCGTGCAGGCCGAGATCGCGCCCCACGCCGCGCAGTGGGACAAGACCCATCACTTTCCGCAGCAGCAGCTCAAGGGCCTGGCCGAGCTCGGTTGTTATGGCGTGGCCGTGCCCACCGAGTACGACGGCGCCGGGCTGGACTACCTGGCGCTGGCCATCATCCTGGAAGAGATCGCGGCCGGCGATGGGGCCACCTCCACCATCGTCAGTGTCAACAACTGCCCGGTGTGCTCGATCCTGATGGCCTGGGCCAACGAAGCACAGAAGCAGCAGTGGCTCAAACCCCTGGCGCGCGGCGAGATGCTGGGTGCCTTCTGCCTGACCGAGCCGCACGTGGGCTCGGAAGCGGCGGGCCTGAAAACGACAGCGGTGCGCGACGGTGACCACTACGTCCTCAACGGCGTGAAGCAGTTCATCACCAGCGGCAAGACCGGCGATGTGGCGATCGTGATGGCGGTCACCGACAAGGCGGCCGGCAAGAAGGGCATCAGCGCCTTCATCGTGCCGACCAACACGCCGGGCTACACGGTGGCGCGCATCGAGGACAAGATGGGCCAGCATGCCAGCGACACCGCGCAGATCCTGTTCGAGAACTGCCGCATCCCGGCCGCCAACCTGCTGGCCGACGAGGGCATGGGGCTGAAGATCGCGCTGTCGGGGCTGGAGGGCGGGCGCATCGGCATCGCGTCGCAGAGCGTGGGCATGGCGCGCGCGGCTTTTGACGCGGCGCTCAAGTACAGCAAGGAGCGCGTGGCTTTCGGCCAGCCGATCTTCGAACACCAGGCGGTGCAGTTCCGCCTCGGTGAGATGGCCACGCAGATCGAGGCGGCGCGCCAGCTGATCTGGCATGCGGCCAGCCTCAAAGACGCCGGCCGCCCCTGCCTGAAGGAAGCCGCCATGGCCAAGCTCTTTGCCAGCGAGATGGCCGAGCGGGTGTGCAGCGCCGCCATCCAGGTGCATGGCGGCTACGGCTATGTGAGCGACTTCCCGGTGGAGCGCATCTACCGCGACGTGCGCGTGACGCAGATCTACGAAGGCACCTCGGACGTGCAGAAGATCCTCATCGGCCGCAGTTTGAGTTGACCCCCCGCCGTCTGGCGGCGGCCCCCCGTGGGGGCTCGGAACGCGGCCGGGCAACCCGTCCGTGTTCCGCTCGCTTCGGTACGAGCGCCCCTGGCCGCTGCGCGGCCTGTCCCAGGGGGCTTGTCAGCGTTGCATCTCCTTCGCAATCCACGCGTCGATCAGGCGCTCCAGCACCGGCAGCGGCAGCGAGCCGTTGTCGATCACCGCGTTGTGGAAACGGCGAATGTCGAAGCGCTCACCCAGCTGCCGCTTCGCGCGGTCGCGCAGCTCCATGATCTTGAGCTGGCCGATCATGTAGCCCAGTGCCTGCGCCGGCATCGCGAGGTAGCGGTCCACCTCGAAGGTGACCTGGTTGCGGTCCATGCCCGTCTGCTCGACTATCAGGTCGATCGCCTGCCGGCGGCTCCAGCCCTTGGCGTGCAGGCCGGTGTCCACCACCAGGCGTGCGGCGCGGAACGCCTGTGCCTGCAGGTGGCCGAAGCGGCTGTAGGGGTCGGCATACAGGCCCAGGTCGCCGGCCAGCACCTCGGCATACAGCGCCCAGCCTTCGTTGAAGGCCACGTAGCCGCCGCTGCGGCGGAATTTCGGCAGCTTGCTCAGCTCCGTGGCACGCGCCACCTGCAGATGGTGGCCCGGCACGCCCTCATGCGCGGCCAGGGTCTCCATGGCCCAGGTGGGCTTGGTGGCTAAGCCCAGGGTGGCGGCGTTGAACCAGCCGGCGCGGCTGCCGTCCAGCGTGGGGCCGTTGTAGCTGGCAGCGGCATCCGGCCCCATGAAGGCCGGATAGGCCCGCACGCCCATCGGGGCGCGCGGTAGCTCGGCGAACACGCGGGGCAGCTCGGGTTCGATGCGCTTGAGGATGTCGCGATAACCGGCCAGCAGGGCCGCTTCGCTGGTCAGGAAAAACCGCTTGTCGGTGTTGAGGTGTTTCACGAACCCCGCGAAGTCGCCGGCGAAACCCACCTCGCGGCGGATGTTGTCCATCTGCGCATGCAGCTGCGCCAGCCGCTCCTGGCCGATCGCGTGGATGCGCTCCGGGTCCAGGTCGGTGGTGGTGCGCGACTTCACCAGGTAGCGGTAGGCCGCATCGCCTTGCGGATAGCCCGACATCGCACCGAGCGCCGGTGCGCCCGGCAGGTATTGCTGCACCAGGTAGTCGCGCAGCTTGCGCTGGGCGGGCAGGATCTGCTGGCTGATCAGCGCGGCGGCTTGGGGCGCCAGCTGCGCGCGCAGCTGCCGCACCTCGACGCTGCCGGGCCGGGTGAAGGGCTCGAAGAAGGGGCTCTGCGCCGGCGCGGTGGACTTCAGCTGCACGTCGATCTGCTCGATCACGCGCTCGACCACCGGGCGCGAATGGCGCCAGCCCGCTGCCGCGCCGCGCTGCAACCGCGCGATCTCCTGGTCCACCCGCAGCGGATAAGCGGCCAGGCGAGCCAGCATGGCCTTGAGATCGGCCTCGGTCTCCGCGGGGCTGGAGCGCAGCAGGCCTGCGAGCAAGGTGTGTGCGCCGAACACCGGGCTCAGCGTGAGCGTGCGCAGGCCGGGGTAGGCCTGGCCGGCCACCTCGTCGCGCGCCTGGTGCAAGGCGATGTCCAGGGAGAGCTGGTCCTCGGCGGACAGCGCATCGCGCTTCACCGCCTCCAGCTGCGCCAGCCAGGCGCGTGCATGGGCATCGCGGGCGGCGGTGGCTTGTTCCGACACGTCGGCCAGCCGGTCCGCATAGCGCCTGTCGCCCACCCAGGTGGCCATCTCGGGGCGGGACTGCAGGCCCCATTCCCATTCGGCCTCGAACAGCGCATGCAGGCGCTGGCCTTCGTCGGCGCCGCTGCCCGGCGCCTTCATGCTGCCGCAGCCCAGCAGGCCAAGGCACAACAGGCCGCCCATCCACAGGCGGCTCCAATGGCTTCGCATCATCTTGTGGCTCCCTGATCGCCGAGGGCACAGCGGCAGCCGCAAGAGAGGACTGTCGTCATGGCAGAAGCCAGCCGTGCCAACGAAGCCCGCACAATAGCCGAAACAGGGACACCATGAACGCCAGCACCGACAGCGGCGCCGCCTTGCGCGCCGAGTACACCAGCCAGGGCGGCACGGCCGGCATCTTCAGTGGCAAGGTGGCCGACTACATCGTGTCGCGCCCGGACTATCCGGCCGCCTTGTTCGACGCGCTGGTGCAGTGCGGCGCCCTGCCGGCGGGTGCGGATGTGGCTGACATCGGCGCAGGCACCGGCCTGCTCACGCACGCCTTGCTGCAGCGTGGCCATCGGGTGACCGCGGTGGAGCCCAACGACGAGATGCGCAGCGCCTGCGACGCCTCGCTGGGTGCGCACCCGGGTTATCGCAGCACCAGCGGCCGCGCCGAGGCCACCGGCCTGGCCGAGGCCTCGGTGGACCTGATCACCGCGGCGCAGGCCTTCCACTGGTTCGACGTGATGCCGGCGCGCCACGAAGCCCTGCGCATCCTGCGCCCTGCCGGCCAGGTGGCGCTGGTGTGGAACGACCGTGTGGGCAGCGATCCCTTGCAGGTGGCGCTGGATGCCCTGTTCGCCGAGTTCGGCGGCAGCCGGCGCAGCGCCATGCTGGCACACGATGACCGCAGCCAGGTGCCGGAGTTCTTTGGCGGCATGCCGCAGCAGCAGGACTTTGCGCACCAGCACCGCCTCGACCTCGCCGGCCTGTTGAGCCTGGTGTTCTCGCGCTCCTACATGCCCGCCCGCGAGAGCGATGACGGCCGGCGTGCGGTGCGTGCGATCGAGGCGGTATTCGCCCGTTTCGCCGACGCCGGCCGGGTGGCCATGCGCTACCGCACCGTGCTGATGCTCGGCCGGCCCAACGAACCGCGCATGCGATAGGCTGAAGCCCCATGGACCTGCTGCAACACCACTGCATTGCCGCCCGCGCCAACCGCATGGCCAATCGCCGGCTGCATGCCGCGATGGCCAAGCTCACGCGTGACGATTTCCATGCGCCGCGCACCGGCTTCTTTCCCAGCTTGGCGCTCACCATGAACCACATCCTCGCGGTGGACGTGTACTACCTGGATGCGCTGGAAGGCGTGGCCGACATGGTGGCGCGCTACGACCAGTTCGTGGCAGCCGACACCCTGCAGGAGCTGGCCTACCGGCAGCGCCTGTGCGACGAGCGCCTGATCATGGTGTGCGACCGGCTGGACGCCGAGGCCATCGACCCCGTGATCGTGATGGACCGCGGGCAGGGCCGGCAGCAGCGGGACCGCGCGGGCCATGTGCTGGCGCACCTGTTCATGCACCAGACGCACCATCGTGGGCAGGTGCATGCCATGTTGTCGGGCACGCACATCAAGCCGCCGCAGCTCGACGAGTTCCTGATGCCCAGCGACGCGCCCTACCGGGTGGAGGACATGCGCGAACTCGGCTGGAACGAAGAGTCGGTGTACGGCGCCTAACTGGAGCCCTTTGGGACAGGCCGCGCAGCGCGGCCAGGGGCGGACGTGCCGGAGCGAGCGAATCGCGGACGGGTTGCCCGGCCGCGATTCGAACCCCCATGGGGGGTGGCCGTCAGACGGCCGGGGGCCCCACGTACTCCGCCATTGCTTCGCCCATTTGGACGAGCAGCTCGGGTGCCCATGAGGGCGTGAAGCGCATGCAGTCCTTCGGGAACAGCATCACCACGGTGGAGCCGAGCAGGAAGCGGCCCATCTCCTCGCCCTTTTTCAGCACCACCGGCTTGTCGTCGTAGCGCCATTCGCGCACATCGTGCGTGCGCGGCGGGTTCACCACGCCATGCCACACGGTGGCCATGCTGCCCACGATGGTGGCGCCCACCAGCACCATCACGAACGGCCCGCGCTCCCCCTCGAACAGGCAGATCACGCGTTCGTTGCGGGCAAACAGCCCCGGCACGCCACGCGCGGTGGTGGGGTTCACCGAGAACAGGTCGCCCGGCACGTACACCATGCGCTTCAAGGTGCCGGCGCAGGGCATGTGGATGCGGTGGTAGTCCTTGGGGCTCAGGTACAGCGTGACGAACTCGCCGTCCTCGAACTGCTGGGCCAGCGCGCTGTCGCCCGCCAGCAAGGCGGTGGTGGTGTAGCGGTGCCCCTTGGCCTGGAAGATCTGGTCGCGCTCGATGCGGCCGAACTGGCTGATCGCGCCGTCGATCGGGCAGATGAGATCGGCTTGCGCCTGCGGCCGCGCGCCCGGCCGCAAGGCGCGGGTGAAGAAGTCGTTGAAGCTGCGGTAGCTGGTGATGTCGGGGTTGAGCGCCTCGTTCATGTCCACCTGGTACTTGCCGACGAACCAGCGGATCAGCGCGGTGGTGATGGCGCCCGCCTCAGCCGAGGCCACCCAGCCGGCAAAGCGGGTGAGTGCCTTCTTGGGCAGCAGGTATTGGTGAAAGACGGCGAGGCGTGACACGGGCAAAGGCGCAGCAGCAAAGCCCGAAAGTGTAGCCAGCGGCGTGCCGCCCCCGTGCAAACGCGGGGGTGCCAGCTCCGGACAAACACGAGGAACGGGGTATTCACCGAGCGTTGCGGCTGTGACAAACGGCACGGGTCTTGCAAACTCGCGTCCCGGCAAGCGGCCCCATCCGGCTTTCGCCTGCTCGCGAATCAATCATCCCTTTACCGAAGGATCGTTTCCCATGAAAAGAGGTTCCCTGACGGTGGTGTGCGCAGCGCTGGCTGCGCTCGGCATGATGAGCAGTGCCGCCGTGGCCGCCACCGACGATGCCACCACCCGCGTGATCGTGTCCTTCAAGCATGGTGCTGCCGGCCCGGTGCGTGCGGCCATTGCCGCCGCGCGTGGCCACATCAAGCATGAAATCCATGGCATGGACGCCGTGGCGGTGGAGCTGCCGGCCCGTGCCGTCGCCGCACTGGCCCGGCATGCCAACATCGAGTTCATCGAAGAGGACGTCAAGCGCTATCCGCTGGCGGGCACAACCCCGACCACCGGCACGCCCTACGCCACCGGCCAGCTCATGCCCTACGGCATCAAGCAGGTGCAGGCCGACCAGCTGCCCGACACCTATGCGGCCAACCGCAAGGTCTGCATCATCGATTCAGGCTACGACAACGCCCATGAAGACCTCAAGGGCAACAACGTCACCGGCGAATACGACAGCGGCACCGGCTGGTGGTACACCGACGAGAACCACCACGGCTCGCACGTGGCCGGCACCATCGCCGCCATCAACCAGGCCGGCGTGGGCGTGGTCGGTGTCAATCCGAACAAGCAGCTCAAGCTGCACATCGTGAAGGTGTTCGGCGCCGACGGCTGGGCCTATTCGTCCACCCTGGCCAGCGCGGCCAACAAGTGCGGTGCCGCGGGCGCCAACGTGATCAGCATGTCGCTGGGCGGCGGCCGCAAGAGCACGCTGGAGCAGCGCGCCTTCGACAAGCTGCAGGCCAGGGGCGTGCTGTCCATCGCCGCGGCCGGCAACGACGGCAACACCGTGGTCTCCTATCCGGCGGGCTACGCCAGCGTGGTGATGGTGGGCGCGGTGGACGAGAACAAGCAGTGGGCCACCTTCTCGCAATACAACAGCAAGGTGGAGCTGGCCGGCCCGGGCGTGAACGTGCTGTCCACCGTGCCGATGGGCGCGGGCTCCGAGTCCGCATTGACCGTGGGCGCCACGGTGTATGCCCCGGGCGGCATGGACGGCTCGCCCAAGACCAGCGTCACCGCGCCGCTGGCCGACTTCGGCATCGGCGACACGGTGAACACGGCGGTGGCCGGCAAGGTGTGCCTGATCGCCCGCGGCACGGTGGACTTCGCCACCAAGGTGTCCAACTGCCAGAGCAGCGGCGGCGTAGGCGCGGTGGTCTACAACAATGCAGCCGGCGGCTTTGGCGGCACGCTGGGCACCACGGTGACCAGCATCCCGTCGGTCACCGCCTCCGACACCGAAGGTGCGCAGATGAAGGCCCAGCTCGGCCAGAACGCGACGGTGAGCGTCAAGGCCACCAACTACGCCTTCTACGACGGCACCTCCATGGCCACGCCGCACGTGTCCGCGGTGGCGGCGCTGGTGTGGAGCTACTTCCCCACCTGCACCGGCGCGCAGATCCGCACCAGCCTGGACAACAGCGCCATGGACCTGGGCCCCGCCGGCCGCGACACCAAGTTCGGCTACGGCCTGGTGCAGGCCAAGGCCGCGTACGACCGCATCAAGTCCCTGGGCTGCGGCAAGTAAAGCGAGCGGGAAGAGATCGGGGGATCTCTCCCGGGTTGAACTTCGGGGCGCTTCGGCGCCCCTTTTTCATGTCACGGCCGCGCGCGGTGCCGCTGCCGCCATCCCAGCCCGGCCAGGCCGGCCAGCAGCAGCGCCCAGGTCGTCGGCTCGGGAACCGGCGGGGGCGTGAAGTCCCCGCGCGTGCCGAGGATGCCGTTGATCTCGTTGTCACCATCGTTGATCAAGGCGCCAGGACCGCCGTGCACGATGGAGGCAAAGCGGAACGTTTCATCGGTGCCCGTGCCCACCGCATAGACAAAGCCGTCCCACACGATGCCGGTGTTGGCCTGGAAGCCCTCCAGCCACACCCGCTCCACCACCGCCTGGGTCCAGTGCACCTGGTCGTTCGACAGGTACACCGTGGACTCGATCGCCTCCTGCGGCAGCGGCCCGTGGTCGATGGTGTTGAAGACGGCCGCCTTGTTGGCCTGGAAGCCCAGGTCCCACACGGTGTCGCCGATGGCGCCGCCGGTCTGCATCCATTGGTTGTCAATGGCGTTGGCCGCGGCAAAGCGGCTGTCCGGCGCACCGCAGCAGGTGTAGGCATAACCACCTGTGCCGGTGAGGTCGGTGGACGTGCCACCGCCTTGCCAGGAAAAGTCCCCCACGCTCTTGATGAGCGTGGAGGGCAGGTAGCCGGCCGGATCGAAGATGCCGTCGTCGAGCATCTTGTTGTCCACCACCAGTTGGCGATTGGCTGCCGTGTCCGCGCCGAAGTACAGCTGCGCAAAGGTGCCCACCGTGGCGCCCTGCCAGTTCCGTGCATCGTTGGGATCGGTCACCAGTGCAGCAGTTGCACATTGCGCGGCCAGCAGGCCGGCGGCGACCATGAAGAGACGCTGGTTCATTGCATCCTCCGGATCAACCCAAGCTGAGGGAGGTTGATGGTGCGCCCCCGTGAACCGGGGAACAACCGCGAAGCTAGGGGTCGCGGACAGGGCTGCATGCTCGTTGTCCCGCATTGCGCCCGCGGCATGGCATGGGCGGTGTGGGGTGACGCGCCCTGGGGGCGCCGGCTTCAGACCAGGAAGGGCGTCACCCGCTCCAGCAGCGCCTGCGGTGCCTCCTCGGCGATGTAGTGGCCACAAGGCAGCGTGCCGCCTTGCACCTCGCGCGCCACGCGCTGCCATTCCTGCAGCGGCTGGAAGCAGCGCTGCACCACACCGTGTTCGCCCCACAGCACCAGCAGCGGCTGCTGCAGCAGCCGGCCGGCGCTGCGGTCGGCCCGGTCGTGGTCCAGGTCGATGCCGGCGGCCGCGCGGTAGTCCTCGCACATCGCGTGGGCCGTGCCGGGCAGGGCGATGCAGCGTTCGTACTCGGCCCAGGCGCGCGGGTCGAACGGGGATTGGCCCGGTGTGCGCCGGCCCATGCCGTCGCGCAGGTAGGCCGCCGGGTCGGCCTGGATCAGGCGCTCGGGCAGCGGCGCCGGCTGGATCAGGAAGAACCAGTGCCAGTAGGCGCGGGCGAAGGCCTCGGTGGTCTGCTCGTACATCGCCAGCGTGGGTGCGATGTCCAGCAGCACCAAGCGCTGCACCGCCGGCGCATGGTCCATCGCCATGCGGTGCGCCACCCGCGCGCCGCGGTCATGGGCGAGCACGTCGAAGCGCTGGAAGCCCAGGGCCTGCATCAGCGCGACCTGGTCCTGCGCCATGGTGCGCTTGGAATAGTTGGCGTGGTCGGGCTCGCCGGGCGGCTTGGACGAATCGCCATAACCGCGCAAGTCGGCGCAGACCAGGGTGTGGTGCTGCGCGAGCGCAGGAGCCACCTTGTGCCAGATGGCGCGGGTTTGCGGATGGCCGTGCAGCAGCAGCAGCGGCGAACCCGAGCCGCCGAGCGTGCAGGCGATGTGCACGCCCGGGGTCACCTCCACGAGGCGGTGGTGGAAATCTCGAAACAGTGTCTGGTCCACGGTCCGGGGCAGATGGAGCGCAAGAGGTTGCTATCGCGCCACGATAGCTGAATGGTGCGAGCACTGCGCACGCGCGACCAAGTCTCCGTGGACGGTGCCAGCTGCATGTCGTTACCAAAAGCCGTGCCATTGGGCGCCACTACCCCCACGAAGCGGGATTCCGTTGCTGGAGACAGCCTGGAGAATCAGCCCGCTCACCGGGGAGGATCACAATGACAACCACAACGCTGCTGCAAGCCGTAGCGCAAGCATTGGGCGTCCCGCTCGGCGCACCGTTCACCAGCCAGGCGCGCCTGTACCACCTGGAAGCCGCTGGCGAGCACGCCGCGCTGGCCTCCCAGCTGCTCGTCGAAGCCTGGACCATGGACGAGGCGCTCAACGCGCTGTACGAACTGGTCATCACCTGCGTCTCGGCCAACGCCCACATCGACCTCGACGCCCTGCTCGGCCGCCCCTTGCGCCTGCGCACCACCCTGGCCGACGGCAGCGTGTGCTGGCGCAGCGGCTATGTGTCCTGCGCCGAACAGCTCGATTGCGACGGCGGCCTGTCACGCTACCGCTTCACGCTCGTGCCGTGGAACTGGCTGATGTCGCAGATGCGCGATAGCGCGATATGGCGCGAGCGAGCCTTCAGCAACGTCATCGACGACCTGTATGGCGCTGCCCACCCGCTGGCCCACTGGCGCTGGAGCGCCGAGGCCGACGCCTTCATCGCCCAGGGCGACCAGGGCCAGCCGCGCCCGAGCATCGCCCAGTACCGCGAGAGCCACTTCGACTTCGCTGCCCGCCTGCTGGCCGCCGAAGGCCTGAACTGGCGCTTCGAGGAGGTGGACGACGCCCCGCTGCACCACAGCCAGGTGCTGTTTGCCGACAGCGCCAGCGAACAGGCCTGCCCCGAAGACCCCACCAGCGCCGCTGCAGGCGGCATCCGCTTCCACCGTGCGAACAGCCAGGAAACAAGCGATGCCATCCAGGCCTTTGGCAACAGCCTGGTGCTGAACCCGGCGGTGACCACCGTGCTGAGCTGGGACGCGCTGAACAAGCGTGTGATCGCACGCACCGTGCCGCTGGCCGAAGCCTTCAACGACAGCGCGCCACGCCTGGAACGTTTTGAGCCGGCCCGCCACCACCGCGATGCGGCCGCGGCCGACCACGACGCCCGCATCCGGCGCGAAGCCCTCGAATGCCGCGACCGCCTGTACCTGGGCCGCTCCACCGTGCGCAGCCTGCGCGCGGGCACCACGTTCAGCCTGCGCAACAGC
>NZ_JAZARE010000013.1:0-171325 GCF_036231905.1 Ideonella sp. BN130291 | reverse complement strand
CTTCCTCTTGCCGGCGTATTCCGCATCTGAGAAGCTCATTTGGCTCATCGTTCCGATTGTCCCGATTCCTTCAACCGACACAACGTCTCGCGGCATGATTCGCGGACTTGTTCAGACCTTCCCTAGCGACGAATGGGGGGCAGTCCATAGGCTTGCCACTGTAAGCGCGGTGTACGCCGGCGACCGATTGAGATCGCCATTGCTGGCATGCACCCGGCTTAGCGCGGCCGCTTTAGACTGGACTATGTCACTCGGTTGGATTGCCGCTATGACGGCTGTCGGCCACTACCGGCCGGCCGCCACAGTCCGCTATGCGGCGGCACGACAGTCAACGAGCCGGGCCGTGGGACTGATGTCGTAGCCGGACTGAACATCGCCGATCGGTTCTTGGCTTCCCTTGCCCTCTCGGACGATGATCGCGCGGTGTGCGAGGTCCGGACCGACAATGGGCGCCCGGAGGTTGCGATGACAGCACCAAAGTACGACTACGACGTAGCCATCTCGTTTGGCTACAAGGACGAGCCGTTCGCGAACAAGCTTCACTCGCTGCTCGAAGGGCGTCTGAAGGTGTTCCTGTACTCGAAGGAACAGGAGAAGCTTGCAGGGACGGACGGCGAGGCGAAGTTCAACGAGGTGTTCGGCCAGACGGCCAAGTTGGTGGTGATCCTGTACCGCGAAGCATGGGGCCACACTCCATTTACCCGGTTTGAGGAAACAGCCATTCGGAACCGTGCGTACAGCGAAGGCTACGACTTTGCCGTGTTCATCCCGATGGATGACAGCGAGAAGCAAAAGGTCCCTGCATGGGTGCCTAAGAATCGTCTGTACATTGGGCTTGAGCGATGGGGCATCGAGGCTGCATGTGCCGTTATCGAGGCCCGGTTCAGCGAACTGGGCGGTGAGATTCACGAAGAGTCAGTTGCGGAGATGGCCGCAAAGGTAGCTGAGGCGATCGGGCATGAAGAGCGCCGACAGAAGCACTTGAACAGTCACGAAGGCGTGCAATCGCAACGCCTGTCGTTCGACGAAGTCCGCGAGAAGTTGATTGAGGGTGTGGCGACGATCCAGAACACGGCGCCAGCGATCAAGCTTCACGAAAAGCACACGGCCGAGTCTGGTGGCGCGATCATCTTCCTGTCGGACCCAATTGGCATGTCCGTGAACTGGCGCCCTGAGTATGCAAACGTGATGCGTGACTCGAAGTTGAAGGCCACGTTTTGGAAGGGCCACCCACCGTATCCTGGGGTCACGCACTGGGAAAAGCCGGAAGAAGGCCCGAGCATCACGTTTGCACCAGACCTCACCGAAGACGGAAGGCCAGCATGGAAGCAAACGCACAAGGCAGGCGCCGTGTTGCTCAGCCCCAACGGCGTGGCAGATGTGATCCTGAAGTGGTTCCTGGCGAAGTGCCAGAAGGGCTGATCACTTCGCGAGGCCCTTGACCCATTCCGACGAGGGAAGGCCACCCATGCCGAATATCGCGCCGAGCAGTCGAGCAGTTGACAGCAACCTGATCAAGCCGCAGTTCAGGCCACCCGAGAGTCGAAACCACACCATCGCATCGGGCAGCGAACGTTGTCATAGCCGGCGAGACCCCGAAACCGAAGGGCCGCCATCTGGCATAGCCTCGGACTCACAGTCGCGGCCAGAAGCGGTCGGTCAGCAATGTCCGCTTTAGTGTCCCACTTTCGTGGGGGATTCCCCGCCACGATCTCATAGCCAACAATGAGTTGGCCCAAACCGGGTGGGTTAGACGACAGGAGGGGACGTGTTGTTGGACGCACAAAGTGGACAGACGCTGTCGTCTAAAACACCTCAGCCGGCACAGGAGTCATCGCGGCGATGCATCGGCTCGAACAAGTAGACCAGCAGCTGTCCTCGGCGCTCAAACCAATTGCGGACATTGCCGCCTCGGTCGAAATGCCACTCATTTGCCTTTTGTCGGATGAAGCGGAGATTGCAAAGCACACGTACCCGGGCATCTATCGAATCGACGTTCAGACTGGAGGCGCTTCGAACAACTTGGCAGCGTGGGTGGAAGGGTTTCAAGCAGAATGGGAACACGCGGACTATAAGAAGTCGTTCACACCGAACTTTAAGAAGAAGCGCATCGCAGGTCACACGACGCTCTCGGAGTGGATGCCTCTCTATCTCGGAAAGTCGAAGAACGTAGCGAGACGCGTGCTTGAGCACATCAACTTGCCACTTGGTAAGACAACCTTCGCACTCAAACTGAAGGCGCGCCCTGCAATGTCCAGCAGGGTGCTCCGTCTCCATGCACTGGAGGTCAAGGTGAAGAACTACGACGTCATCGTTCCAGCGCTGGAAACAGCTTTGCGCAACCGGTTCCACCCACTCATTGGCAAGCAGTGACGGCTAACCCCTCCAACGAGCGGACAGTTTCCGGCAAGCCAGAAACTGCCGCTCATGTCGAACGTTAGGTCGCAAGAAGACCCCATGGCGCACATCCGACAGGACGTATACAAGTCAATCGCTGAGAACGACATCGGCGACGTTGTCTTTCAGGACCCATTCACTGAGGAAACGCGAAAGGCAAAACGGAATGTTGTGGCCGCGGCCTTTGCGGCTCTGTTGGTCGCCGCCCTCGACTTGCAAGTAAACGGATTCCTTGGCCTTCAAACTGCGACTGGGGTGACGCTAGGCGGTGAAATAACAAAGGGTCTGGCGTGTGTGATCGTCACCTACTTCCTTGCGGCCTTCCTTCTCTCCGCGTTCGTGGACTACGCAGCATGGAAGTTCAAGCGGGAGAGGATCCTCACCAAGCCTTACGTCGAGCTGATCGCAATGCTTGAGGCGCACTTCCATGTGACTGGCGAACAGGTGAACAACGCGACTATTAGGGTGGAAGGCGTCACAGTCGAGAACGATATGAGAACACAGGTGGAGTTCCAGAAAATTCTCGCTGAGGCGAAGGGTCAACTCTCCTCAATACAGCAAAACATGGATTCGTTCTACGAGGAGGTGGAGCCGCTCCTCTCAAAGTGGCGGGGATTAATCAACAAGGCGGAGCGCCTTTCTTGGCGTTTGAGAGCCAGATTCCTGAGCCTCTGGGTGCTTGACATCTTTACTCCGCTGACGCTCGCTTCTTTCGCGCTCTGGAGGACTTCGAGTGGTTTGCCTTCGGTTTGGATAAAGATTGCAACCTGAGCCATCCATCGAGCAGACATACCCCGGCAAGCGGGGTCATGCCGCTCAGATCGAACGTTAGGCGTCACGCAGAAGAGGGAGCGAGATGAGCACCAAACACGAGGTCATTACAGAACCGGGCGCAGAGGTTGATGTAGCTTGTGCCAAGTGCAGCGGGAAAACTGCTCATGTACCTTTGGTCCAGGTTCATGTCCAAGGAAGCGAAGGTGATAGCAACTACTCCGTCGATTGGAGCGACTATCACCAAATCGTGAAATGCCTGGGATGTAGAGCGCTTTCGTATCGGATTGTTGGCTCCAACTCAGAGGAGTACTACCACGACGAGAACGATGTGTGCGTCTATCCCGAATCGGAAAAGCTCTACCCGCCGCGCGTAGAGGGGGTCAAAGGACTCGGAGATGAAAAGTTCTACTTGCCCCCCAAGGTCAAGCAGATCTACGAGGAAACACAGATCGCACTCTCAGTTCAGGCGCCTGTGCTAGCCGCAATCGGACTACGTGCGCTCCTAGAGACTGTGTGCAAAGAGAAGGAGGCAGAAGGCGGCGACCTATTCAAGAAGATCGACTCTCTTGTGGACAAGCGAATCCTGACACCTGCCGGTGCGAAGATCCTTCACAAGATCCGCACCTTGGGTAACGCGGCAGCGCATGAAGTTAAGCCACATACCGAAGGCCAACTGGCGCTGGCAATGGATATCGTTGAGCACTTACTGAAGGACGTTTACATACTTCCGAAGCAAGCAGAGGCGGAGTTCGAAGGTGACGCCTAACCACCTCATCGAGCCGGCGGGTTGGAGCTGGCTGCGCCAGCACGAACCCGCTCATGTCGAACGTTAGCGAACGACTGCTTTTAGGTCGGCTGCCTGAACATTCCGAGTCACCACAAGGGTCGGAAGGCGCCGGTCAGCGCGACATGCGGGAGGGGCCGCAACCGCTGCATTGCTGTCGCCCGCTCACCCAGGTCGAGTGCCACCTGATGGTTATGACCCGACCATGAGCGTCCGAGCCTCGCCAACCGGAAGGGGAACCAACGGCATCCCCCAAACGCCCCACCCGCTGCCACAACACTCCACCGCCCACTCCACGCTCACCGCACCCTGATCCCCACCACCCTCGCCCGATAGAACGGAAAGTACTGCGGCGTCCCGAACAAGTTGCCGCCGTCCACGCGAAACGGCAGCCGATAGCCGGACACCTCGCGGAAGTCGCTCAACCCGCCGCCGAAGGGTTGCACGCGGAACACCTGCTCCGGGTTGGCGTTGCTCCAGCGCGGCAGGCTCACCCACAGCGGTTGGCCGTCCGGGCCGACGCGGATGTCCACCGCCTGGCGCCACACGCCGTGCGTCACCGTGGCGCGCGCGGTGTCCGCGTCCAGCGCGGTCCACTCGACACCGGGCCGCGGCAGCAGAAACGCGGGCGCCCAGAAGGCGGCTTCCGCCACCACACGGCCGAATGACGAGCGCAGGTGGTCGGGGTCACCTCCGGCCCGCGCGACGGGGATCAGGCGCAGCAGCCAGAAGCGCGTCCATGAGCGGTCGGCCACCATGCCGTCCGAACCCTCCACCTGCGTGAGCCCCTGCCCCACCCGCACCCGCCACACCAGCCCATGCGGTGGCGCCAGCACCTGGTCTGCGCTCATGGCCTGGTACTTCGGGTCCTCCTTGGAGCCCAGCGACAGCACGCCCTCCATGTGGATCTCGACCACGGCACTGAGGCGCGTACCGGGCTGGATGGCATGGCCGAAGTACCGCCGCGCGGGCTCCGGCAAGCTGGCCACCATGGCGGGGTCGAAGCGCTCGGGCAGCGGCATCGTAGGCCGCAGCAATGACGCCCAGGCTCGCTCGGCCTCCGCCCGGTCTGCCGACCAGCGCCCGTATTGCAGGCAGGCTGCGGTGGCCACGGCCAGCAGCAGCAGGCCCACGATCCATTTCATCGCGAACAAGGCGCCGCGCCTCAGCCGGCTTGCGCCGCCCGGCTGGCCACATACCGGCCGGGCCGGTGGTTCAAGGCCAGCACCAGGTTCACCGCGATCGTGCCGGCCAGCGAATACAGCACGCGCCGGGGTTCCACCACCGCAAAGGCGGTCGCCACGATGCAGGCGTCGATCGCCATCTGCACCCAGCCTGCGCGCCAGCCACGGCGCTTTTCCAGCTGCAGCGCCAGCACGCCGATGCCGCCCAGGCTGGCGTGGTGACGAAAAAGCACCAGCAAACCGGCGCCGATGAGCGTGCCGCCGGCCACTGCGGCAAACAGCGGCTGCAGGGTCTGGAAGGACAGCAGGTGCACCATGGCCTCCACTGCCACCGACAGGCCGGTCACGACCAGCAGCGTCTTCAGCGTGAAGCGCCGGCCCATGGCGTGCCACGCCAGCAGGTAGAACGGCAGGTTCACCGCCAACAAGGCCACGCCCAGCCGCATGCCGGTGGCGTAGTGCAGCAGGAAGGCCAGGCCGGGCGTGCCGCCGGTCAGCAGCCCGGCGCTGCCCACCATGGACAGGCCGAGCGCAATGAACAGCAGGGCTGTGCCGAACGCCTGTGCGTCGTCCAGCAGGGAGTGCGGTTGGGGCGAGGGTGTGTCGAGCCTGGCGTTCATGGGCTGCCTCAGTGTGCGGCGGTGGCCCTTTGCCGTGCCTTGCGCTGGCGCAAACCCCAGCGGGTGCGAGGCGCCTGCCTGGCGCTCAAGCCGCTGTTCGCGCCGCCAGCACCACCGCCGCCTGCACGCGCGAGCTGAGGTTCAGCTTGCGCAGGATGTGCTGCACGTGGATCTTCACCGTGGTCTCGGCGATGTCCAGCGCTCGTGCGATCACCTTGTTGCTGGCCCCCTGCGCAATGAACCGCAGGATCTCCTGTTCGCGCGGCGACAGCGCCGCCAACGGGTCGCTGGGCGTGGGCGGCGCGGCCGGTGCAGGCTCGCTCACCGCGCGGAAGGCGTGCACCAGCTTGCCGGTCATGTCGGGGCTCACCACCGATTCGCCCCGCGCGCTGCGCCGGATCGCATCGGCCAGCTCGTCGCCCTCGGCCGTCTTCAGCACATAGCCGCGTGCGCCGCCCTTCAACGCGTTGCCCAGGTCCTGCTCGTCCTCGCTCACCGTCAGCATGAGGATGTATGCGCCCGGCGCCGCCTCGCGCAGCGCAGGCAGCGCCGCGATGCCGGTCACCCCCGGCAGATGGTTGTCCAGCAGGATCACCTGAGGCTGCAGTTCGAGTGCGCACCGTTGTGCCTCGCTCGCGTCGCCCGCCTCTCCGGCCACTTCCAGGTCGGGGTACTGGCCCAGCAGCGCGATCAGCCCACGGCGGAACAAGGTGTGGTCGTCGACGACCAGCAGGCGGATGGGAGCGGTGGGCATGTTCATGCAGCAGCGGTGCTGGAGGAAGGCGCAACGCGGGCGGGCGATGGCCGCGCATGCAGGGTGAGGGTCATGCAGGTGCCCTGGCCAGGGGCCGACGCCACGTCGACCGTGGCACCCGCGCGGGCCGCACGCTCGCGCATGATGCGCAGGCCGACGTGCGTCTCGTCCAGCGCGGCGTGCGGGTCAAAGCCGATGCCGTCGTCCTTGACCTGGAAGCGCCACGCCGGCTGCTGCTGCACGCTGAGCACCACCTGCGTGGCCCGGGCGTGTTTGCGGATGTTGGACAGCGCTTCCTGCAGCACATGCAGCACCTGGATCTGCACGTCGGCCGGCAGCGGCACGCCGTGGCCGTGCATCTGCAGCTCGGTGCGCAGCCCGCTCTGGTGTTCGAACTTCTGCAAGGTGGTGCGCAGCGCCACGCCGATGTCCTCGGCGCTGGTGCGGGTGCGAAAGTGCAGCAGCAGCTCGCGCACATCGCCATAACACTCGCGCACGCCGGTCTCCAGCTCGTCGGCGCTGCGCTGCAGCGCAGGTTCGTCATGGCGCTTCATGGCCTGGCGCAGCAGCCCCACCTGGATCTTCAGGAAGGCGAGCGACTGGGCGATGGAGTCGTGCAGCTCCTGCGCCAGCAGCGTGCGCTCCTGGGCCACGGCCGCTTCCCGTTCGAGCGCCGCGGCGCGCAGGCTTTCCATGCCGCCGGCCAGGTGGCTGGCCAGGGTTTCGTACTGGGCACGCTCTTCCTCGCCCACCTCGCGCGGCGCGTTGAAGAACAGGTCGATCTCGCCCAGCACCTGCTGGTGCAACGCCACCGGCAGCGTGAGCAGCATGCGAAAGCCGAGCTTCGAGCAGTGGCCTCGTGAGCTGGGTTCGCCGCCGATGATCGGAATCACCCGCAAGCGGGGCGGTTGCGCCACCTGGCCGCAGTGGCAGTCGCCAGCGGGCAGGCACTGCTCCTCGTCGCTCAGCGCAGCGGGCAGGCCGTCGGAGGCCAGCATCAGGTAGCGCTCGTTGCGTTCGTCGGACCAGCGCACCGCGACCCCGTCTGCGCGCGCGATGCGGCGCATCAGGCGTGCAAAGCCCTGCGCCAGCACCGGCAGCGTTTCGGCGCTGGCGATGAAGGCGCTCACCTCGTACAGGGCCGCCAGCCGCTCGCGCTGGACCTCCAGGCGCTCGGTCTTTTCCGCCACCTTGGCTTCGAGCTGGCCGTACAGCGCCTGCAGATGCGCCGCCATCGTGTTGAAGCCTTCGGCCAGCTGGCCAAACTCGTCGCTGGAGGTTTTTTCCACGCGGGCGCCGAAGTCGCCTTCGCGCACCTGGGCCAGGCCCTGGTGCAGCCGCTTCAGCGGCTCCAGCACGAAGAGGTGCCCGGTGTACATCAGCACCACCGTGCTGGAGATCGCCAGCAGCACCATGGCGAACTGGAATCCACGCAGCACGGCGGTCCAGTCGGACAGCTGCTGCTCGATGCTGCCCACCAGGCGGTCGATGCGGCTCACAAAGGCATCCACCGGCTCGACATCGGGTGCGGCGGGGGAGCGCAGCCATGCGTCGCGCAGTGCCGGCCACTGGGCCTGCAGCTCGGCAAACTGGGTACGCGTGCGCGCGTTCCAGGGCACGAACAACGGCCGCGACGGATCGCCGGCGCGCAGGCGCTCCAGGCCGGCGTCCATGCCCTCGGCGGTGCGCTGCCGTTGCGCGGCCGGCGCGCCAAGCTGCACCTGCAGCGCCAGGCGATAGCTTTGCATGCGCAGGCGGCCCGCCTCGTTCACCGCGGCGGCACCGCCCTCCAGCTGCCACGACACCCACAGCGTGAGCGCGATGGACACCAGCGCCAGCAGCAGGAAGGCCAGGCCGATGCCCAACAACTTGGAAGCGAGGGGCCAGCGTGCGGGGTCCATGGCGCCGATGGTGGGCCGTCACCGCCCCACCCGGCTTGACGTGTGTCAAGCGCCGGCCGGTCAGCCGCCGATGTAGTGCATGGCCACCGGCCGGATCGGGATGAGCCGGGCTGCTGCCGCGGTGCCGCGCAGTTCGGAGTACCGGTCCGCGCGCTGCTGCCAGGCGGCCGCGATGCGCTCGCTCAGGCCGGCGTCAGTGGTGCCGTCACGCACCGGCCCGCGCAGGTCGACCCCGCGGCGGCCGAACAGGCACAGGTACATCTGGCCGTCTGCCGACAGCCGGGCGCGGCTGCAGTCGCCGCAGAAGGCCTGCGTGACGCTGCTGATGAAGCCGATCTCGCCGCAGCCGTCGGCGTGCATCCAGCGGCGCGCCGTCTCGCCCCGGTGCGCGGGGGCCACGGGCACCAGCACGTGTGCCTGCTGCAGGCGCTGCAGCAGCTCTGCCGAGGGAACCACCTGGTCCCGGTGCCACTGGGCCCCGCCCACGTCCATGCTCTCGATGAAGCGCGGCACCACGCCAGTCCCGCGAAAGTGCTTCACGATCGCCGGCACCTGCGCCTCGTTCACGCCGCGCTGCACCACCGTGTTCACCTTCACCGGCGCCAGGCCGGCGCGCTGCGCCGCCTCGATGCCACGCAGCACCTCGGCCACCGGAAAGTCCACGTCGTTCATGCGCCGGAACACCGCATCGTCCAGCGCGTCCAGGCTCACCGTCACCCGCTGCAGCCCGGCCGCCTTCAGGGCCACGGCCTTGCGCGCCAGCAGCGAGCCGTTGGTGGTGAGCGACAGCTCCACCGGCTGGCCGCCCGGCGTGCGCAGCTCGGCCAGCATCGCCACCAGCCGCTCCACATCCTTGCGCAGCAGGGGTTCGCCGCCGGTGAGCCGGATCTTGCGCACGCCGTGCCGCACGAAGGCCGACGCCAGGCGCCGGATCTCCTCGAAGCTGAGCAGCGACGAACGCGGCAGGAAGGCGTCGTTGGCCGCAAACCGCTCGCGAGGCATGCAGTAGGTGCAGCGGAAGTTGCAGCGGTCGGTGATGGAGACGCGAAGGTCGCGCAGCGGCCGGCCCAGCGCGTCGCGCAGCGGCAGTGCACCGTCGGGCACGGCGGCGGCATCGGGGGTGTCGGGCGATGGCATGGGGGCTCGCAGGGTCAGTGATGCGACTGTGCGGCGACATGCCGGGCGGGGACTTGACCTGGGTCAAGCGACCGCCCGGCTTGCACGCGGCGTCAACCGCAGGCGCCGATGTGGCCGCATGCCGTGCAGAAGCTGCAGCCGTCCTTCTGGATCAGGGTGCTGTTGCCGCATTCCGGGCAGCGCGCGCCGGCCATGGGCGCGGCGGCCGCCGGTGCGCCTTCGGGCGACACCAGGATGCCCATCTCCTGCAACGGATAGCCTTGTTCGTCCAACACGCCCAACATGGCGTAGCGGTGGATGATCAGCCGCGCGATGTAGGCCACGGTGGACGGCCAGGTCTGCTGGCGTCGCTCGTGCGCGTGGAGGCTGGGCACGAAGGCCATGAAGTGGCCCAGCGGCTCCGCATAGGACAGCAGCTTGCGCAGCTTCATGCCGATCCAGGCCGGGTCGATGACCCGCATGTCCAGCGACAGCACACGGGCCAGCCCGTCCAGCGCACGCGGGTAGTTGCCCGAGAAGCCGATCGCGCAAGGCCGCGTGCGGGCGCTGCCATCCGCACCGGGCAGCACCACTTCCTTCAAGGTGAGGGTGAAGTCCTCTCCCGTGCTCGGGTTGTCCACGTCCACCGCCCAGGCCAGCGTGCCGGAGGGGCCGGTGTGCGGCTCGTCGAGGCTGAACATCGCGTCCAGCACCGGCGTGGGCGCGTCGCCGTCCGTCCCGCTCCACAGGCCCAGCTGTTCGCAGCGCCAGCGGATCACGGCGGCGGTGGCGGCCACCACGCCGGGAAACTGGCGCCGCTCGCCGTGTGGCGGAAACGGCATCTCGAAGGCGCGCTCCTCCTGCACGGTGGCCAGCGCGTCCAGCTTCAGCCGGGCCCAGGCCGCATCCCGGGCCCGCAGGTCCATCGACAAGGTCTTGGCCAATGCGCCCAGGCCGCGTGGCTGCTCGGCGCCATTGACCCACACCTCGAAGGGCAAGGGCCGCGGAATCAGCTCCTCCGAGGCCGCCTCGCCGACGAACAGGCCGAACTCGCCGTGCGGATGCCGCACCATGAAACACCAGGCCGCGTTGCCGGCGGGGAACTCCGGCCGCCCCGGCCAGCGCAGCGACGCCAGCACCGGCTGCCGCGGCAGCCGCTCCAGCGCCAGGCGCTGGTTGGCATGGGCAGCGGGCGCTAAGCCCTGCGGTGCCGGCGCCACAGCGGGCTCCACGCTGAGCACCGAACCGAGCACGCTGTTGGGCCGGTAGGTGGCCAGCCCCTTCAAGCCCGATTCCCAGGCACGCAGGTACAGATGCTGGAACTCCTCGTAGGGATATTCCTGCGGCACGTTCACCGTCTTGGAGATGGCGGTGTCGATGCAGGGTGCCACGGCGGCCACCATCTGCTGGTGCGCCTCGGCACTCATCTCCAGCGCGCTGACGAAGGCCGGCGTGAGCGCCGCGTCCGGCCCCTTCAGGTGACGGTACAGCCGCCAGGCGTGGTCCTCCACCGCGTATTCCTTGAAGGTGCCATCGGGCATGCGCTTCTTGCGCTGGTAGCTCCACGAGAACGCAGGCTCGATGCCATTGCTGGCGTTGTCGGCAAAAGCCAGGCTGATCGTGCCGGTGGGCGCGATCGACAGCAGGTGCGAGTTGCGCAGCCCGTGTGCGCGGATGCGGTCCTTCAGCGGCTGCGGCAGGCGCGAGGCGAAGGTGCCGCGCTGCAGGTAGAGGTCGGCGTTGAACAGCGGGAACGCACCGCGCTCCTGTGCGAGCGCCACCGACGCCTCGTAGGCCGCGTCGCGCATCGCCTCGCTGATGCGGCGCGCCATGGCGCGCGCAGCGTCGGTGTCGTAACGCAGGTTGAGCATCACCAGTGCGTCGCCCAGGCCGGTGAAGCCCAGGCCGATGCGGCGCTTGTTGCGCGCCTCGTCATGCTGGCGCTGCAGTGGCCAGTGCGTCACCTCCAGCACGTTGTCCAGCATGCGCACGCAGGTGCGCACCAAGGCGGTGAAACCAGGCTCGTCGAAGGCGGCATCGGCCTCGAACGGCTGCCGCACGAAGCGCGTGAGGTCGATCGAGCCCAGGCAGCAGCAGCCGTAGGGCGGCAGCGGCTGCTCGGCGCATGGATTGGTCGCCGCGATCGTCTCGCAATACGACAGGTTGTTGTCGGCGTTGATGCGGTCGAGGAACAGCACGCCCGGCTCGGCATGGTCGTAGGTGGAGCGCATCACCTGGTCCCACAGTGCGCGGGCGCTCACCCTGCGGTACACCCACAGGCCGTCGGCGCGCTGGTAGGCGCCGGCGCTCTTTTGCGCCTGGCCGGGCTCGGCCTTGTGCACCAGCTCGATCTCGCTGCCAGCCAGCACGCCCTGCATGAAGGCGTCGGTCACGCCGACCGAGATGTTGAAGTTGCGCAGGTCGCCCGAGTCCTTGGCGTGGATGAACTCCTCCACGTCGGGGTGGTCGCAGCGCAACACGCCCATCTGCGCGCCGCGACGCGCACCGGCGGACTCCACCGTTTCGCAGGAGCGGTCGAACACCCGCATGTAGCTCACCGGGCCGGATGCGCTGGACTGCGTGCTGCCCACCCAGGCGCCGCGGGGGCGGATGCGCGAGAAGTCATAGCCCACGCCGCCGCCCCGGCGCATGGTTTCGGCCGCCTCCGTGAGCGCCGTGTAGATGCCCGGATGGCCGTCGTCATCGTGCGCGATGGAGTCGCCGACCGGCTGCACGAAGCAGTTGATCAAGGTGGCGCTGAGCTCGGTGCCGGCGGCGGAATTGATGCGCCCGGCCGGCACGAAGCCGGCCTCCTGCGCCTGGAAGAACACCGTCTCCCAGTGGGCGCGCTGGTCCGGCGGCTCGGCGGCCGCCAGCGCTCGCGCCACGCGCTTGCGCACGTCGGCCACGCTGCGCTCATCGCCCTTGGCGTACTTTTCGACCAGCACTTCCTCGCTGATCGGTTGCGCGGTCAGGACAGTGGGAGTGAGCGTGGTCGTCATGGCGGTCATTGGGTTGTGATGCCCGGCACGTTAGTGGCGCCCCGGGCGCGCGAGCTTGCCGTGGATCAAGGCGTCTTCGGGCTGAGGTGTATTCAATATGCATCTATCGCCGCCGCCCCGTGCACGGGCCGCTCCATGACCCCACTGCGGAGACCTTCATGTCCCATCCCCTTGTGACCACACTCGACGTGCGAACCCTGCTGCCGCGCGAGCGCCATGCACGCATCTTTGCGCTCTTTGACGACCTGGCGCCCGGCGCCGCGCTGGAGCTGGTGAACGACCACGATCCCCAGCCGCTGTACCACCAGCTGAAAGCGCAGCATCCGGGCCGCTTCAGCTGGAACTACGTGGAACAGGGCCCGCAGATCTGGCGCGTGCGCATCGACAAGGAATCGTCGGGCGACTGCTGCGGCGGGTGTACCTGCCGCTGAACCGGCACGCTGCGAACCCGCGGGCCATGAAACTCCCCCCATTCTTCGACCGCGTGCCCCGGCTGCGCGTGCACGATCCGCTGGCCGAGGTGCTGGGCAGCGCCGAAGGCGGCGTGTTCGAGTACGGCTACGCCGACGTCGTGATGCTGGCCGGCCACTCCTGCCCCACGGTCGCCGCCACGTACTGGCTGACCGTGCGTGCGATGGTCGCGCTCTACCCCGACCGCCTGCCCGAGCGTGGTGGCGTGCGGGTGGACTTCCGCAACGACATGCGCGACGGCGCCAACGGGGTGGTCGCCGCGGTGGTGCAGCAGCTCACCGGTGCGGCCGGGGAAACAGGCTTCAAGGGCCTGGCAGGCCGCTTTGCACGCAACGGCCTGCAGCGCTACGTGCCCGCGCTGCCGTTGGCACTGCGCTTCACCCGGCTCGACAACCGCTGGGCGGTCGACGCCGTGGCCGACCTCACCCTGCTGCCCGAGCCGCCGCAGCTGACGCGGCTGCTGCAGCAATGCACCCAGGGCAAGGCCTCCCCCGCCGAGCTGGCGGAGCTGGGCCGCCTGTGGCAGCAGCGGGTGGAGCACCTGCTGTGCGACCTGGCGTACGACGACGGTGTGTTCGTGGTGCGGCCGGCACGCCGCCTGTGGCCCAGCCCACCATCGGCCATCGCGTCGTCCTTCCCGCTGCCGCTGGAGCGCACATCGCACGGCCGCCTTGCCGACACCCGCTTCTGAGACCACCATGCCGAGAGACCGCGAAAGCCTGCCGCTGGTCTACGCCTGTTCGGGCTGCTCCAGCGCGGCCCAGTTGGCGAACCACCTCGCGGTGCGCCTGGACCGTGCCGGCCAGGCGGAGATGTCGTGCATCGCCGGCGTGGGCGGCGCAGTGGCGCCGCTGGTGCGCAAGGCGCGCGACGCGGCCATCGACGGCCGGCCGATCATCGCCATCGACGGCTGCGTGCTGGCCTGCGCGCGCAGCTGCCTGGCGCAGCGAGGGGTGCAACCCACGCTGCACGTGCAGCTGGCGCGTGAAGGCGTGCGCAAGGTCTACCACGCGGACTTCGATGCAGCGCAAGCCGACCGCCTGTACACCGCGCTGGTGCGCCAGGCGGCGGAGCTGGCCGCCACGGTGCAGCAGGCCGGCGTGGCCCCCGCTTGATCCAGCGCAAGGCCTTGCGGCAGCGGCCTGCCAAGCTCACGCATCATGCGATCCACCGCCCTGGCCATCATCCGCGACGAACACCGCGTGCTGAGCGCGATGCTGCAGTCCATGTCCTTGCTGTTGCGGCAGTGCCGGGCGGCGAGGCAGCCACCCGACTTCCGGCTGCTGCGCACCATGCTGTTCTACGTCGACGAGTACCCCAATCGCCTGCACCACCCGAAGGAGGAGGCCTTGCTGTTCCCCCGGGTGCGGCGCGAGTGCCCGGACCTCGCCGAAGTGCTGGACCAGCTGTCGGATGATCATCAGCAAGGCGAACGCTCGATGCACCAGCTGGAGCACGCGTTGCTGGCCTACGAGGTGATGGGCGATGAACGGCGCGCCGCGTTCGAACAGGCGCTGGACCGCTACACCGCGTTCTACCTGCGTCACATGATGCTCGAGGAGCGGCACGTGCTGCGCGCCGCCGAGGAACGCTTCAGCCCTGAGGACTGGGCCGAGCTGGACGAAGCCTTCGCGGGCAACCGCGATCCCTTCACCGGCCATGAGCCGGAAGAGCCGTTCCGCCCGCTGTACCAGCACATCCTGGCGAGCCTGCCCGACCCGCTGGGCTACAAGCGCAGCGCCTGAACGCGGCGCGCGCCTCACGCCGCTGCGGCCGGCACCACGCCGCCGAGCAGCCGCTCCATCAGCTCGCGCACGCTGCGGATCTGGTCGCCGAACGGCAAGGCACCCCGGCCGCGGAAGAACAGGCCCCGCTGCAGGTCGCCCTTCATGGCGGCCGCCAGCTGCTGGTCGATGCAGAACTGCCCCCAGCCGGCCTTGCCGTCGCGCAGCCCGCACTGCGCCAGGCAGTCGAACACCTTGGTGCAGCGCGCTTTCACGTGCGCCACGGCCTGCAGCCGCGGTTCGGCCTTGAGGTAGGCCTTGAGCCAGGGCGTGAGCACCGCGCGCGCCGGCAGGCCGGCCACGCTGGTGAACTCCACCATGTCCTCGTCGCGCGCCTCGGCCAGCACGCGCTTGAAGGCCGGATCGGCGTCGCACTCCACCGTCACCGCGAACGGCGTGCCCAGTTGCACCGCGGCCGCCCCCAGCGACTGCAGCCGCCGGATGTCGTGCAGGCTGCGGATGCCGCCTGCGGCGATCACAGGCACCTGCCGCTCCACCCCGGCGGCGCGCAACACCTCCAGCGTCTGCGGCACCACGCGATCGAAGTCGAAGCGCGGGTCGGACACGTCGGCCACCGAAGCCGCGCCCAGGTGGCCGCCGGCATGGCCGGGATGTTCCAGCACCACCGCATCGGGCAGGCGCTTGCGCCGCTCCCACTTGCGCAGCACCAGCTGCACGCCGCGGGCGTCGGACAGGATGGGGATGAGCCTGGCCTTCGGATGATCGGCCGCCAGCTCGGGCAGGTCCAGCGGCAGGCCGGCGCCGACCACCACCGCGTCGATGCCGCATTCAAGCGAGCGCTGCACGTACGCGGCGTAGTCGCTCACGGCGCGCATCACGTTCATCGCCAGCATCCCGAAGCCGCCCGACAGCCGGCGTGCCAGCGCGATCTCGCGCTCCAGCGCCACCAGGTTCGCCCCGTTGATCGCGGCCTTGGCATCCGGCCCGACACCCAGGCCGCGGGTGCGCTCCATCAGGTCGGGATGGTGGCGGCGCAGGTCCACCGACGACAAGGTGCCCACGCCGCCCAGCGCGGCCACGCTGCCGGCCAGGCGGTGTGCCGAGACGCCGACCCCCATGCCGCCCTGCACGACCGGCAGCAGCTCGCGGTCGCCCAGGCGCAGCGGTGCGAGCGCGCTGCCGTGGAGCAAGGCCCGCAGCGCGGGGTCGATGGCGGTTGGCTGGTTCATGCGGCTGCACCGTACCGGAAGGCAGCGCGCGCGTCCTTGCCTTGGCTCAAGCCGCGCCGTGTGCGGCCGGCTGGGGCGGCGGCACGCCGGGCGCCGATTGTTTGATCTGCCTCAAGGGCCCGGGCCCGGCCGGTTCCCAGAATAGGTTCATGGCAAATGCACCTTCTACTTCACGAGGAACATCATGAAGACCACCGGCAGGCTCTGGCGTTGGCTGGGCCTCATCTTCGTTCTGTCGTTCGGGGCCCTCGGGTACCTGGGCTGGCAGATCTACCTGTTCGCACCGCCGATCCCCAAGCAGGTCGTCACCACCGACGGCCAGCTGGTCTATACCGGCGAGCAGATCCAGCTCGGCCAGCAGGCCTGGCTGTCGGCCGGCGGCCAGCAGCTGGGCACCGTGTGGGGCCATGGCAGCTACGTGGCGCCGGACTGGTCGGCCGACTGGCTGCACCGCGAGGCCAGCGCGCTGCAGGCCATCCGCACCGCGCAACAGCGCCAGGCCACCCCGGCCATGGCCAGCCCCGACAAGGCGGCCGTCGACACCCGCGTGCGCGAGGAGATGCGCCGCAACACCTACGATGCCAGCACCGGCACGGTCACCGTCTCGGCGGACCGGGCACAGGCCATCCGCGAGGTGGCGCGCCACTATGTCGGCCTGTTCGGCACCGACCCGTCCCTGGCGACGCTGCGCGAGCAGTACGCCATGACCGAAGGTGCGCTGCCCGAGAAGGTGGAGCGCGAGGCGCTCGCGGCCTTCTTCTTCTGGTCGTCGTGGGCCGCGGCCACCGACCGCCCGGGTGAGGCCGGCCTGTCCTACACCAGCAACTGGCCGCACGAGCCGCTGGTGGGCAACACCCTGTCCACGTCCGCCGCCATGTGGTCGATGGTCAGCATCATCCTGCTGCTGGCCGGCATCGCGGCCATGCTCTGGCTGCACCGGGGTGACGGCCACGAGGCCGAGGCCGAGGTGCCCAAGGCCGACCCGCTGCTGGGCGCCAAGGCCACGCCATCGATGAAGGCCACGCGCAAGTACTTCTTCGTGGTGATCGGCCTGATGCTGCTGCAGATCGGCATGGGTGTGGTCACGGCGCACTACGCGGTCGAGGGCGAGTCGTTCTTCGGCCTGCCGCTGGCGCAAGTGCTGCCCTATGTGATCAGCCGTACCGTCCATACGCAGATCGGCGTGTTCTGGATCGCCACCGCGTGGCTGGCCACCGGCCTGTACGTGGCGCCGCTGCTGTCGGGGCGCGAACCCAGGCTGCAGAAGCTGGGCGTGGATGCGCTGTTCTGGGCGCTCATCGTCGTGGTGCTCGGCTCCACCCTCACCGGCTGGCTCGGCACGCTGCAGCACCGTGGTGTGGACTTCAGCTTCTGGCTGGGCAACCAGGGCCTGGAGTTCACCAGCATGGGCCGGGTCTGGCAGCTGCTGCTCTTCGTGGGCCTGCTGTTCTGGGTGTTCCTGCTCGGCCGCGCGCTCTGGCCTGCACTGAAGAAGCCCTCGGAAACCCGGGGCCTGATCGCGATGGTGTTCCTGTCGGCCACCTGCATCGGCGGCTTCTATGCCACCTCCCTCACCTGGGGCCGGCACACCCACTATTCGATGATCGAGTACTGGCGCTGGTGGCTGGTGCACCTGTGGGTGGAAGGCTTCTTCGAGGTGTTCGCCACCGCCGTGGTCGCGCTGATCTTCACCAACCTGGGGCTAATCAAGGCAGCCAGCGCCAACCGGGCCATCGTGGCGGAGACCATCGTGTTCCTCTTCGGCGGCATCCTGGGCACCCTGCACCACCTGTACTGGACCGGCACGCCGACCTCGGTGATCGCCGTCGGCGCGGTGTTCTCCGCGCTCGAGGTGGTGCCGCTCACGCTGATCGGCCTGGAAGCACTGCAGACCTGGCGCCGCTCGAAGGACGTGGCCTGGCTGGGCGCCTACAAGTGGGTGATCCTGTCGTTCGTCGCGGTCGGCTTCTGGAACACCGTGGGCGCCGGCCTGCTTGGTTTCGCGATCAACCCGCCGGCGTCGCTGTACTACGTGCAGGGCCTGAACATGACGGCTGCGCACGGACACGCCGCGCTGTTCGGGGTGTACGGCATGCTGGGCATCGGCCTGATGCTGTTCTGCCTGCGTGGCCTGTACGAACGTGGCCTGCATGCGGACAAGCTGCTCAAGCCTGCCTTCTGGGGCCTCAACCTCGGCCTCGGCATGATGGTGTTCATGTCGCTGCTGCCCGCCGGCATCTACCAGGCCTGGGCCAGCATCACCAGGGGCCTGTGGTATGCCCGATCGCCGGAGATCATTCATTCCCAGGTGATGGAGACGCTGGTCTGGCTGCGCGTGCCGGGTGACATGGTGTTCGCCGCGGGCAGCGTCTGCCTGGCGCTGTATGCGCTGAAGCTGCTGCGGCCGGCACGTCCCGGCCCGGCGATGGTGCTGTCACCGGCCACCGCCGCAGCAAAGCGCTGACGCCTCGGGCATGTGAACGAAAAGGAGGGCCACCGGCCCTCCTTTTTCATGGTGAGTACCAGGCCGCTTCAGCGTGCGTCCGGCTCCGCCAGGCGCTGCAAGGCCTGCACCTGCAGCAGCGAGATGGCATAGCCCCGCACGTCGATGAGCCCCTGCCGGCTCAGGTGCCGCAAGGTGCGTGAAAACGTCTCGGCCGTGGTGCCCAGCTGCTGCGCGACCGAGCGCTTGCGCACCTGCAGCTGAAGCCGCCCCGTGAGCCGGCCTTCCGCATCGCGCTGCAGCTCGGCCTGGGCCAGCAGCCAGGTGGCGCAGCGGGCCAGCACATCCTTGGTCATCAGGCCGCGCGTTCCTTCGACCAGGCCCCGCACCTGCGCCGCCAGCGCGGTGGCCAGCGCCGGCATCACGCTGGGGTGGGCCTGGGCGCAGCGCAGCACCGCGGGCAGCGGCAGCCGATGCAGCACCGCATCGGTCTGCGCTTCGGCGTCCTCGCCGTACTGGCCGTGCAGCAGCGCGCTGCCCAGGTCCAGCCACTCGCCGGCATCGACCGAGCGGCGTTGCTGCAGCGTGGGGCCGCAGCGCAGCCCCAAGGCAACGCTGCCTCGGCTGACCAGCCACAGCGACGAAGCGGCTTCGCTCCTGCGCAGCACCTGCGCGCCAGCGGCCACCCTCTCCTCCTGCGCCAGCGCAGCCAGCGCGCTTGCGGCGCCCGTGCCCAGCACGCCCGGCCGGCAGGCATCGGCCAGCAGCGCGGGCAACGGGTTCACAGCGGCCGGGTCGCTGGTGCGCCGGGGCCGCGTCAGGGGCTGGGCAGCGGGAATCACCGGGGCGATGGTCTGCATGGCGTGCTCTGGGCGTGATTCGGGTGAGGCAATGTGCCGGCTCGGCGGCGCGGTGGTGTTGATGTGCGACAAGCCGCCGGCCCGGGCAAGGGTTGCGCTGCATCACCCGCCCCGCGTTCTTGACATTCGTCAGGCCGGTCGCTGCAGGCCGCCGCTAGATTCGCCTGGAAGCCGCCTCATGACCCACGCCGCCGCCCTTCCCCATCCTGCCGTCCCGCTGGCCGTGCTCGACGACCCGGTGGAGCTGGCGCGTTTCACGCGCATGCGGCCGTCGGCCGAGGGCGCTGTGGCGGAGTCCTCGTTCCAGCTCGGTGGCATGCACTGCGCCGCCTGCGCCGGGCTGATCGAGAACGCACTCACCGGCGTCGACGGTGTCCTGGCCGCCGAGGTGAATGCCTCGGCGCAGCGTGCCACGGTGCGCTGGTCACCATCGCGCGTGCGCGCGTCGCAGCTGGTGCAGGCGGTACAGGCCGCCGGCTACGACGCGGTGCCCGACACCACCGCCCAGGCGCGTGCCCTGCGGCTGGCTGAATCACGGCGGCTGCTGTGGCGGCTGTTCGTGGCCAGCTTCTGCGCCATGCAGGTGATGATGATGGCCGCGCCGGCCTACGTGGCCGGGCCCGGCGAGCTGGCTCCCGACCTGGGCCGCCTGCTGGAGTGGGCGAGCTGGCTGCTCACCTTGCCGGTGCTGTTGTTCTCCGCTGGGCCCTTCTTCGCCGGTGCCTGGCACGCGCTGCGCCGCCGCCGCATCGGCATGGATGTGCCGGTGGCGATCGGCATCGCGGTGTGCTTCGTGGCCAGCAGCGCGGCCGCCTTCAGCCCCGGCGGCTGGTTCGGCAGCGAGGTGTACTTCGATTCACTCGGCATGTTCGTCAGTTTCCTGCTGCTCGGCCGCTACCTCGAGATGAAGGCGCGCCACCGGGCGGCCGAAACGCTGGAGCAGGCGCTGGGCGAACTGCCGCAGACAGCCCAACGGCTGGCTGACGACGGCAGCAGCCACACCGTGAGCGTGCACCGCCTGGTGCCGCTGGACCGGGTGCGCGTGGCCGCGGGGGCGGCGTTCCCTGCCGACGGCGTGCTGCTCGACGGTGCCACGCAGGCCGACGAGGCGCTGCTCAGCGGTGAATCGCGGCCGGTGGCCAAGGCCGCGGGAGACACGCTGATCGCCGGCAGCGTGAACCTGGGCGCGCCGGTGGTGATGCAGGTACTGCAGGTGGGCCTGGACACACGCTACGAGGCGATCGTGGCGCTGGTGCGCGACGCGCTGTCGCAGCGGCCCGCCGTCACCCGGCTGGCCGACCGGTGTGCCGGCCCCTTCCTCTGGTGCGTGCTGCTGCTGGCCGCAGTCGCGGTGCTGGCCTGGCAGGCGATCGATCCGTCGCGCGCGGTCTGGGTGGCGGTGTCGGTGCTGATCGTCACCTGCCCGTGCGCACTGTCGCTGGCCGCACCGTCGGCCCTGCTCAGCGCCACGGGTGCGCTCGCCCGCCGGGGCGTGCTGCTGCGCCGCGTGGATGCGCTCGAAGACCTGGCCCAGGTGAGCCAGGTGTTCATCGACAAGACCGGCACGCTGACCGACACCCGGCCGGCGTGGCGCGGTGCACGGCTCGTGTCCGGTGCCCCGGGCCAGGCACCCGACGCCCTGCTGCAGGCCGCCGCCGGGCTGGCGCGCTGGTCGCAGCACCCGCTGTCGCAGGCACTGGCCGAGGCGGTGCCACAAGCCGATGCCACCCCCCGTTGGCAGACGGTGCAGGAGACATCCGGCGCGGGACTGAGCGCATGGGACGAACAGGGTTGCGAATGGCGCCTGGGATCAGCCGCCTGGCTGGGCCAGCCCCACATGGCGCAGGCCGCGGGCGATCACCTGCAGGCCTTCTTCGGTCGGCCGGGCCGGCCGCTGCTGTGCCTGGAGTTCGATGAAGCCCAGCGGCCGGATGCCGCCGCGGCCATCCAGGCGCTTCGGGTGGATGGCGTGCGGGTCAGCCTGCTGTCCGGCGATGCGCCATCGCGCGTGTCCGCACTCGCGGCCCGCCTGGGCATCGCCGATGCACAAGGCGGCTGCTCGCCCGACGCCAAGCTCGCTGCCATCCGCCGGGCGCAGGCGGACGGCACGCGGGTGGCGATGGTGGGCGATGGCGTCAACGACGCACCCGTGCTGGCCCAGGCCGACGTGTCGTTCGCAATGGCGCACGGCGCCTTCGTGGCGCGGGTGCATGCGGACGCGGTGATCCTGTCGAACCGGCTCGCGGACTTCGTGCACGCGCGCCGCCTGGCCCGCCGCACCGTGCGGGTGATGCGGCAGAACCTGGCCTGGGCCGCCGCCTACAACCTGGCCTGCGTGCCGCTCGCCCTGGCCGGCGCGCTGCCGCCCTGGGCCGCCGGGCTCGGCATGGCACTCAGCTCGCTGCTGGTGGTTGGCAACTCGCTGCGGCTGGCCCGTGCGCACTCGTGATGGACATCCTGTACCTGCTCATTCCCGTGTCGGCCCTGCTGGTGCTGGCCATCCTGGGCGTGTTCGCCTGGGCGCTGCACGGTGGCCAGTTCGATGACCTGGCGCGTGAAGGCGAACGCATCCTCGACGAACCGCTGACGCAGCGCAAAACACCGGGCACTTGATCGCCGTCAAGCCCTGGGAAGCCCCTGTCCCGAACAATGGAATCAGTTCAATTCCATTGCCCTGAAAGGACGCGCAACATGGCTGCCTCCGCCTCCGTCGCGCCGGTGTACGACGACGATCCTGTCCGCGGTTTCGCGCTTGCCGCGGTGCTGTGGGGAGTGGTCGGCATGCTGGTCGGCGTGATCATCGCCGCCCAGCTCGCCTGGCCCGACCTGACCTTCGGCATTCCGTGGCTGAGCTACGGCCGGCTGCGGCCCCTGCACACCAATGCGGTGATCTTTGCCTTCGGCGGCTGCGCCCTCATGGCCACCAGCTTCCACGTGGTGCAGCGCACCTGCCAGGTGCGGCTGTTCGCGCCCTGGCTGGCCCGCTTCACCTTCGTCGGCTGGCAGCTGGTCATCGTGGCCGCAGCCGTCACCTTGCCGCTGGGCTACACGCAGGGCAAGGAATACGCCGAGCTGGAGTGGCCGATCGATGTGCTCATCACGCTGGTGTGGGTGGCCTATGCGATCGTGTTCTTCGGCACCATCGGCAAGCGCCGCGTGCGCCACATCTACGTGGCCAACTGGTTCTTCGGCGCCTTCATCCTCGCGGTGGCGCTGCTGCACCTGGTGAACGGCGCCGCCATGCCGGCGAGCTTCTGGAAGAGCTACTCGGCCTACGCCGGCGTGCAGGACGCCATGGTGCAGTGGTGGTACGGCCACAACGCGGTGGGCTTCTTCCTCACGGCCGGCTTCCTCGGGATGATGTACTACTACATCCCCAAGCAGACCGAGCGGCCGGTGTATTCGTACCGGCTGTCGATCGTGCACTTCTGGGCCCTGATCTTTACCTACATGTGGGCGGGCCCGCACCACCTGCACTACACCGCCCTGCCCGACTGGGCGCAGAGCGTGGGCATGCTGTTCTCGCTGGTGCTGCTGGCGCCCAGCTGGGGCGGGATGATCAACGGCGTGATGACGCTGCAGGGTGCCTGGCACAAGCTGCGCGACGACCCGATCCTCAAGTTCCTGATCGTGGCGCTGTCGTTCTACGGCATGTCCACCTTCGAGGGCCCGATGATGTCCATCAAGACGGTGAACGCCTTGTCGCACTACACCGACTGGACCGTGGGCCACGTGCATGCCGGCGCCCTGGGCTGGGTGGGCTTCATCACCATGGGCTCGCTGTACTACCTGATCCCGCGCATGTTCGGCCAGACCCGGATGTTCAGCGTCAAGGCGATCGAGCTGCACTTCTGGATCGCGACCCTGGGCGTGGTGCTCTACATCGCCGCCATGTGGATCGCCGGTGTGATGCAGGGCCTGATGTGGCGCGCGCTCAACCCCGACGGCACGCTGGTCTACAGCTTCGTCGAAAGCGTGAAGGCCACCTTTCCGTTCTACGTGGTGCGGCTGTGCGGCGGCCTGCTGTACCTCAGCGGCATGGGCGTGATGGCCTGGAACGTCGCCATGACGGTGCGGGCTGCGCCGCGCACGGGGGCTGCCGCCCTCCCCGCGGCAGCCGTGGCCGCCGCCTGACCGGAGGAACTTCGACATGTCTGAACACGCTCAAGCGCGCGGTCACGAGCGCATCGAGACCAGCAACTTCCTGATGATCGTGCTGATCCTCATCACCGTGGCCGTGGGCGGCCTGGTGGAGATCGTGCCGCTGTTCTTCCAGCGCTCGACCACCCAGCCGGTGGCGGGCCTGAAACCCTACGACGCACTGCAGCTGGCCGGGCGCGACGTGTACCTGCGCGAGGGTTGCTACAACTGCCACTCGCAGATGATCCGCCCGCTGCACGCGGAGACGCTGCGCTACGGCCACTACTCCACCGCGGGCGAATTCGTCTACGACCATCCGTTCCAGTGGGGCAGCAAACGCACCGGCCCGGACCTGCACCGCGTGGGCGGCAAGTACAGCGACGAATGGCATCGCCTGCACCTGCTGAACCCGCGCGACCTGGTGCCCGAATCCAACATGCCGGCCTACCCCTGGCTGGAGCGTGCCGCGGTGGAGCCCGCCAGCATGGCCCCCCGCATGGTGGCCCTCAAGCGCCTGGGCGTGCCCTACAGCCAGGCCGAGATCGCCGCTGCCGGCGACGCGGTGAAGGGCAAGACCGAGCTCGATGCGCTGGTGGCCTACCTGCAGGTACTGGGCACCCAAGTGAAGTGAGAAGGACATCCGATCATGGACATCAATGACCTGCGCAGCGCCATCACCCTGGTGAGCGCCCTGATCTTCGCCGGCATCGCCGCCTGGGCCTGGCGGCCGTCCCGCCGCGCCGCCTTCGACGATGCCGCCCGCCTGCCGCTGGAGGACGACGTGGCCCGGGGAGCGCGGCGATGAGCGACTTCTTCAGCCAAGGCTGGTCCGTCACCATCGCGATCGTCACCATCCTGAGCCTCATCGCCTGCCTGGCGCTGCTGGTGATCGCCGCCCGCCGCAAGGTGATGGCCGGCGACAACACCACCGGCCATGTGTGGGACGAGGACCTGCGCGAGATGAACAACCCGCTGCCGCGCTGGTGGATGGGCCTGTTCGTGGCCACCGTGCTGTTCTCCTTCGGCTACCTGATCTTCTACCCTGGCCTGGGCAGCGCGGACGGCACGCTCCAGTGGAGCAGCACCGCCCAGCACGCGGCCGAACAGCGCAAGGCCCGTGAGGCGACGGCGCCGCTGTACGCCCGCTTTGCCGGCCTGCCGGCGGACCAGCTGGCCCGCGAGCCGCAGGCGATGGGCATCGGCGAGCGCCTGTTCGTCAACCACTGCGCCACCTGCCACGGCTCGGACGCGCGCGGCAGCAAGGGCTTTCCCAACCTCACGGACAACGACTGGCTGCACGGCGGCACACCGGAGAAGATCGCGGAATCCATCACCCAGGGCCGCCAGGGCCAGATGCCACCGATGGCCGCCGCCGTGGGCGGCGAGCAGGACGTGCGCAACGTGGCCAACTACGTGCTCAGCCTCTCCGGCAGCCCGCACAACAGCCTGGCCGCGCAACTCGGCCGCGCCAAGTTCGCGGCCTGCGCCGCCTGCCACGGTCCCGACGGCCGCGGCAACCAGGCCTTGGGCGCACCCAACCTCACCGACAAGGTGTGGCTGCACGGCTGGGGCGAGGACGCGGTGGTCGCGATGATCAACAACGGCAAGACCAACGTGATGCCGGCGCATGCGAGCCGCTTGTCGCCTGAGCAGATTCATGTGCTGGCGAGCTACGTGTGGAGCCTGTCGCAGCCCAGGGGCCAGGCCGTTGCGTCGACGCAGTAACGAAAGACGACCATGAGCCAGGGCGTCGCCCGCGTGATCCCCATCCAGCCCGCCGCCAACGACGGGCAGCTGGTATCGCTGTACGCCAAGCAGGAAAAGATCTATCCCCGCGCCGTCCATGGCTGGTTCGCCGCCTGGCGCTGGGCCCTGGTGTGGCTCACGCAGGCCCTCTTCTACGGCCTGGCCTGGTTGCCCTGGAACGGCCGGCAGGCACTGCTGTTCGACCTGGCCTCGCGGCGCTTCTACATCTTCGACCTGGTGCTGTACCCGCAGGACTTCATCTACCTGACGGGGCTGCTGGTGGTCAGCGCGTTTTCGCTGTTCTTCTTCACCGCGCTGGCCGGGCGCCTGTGGTGCGGATACGCCTGCCCGCAGACGGTGTACACCGAGATCTTTCTCTGGGTGGAGCGCCATCTGGAGGGCGACCGCATGCAGCGCCTGAAGCTGGATGCCTCGCCCTGGAGCGCAACCAAGCTGCTGCGCAAGGGCGGCAAGCAGGTGATCTGGATCGCCATCGCGCTGTGGACCGGCTTCACCTTCGTCGGCTACTTCACCCCCATCCGCACGCTGGCCGCCGAGGCGCTGCAGTTCAGCTTCGGCCCGTGGGAATGGTTCTGGGTGCTGTTCTATGGGTTTGCCACCTACGGCAATGCAGGCTACCTGCGCGAGCAGGTGTGCAAGTACATGTGCCCGTATGCCCGCTTCCAGGGCGCGATGATCGATCGCGACACGATGATCATCAGCTACGACACGGCGCGTGGCGATCCGCGCGGCACCCGGGCGCGCAGCGCCGACCTCAAGACCCTGGGCCTGGGCGACTGCATCGACTGCGGCCTGTGCGTGCAGGTGTGCCCCACCGGCATCGACATCCGCGACGGCCTGCAGTCCGACTGCATCGGCTGCGCCGCCTGCATCGACGTGTGCAACGGCGTGATGGACAAGATGCACTACCCGCACGGCCTAATCCGCTATGCCACGCAGAACGGCATGACGCAAAAGCTCACGCGTGCCCAGATGCTCAGGCGCGCCCTGCGCCCGCGTGTGCTGGTGTACGGCACGGTGCTGATCGCCATCGTCGGCGCGCTGGGCACCAGCCTGGCCCTGCGCCAGCCATTCAGGGTGGACGTGGTGCGCGACCGCACCTCGCTGGCCCGCATGGTGGAGGACGGCCGCATCGAGAACGTGTACCGCCTGCAGGTGATGAACGCCACCGAGGCGCCCCAGCGCTATCGCGTCGGGGTGAAGGGCCTGGAGCAGGCCCGCATCAATGGCGCCACCGAGCTGGAGGTGCCGGCCGCCGGTGCCCGCTGGTTCGCGGTGGCGGTGCAGGTGCCGCACGAGACGGCCCGGAAGGCGCATCCGGGCGCCCACCCGATGCAGTTCGAGATCGAGCGCCTGGGGCCGGACGGCCACCACAGCGACGCCGAGGTGAGCGAGAAATCCACCTTCGTCGTGCCGCGCTGAACAGGAGACCACCCATGACCCACGCCGTGCTTTCTTCCGCTCCGCCGTCCGCCGCCCCCACGCCCTGGTGGCGCGTCAAGGTGATGTGGCTGGTGCTGGGTGGCCCCGTGTCGGTGGTGCTGGCTTGTGCGGTCACCGCGGTGTTCATCTGGCATGGCAGCGACCGCAGCGTGATGGACTCGATCGCCCCGGTGGTGAAGCCGCGGCCGGTGGCCACCGCCGATGCACCGGCACTGCAGGCGCGCAACCACGCGGCCACGGCTGCCGGGCGCTGAGCACCATGCCGGCCGCTGCCATGCCCACCCGCCCCACGCCACTGCCTTTCGCGCAACGGGTGCTGATGCTGTTGTGGCCGGCTTTCCTGGTGGCCGGCGTGCAGGCCGCGCTGGTGTTCGTGGTGGTGGACCCGCACACGCTGCAGTGGTTTGGCGTCACGCCGATCGAATGGCCGGTGCAGGCGGTCTACACCGTCACCTTCCTCATCTTCTGGGCCACCACGGCGAGCGCGGGCGCGCTGTCGCAGCTGCTGGCCGACCCCGAAGGCCTGCCGCGCTGGTAGCGCCGCGCGGCCGGGTTCAGCAGCTGGGGCTGTTCACCAGCCGCTGCAAGGCGGCCTGGTCCAGCACGCGGATCTGGCGCTGCTTGACTTCCAGCACACCATCGTCCTGGAACTTCGAGAAGGTGCGGCTCACGGTCTCGAGCTTCAGCCCGAGGTAGCTGCCGATCTCTTCGCGGGTCATGCGCAGCACCAGGGCCGAGGGAGAGAATCCGCGGGCCTGCAGGCGCTTGGTGAGGTTGAGCAGGAAGGCGGCGAGCCGCTCTTCCGCGCGCATGCTGCCCAGCAGCAGCATCACGCCATGGTCGCGCACGATCTCGCGGCTCATGATCTTGTGGAACTGGTGCTGCAGCTCGGTGAATTCGCGCGACAGCGATTCCAGGTCCTCATAAGGAATGGTGCAGACCTGCGAATCCTCCAGCGCCACCGCGTCGCAGCTGTGCCGGTCGGTGCTGATGCCGTCCAGGCCCAGCAGCTCGCCGGCCATCTGGAAGCCGGTGACCTGGTCGCGGCCGTCCTCGGCGCTCACCCGGGTCTTGAAGAAACCGGTGCGCACGGCGTACACCGCCTTGAACGGATCGCCGATGCGAAACAGCGTCTGCCCGCGGGGCACGGCGCGCCGGGTGGCCACCAGCCCGTCCAGGCGCTGCAGGTCGGCGCCGGACAGCCCGACAGGCAAGCACAACTCCCGCAGGTTGCAGCTGGAGCAGGCCACCTTCAGCGGGTGCAACCCATCGGCGTCGGCGGCCGCTCGCGGGGGGATGGAGGGAGGGTTCGTCGGTGTCAGCATGCGCAACCTCAAGAGCTGCCCCATTCTTTGCCAGGCGGGCGTGCGGGCGCTTGAGCCAAATCAAGGCCATGGCGCCCGGCGCTTGCCACAGTAGCGGCCATGGACGCTCCCACGCTCTGCCCGCCCCCGCGCACCCCGCTGTTCCCGCCCGAGCTGCTGCAACGGCTGGACATGAACGGGCCGCGCTACACCTCCTACCCCACGGCCGACCGCTTCGTCGAAGCCTATGGCGCGGCCGAGTACCGCCAGGCGCTGCGCCAGCGCGCCGAGGGGGCCACCATCGGCGGCCGGCCGCCGCTGTCGGTGTACGTGCACATCCCGTTCTGCGAATCGGTCTGCTACTACTGCGCCTGCAACAAGGTGATCACCCGGCACCATGAGCGCGCGGCGGACTACCTGGACGCACTGGAGCGCGAGATGGCGCTGCACGTGGCGGTGCTGGGCCCGAAGGAGGTGGCCTCGCAGCTGCACCTGGGCGGCGGCACGCCCACCTTCCTGAGCGACGAGGAGCTCACACGCCTCATGACCTCGCTGCGCCGGGCCTTCCATTTCGTGCCGGGCGCGGAAATGTCCATCGAGGTCGACCCGCGCACCGCCACGCCCGAGCGCCTGGCGCACCTGGCCTCCCTCGGTTTCAACCGGCTCAGCCTGGGCGTGCAGGATTTCGACGCCGATGTGCAGAAGGCGGTGCACCGGGTGCAGTCCTTCGAATCGGTGGAGGGCTTGATGCTGAGCGCCCGGGCGCTGGGCTATGAATCCATCAACGTGGACCTGATCTACGGCCTGCCGCTGCAGACCGAAGCCTCCTTCCAGCGCACCATCGCCCAGGTGTCGCGGCTGCGGCCCGACCGCATCGCGTTGTACGCCTATGCCCACCTGCCGCAGCGCTTCAAGCCGCAGCGGCGCATCGCCTCGGCCGACCTGCCGGCGGCCGCCACCCGCATCGGCATGCTGAGCGGCGCGATCGACGGCTTCCTGCAGGCGGGCTACGACTACATCGGCATGGACCACTTCGCGCTGCACAGCGACTCACTCGCCGCGGCCAAGCGCCAGGGCCGGCTGCACCGCAACTTCCAGGGCTACAGCACCCAGCCCGACTGCGACCTGGTGGCGCTGGGCGTGTCGGCCATCGGCCGCGTCGGGGCCAGCTACAGCCAGAACGCCAAGACGCTGGACGAGTACTACGACGCGCTGCGGCAGGGCGACTTCCCCACCGTGCGCGGCCTGGCTTTGTCGCGCGACGACCTGCTGCGCCGCGCGGTCATCATGGCGCTGATGTGCCAGGGCCGGCTGGAGTTCGAATCGATCGAATCGGCGCACCTCGTCAGCATGGACAGCCACTTCCGCAGTGAGCTGGAGCGGCTGCGGCCACTGGCCGATGCCGGCCTGGTGGTGCTGGAGCCCCGCGCCGTGCAGGTCACACCAGCAGGCTGGTACTTCGTGCGTGCGGTGGCCATGGTGTTCGACCGCTACCTGCAGGACGACACCACGCGCGCCCGCTTCTCGAGAATCATCTGAGATGGAACGACCCCCACGCTTACTTCGTTCGTTGCCCCCCGGGCGGCGCTGACATGAATGGCCCCGCCCTGCTGGCAGCCGCCGCCCTGATGGGCCTGGCCGGCTCGCCGCACTGTGCAGCGATGTGCAGCGCCCCTTGTGCTGCCGTGCTGCGTGGCTGCGGCGCATCGCGATCGGCGCCGCCGGCCTTCCACCTGGGCCGCGTGGCCGGTTATGCGCTCGCCGGTGCGGTGGCAGCGAGCAGCATGGCCGCGCTGCGCAGCCTGGCGGAGCTGGCGCCGCTGCTGCGGCCCTTGTGGACCTTGCTGCATGCGGGTGCTCTCGCGCTGGGCGTGTGGATGCTGGTCACCGGCCGGCTGCCCACCTGGCGCAGCGGGGCTTCGGCCGCCCTGGCGCCCGCTGCAGCGGGCGCGTCGCCTGGCTGGCATCGCATCGCCGGGCCCGGCCGTGCCGCCGCTGCCGGCAGCAGCTGGATCCTGTGGCCATGCGGCCTGTCCCAAGCGGCCTTGCTGCTGGCGGCGCTGGCGGACAGCCCCTGGCTGGGCGCAGCCACGATGGGCAGCTTCGCGCTAGCGTCTGCGCCGGCGTTGGTGTTGCTGCCGCTGGCGCTGCGTCGCTTGGCCGGCCCCGGCGGCCGCGCCCCCAGCGCTTGGCCGGCGCGCAGCGCCGGCGCGATGGTGGCCGCCGCATCCGGCTGGGCGCTCACCCATGGGCTGTGGGAGCGCGTGGCAGCCTGGTGCGCGACCTGAGCTGCGCGAGCCGCAGGTGCATCGGCCCGCGGTCGCAGGCGCAGTTCGCCTGCGGTCGATCGAGGGCCCCGCCTCGTGGCACCGCCCCCGCACGACGGGCATGCCTGCGCGGATCAGTACCCCAGCGCCAGCCCGGTGTTGCGCCGCGGGTCGTTGGCGCCGTAGTAGCGATTGTTGCCCACCGGCTTGCCGGCCAGCGACGGCGCGCCCACCAGGATGGCGGCCAGGTGGTTGGCCGGCTGCGCGCCGCCGAACTTGTGGCCCATGCCTTCGAGCATGCGGCGCGTGTCCGGGCTGAGCGCGAAGTTCTCGACGTTGGTGGCCTCCGGCAGCCATTGCTGGTGGAAGCGCGGTGCGTCCACCGCCTCCTGGATCGTCATGTCGTAGTCGATCACGTTGATGATGGTGTGCAGCACCGCGGTGATGATGCGGCTGCCGCCGGGCGTGCCCACCACCATCACCGGCTTGCCGTCCTTGGTGACGATGGTGGGGCTCATCGAGCTGAGCGGCCGCTTGCCCGGGGCGATGGCGTTGGCCTCGCCCTGCACCAGGCCGTAGAGGTTGGGCACGCCGATCTTGGCGGTGAAGTCGTCCATCTCGTCGTTGAGCAGCACGCCGGTGCCCTGCGCCGTGACCTTGGCGCCGAACCAGTCGTTCAGGGTGTAGGTGACCGACACTGCATTGCCCCACTTGTCGATGATCGAGTAGTGGGTGGTGTTGCTGCCCTCGTGCGGTGCCACGCCGGGCTTGATGTCCTTGGACACGCCGGCCTTGGCGGGGTCGATGGCCGCGCGGATCTTGCCGGCGTAGGCCTTGTCCAGCAGGCGGTCCAGCGGGTTCTTCACGAAGTCCGGGTCGCCGAGGTAGCTGTTGCGGTCCACGTAGGCATGGCGCATGGCCTCCACCTGCACATGCACCGCCTGCGCCGAGCGGAAGCCCATCTCCTTGAGCGGATAGCCCTCCAGCACGTTGAGGATCTCGCAGATGATCACGCCGCCGGAGCTGGGCGGCGGCGCCGACACCACGTGGTAGCCGCGGTAGTCACACTCCACCGGCGCCATCTCGCGCACCTTGTACTGGTCCAGGTCGGCCTGGGTGATGATGCCCTTGCCCGCCTGGCTGGACGCGACGATGGCCGCGGCCACCGGGCCCTTGTAGAAGCCGTCGGCGCCCTTGTCGCGGATGAGCTTCAGCGTCTTGGCCAGGTCGCGCTGCACCAGCTTCTGGCCGGGCGCAAACGGCTCGCCGCGGTTGAGGAAGATGGCGGCGGTGGCCGGGTCCTTGCGGAAATCCTCGGTGGCGGTGTGCAGCAGCTCCACGTCGCCCTGCTCAAGGGTGTAGCCGCGCTCGGCATAGGCAATCGCCGGTGCCATGAGCGTGGCGCGCTTCATGCTGCCGTAGTGGGCCAGCGCGTATTCCAGGCCGGCGACGCTGCCGGGCACACCCACGGCGAGGTGGCCGGTGGTGCTCAGGCCCTTGACCACGTTGCCGTCCGGGCCGAGGTACATGTTGGGCGTGGCGGCCAGCGGCGCCTTTTCGCGGAAGTCGAGAAAGGTCTTGCGGCCGTTGGCCAGCTGGATGGTCATGAAACCACCGCCGCCCAGGTTGCCGGCCGCCGGGTACACCACCGAGAGCGCATAACCCACCGCCACCGCGGCGTCGATGGCGTTGCCGCCTTCCTTGAGCACGTCCACGCCGACCCGGCTGGCCAGGTGCTGCGCCGTGACCACCATGCCGTTCTCGGCGGCCACCGGCGCGGGGGAGGCGGCCTGGGCCGTGGCCACGAAGCCGGTGGTCATCACCGCCAGCAGCAGGCGGTGGACAAGCGGCAGGTGCGGAAGCGTTCGATCGGCAAGCAGCATGAGGGCGTCTCCAGTCAGGCGGTGTGTTGTGGGCGTGCCGGGGGCACGGCCGGGCCACTCTAGCGCGGCGGCCGGAGGTCACAACGGGTTCGGCGCGTAACAGATTCTTCCAGCGGCGGACAAGCCTGCGAAGCTGCGCGTGCCTCACCCCACAATTCAGCGCGGCGCCATGCGCAGCGCACCATCGAGCCGGATGGTCTCGCCATTGAGGTGGCCGTTGGTCACCGCGTGCAGCGCCAGGGCCGCAAACTCCTCCGGCTGGCCCAGCCGGGGCGGGAACGGGATGGAGGCCGCCAGCGATTGCTGCACTGCGTCGGGCAAGGTCTTCATCAGCGGCGTCTCGAACAGGCCCGGCGCGATGGTGACCACGCGGATGCCGTGCTGCGCCAGGTCGCGTGCCAGCGGCAGCGTCATGGAGACCAGGCCGCCCTTGGACGCCGAATACGCTTCCTGGCCCACCTGGCCGTCGTACGCCGCCACCGAGGCGGTCATCAGCACCATGCCGCGCTCGCCGCCGGCCAGCGGCTCGAGCCTGGCCATGGCGGCCGCCGCCAGGCGCACCACGTTGTAGGTACCGATCAGGTTGATGCGCACCACACGCTCGAAGTCCTCCAGCGGCGCGGGCTGCCCGTCCTTGCCGATGACGCGCTTGGCGGTGCCGATGCCGGCGATGTTCATCACGATGCGCGCTGTGCCGTGGGCGGCGCTGGCGCCGTCCAGCGCCTGCTGCAGGCTGGCGGTGTCAGCGATATCGCAGGTGAAGGCCCGGCCGCCGATCGCATCGGCCACGCGCTGCGCGCCCTCGGCATTGCGGTCCAGCACCGACACCCTGGCGCCCGCCGCGGCCAGCGCCCGCGCCACCGCTTCGCCGAGCCCGCTGCCGCCGCCGGTGACCAAGGCGGCTTGTCCGTGGATCTGCATCTCAGTACCTCCCGGCCGTTGCGAACGTCATGTCAATCCTTTCTGTCGCTGCCCAGGTACGTGTCGATCACGCGCGGGTCGGTGGCCAGCGTGGCGGCCGGCCCGTGCAGCACGAACTCGCCTGTCTCCAGCACATGGCCGTGGTCGGCCACCTGCAGGGCTGCGCGCGCGTTCTGCTCCACCAGCAGCAGCGTGACGCCGGTGTCGCGCAGGCTGGCAATGATGTGGAAGATCTCGCGCACCACCAGCGGCGCCAGCCCGAGGCTGGGCTCGTCCAGCATCAGCAGGCGCGGCCCGCTCATCAATGCGCGCCCGATGGCCAGCATCTGGCGCTCGCCGCCGGACAAGGTGCCGGCCGCCTGGGCGCGCCGCTCCTTCAGGCGCGGGAACAGGCCGTACACCCGCTCCATCTGCTGGGGCGCATCGCGCCGGCGCAGCTTGTGCGCGCGCCAGCCGCCCAGCAGCAGGTTGTCCTCCACGCTCATGCTGCCGAAGAGCTCGCGCTTCTCGGGCACCAGCGCGATGCCGGCCATCACACGTTCTTCCAGCGTGAGCTGCTGCAGGTCCTGGCCATCGAAACGCAGGCTGCCCTCGTGCGGCAGCAGGCCCATCAGCGCGTTCAACAAGGTGGACTTGCCGGCACCGTTGGGGCCGATCACGGTGACGACCTCGCCGGCGCGTGCGGCCAGCGCGAGCCCCTGCAGCACCACCGCCTTGCCGTAGCCGGCGCGCAGGCCGGTCATCTCCAGCAAGGGGGCAGTGCCCGTGGCCGCGGCCGGTGCGACGGCGCGTTCGGCCTGCAAGGTTGTCATCGGCATACAAGCCGCACTCATTGGTGCACCCTTCGCGCTGCGCGCGTTCCCGCCAGGCGGGAATTCGCCTCTTCGGGCGGCCGGGCGAGGCTCACTGGGCCTCCTCCGTGCCCAGGTACGCCGCCCTCACCTGCGGGCTGGCCTGCACTTCGGCGGGCGTGCCCTCCATGAGCCGGGTGCCGAACTCCATCACCACGATGCGGTCGGTGAGCCGCATCACGAAGTCCATGTCGTGCTCCACCAGCAGCAGGCTCAGGCCTTCGGCACGCAGCTGCTTGAGCACCGCGGCCAGGGCCTGCTTCTCGCGATGGCGCAGGCCGGCGGCCGGCTCGTCCAGCAGCAGCAACAAGGGGTCGGCGGCCAGCGCACGCGCGATCTCCACCAGGCGCTGCTGGCCGAGCGCCAGGTTGCCGGCCTGCTCGTGCAGGCACTCACCCAGCCCCACGCGCTGCAGCTGCAGCGCGGCTTCGGCGCGGGCACGGGCCTCCTCCCGGCGGTCGGTGCCGGCCATGGCGGACAGCGCGCCGCGCGAGGTGCGCAGGTAGGTGCCCAGGGCCACGTTGTCCAGCACCGTCATCTCGGGCACGAGCTTCACATGCTGGAAGGTGCGCGCCAGGCCCCGGCGGGCGATCGCCCGCGCGGGCAGCCGGTCCACCCGCTGGCCGCACAACCGCACTTCGCCGGCGGTGGCACCCAGCACGCCGGACACCAGGTTGAAGGTGGTGGACTTGCCCGCCCCGTTGGGCCCGATCAGGCCCACGATCTCGCCGGCGCGCAGCTCGAAGCTGATGTCGTTCACCGCCACCAGGCCGCCGAAGGCCTTGCGCAGCCCCTGCACCTGCAGCAGCGGCTCACCGGCGGCAGCTTTGCACCGGCGCGGCAGCGCGGCCAATGCGGGATCCGGCCGCTGAGGCGCGCGCCGTGGCAGCAGCCGTTCGACCAGCGGCCACAGGCCGTCCGGCGCGAACTTGAGCACCAGCACCAGCACCACGCCGAACACCACGACCTCGTAGCTGCCCGAGGTGCCAAAGAGCACCGGCAGCCAGGTCTGCAGCTGGTCTTCGGCGATCTTCACCAGGGCTGCGCCCACGAAGGCACCGCCCACGTGCCCCACCCCGCCCACCACCGCCATGAACAGGTACTCGATGCCGAACTTGATGCCGAAGGGTGATGGGTTCACCGCCCGCTGCATGTGCGCGAACAGCCAGCCCGACAACGACGCCAGCAGGGCCGCCAGCACGAACATCAGCACCTTGTAGCGGAAGGTGGAGGCCCCCATGGCCTCGGGCATGGTGATGCCGCCGCCGCGATGTGCGTTGAGCGCGCGCATCACGCGGCCGACACGCGAATCCAGCAGCCGCGTGATGCCGATGCCGGCACACAGCGCGCAGCCCCAGATCAGCAGGTAGATGCGGCGCTCGTCCTGCAGCTGCAGGCCGAAGATCGAGATCGGCGGCACGCCCAGCAGGCCGTCGTACTTGCCCAGCGCGTCCACGTTGCCCATGGTGTAGTACAGCGCCAGGCTCCAGGCGATGGTGGCCAGCGGCAGGTAGTGGCCGGACATGCGCAGCGTGATCCAGCCCAGCAGCAAGGCCACGCCCGCCGTGATGCCCAGGCCCAGCGCCAGCCCCAGCCACGGCGAGCCGCCCCAGCGCACGCACAACCAGGCGGAGGCATAAGCGCCGATGCCCGCGAACGCCGCCTGGCCGAAGGACGTGAGGCCACCCACGCCGGTGAGCAGCACCAGCCCCAGCGCCACCAGCCCGAACAGGCCGATGTAGTTGAGCTGGGTGATCCAGTAGTCCGGCACCGGCAGCCACGGCAGCGCGACCATCAAGGCCAGCCCGCCGCCCAGGATCGCGGGGCGGCCCCATCCCCGGCGCACCGGCGGCGCCGGCGTGTCATGCAGCAAGGGTGCCGGCGGATCGATCACGCGCGCCATTCAGTGCTCCTCCACATGCGGATCGATGAAGGAGCGCCACATCAGCACCGGCAGGATCACCGTGAACACGATCGCCTCCTTCAGCGCGCTCTGCCAGAACGAGGCAAAGGACTCGACCAGCCCCACGCCCACCGCGCCCACCAGCGCGAGCGGAAAACTGCCCAGCCCGCCGAACACCGCCGCCACGAAGCCCTTCAGCCCGATCAGGAAACCGGTGTCGTAGAACACCGTGGTGCTGGGCCCGATCAGCAGCCCCGACAAGGCGCCGATGAAGGCGGCCATCGCAAAGCTGAGCGCGCCCGCGCCGTCGCTGGAGATGCCCATCAGCCGGGCGCCGGTGCGGTTGACCGAGGTGGCGCGCAGCGCCTTGCCGGTGAGCGTGCGGCCGAAGAACAGGAACAGCCCGGCGATGAGTGCCAGCGCCACCATCAGCACGATCAACGCCTGGCCGGTGACGGTGACCGGGCCCAGCGCCAGGCGCAGGTCCAGGAAGCCCGGGTTGCGGAAGCCCTCGGCGCCGAAGGCCACCAGCCCCAGGCCGGTGAGCGCAAAGTGCACCCCCACCGACACGATCAGCAGCACCAGCACCGTGGCGTGCGCCAGCGAGCGGTAGGCCACGCGGTACAGCAGCGGGCCCATGGGTGTGATGAGCGCCAGCGTGAGCAGGGCATGCAGCAGCATGGGGACCTGCCGGCCCGCCACCGCGGCGGCGGCGGCCACGGCCAGCAAGGCGGGCAGCAGTGTGGGCACGGCCTGCCGCGCCCATCGCGCCAGCGGCCAGCCGCGGCGCCAGGCCTGCCAGCCGTCCAGCGCGGCCACCAGCAGCACCAGGCCGAGCAGCAGCCACACCGTGCCCGGCAGCCGGCCGGCCTGGAACAGGGCCATCGTGAGCGCACCGAAGGCGACGAACTCGCCCTGCGGGATGAACACCACCCGGGTCACGGCGAACACCAGCACCAGCGCGATGGCCACGAGGGCATACACCGCGCCGTTGGTCAGCCCGTCGACCGCGAGGATGGAAGCGATGGTCCAGTCCATGGCCTGTGTGGGTGTGGCTGGTCGCGACTCAGGGCTCCAGCTTCCACTCGCCGTTGACCACCTTCATCACCACGCCGGTGTCCGGGCGGAAGCCCCAGTGGTCGGTGGGTGTGTAGTCCAGCGTGCCGTGGGTCACGGCCAGCGGGGTGCCGGCTTCCAGCGCCTCCTTCAGCGCCGCGCGGAACTCCGGCGTGCCGGCCTTGGCCTTCTTCAGCGCCACCGGCACCGCCTTGTCCAGCAGCAGGTAGGCGTCGTAGGAATGCGCGGCGAACTGGTTGCGCAAGCCGGCGCCATAGGCCTGCTCATAGGCGGCGTTGAACTTCACACCCAGCGCCTTGCTGGGGTGGCTGTCGGGCAGCTGCTCGGCCACCACCACCGGGCCGGAGGTGACGAACGTGCCCTCCACCGCCTTGCCGCCCACGCGCATCAGGTCCTTGGTGGCCGCGGCATGGGTTTGATAGAACTTGCCCTTGTAGCCGCGCTCGATCAATGCCAGCTGCGGCATGGCGGCGCCGCTGCCGGAAGCCACCACCACCATCGCATCCGGGTTGGCGCTGGCCAGCTTGAGGGCCTGGGCGGTGACGCTGGTGTCGCTGCGCGCAAAACGCTCCTCGCCCACCAGGCGGATGCCGGCCTTCTCCAGCCGGGGCTTGAGCTCCTGCAGCCACTGCTCGCCATAGGCGTCGGTGTAGCCGATGAAGCCGACGCTCTTGACGCCCTGCTTCTGCATGTGCGCCACCATGGCGTTGGCCATCACGCCGTTGCTCTGCGGCATGCGGAAGCTCCAGCCCTCCTTGGCCGGCGGCAGGCCGATCGGCGACAGGCTGAGCTGCGGCGTCCTGGATTCGGAGGCCACCTCCGCGATCGCGATGCCCACCGGCGTGGCGCCGGAGCCGACGATCACGTCCGCATGGTCCTGGTTGACGAAGCGGCGCGCGTTCTGCACACCCTTGGTGGGGTCGGTGGCATCGTCGAGGATCACGACGTTCACCTTCTCGCCGCCGATGGTCTGCGGCCACATCTTCACGCCATTGCTCATCGGGATGCCGAGGCCGGAGGCCGGGCCGGTGAGCGGCACGCTGACACCGATGGTGAGGTCGGCCCAGGCGGTGGATGCCACGGCGCACAGCGCCGCCGCCAGCAGGTGGTGAATCGTTCGAGTCATCGTTGTCTCCTGTGAAGCTCTTCGAGCTGTTGTGGGGTGCGCCGGCGCAGGCGCACGGGTCAGGTACACAGCGCCTTGATGTCCTCGGGCACGGGGATGGCGCGGATGCGCTCGGGGTTGTGCGGGTCGCGCTGGCAGAAGGCGCGCACCTCCGTGCCTTCGCACAGCAGGTCGTCGCCACGCCGCACGGTGTGGCGGTGGCGGAAGGTCTTGGCGGCCCACTCTTCCACCTCGGTGTGCACCGCGATGGTTTCGCCGTAGGTGGCCGGCTTGAAGAAACGGGTGTGGATCTCCAGCAGCGGCGTGCCGATGATCCCGCGCGTCTTCACCAGCTCGCGCCAGGGCGGCACGCCGCAGGCCATGAAGAAGGCGAGCGAGGCTTCGTCCATCCAGCGCGAGAAGTTGGGGAAGAACACGATGCCGGCCGGATCGCAATCACCGAACTGCACGTTCACGCGGTAGACGTGGCTGCGGCTCATTGCGCGGCCTCGGGGTTCTCGACCAGCAGCGCAATGCCCTGGCCGCCGCCGATGCAGGCCGACGCGATGCCCCAGCGCGCGCCCGCCTCGCGCAGCTGCCGCGCTACCGAAAGGGTGAGCCGCACACCCGTGGCGGCCAACGGATGGCCGAGTGCGATGGCGCCGCCCTTCACGTTCAGCCGCTCCTCGTCCAGCCGCAGTTCACGCGCCACGGCGAGCGTCTGCGCGCCCTGGGCTTCGTTGACCTCGAAACGCGCGATGTCGTCCAGCGCCAGGCCGCAGCGTGCCAGCAGCAGCCGAATCGCGGGTGCCGGGCCGATGCCCATCAGCTCGGGCGGCACGCCGACCACGGCCGCGGCCGCGATGCGGGCCAGCGGCGCGCGACCCCAGGCCTTGGCCGTCGCTTCATCGGCCACCAGCGCGGCCGCCGCGGCATCGGTGAGCGCCGAGCTGTTGCCACCGGTCTGCACGCCGTGGGGGAACACGGTGCGCAAGGACGCGAGCACCTCCACGCTGGTGGGCCGCGGGTGGGTGTCGCGGTCGGCGACTTGCGCCTTGCCGGCCAGCTTGAGCCGGCGCGGCCGGTAGCCGGCCAGCTCGAACACCTCATCGCGCACGGGCACGATCTCGTCGTCGAACCAGCCCGCCGCCTGCGCCGCCACCGCGCGCGCGAAGGAGCGCGATGCAAAGGCGTCCACCGCCTCTCGTGTGACCTGGTAGCGCTGCGCCAGGTTCTCCGCCGTCTGGATCATGGAGATGCCGGCCGCCGGATCGGTGAGCGCCTCCCACATGTAGTCCTTGAAGCCGATGGGTGCACCGAGCCGGAAGCCGCCGCGGTGGTCGAAGGCGGCGATCGGGTTGCGCGTCATCGATTCGGTGCCCACCAGCAGGCACAGGCTCGCAACGCCTGCGCTGATCTGCTCGCCGGCCTGGCGGAACAGCTCGAAGCCGGTGCCGCAGATGCGCTGGCACATCAGCGCCGGCACCTCCAGCGGCACGCCGGCATACAGGCCGATGTGGCGCGGCACGTAGAACTGGTCGAAGCCGCCGGGCGCCATGTTGCCGGCCAGCACCGAATCCACCTGGGCGGGGTTGATGTCGGTGCGCGCGAGCACCGCGCGCGCGACCTTGATGCCCAGGTCGATCGGGTTGGCATCCGCGAACGCGCCCTGGTAGTCCACCTGCGGCGTGCGCACGCCGTCGAGCAGCACCACGCCTTCGAAGCGCTGGAACAGGCCTTTCGGTTGGGGAGTGGTGTTCATGCCGCCTTCCCCACCTTGCCGGCGCGCTTGGCCAGGAAGTCGCGCACCCGCTGCTTGGCCGCCTCATCGCCTTGCGCAATGGCCGACATCAGCGATTCGAGGAAGAGGCCGTCGCCCGGCGCCATCTCCGCGATGCGGGGCAGTGCCTGGGTGACGGCATAGTTGGACAGCGGTGCATTCGCGGCCACCTTGTGCGCCAGCTCCAGCGCCTTGGCCAGCGCCTGGCCTTCGGGCACCCGGTAGTTCACGAGCGAGGCAGCTTCCGCCTCGGTGGCATCGAGCACCCGGCCGGTGAGCATCATGTCCGTCATGCGCGACACGCCGATGAGGCGCGAGATGCGCACCGAGCCGCTGCCGCCGACGAAGATGCCACGCTGGCCCTCCGGCAAGGCGAAGAAGGCCGTCTGGTCGGCCACGCGCAGGTGCGCGGTGGCCGCCAGCTCCAGGCCGCCGCCCACCACCGCACCGTGCAGCGCCGCGATCACCGGCACCGGGCCGTACTGGATCTGCTCGAAAGCCGCGTGCCAGGCGCGCGAATGGAACACACCCTCCACCACGTCCTGCTCGGTCACTTCGGAGAGGTCCAGCCCCGCGCTGAAGTGCGCACCTTCGCCGCTGATCACCACCACGCGCGCCTGCTTGGGCAGGTGCACGAAAGCGGTCTGCAACTCGCGCACCAGCGTGTCGTTGATCGCGTTGCGCTTGGCCGGGCGGTTCAGGCGCAGGTGGAACAACGGCCCCGCGCACTCCACGCGCAGCAGGGACAGCTCGGCCAGCAGGCCGCCGGCGGGTTGGAATTCGGACAGCACGTCGTTCGCCTCGGTTTCATTCATTCAGTTCACCCGCACCACGCCGGCGCCACCGTCGTACAGCGCGGCCACGCGATCGGCGCGACGCTTGAGCACCGCCGCCTGGTTGACATAGCCCTTGTCGGTGACCTCGCCGTGGTCGGCGCTGGGCGGCTCGTCCAACACCAGGGCACGCACCGGCACCTGGGACGAACCGCCGCCTTCCGCCTTGAGTGCGCGCAAGGCCTCGCCGATGCGCGCCGCTAAAGTGGCCGGCGGCAGCGCCGCGCCCTGGGCCGACGGGAAGACGAGCACGCCGACCTCGTCGCGGTCATGCCCGGTGACCACCACGTCCTGCGCCAGCGGCGACAGGGCCGACACCACGCGCACGCGCAAGGTGCCCACCGACACCCAGGTGCCGGTGGTGAGCTTGAAGTCCTCCGCCACCCGGCCGTTGAACACGATGCCGAGCTCAGGGCGCGCTTCGTCCACCAGCAGCCCGGCGTCGCCCATGCAGTAGTAGCCTTCTTCGTCGTAGGCCTTGGCGGTGAGCTGCGGCGCGTCCCGGTAGCCGGGAAACACGCTGACGCCGCGCACCCGCATCTCCAGCTTGCTGCCGTTGGGCACGAACTTCAGCTCCAGCCCGGGCAGCGGCAGGCCGATGTTGCCGGCGCGCTCCAGCCGCCAATGCGCCATGGTGATGGCCGGCGATGTTTCGGTGGAGCCCCAGGAGGTGGTGAGCCAGACCTCCTCGCCGCGCACCTTGCGCGCCAGCGCCTGCAGCCGGTCCCAGGTGGCCTGGGGCAGCGCGGCGCCGGCATAGAACACCATGCGCAGGCGCTCGAAGAAGCGGCGTGCCGCGGCCTCATCGGCCTCCAGCAGCGGCAGCAGCAGGTCCAGGCCGCGCGGCACGTTGAAGTACAGCGTCGGCTGCACCTCGATCAGGTTGGCAAGCGACTTCTCCACCAGCCCGGGGGCCGGCCGGCCTTCGTCGATGACCAGGGTGCCGCCGTTGCGCAGCACCAGGTTGGTGTTGTGGTTGCCGCCGAAGGTGTGGCTCCAGGGCAGCCAGTCGACGATCACCGGCTTCTCGTGCTCCAGGAAGCGCCAGGCCTGGGCAATCATCTGCTGGTTGGCGCACAGCATGCGATGGGTGTTGATCACCACCTTGGGGTGCCCGGTGGAGCCGGAGGTCAGCAGGTACTTGGCATGCGTGTCGGGTGTCACCTCGGCCATCGCCTGCATCACCTGCGGGCCTTCGGCGGTGCGGGTGAGGCTGTCGAACGACAGCGCGCCCGGGAACCGGTCGGCGCCGTGGCTGAACACCACTACCGCCTTGAGCCCCGCGCTCGCCAGTGGCGGCCCATACACCTCCACATTGTCGGCATACACCAGCGCCGGCCCGAGCGTGTTGAGGATGCTGTGCACCTTGCTGTAGTCGCGTGTCATGCGGCAATAGGCGCTGGAAACGGTGCACACCGCGCGGCCGATGTGCTGTGCGGCCAGCACCAGCAGCAGGTGGTCCAGCGAGTTGTCCGACAGCACCACCACCGGCGCCTGCGGCTGCAGGCGCAAGCCCAGCAGGCTCTGCGCAATGCGCCCCACGCGTTCCCGAGTGTCCTTCCACGTCAGGCGCGTCCACTCACCGTCGGGCCGACGCTCGGCAAAGGCCACCGCATCCGGCGTTTCCGCGGCCCAGCGCTCCAGCCATTCCCCGGTGCAGCGCGCATACGGCTTCAGCGGCTCCGGCGAGCGCAGCACGAAGCTGCCGTCGTCCAGCGCGATGCGCACGGCACGCGGCGGAGCGAGGTCTCGCGGGTCGAAGCCGCGGTCGTAGCCTGGCGTGGCCATGCCGGTGTCTCCTGTCTTGCATCACCATACACAGGTGTATGGCGTGGCTGCATCATAAGGAGGCGGCCGGGCTTGCCTATCAGGGTTTATGTCTAGGCTCGGCCTCCTGCGGCGCGGCGCCGCCCTGGTTGGCCGCGCCGGGCGATGGCATCATGGGCGCCATTCCGAGTTCCATTCACCACTGTGTCCAACGCTTCCGCTCCGCCTCGCCCCACCGTCCGCCCGCTGCCGGCCAAACCGCGCCGCAAGGCCGAGAGCACCGAGGCCCGCGCGCCCCTCACGCCCGACACCTGGATCGAAGCGGCCACCGAAGTGCTGGTGGACCAGGGCATCGACCATGTGCGGGTGGACGTGCTGGCCGGCCAGCTCAAGGTCACCCGCGGCAGCTTCTACTGGCACTTCCGCGACCGGGAGGAGCTGCTGAGGGCGGTACTGCAGGCCTGGCGCGAAAGTGCCACCGAGGCGCTGACCTCTCGGCTGGAAAAGGCGCATGCCGATCCGCGCGAACAGCTGCGCGACGTGCTCTCGCTGCCTTTCCGCGGCCGGGCCGCCCTGCGCGCGGCCCGCATCGAGCTGGCCATCCGCGCCTGGGCCCGGCGCGACAACATGGCACGCAGCGCGGTGGACGAAGCGGACGCCAGCCGCCGGGCCTACATCGCCCAGCTGTTCTCGGCGCTCGGTTTCCCGGTGCTGGAAGCCCGCTCGCGCGCCTTCTTGCTGTATGCCTACCTGGTGGCGGAGTCGCTGATGTCCACGCAGGGCGCGGCGTCCGAGCGCGCCGAGCGGGCGCGCTTCGTGGAGCAGCTGATCGGGTTGCCGCTCAAGGCTGGCAAGGGCGCCTGAGCTGGGCGGCCTCGGCTCATTTCACGCTGACGACGACCTTCCCCTTCGCGCGCCCGGCCTCGACGTAGGCCAGCGCCTCGTTGGTCAACGCAAACGGGAACACCCGGTCCATCACCGGGCGGATGGCCCCGGCCTCGATCAGTTCGGTGATCTCACGCAACTGGCTTCCGCTCGCCTTCATGAAGAGGAAGCCGTAGCGCACCCCCAATCGCCGCGCCTTGCGCCGCACACCCGCGCTCAGCAGCCGCACCGCCCATCGCAGGAACGCGGGTGCCCCGCTCTCGCGTGCGAACTCGGGATCGGGTGGCCCGGAGATGGAGATCAGCTGGCCGCCACGCTGCAGGACGCGCAGGGACTTGTCGAGTGTCTTGCTGTCCTGGCTGTTCAGCACCAGGTCATGGTCGCGCAGCACATCCTCGAAATCCTGCGTCTTGTAGTCGATGACGACGTCCGCGCCCAGCCCCTTGACGAGCTCGACATTCGTCGTGCCCGTCGTCGCCGCGACAGTGGCGCCCAGGTGCTTGGCCAGCTGGATGGCAAAGCTGCCGACGCCCCCTGAGCCGGCCTGGATGAAGACCTTCTGTCCCTTTTTCAGGTGGGCCTTCTCGACCAGCGCCTGCCATGCCGTCAGCCCCACCAGCGGAATCGAAGCGGCCTCCTCCATCGTCAGCCCCTTGGGCTTGAGCGCCAGCGACGCCTCCTTCACCGCGACGAACTCAGCGAAGGTGCCGATCCGCAGGTCGTCCACCCGCGCATAGACCTCGTCACCCGGCTGGAACTGGCGCACGCGCGTGCCGACCTTGACGACCACGCCCGCCACGTCGTGGCCCAGGATCAGCGGCAGGCGATAGGGCAGGATGAGCTTGAACTCGCCGCTTCGCAGCTTCGCGTCCAGCAGGTTCACGCCGGCGGCATGCACCTCGACCAGCACTTCGTCTTCACGGGGCTGCGGCGTGGGCAGGTCCGCCAGGCGCAGGGGCGCCTGCTTCTGATAGCGATCGACGACGAAGGCTTTCATGCATTCACCGCCGGCCTTGCGTCGAGCCGCAGGTCCTTTCGAATCCCGGCGTCCATCACGCCCGCAGGCGCAAACCGGCGCAGCCAGGCCAGCCGGCCGGCGAGCCCGCCGGCGGTGTAGCGCAGCTGCGGGCGCCCGGCACTGGCGGCCTTCAGCACCGCCTCGGCCACCACACGCGGATGGTCCGCCGTGGCCATCACTTCCTTCACGCGCTGGCTCACGGCGACGCGGGCCTGGCGATAGGCATCGAGTTGTGCGTCCGGCTGCAGGAAGTTCGCGTCGAACGGCGTGTTGGTGTAGGCCGGCTCGATCACCGAAACCCGGATGCCGCGGGTGCGCAGTTCATGGTCGAGCGACTCGGAATAGCCCTCGATCGCGTGCTTGGTCGCCGAGTAGAGCGCGCCGTACGGCATGGGCAGCAGCCCCAGCACCGAGCCGATGTTGAGGATGCGCCCGGCGCCCTGCCCGCGCATGTGGGGGAGCACGGCACGCGTCATGCGCACGATGCCGAAGAAGTTGGTGTCGAAGATGGCCTGGGCCTGCGCGATCGAGCTTTCTTCCGCCCCGGCTGGCGCCACCCCGAAGCCGGCGTTGTTGACGAGGAGGTCGATGCGCCCTTCCAGATGCATCAGCTGAGCGACAGCGTCGGCGACGGAGGCGTCGCTGGTCACATCCAGGGTGAGCATCTCGAACGACCGCCCGCCCGCACCGCCGCCGCGCCGGCTGGTGCCGTACACCGTATAGCCGGCATCTGCGAGCCGCTGCGCCGTCGCTTGTCCGATGCCTGAGGAGGCACCTGTCACGAGGGCAACCTTGCCGCCCTGTTTCTTCATGGTCATGACGCATCTCCGTCAGGTTGTGGGAAAAGGAAGGTCGCTCGCCTTACTCGCATGATGATCGTCATGCGTCAAGGCGAGCAAAAAAAGCGGTTGGCATCGAAGGCTCAGTGCCCGATGGCGGTGAGGTGCTGGAGCGCCGCTTCGCGCAGGCTGTCCGAGAGCGCGGGGTCATCGACCGCACGGGCCAGCATCAGGGCGCCCACCATCGTGGACAGCGTCACCAGCGCCCTCCCGTGGGCAGCGGGCTGCCCCCAGTCTGCGGACTGGCGGGCGAGCAGGTCGATCGTCGCCTTGATATGACGCGTGGTGACGCGGCGCACTTCAGGCGACTGCCGGGAGGTTTCGGAACCCAGCGCTGCCAGCGGGCAGCCCGCCTCCCGTTGCGCCACGTGCTCTCGGGACAGGTAGGCCGCAAGCATCGTCGCGAGCGCCATGCCGGGCGGTGCGGCGGCCGCCACGTCGGCCACCCCGGCCGCGGATTCCGCGCAGGCCTTTCCGGCCGCTTCGGCCAGCATGGCCTCGCGTGACGCGAAGTGGGAATAGAAGGCGCCGTGCGTCAAGCCGGCTTCTTTCATGATGTCCGCCACTCCCGTGCCGTCATACCCGCTGCGGCGGATCGCGCGGGCCGCCACGGACACGATGCGTTCATGCGTGGCGTCCTTGGCAGCGGCTCTGGCATTGGGTGCGTTCTTTCGCATGATGCTCATCATACGACTATTCCGTCAAGGTGTCGACTGTCTTGTGCTCAGCCGAGGATCCCCGCTCAGGCGCCGCTGCGCTCTCGTGCCGCCTCAACGAGGTGGGCCGCCAGTTGCGCCAGCGGGCGCGGCAGCCGGGCCACGCCCAGCGCCCGCACGAGATGAGCCGCCATGCGGATCTTGCGTGTCGCGCGCGTGCCGAGGAATCGGCGGAGCTGGTCATGGGCCGGCTTGCCGCGTTGCTGAGGCATCGCCTGAAACCGCCGGAAGGAAGCAAGTTCGCCCTGCGCCTGGATCGCCTGTTCCACCGCGTCGGGGCCCAGCGCACGGATCAGTTCATCCTCGAGGTCGACGACGCAGGCATAAAAACCATGGGTCTCCAGCGACTCGTCGGCGGCGATGGGTGCACGAGCGTGGGCGATGGCGCGGCGAACATGCCATTCTTCGCCAACGTCATACAAACCGCAGGTTCCTGACCTGGGGTGCACGTGCACAAACTCCGCGAGCAACCGGGGAAAGTTGGTCACCCCGTGCGCTGACCTGACCTGGATGCGATGCATGTCGAGGTCGCATCCGATGAGGGCGGCGAGCGCGCGAACAGCGCCCGCATCGCTGTCACCTTCCACGAGCACCAGGGTCGGAGCGGGCGTGTCGCTTTCCATGCGGCGCAGGCGGCATCACGAGAGTGACATTCGACCTCGGCGGTCCGGCGGCCGGTTCATCACGGGATGTTTGTACCGCCGCGCCATGCGAACAAGGCCGAGGCCAGCGCGACAAGGCCGATCGCGGTGCGAAACCAGTGCCAGGACGCCCACCGTGCCAGCTCTGCGGGCAGGTGTTCATGCGGAATGCTCGCTGCGGCAAAGCTGGCGTTGGCCCGCTGGAAGTACAACACGTAGGTCGACAGGATGACCAGGGCCAGCACAGCAGCGACAACCGACGCCGAACTCAGCGGCCGATCTGCAGCGACGGACGCGATGGCCGCACCCACGGCAAGAACCGTGGCGCTCACGGTGAGCGGGGCAAAAAACGCGTACAGGCGGTGCGCATGCGCTGCGTGCAGCGTGAAGAACTCTTGCGGCTGCAATGTTCGCCACATGGGAACAAGCACCATGGCCTCCGTGAGCAGCGCACCCACGAACAGGGCAAGGCCACCCGCGGAAAGAAAGGACATCACCTCAGCAAACAGATTCATGGGCATTCCCTCTCCAAGCATCACCGCCAAGGGCAGGACAGCCGTGCGATTATTCCCGCCCGAGCGGCCTGTCCAAGCTTCGCCGTGCGGCCGGCCCACCCACCTCTGAAAGGACCCCATGCGCAGGAACCCCGACACACCCGCAGGAACCGTTCATCGCCTGATGCTCGACAGCCAGGTGCTGAAGGGCAACCTGCTCGGTGACCCCACTCGCCGCACGATCGATGTCTACGTGCCTCATGGCCATGACGGGCGCGGGCTGCCGCTTTTGGTGGATGTGGTGGGCTTCACCGCCGGCGGCCCGGCGCACACCAACTGGAAGAACTTCGGCGAAAACCTTCCCGAGCGCCTGGACCGGCTGATCTCCACGGGGCAGATGCCGCCGGTGGTGGTGGCGTTGCCGGACTGCTTCACGCGGCTGGGCGGCAACCAGTACGTGAACTCGGTGGCCATGGGCCGTTGGGACGACTTCCTGGTGGCCGAGGCCGTGCCTTTCGTCGAAGGCCGTTTCGGCTGCGGCGGTGATGGCCGGCGTGGCATCTTCGGCAAGTCGAGCGGCGGCTACGGCGCCATGGTGCACGCGCTGCTGCACCCGGATGTGTGGAGCGCCGCCGCGGTGCATTCCGGGGACATGGGTTTCGAGCTGATGTACCGGCACGAATTTGCGGCGGTGCTGCGGGCCCTGGCCAAGGAGCCCGACATTGGCAAGTGGGTCGACAACTTCTGGCAGGCCAAGAAGGTGAAGGACAGCGACGTCCACATCCTCATGATGCTGGCGCAGGCGGCGAGCTTCGACCCCGATCGCTCGGCGCCTTATGGCGTGCGCCTGCCGGTGACGCTGGACACCTGCGAGCTCATTCCCGAGCGCTGGGCGAACTGGATGGCCTGGGACCCGCTGACGCTGGTGGAGGCCCACGGCCCGGGGCTGAAGCGGCTGAAATGCCTCTACATCGATTGCGGCGACATCGACCAGTACAACCTGGTCTATGGGGCGCGGCGCATGCACCAGCGGCTGGCCGCCATGGACGTGCCACATGTCTATGAAGAGTTCGCCGATGACCACACATCGGTCGACTACCGGATGGACATCAGCCTGCCGATCCTGGCGACGGCGCTGTCCTGATCACGGGCCGGCCCCCGTGCCTGCTATTGGCACTGGAAGCTGGCCGCGTCCTCCAGGTTGGTGGCGCCGGGCTTCAGCCTGGCCACTTGCGGGTAGGCACACAGCGGCCGGGTGCGGCTGGCGGGCCAGCCGGCCGCCACCACGTCCGGATCCGCGGGGTTCACGCCGGCCGTCACCACATCCGGCGCCGTGCCCTTCTCCACCCAGTTCTCCAGCACGGTGAGCAGGTCGAAGCGGTCGGTGGTCGGCCCGCCGGCGCAGTGGTTCATGCCCGGCACCAGGAACAGCCGCGCGTGATGGGCCGCGGTGGTGTTGGCCGCCTTGAAGGCCTCGTACCAGGCGATGCTGTCGTCGGCGGAGAACACCGGGTCGGCGGTGCCGTGCACCACGATCAGCTTGCCGCCGCGGGCCATCAGGGTCGACAGCGCGGCCGGATTCGGCGGCGTCATGAACGCCATGGCCGACTGGGTGTAGGTGGCGTTGGTCGCGAAGATCTTGGGCGCGTCGGTGTCCATGCTGAAGCCCAGCTGGTAGCCCAGGCCGCCATCAGCCAGGCTGGGCGCATCCGGCGGCGTGGTGAACACGTAGCCCATCGCGCCGGCGCCGATGAGGGTGTTGAAGGGCAGCGGCGCAAAGCCGGCGTCCAGCTTCCAGAAGCGCCAGCCGGCGCCGGCGATGCCCGGGTCCCACGGCCAGGTGGCATACAGCTGCTGGCCTGCCGCATTGCGCGGGCCGCCGAACACCCGGGCCAGCGCGCTCTTCTGCGCCGCGGTGAGGCAGCTGCCATCCGGTGTGCCGCTGCAGGTGGGCACGTCCGCCTCGAGATCGAAGGTCGCCTGGCAGGCGGCGCGGTCGTTCACCAGGCCGTCCACGGCACCGTCCAGCGCATCGCACCTGGCGAGGATGCGGTTGGCCACCAGCGCCATCACGGCCGGCGGGAACGCGTCCTTCGGCAATTGCCCCGGCGTGGCGGCGGACATGAACTGCTGCGTGTCCCATTGTTCCGCCAGGCCGGCCTTGGGCAGGTTGAACCCCGGGTTGGCGGCAACGAAGCCGTCGAACTGGTCCGCAAAGCGCGCCGCGGCCACCATCGCGTCCCGGCCGCCGTTGGAGCAGCCCACGATGTACGAATGCGCCGCGTCGCGGCCGTAGTGGGCACGCAGGATCTGCTTGGCCACCACGGTCGTCTGCCCCACCGCGTTGTAGCCATAGTCGTAACGCGCCTGCGGGTCGATGCCGAAGCTGGTGTCCGACACGCCGGTGGCATGGCCACCGTCCGTGCTGGCCACCGCATATCCACGCTCCAGTGCAGTGCCGCTGGGTGCGTTGAGCAGGTTGCCGGTGGCCGGCACCACCACGCCATTGGTGCCACCGCCGCCCTGGAAGAAGAACTTGCCGTTCCAGGCGGTGGGCGCGCGCAGCTCGAAGCCGATGGCGTAGGGCTTGCCATCGATGCCGGTGCGCTCTGCGATGGTGCCGTTGAGCTGGCAATGGGCCGGCAGCGTGCCCGAGGCGGCCACGGCCACCGCGCTGGCCACCTTGACGCCGGCCAGCTGCAGGTTGGCGGTGTTGAGCTCCGCGCAGGCCAGTGTGGGCGGCACGGTCTCATGGGTGCCGCCGCAGGCCGTGAGCAGGCAGGCGACCGTGGTCGCCAGGGAGGGGTTGAAGCGTGTCACCTGGGGTCTCCTGCGTCCATACAGTGGTGTACGGTATGGACGCATGGTAGCCCTGCCGCTCCTGTGACGCATCGGGGTAAAACCGGGCACCCGTGCCGCGCCGCCGCCGGCCGGATCGCTTCAGGCCGGCCCGATCGCCGTGGCCAGCCAGTCGCGCCAGCGCCCGGGCTGGCCGAGATGCGCGCTCGCATCCAGCAGCACACGCTCGCCCTTGCGCTCCAGCGCCAGTGTCGGGAAGCCGGATCCGCCCAGCGCGCTCAGCAGATCCCGGCTCTGCTCGATGTGGCGCAGGGTCGCCTGGCCGTCCATCGCGCGCCAGGCCTGCGCGAAGGCGGCCTCGTCGATGCCGAGGTCCAGCGCCAGCTCGGCCAGCACCTCGGGCCGCGAAATCCTGCGCCCCTCCACGTAGTGCGCACGCTGCAGCCGCGTCAGCAGGTCAAGCCCCCTGCCCCCGATGGACTCCGCCGCCAGGATGGCGGTGATGGGCGGGCCCGAGTCCAGCACCACGCTGGTGTCGTTCAGCAGGACGTTGGAATACGCCTCGCCGAACGGCTGGCCGCTCACCTGCGCGATCTGCCGGTCATGCCGCAGCACGAAGCTGCGGAACTGCGGCGACACCGGGCGGCGCAATGCGCCGGCCATCATGCCGCCGCCATGCAGCTTGACCGGCAGCAGCTCGCGCGCCACCGCCACCAGCGGCGCGGCCGCATAACACCAGCCGCACAGCGGATCGAAGATGTAATGCAGCACCGGGCCGGGCGGGCTCACCACTTCATCTCTCCCTTGTTGACCTTGGCGCCGATGTCCAGTGCGATGCCCAGGCCCGCCTGAGGATACGCCGCCTTCATCGCCTCGGTCAGCGCCGCCGCGTTGGCCGCCTTGCCGAGCTCGGTTTCGAAGCGTGCCAGGTAGGCCTGCGTGTAGGCGATCTGTGAAACGTCCTGCTTGGCGCCCGGTGCGGAGTGACCCGGGATCACGGTCTGCGGCTTGAGCGCGGCGATCGTGTCCAGCTTGTGCGCCCAGGCGGTGCGCTCCTGCGCCGCCTGGGTGTCGGCCGTCCACACATGCAGGCCCGCGAAGATGTTCACGCCGCCAGCCACTGCGCGGATGGACGGGATCCACACATAGCTGCGGTGCGGCAGCGCATCGTCCAGGCCGCGCACTTCCAGCACCTGGTCTTCCAGCGCGATGGTGTTGCCGGCCAGCACCTCGGGCATGGGGACCTGGCGTGGCGCATTGGCGCCCAGGCGGGGGCCCCAGACCTGCAGCTTGTTCTGCAGCGTGGCCTCCATCTTCTTCACCGTGGGCGCCGTCGCCAGCACCTTCGCATCGGGGAACACCTGCTTGAGCACGTCGATGCCGAAATAGAAGTCCGGGTCCGCCTGGCTGATGTAGATGGTCTTCAGCGTCTTCTTGCTGTCGAGCACCATCGCGGCGATGCGCATCGCGTCGGCGCGGGTGAAGCCGGTGTCCAGCAGCACCGCATCGGTCTTGCCCGCCACCAGCACCGCGTTGACATGGAAGCTGTTGCCGTCGGCGTTGTAGACCTGCAGCGTGAGCGGCGGCTGCGCGGGCTGTGCCGCTGCGTCCTGGGCGACCACGCCGAGGGTGAGGCCCATCGGGGCGAGCAGGCGGGTGAAGGTCTTGAGCAGGCTCATGGTGGTTTCCGGTGAAGTGACGATGGCCGGAGGTTATTGGCACCGCGCCAGTAGATAAACCGCGAAACGATCGAATCTTTGTCAACCGAACCGAGCCAATCGTCATGGTGGTTTCATCGTCGAGCCGTCTCGCGCCGCAAGCGCCGCCATGCTCGACACTTCGGCCGATGAAATCGGTTTCGCCAGCGCCGCGGCCCGCGCTGTTCGCCATCGCCTGGCCCTTGTTCGCCGAGCTGCTGCTCGGCATGTCTGTCGGCATGGTCGGCCTGTGGCTGGCCTCGCGCACCTCCGATGCAGCGTCGGGCGCGTTCGCCCTGGCGAACAATGTGCAGGCCACCTTCTTCCTGCTGTTTCGCATCGTCAGCGTGGGTGTCAGCGTGGTGATCACGCAGAACCTGGGCGCCGGCAACCGCCTTGCGGCCGACCAGACTGCGCGGGCGTCGCTGGGCGCGAGCAGTTGGCTGGGCCTGGCCACCGCAGTCGGCGTGGTGGCCGGCGCCGGGCCGATGCTGCGGGGGATGAACGCGCCAGCGGAGGTGCTGCCCCTGGCCCTGCCCTACCTGCGCCTGCTGGCCCTGGGCCTGGCGCTGGATGCCTTCAACGCCAGCATGGCCTCGGTGATGCGCGCCCACCTGCATGCACGCGACGCACTGCTCAACATGCTGGCCATGCATGCGCTGCACCTGCTGCTGTGCTGGCCGCTCATGGGCGGCGTGGGGCCCTTGCCGGCGCTGGGCCTGCAGGGCTTTGCCTTGGCAATGGTGTTCAGCCGCGCCTTCGGTGTCGGCTTCCACCTGTGGCTGTGGAAGCGGCGGCTGGGCCTGGTGCCGGGCCGCCGCGACTGGTGGACGCTGCGCGGCCAGCGCCTGGCGCCGGTGTTGCACATCGGCCTGCCCGGTGCGGCGGAGAACATGGCGTTCCGGCTCGCGATGATGTTCACCATCGCGCTCACCGCGCGCATGGGCGCCGGTGCGCTGGCCACCCACACCTACACCATGCAGCTGATGTACTTCATCCTGCTGTCGGGGCTGTCGATGGGGTTTGCCAGCGAGATCCTGGTGGGCCACATGGTGGGCGCGCGCGAGCTGCATGCGGCGCACCGGCTGGTGCGCAAGAGCCTGGCCGTCGGCCTGGCCGTGTCGTTCCTGCTCGCCCTCGCGTTCGCGCTGTCGGCGCCATGGCTGCTGCGGCTGTTCACGCACGACCCGCAGGTGATTGCCACCGCGCAGACGCTGCTGTGGATCTGCGTGCTGCTCGAGCCGGGGCGCACCTTCAACCTGGTGGTGATCAACGCGCTGCGCGCCACCGGCGATGCCACCTTCCCGGTGGCTGCCGGCGTGGCGTCCATGGTGCTGGTGATGGCGGGCGGCGCCTGGCTGCTGGGGGTGCACTGGGGCTTCGGCCTGGCGGGTGTGTGGTTCGCCTATGCGGCCGACGAATGGCTGCGCGGGCTGATGATGGCCGCGCGCTGGTGGCGCCGCGGCTGGGTGCCGCATGCGCGCGCCACCCACCGGCGCGTGGCGTCCAAGCGCAGGGAGCTGCAGGCGGCGGCGGCGACGGTGCAACAACCTTAGGCGCCCCGCGCCGGCACACGGCTTGCCGCTTCCCCGGAAAGTGAGGGAGACGATGCGGCTCAGAGGTCACCTGCTGCTGCTCACGCTGGTGGTGATGGCGCCGATGCTGGTTCTGGGCATCCTGGGCACGTGGGCGCTGGTGCATCAGGAGCAGCAGACCTTCCAGCACGGCATACAGGCCCGCACCCGCGCCCTGCAGTCTGCGGTGGATGCCGAAGTACAGGGCCACATCCGCACCCTGCAGGCGCTGGCCGCGTCGCAGGCGCTGGGTGCAGGCGACCTGGAGACCTTCCGTGTGGAAGCGCTTCGTGTGCAGGCATCGCAGCCGGACTGGTACAACGTCAACGTCTCCCTGCCCACGGGACAGCAGGTGCTGAACCTCAAGGCTGCACCCGGTGCGCCGCTGCCGCAGACACCGGATCTACCGAGCCTGAAGCAGGCTTTCGAGACCCGTCGCCCGGTGGTCAGCAACATGGCCCGCGGCGCCCTCACGGCGCGCACCGGCTACTCGGTGCGCGTGCCGGTGCTGAGCGAGGGCAAGGTGGCGTACGTGGTGGCCGCGGTGATCGACCCCGCCTCCATCGAGCGCCTGATCGCGGGACGCGACATTCCGCCCGGCTGGATCGCTGCGGTGCTGGACCGGCGCTATGCCTTCGTGGCGCGCAGCCGCCCACTGGCTCCCGAGGCGGGCACCGTGGCCACCAGCAACCTGCAAGCCGACCTGTCCGCCGCGCCGGAGGGCTGGACGCGCGGACTGTCACTGGAAGGCATCGACGTGTACCGCGGCTTCACCAGGTCCCCGATGAGCGGCTGGAGCGTCGTGATCGCCATTCCGGCGCGCCTGGTGCATGAACGCGCCCGCCATGCGGCCGCGGTTGCGGCCATGAGCATGGCGCTCGTCCTGGCCCTGGCCTTGGCCGGGGCGTGGCTCATTTCGCGCCGCCTGGCAAAGCCGATCACCCGGCTTGCCGACGCCGCATCGGCCATCGAAGCCGGGGAAAGCGCGGCCGCCCACCTGAACAGCCCGGTGCACGAAGTCAACCAGCTGGCCGGTGCGCTGCAGCGTGCGGCCGAGGCGGTACGGGAGCGGGAGACCCGGCTGCGCGCGGAGGAGCGCGCCAAGGACAACTTCCTCGCCATGCTCAGCCATGAACTGCGCAACCCCCTGGCTGCCATGCAGGGGGCGACCCTGCTGCTTCAGCATGTGCACCGGCCGGACGTGCTGGCCAAGGCGCGCGATGTGCTTCAACGTCAGCTGCGCCACATGGCAAGGCTGGCCGATGACCTGCTTCAAGTCCATCTCATCACGCGTGGCAACGCCACCATGCAGCGCGAGCGCATCGACCTGTCCGGTGTGGCGCGAACGGTGCTGGCCAACCTGAAACTGTCGGGCCGGCTGCTGGAGCACAAGGTGCAGGAGGAGATGGAGCGCACCATGGTGATGGGCGACGAGGCACGCCTGTCCCAGGTGGTCACCAATCTCCTGGAGAACGCCGCCAAGTACACCGAGCCGGGCGGCCGCATCGGGATCAAGGTGGCTTCGCAGCCGCCCCACGCCGTGCTGGTGGTGTCGGACTCGGGCCAGGGCATGTCGCCCGACCTCATCGAACGGGCGTTTGAACTCTTCGTGCAGGGCGATCAGGCCATGGACCGGCCGCTGGGCGGCATGGGCGTCGGCCTGGCCCTGGTGAAGCAGCTGGTGGGTTTGCACGGGGGCACCGTGGTGGCCCGCAGTGCAGGCGCCGGCGCCGGCTCGGCCTTCGAGGTGCGCCTGCCGCTGGCCGATTGACGCTGTTGTGAGGGCCCACCGATCGGCGAACCGGCCGATGCGTCAGGCCGCCGCCGGCTGGTCCAGCTCGACCCAGGCCTGCAGCAGCGTATAGGCCACGGCCAGCACCACCGGCCCGACGAAGATGCCCACCAGGCCGAAGGCCAGCAGCCCGCCGATGACGCCGGCAAACACCAGCAGCAAGGGCATGTCGGCGCCGCCACGCTGGATGAGCCAGGGGCGCAGCACGTTGTCCATGGTGCTGACGACCAGTGCCCACACCAGCAGGAAGATGCCCCAGCCGATGGAGCCGCTCCAGAACACCCAGACCACCGCACTCAGCAGCACTGGCGACGGCCCCACCTGCGCCAGGCACAGCACGAACATCAGGGCGGTGAGCAGCCCGGCGGCCGGCACACCGACGATCGCCAGCCCCAGCCCGCCCAGCACCGACTGCACGACGGCGGTGACGCCCACGCCGAGCGCCACGCCGCGGATGGCGCGCGCGGCCAGCAGCACCGACAGCTCGCCCTGCTCGCCGGCCAGGCGTCGGCCGAAACGCAGCAGCGCCAGCGCCGCCTTTTCACCGCTGGCGTACATCACCGCAGCCAGCAGCAAGGTCAGCAGGAACTCCAGCATCACGTAGCCGGCGTTGCTGGCGCGGCCGAGCAGCCAGCGTGTCAGGTTGCCGGCATAGGGCTGCAGCTGCGCCAGCAGGCCTTCCACGCCAGTGGCAGCCCACTGCTGCCAGGCAGCCGCCAGGCGCGGCCCCACGTAGGGCAGGCTCACCAGCCAGTCGGGCAGGCCGGGCAGGCGGAACGCGGTGAGCGACTTCACCTGGTCGACGATGTCGTCGGCATTGGTCACCAGCGCACCCACCGCCAGCGCCAGCGGCACCGCGATCGCCAGCAGCAGGATCAAGGTCATCGCGGTCACGGCCAGCGCGCGCCGGCCCCACAGGCGCTGCTGCAGCCGCAGCATCACCGGCCAGGTGGTCACCACGATCATGGTGGCCCAGATCGCCGGCACCAGGAACGGCCGCAGGATGGCGACCGACCCATAGATCAGGGCGCCGAGGAACAGCGTGGCAAGCAGGGTGCGGGTGAGGTCACGGGGGGAGCTGGACATGAGGTCGGCACTCAGGCGAGTGGGGTGTTGGGTATCGGCATGCCCGGAGTGTGCAACACGGCCCGGCACGCGTTCATGCCGGGCCTGTGGTGCCGAACCGCAACTGACGCGGGGCGCACCGCCGGCACGGCCGGCGGTGCCACGGCAGGGTCAGTTCACTTTGAGGAACACCGCGCTCACCGGCCCCCAGGCGCCTGACGCATCACGGCCACGCACATACACCAGGTGCTTGCCCGGTGCCAGGCCGGTGGTGGCCAGGGTGCCGGCGACGTTTTCGGTGGGCGTGTTGAAGGCACCATCCGCTGCAGCGAGCGGCCGGGCCACCGCGCCGGCGCTCCAAGGCGGCACGTCGATGTAGGCCTCGGCGGCCACCACATTCTGCACCGGCTCGGTGCCATTGCTGTTGTTGAAGTGGGTGTCGGTGATGGCCGCGCTCAGGCTCACCGGCGTGCCCGCGGGCACACCGGCGCCGCTGGCATCGCCGGCCAGTGCCACGCTGGTCACGTCCGGCCCTGCGGGCAGCTGGTAGGGCGCACGGGCCACGCGCGCGGCATAGATCAGCGCCGGCAGGTTCTTGGGCTTTGTGCTGCTTTCGTAGCTGGTGCAGCTTTCGAAGAAGCTGGTGCCCAGCTCGATCGTGAACGCGGCCACGCCGAGCTCGCCGTAGCTCGGGCCGTCGCTGGTGCCGTCGGTGGGGTACAGGCCGATCGACTGCTCCGGCGTGTAGCCGTTGAACCAGGCCAGGCGCCGGCCCATGGTCTGCAGCGCGGTGGCATTGCCGCTGGGCGCCGTGGTGTTGCCCCAGGGCCAGAGCACCAGCTGGCTGTAGCTGTGGATGTCCAGGTGCACGCCGCTCGTATCGGCCGGCGCCGGGTCGCTGGGGTTGGGGCCGCGGCGGTCCGGCCACAGGCTGCGGATGTAGGCCTGGATGGCCTGGTCCTCGGGTTCCGACGCCGGCGAGGGGCCGCGGTAGGTTTCGTTGCAGGCGTTGCCGCTGGAGCCCTGGCCACCGGTGGAGTTCCAGCTGAACTCGAAGTTGCGGTTCAGGTCGGCGCCCCGTTTGTTGGGGCGCAGGCGGCAGTAGGCGGTGTTGGTGTTCTTGCGCCACGACAACCCGGCCTCGGCCTTCTTGCGGCCGTCGGGGTTGGCTTGCAGCATCAGGTGCACTTCCTGGTGGTCCAGGATCCAGGTGGCGTCGGCGTTGGTGCCGTAGCCGTTGATGAGCCAGCGGGCGAACTCCAGGTTGAGGGGCGCGGTGGTGTATTCACGCGCATGGATGGCGCTGTTGATGAAGAGCTTGGGCTTGGGGCCGGCGATGGCGCTGTTGGTGAGCTTGAGCACGCCCATGTCGTAACCCCCGATGCCCTTGGTCTTCTCCCAGGAGTCGCCCACGTCCAGCCACTGGGCGAGCGTGGGATGGGCGCTCACGAAGGCCTGGGCGGCGGCGAAGGTCTCCTCCACCGTTTCATAACAGCTGAAGCCGGGAATGCTTTGCACGCTCACATCGCCGCCCTGCCCTTGCGCACGCTGCTCGGCGGCGACCCGTTGCAGGCGCTGCAGCATCTGGCGGCGCTGTGCCACATGCTCCGCAGAGGTTTCCACGCGGAAACCGAAACGGCGCAGCTCGGCCACCTGCGCCGGCTCCAGCTCGAACACCAGGTAGCCCTTGGCGTAGTCGGCCTCCATCAGCTCGTTGTGGAAGCTGATCGCGGCCTTGTGCGCCGTGGCCAGGTCGGGGAACCAGGCCTTGAAGTAGTGGTTGCGCTGCAGCTCCTCCTGCCGCAAGGCGTCGTGTTCGGCGGCGCGTGACGCGGTCTGGGCCAGTGCGGGCAGGCTGCCGCACAGCAGCAAGGCGAGGACGGCACCGCAGATCGGTGAACGGGCGTGGTTCATTGAAGGTCTCCCTGGTCTGGATGCCGGCGCGAAGGCCACCGCCGGCAGGCGGCGCGCCGCAGCGGCATCGTGTGTCCGCATGGCGCCGCGCGATTCTCGGGTCAGGTGTGCTTCAGTGCACGCATGGTGCGGTGCGCCTCAGGGTTGTCCCCAGCAGAGGACTGCCGCCCGCAGGCTAGCTGTCGTGGCGCGGGGTGGCCTTGCCGGACTTGAGGCCAGCATGCCGGTGGCGGGCATCGGCTGCCGGCGGCGGCACCACAGCGAGCGCGTCGTCCGCCAGCCCTTCGAGGATAGGGCAGTCGGGCCGGTCGTCGCCATGGCAGCAGTGCACCAGGCGCTCCAGCGTGGCCTTCATCGCCTGGATCTCCTGCAGCTTCTGGTCCAGCTCCTCGATGTGGGCCTGCGCCAGCGCCTTCACCTGCCGGCTGGGGCGCCGGCGGTTCTGCCACAGCCCGAGCAACTCGCGGATCTGTTCGATCGAGAAACCCAGCACCCGCGCCTGGCGGATGAAGCGCAGCGTGTGCACGTCCTTGTCGGTGTATTGCCGATAGCCCGCTTCGGTGCGGTGGGCCTCCTCGAACAGCCCCACGCTTTCGTAGTGCCGGATCATCTTGGCCGACACGCCGGAGGCCTTGGCGGCCTGCCCTATGTTCATCATCCCGTTCATCGAGCCTCCTGCAGGGTGGCGGGGCGGGCGGCGTCGGCCGGCGCCCCGGGTTCGGTGTGTGCGGCGGCCGCACCGCGCCAGCGCCGCAGCAGCAAGGCGTTGGTGACCACGCTCACGCTGCTGAGCGCCATGGCCGCGCCGGCCACCATCGGGCTGAGCAGGCCCAGCGCGGCCAGTGGAATGCCGAGCACGTTGTAGGCAAAGGCCCAGAACAGCCCCTGCTTGATCTTGGCGTAGGTGCGCCGGGACACGTCGATCGCATCGGCCACCAGGCGCGGATCACCGCGCATCAGCGTGATGCCGGCGGTTTCCATCGCCACGTCGGTGCCGGTGGACATGGCGATGCCCACATCGGCGGCGGCCAGCGCGGGCGCGTCGTTGATGCCGTCGCCCACCATCGCCACCCGGTGGCCCGCGGCGCGGAGCGACTGGACGGCCGCGGCCTTGTCGCCGGGCAGCACCTCGGCCTTGACCTCGTCGATGCCCAGCTCGCGCGCCACCGCGGCCGCGCTGCCGGGGTTGTCGCCGGTGAGCATCACGGTGCGGATGTTCAGATCGCGCAGGTGCTGCACCGCCCGCTTGGCCTCGGGCTTGATGGTGTCGCCAAAGGCGAGCAGGCCGAGCAAGCTGGCGCCCTGGGGCTCGCGCCGGGCCAGCCAGGAGATGGTGCGGCCCTGTTGTGCCAGCTGCGTGGCCTGCACGGCGAGCGCACCGCCATCCAGCCCCAGCTCGCGCAGCAAGCGGCTGCTGCCCAGCACCAGGGCCTGCCCACCCACCACCGCATCGATGCCGCGACCGGGCAGCGCCTGCGCCTGCATGGCTTGAGGCACCTGCACGCCGTTTTCGCGCGCCTTGTCCAGCACGGCACGCGCGAGCGGATGTTCGCTGCTGCCTTGCAGTGCCGCGGCCAGTGCGAGCACCTCGGCCGCCGAATGCCCGTCCACGGACTGCACCGCCACCAGAGAGGGTTTGCCGGCGGTCAAGGTGCCCGTCTTGTCGAACGCCACCGCGGTGAGCGAATGCGCCACTTCCAGGGCCTGCGCATCCTTGATCAGGATGCCGTGGCGCGCCGCCACGCCGGTGCCCACCATGATGGCGGTGGGCGTGGCGAGCCCCAGTGCACAGGGACAGGCGATCACGAGCACCGCCACCGCGTTGATCAGCGCCGTTTCCCACTGCCCCGTCGTCACGCCCCAGGCCAGGAAGGTCAGCAGTGCGAGCACCAGCACCACCGGCACGAACACCGCGCTCACGCGGTCCACCACGCGCTGGATGGGCGCCTTGGCCGCCTGTGCCGACTCCACCAGCCGGATGATGCGAGCCAGCGTGGTCTCGGTGCCGATGGCCAGGGTCTTGACCGTGAGCACGCCTTCGGCGTTGACCGAGCCGCCGGTCACCCGGCTGCCGGTGCCCTTGACCACCGGCAGGCTCTCGCCGGTGATCAGCGACTCGTCCACATGGCTGCGGCCATCGAGCACCTCACCGTCCACCGGCACCCGCTCGCCGGGGCGCACACGCACCAGGTCGCCCACCCTGACCTGCTCCACGCTCACTTCCAGCTCGGCACCGTCGCGCAGCACCCGCGCAAAGGCCGGCCGCAGCGCGTTGAGGGCACGGATGGCGTCGGCGGTCTGGCGCTTGGCCCGCGTTTCCAGCCACTTGCCCAGCAGCACCAGGGTGATGACCGCGGCCGAGGCCTCGAAATACAGGTGCGGCATGCCGTGCCCGGCGTGCTGCCACAGCAGATAGGCCGACAGGCCATACGCCGCCGAGGTGCCCAGCGCCACCAGCAGGTCCATGTTCCCCGTGCCGGCCCGCAGCGCGCCCCAGCCGGCCCGGTAGAAGCGCCAGCCCAGCCCGAACTGCACCGGCGTGGCCAGCGCCAGTTGCCAGGCGCCCGGCAGCATCCAATCCACACCGATGAGCTGCAGCAGCATGGGCAGCACCAGCGGCAGGGTGAGCGCCACGCTCAGCGCCACCGGCCACCATCCAGGCACGCGGGGGGCGGCGGCCGGCGCCGCGTCCGCCTCGGCCCGGGCGCTGTAGCCGGCCTTTTCGACCGCTGCCATCAGCACCTGCGGGCTCACCGTCGGCAGCGCCTGCACCGTCGCCTTCTCGGTCGCCAGGTTCACCGAGGCCGACACCACGCCCGGCACTTTCAACAGCGCCTTTTCGACCCGCATGACGCAGGAGGCACAGCTCATGCCGCTGACCTGCAGCTGGAGCGAGGCAGGGACTTTCAGGTTCTTGACGGCGGTGATCACGCGGTACCTCGTGTCGAGTATGGAGTGTCATGGATCTTGAACATTCCCACCATGGCAGGGTCAAGTGAGGTGCCGGAGTTCTACACGTCAGCAGTAAGGTCTCTCATGAAAGGCGCTTGACCTTGCCACCATGGCAAGCCCAAAAGTAGCGTCACCAACCCCTGGAGAAACCATGATCACCTTCGAAGTCAAGGACATGACCTGCGGCCACTGCGTGAGCACCATCACCAAGGCCGTGAAGCAGGCGGACAGCGCCGCCCAGGTCCGCGTCGACCTGCCCACGCACCGGGTGCAGATCGAGCCGGGCGAGGCCGATGCCGGCGAACTGGCGGACGCGATCAAGGAGGCGGGCTACACGCCGGTGGCCGTGGGCTGAACCGCGCCTTCCGAGCGGCGGCGCCGCAGCAGCAGGTACGCCGCCGGAATGACGAACATCGACAGCAGCGGCGCCGTGATCATGCCGCCCACCATGGGCGCGGCGATGCGCTGCATCACCTCCGAGCCGGTGCCCTCGCCCCACATGATGGGGAACAGGCCCGCCAGGATCACCGCCACGGTCATGGCCTTGGGCCGCACCCGTTGCACCGCGCCTTCACGGATCGCCTCCACCAGGTCAGCGTGCGAGCCCAGCCCCGCGGCCAGGCGCGCCTGCCACGCCTGCTTCAGGTACAGCAGCATGATGACGCCGAACTCCGCCGCCACGCCCGCCAGCGCAATGAAGCCCACCGCGCCAGCCACCGAGAAGTTGTAGCCCAGCCCCCACAGCAGCCAGACGCCGCCGACCAGCGCGAACGGCAGCGTCGCCATGATCAGCAGGGCTTCGTCCAGGCGGCCGAAGCTGAGGTACAGCAGCACGAAGATGATCAGCAGCGTGAAGGGCACCACCACGCCCAAGCGCGCCGTGGCGCGCTCCAGGAACTCGAACTGCCCCGCCCAGGAGATGGAATAGCCCGGCGGCAGCTTTACCTTGTCGGCCACCACCTGCTGCATGTCGCGCACCGCCGAGCGCAGGTCGCGCCCGCGGATGTCCACGTACACCCAGCCTGCCAGGCGCGCGTTTTCGCTGCGCAACATCGGCGGGCCGTCGCTGATGCGAAGGTCGGCCACGTCGGCCAGCACCAGCCGCTGCCCCCGCCCGGTGACGATGGGCAGGGCGCGCAGCGCCGGCAGCGAATCGCGCAGCTCGCGCGGGTAGCGCAGGTTGATCGGAAAGCGCTGCAGGCCCTCGACCGTTTCGCCGATGTTCTCGCCGCCGATGGCCGAGCCGATCACCGAATGCACGTCGGCGATGTTGAGGCCATAGCGCGCAGCGGCGTCGCGCCGCACGGTGATGTCCACGTAGCGCCCGCCGGTGAGCCGCTCGGCCAGCGCGCTGCTCACGCCGGGCACGGGTTTCAGCGCCCGCTCGATCTCGCCGGTGAGGCGGTCGATGGTCGCGAGGTCCGTGCCGGCCACCTTCACCCCCACCGGGCTCTTGATGCCGGTGGCCAGCATGTCGATGCGGTTGCGGATCGGCGGCACCCAGATGTTGACCAGTCCCGGCACCTTGACGACGCGGTCCAGCTCCTCGACCAGCTTGTCGGTGGTCATGCCCGGGCGCCACTGGTCGCGGGCTTTCAGCTGGATGGTGGTCTCGAACATCTCCAGCGGCGCCGGGTCGGTGGCGGTTTCGGCGCGGCCGGCCTTGCCGTAGACGCTGGCCACCTCCGGCACCGTCTTGATCAGGCGGTCGGTCTGCTGCAGCAGCTCGGCCGCCTTGCCCGCCGACAGGCCGGGCAAGGCCGAGGGCATGTACAGCAGGTCGCCTTCGTCCAGCTGCGGCATGAACTCGCCGCCGATGTGCTGCAGCGGCCACAGGCTCACAGCCAGCAGCAGCGCCGCGATCGCCAGCGTGAGCTTGGGCGCACGCAGCACCGCGTCCAGTGCCGGCCGGTACAGCGCGATCAGCAGGCGGTTGAGCGGGTTGCGCTGCTCGTGCGGGATGCGCCCGCGGATCAGCAGGCCCATCAGCACCGGGATCAAGGTCACCGACAAGCCGGCGGCCGCAGCCATCGAATAGGTCTTGGTGTAGGCCAGCGGCGAGAACAGCCGCCCCTCCTGCGCCTCCAGCGTGAAGACCGGCACGAAGCTCAAGGTGATGATCAGCAGGGAGATGAACAGCGCCGGGCCCACCTCGGCCGCAGCATCGCCGATCACCTGCCAGCGCGCGGCGCCCTGAAGGCTTTCGCCGGGATGTGCATGGCCCCAATGTTCCAGGTGCTTGTGCGCGTTCTCGATCATCACCACGGCTGCATCCACCATCGCGCCGATGGCGATGGCGATGCCGCCCAGCGACATGATGTTGGCGTTGACGCCCTGCAGCTGCATCACGCTGAACGCGGCCAGGATGCCCAGCGGCAGGGACACGATGGCCACGAAGGCCGACCGCAGGTGAAACAGGAACAGGAAACACACCACCGCGACGACGATGAACTCCTCCACCAGCTTGTGCGTGAGGTTGCCCACCGCACGCTCGATCAGGTTCGACCGGTCGTAGGTGGGCACGATCTGCACGCCGCGCGGCAGGCTGGCCTGCAGCGCCTGCAGCTTGCTCTTCACCGCTTCAATCGTCTGCAGCGCGTTCTTGCCCGAGCGCATCACGATCACGCCGCCCACGGCTTCGCCCTCGCCATCGAGCTCGCCGATGCCGCGCCGCATCTCGGGCCCCAGCTGGATGCGCGCCACGTCGCCCAGGCGCACCGGCACGCCGCCGTCGCTGGTGGTGAGCGGGATCGCGCGGAAGTCGTCCAGCGATTGCAGGTAGCCGGAGGCGCGCACCATGTATTCGGCCTCGCCCAGCTCCAGCACGGAGCCGCCGGTTTCCTGGTTGGCGCGCTGGATCGCCTCCACGATGCGGGTGTGCGGGATGTTGTAGGCCGCCAGCCGGGCCGGGTCCACCACCACCTGGTACTGGCGCACCATGCCGCCAATGGTGGCCACCTCGGCCACGCTGGGCACCGTCTTCAGCTCGTACTTGAGGAACCAGTCCTGCAGCGCGCGCAGCTGCGACAGGTCCTGCGTGCCGGAGCGGTCCACCAGCGCGTACTGGTAGATCCAGCCCACGCCGGTGGCGTCGGGCCCCAGCGAGGCCTTGGCCGCGGCGGGCAGGCGTGACTGCACCTGGTTCAGGTACTCCAGCACCCGCGAGCGGGCCCAGTACAGGTCGGTGCCGTCGTCGAACAGCACGTACACATAGGAGTCGCCGAAGAAGGAATAACCGCGCACCGTCTTCGCGCCCGGCACCGACAGCATGGTGGTGGTGAGCGGATGGGTGACCTGGTTCTCCACGATCCGCGGCGCTTGGCCGGGGTAGGTGGTGCGGATGATCACCTGCACGTCGGACAGGTCCGGCAGCGCATCCAGCGGGGTGCGCATCACCGAATACACGCCCCAGGCGCTGAGCATCAGCGTGGCCAGCAGCACCAGCAGGCGGTTGGCGATCGACCAGCGGATCAGGCGGGCGATCACGGTGCGCTCCGGGCGTTCAGCCGGGCCTCCAGCCCGCGCAGGCTGGCTTCGGAGTCGATCAGGAACTGCGCCGACACCACCACCCGCTGGCCGACCTGCAAGCCGCGCCGGACCTCGGTGCGGCCGCCGCTCTCCGCGCCGACCTCCACCTCCACCGGCCGGAAGCGCCCCTGTTCCTCGGCCACCATCACCACCGCGCGCTGGCCGGTCTGGATGACGGCTTCGGTCGGCACCAGCAAGGCCTTGTGCGGCCGCATGCCCATGAACTGCAGCGTCACGAACATGCCGGGCACCAGGCGGCCGCCGGGGTTGGCCAGCTCGACACGGGCCTTCAGCGTGCGGGTGCTGGGCGACACCTCGGGCAGCAGGGCCTGCACCTCCCCGTCGAAGCCGGGGCCTTGCACCGCGGGGCTGCTCGCGTGCACCCGGCTGCCCGGACGCAGCAGGGCGGCCTGGCTTTCGGGCACCTCGGCATTCGCCCACACGGTGGCCAGGCCATTGATGCGGAACAGCGTGCTGCCCGGCATCACGCTCATGCCTTCGCGCGCGGCCAGCTCCACCACCACGCCACCCATCGGCGCGGCCAGCGTGATACGTGGATGGGCGCGTCCGGTGCGTTCCACCAGGCCGATCTGCTCATCGCTCATTCCCACCTGGCGCATGCGCTGGCGCGCGCCCTCCACCAGGGGCGCCAGATTGGCGCCCTGCATGCGGCGCAGCGCAAGGTACTCCTCCTGCGCGGCCACCCAGTCCGGCACGTACAGCTCGGCCAGCGGCTGGCCCTTGCGCACCGCATCCAGCGTGGCACGCACATGCAGGCGCTCCACGTAGCCGGCCGCGCGCGCCTGCACCACCACCAGGTCGCGCTCGTTGTAGGCGATGCTGCCCACGGCGGAGAGCTGCGGCTGCAGCAGGCCCTCCACGACTTCCGCCGTGCGCAGGCCCAGGTTCTGCTGCACGCGCGGGCTCACCGTCATCCGGCCCTCGTCGCCGTCCGCGCCGGCCAGCACCGGCACCAGCATCATGTCCATGAAGGGTGACTTGCCCGGGCGGTCGAACTTGCTCGACGGCACCATCGGGTCCATGTAGTACAGGATCTTGCGGCCGCTCGCCGGGTCGACGTCGCCGGCCTTGAGCCCCGCAGCGATATGGCGCTGGGTGGCCTCTTCGCCATCGATGGCCGGCGGCTCGGCGGGCGCGGCGGCGCCGGCGGCCTGCGGGGGCGCCGCGGCCACAGGCCCTTGCGCGGGATGCCACTGCCCCAGCCGGTAGAGGCCCAAGCCCGCGCTCGCCAGCACCGCGGCGGCCAGCATGCCGCCCACCCAAAGATTCGTCTTCATCGCTGGGCCTCCGGTTCGCCGTGTGTCCAGGGCGCAAGGGTGTTCAGCCGCACCCAGAGCCGGGCCGCCTCCATCTCCAGGCGCAGGCGGTCCATGCGGGTGTCGATCTCGGCACGCCGGGCTTCCAGCACTGCCGCCAGCGGGCCCGCCCCGCCGCGATAGGCGGCCAAGGCGGCCTGCGATCGCTGCTGCGCGAGCGGCTGCAAGGCATCGTCATAGCGCTGCAGCCGCTGGCGTGCGCTGCGCCATTCCTGCAGCAGCGCGCGGGTGTCCGCGGCATGCGCCCGGGTCGCTTCCTCACGCTGGGCACGCACCTGTGCGACGGTGGCCAGGCGCGCGGCGAGCTCGCGGTCCTGCCGGTGCGGGCGGTCCCACTGCAAGGGCACCGAGACGGTGACCGACACCATGTTGCTGTAGCCGGGGCCGCGCTGGCTGAACATCAGCTCCACGCTGGGGTCCGGCTGCAGGTTGCTGCGCGCCAGGTCGGCATCGGCCTGCGCGATCGACTCCTGCTGCGCCATCAGGGCGAGCTCCGGATGGTGGGCAACCACGGCATCCAAGTCGTCATCGCTCCAGCGCAAGCGGTCCAGCGCGGGGGCGGGGCCCGGCGCTTCGCCGGCCGCGGGGCCGACCCAGCGCGCCAGCATCGTGCCGGCGGTCGCGAGTTCGCGCCCGGTCTGCGCCAGCCGATCCTCGACCAAGGCCACGGCAGAACGCGCCGCGAACACGTCGGCCTGTGAGCCGGTGCGGCCGCGGTAGGCCGCTTCCGCGGCGTCCACCTGCAGGCGGGCCTCGGTGCGCTGCTCGGCCAGCAGCGCCTGCATGCGCTGCAGGAAGTGCCGGTCAAGCCAGGCCGTGGCCGTGTCGCGCTGCAGGTTCGCCAGCAGCCACTGCCGTTGGGTTTCGGCCGCCGCCGCCTCCCGCTCCAAGCGTGCGCTGCGTGCCTGCAGCTTGCCCGGCCGGGTGAGCTCCTGCATCACGCCGATGCTGCGCATCGTCATGAAGTCGCTGGTCAGGCTGAAGCGGTCGCTGCCGTTGACCGGCAGGTTGGCGACGCCGACCTTCAGCGTGGGGTCGGGGCGCTGGCCGGCCGCAACGGCCATCTCGCGCGCCGCGGTGGCGGCCGCCGCCTGCGCGGGCAGCTGCAGCGAGCGCTGCTGCGCCAGGCGCAGGCTGTCGTCGAAACCGAGCGGGCCGGCGATGGCAGGCGCGGCCGCAGCCAGCACGGCCAAGGCGAGGCCACGCACGGCATGGTGGAAGGAAGCTGGCATGGCAAACCCCAGACGACACAGGGATCGGTACCCCGCCTTGGGGCGCGAGGTACCACGTGCAGCGCTGGGCCGACGCCCTCAGCGCTGGTGTCGTGCAGGGATCAAATGCGCAGCACGCAGTGCAGGATCGCGTGCGGCGGTGGTGGCGCGGCCGGCGGTGTGTCGACCGCAGCCTGGGGGCTTGCACCGTTGGCCAGCAGGACGGGCGCGTCCGGCAGCAGGTAGAGCAAGGCAGGTGCCGCCGCCTGCACCGCGGGCTGCGCAGCGGTGTCCACGCTCTGCTGGCCGAAACGGCAATGCTCGGCACACAACGCAGCGGCATCCGGGTCCATCTCGTCGCAGCCGGGCATCGCGGCCGCGGTGGCCATCGGCATGGGGCTCGACAGCCCGGGGCAGGCATAAGCCGCAACCGCCATCTGCGCAAACAGCAGCACGCCGGCCAGGCATTGGCAGACGAGGCGACGGAGCTTGCGCGAGAGCGTCATGAAGGTGTGGATTCTAGGGCTGCGAGGACGAGCACTGGTGGCGTGTGCCGTGTGATCGTGCTCCGGCTCAGCCAGGTCAACGGCCCTTCTGAAGGCGGGCTTTCAGCGCGACGGCCGACGACGACTTGTTGGTCCACATCCAGCAGTAGTCCTGGTCCAGCGCCACGTCGAGCGTGCCATCGGCCTGGGTCACTCCGTCCTGCTTGGCGGGAAAGCGAACCTCCTTGCCCTCGTGGTAGTGCACGTTGAAGTTCAGCGGCGCCGCGGCCTCGAACTTCCACTGCACCTTCTCACCGCGGGCCAGCCTGCCGCACCACTCGGCGAACTTGCCAGGGGCCACCTGGAACTCGCGCGCCGCCACGCCGCCAGCGGCCCATTCGATATCGGCCAGCTCCGCCTGGGCGCCGGTGGCCAGCGCCCACAGGGCCGACCCACACGACGCGACGATGAAGCGCTTGATCACTCTGTCCATGCTGAACTCCTGTGCGAGGAAAACTCAGTGTTGATGGCCAGCCGGTGCACCGGCCTTTCGCACGGCGACCCCCACCTGGCCCTTCATGCCGGCGTCGTAGTGGCCCGGCTGCAGGCAGGCGAAGGGCACCTTGCCGGCCTTGGTGAAATGCCAGACGACCTCGCCGGTCTGCCCGGGCTGCACGGTCACCTGGTTGGGATCCTCGTGTTCCATCTCCGGGAACTTCTTCATCAGCTCGGCGTGCTGCTTCAGCGCCTTTTCGTCGCCCAGCACGAACTCATGCTTGAGCCGGCCCGAGTTCTTGACCACGAAGCGGATCGTCTCGCCCTGACGCGCCTGCACGCTCGCAGGCGTGAAGCGCATGTTGTCCGTCATGTCCACCTCGACGGTGCGCGTGGCCTTGGCCGGATCGCCGGCTTCGCCGATGGCGGCGCCGTGGTCGTCGGCATGGGCATGGGCCGCTGGCGGCGCCGATGCGGCCTTGTCGTGGGCCTGGGCCGCGGTGGCCCAGGCGAGCGAGGCACCCAGCAGGGCGAGGCAGAGTGGGGTCTTCATGGTGTTCATCCTGTGCATCAATGGCCTGAATGGCCGGTGTGCCCGCTGGGCTTGCGAATCTGGACCTCGATCTCGCGGGCGGGCGTGGCACCGGCTTTCGGCAGCGCGGCCCGGGTGGGCTGCGCCAGTGCGCCGGTCCATTCGTAGGCCTGCGTGCCCTTGGGCTGCTGGAACCAGCCGGGGTCGCGGTAGTCACCCGCTTTGAGGCCGCGCCGCACCTTCACCGTGGTGAACATGCCGCCCATCTCCAGGCTGCCGAACGGGCCTTCACCACCCATCATGGGCGCGGTGTTGTCCGGAATGGGCATCTCCATCTCCGCCATGTCGGCCATGCCGCGCTCGCCCATCACCATGTAGTCGGGGATCACCTGGGTGATCTTCTTGACGACATCACGGTGGTCCACACCGATCATGTTGGGCACGTCGTGGCCCATCGCGTTCATGGTGTGGTGGCTCTTGTGGCAATGGAAGGCCCAGTCGCCCTCCTCGTCCGCCACGAACTCCAGCTGCCGCATCTGGCCCACGCCGATGTCGGTGGTCACCTCATGCCACCGCGCGGTGCGCGGGATGGGGCCGCCATCGGTGCCGGTGACCATGAACTCATGGCCGTGGATGTGCATCGGATGGTTGGTCATCGTGAGGTTGCCCACGCGGATGCGCACCCGGTCGCCCTGGCGCGCGACCATCGGCGAGATGCCCGGGAACACGCGGCTGTTGAAGGTCCACAGGTTGAAGTCCAGCATCGTCATGGTCTTGGGCGTGTAGGCGCCGGGCTCCACGTCGTAGGCGTTGAGCAGGAAGCAGTAGTCGCGGTCCACCTCGTCGATCAGTGGATGCTTCGCCCTCGGGTGCGTCACCCAGAAGCCCATCATGCCCATGGCCATCTGCGTCATCTCGTCGGCATGCGGGTGGTACATGAAGGTGCCCGGCCGGCGCGCCACGAACTCGTAGACGAAGGTCTTGCCCGGCTCGATGGCCGGCTGGGTGAGCCCGGTCACGCCGTCCATGCCGTTGGGCAGGCGCTGGCCGTGCCAGTGGATGGACGTGCGCTCGGGCAGCTTGTTGGTCACGAAGATGCGCACCCGGTCGCCTTCCACCACCTCGATCGTGGGGCCGGGCGACTGGCCGTTGTAGCCCCACAGGTGCGCCTTGAAGCCGGGCGCCATCTCGCGCACCACCGGTTCGGCCACGAGGTGGAACTCCTTGATGCCGTTGTTCATGCGCCAGGGCAAGGTCCAGCCGTTCAAGGTGACCACCGGGTTGTAGGGGCGGCCGGTGGGGGGCGCCAGCGGGGCCATGGTGTCTGGGCTGGCCTGGACCACCGGTTCGGGCAAGGCGGCCATCGCCACCTTGCTGACACTGGCCGCAGCCATGGCGACGCCGGCACCTGCGGTGCCCAGCATGAATTGCCGTCGGTTGTTGCTCATGGTCTTGTGCATCAATGGCCGGAGGCGGGCGCGCCGGCGCTGGCCGGGCGGGCGTCCATGCCGGGGAACGGGGTCGGCTTGCCAAGCGCAGCGGCCTGCAGGCCGGCGTCGGCGAGCCAGAAGTCGCGCTGCGCGTCTATCGCCTGGATCACGCTGCCGATCTGCTCGCGGGCGTCGGCCAGCAGCTCGAACACGCCGATCAGCATGCCGTTGTAGCGCAGCAGGTTTTCCTCCTGGATGGTCCTGCGCAGCGGCACGATCTCGTCGCGGTAGTGCCGTGCGAGGTCGTAGGCGGTGCGGTAGCTGCCATACGCCTCGCGCAGCTGCGAGGCCGCTTGCACGCCCACGGCGGCCGCCTTGTTCAGCGCCGCCAGGTAGCTGGCCTGTGCTTGAGCACGGTGCGCATCGCCGGCGTCGAAGATCGGCAGCGGCAGTTCCAGGTCAAAGCCCTTTTGTGGCGGCGCGCCGCTGGCCGAGTTGCGCTGCACACCCAGGTGCAGGCCGTCGACCAGGCTGGTCACACGCGTCAGGCCCTGCTCCTGCGCCACCACGCCCAGGTGCGCCTTCGCGAGCGCGACGTCCAAGCGGCCGTCCAGCGCCTGCTGGCCGAAGGCGTGTTCCTCCTGGGGTTGTGCCGGCAGATCGGGCAGGCGCTCGGGCAGCTTCAGGCCGGTGGCCTGCTCGGCGTCCAGGCCCAGCGCGCGTACCAGCGCTTCGCGCGTGGACTGGGCGGCCTGTCGTGCGCGCGCGAGCTGGGCCACCGCCTCGGCATAGAAGGCCTGCTGGCGCGCCCGCTGCAGCTTGCTGAAGTTACCCACCGCCTGCATGCGGCGCGCCAGCTCGGCGCTGGCATCGGCCGCGGTCTTCACCTGCTCGAAGTAGGCCAGCGACTGCTGGGCCGCGACGGCGCGCACCCAGGCCGCCCGCGCGTCGATGGCCGCCTGCGCCACCTCGCCCACCGCTTGCAGACGCAGCTGCTGCTGGCGCTGGTCCGCCTGGCGTGCCCGGGCCGGCAGCAGCAGCAGGTCCAGCAGCGGCAGGGTGAGCGCGCGGCCGATCTCCAGCTCGCGGCCATCGCCCTCGCCCCGCACCAGGCGCTCGAAGCTGAAGACCGGATTCGGCAGCCGGGCCGACTGCGTGGCGGCCGCGGACGAGGCCGCGCCTTCGGCCAAGGCCGACTGCAACGCCGGGCTGTAGGCCAGCGCAATGCGCACCGCATCGTCTTGCGACAGCGGCCGGGCCAGCGCAGCGTCCACGTCGGACCGGGCCTGGCGCCGCGCCTCGTCGGTGGTCAGCCATTTCAGGTCGGCGCCCAGCCGCTCGCGACTGCTGCGCTGCACCTCGGCGTAGTTCGATTCGATGGCCGGGGCGGCGCAGCCGGTGAGCAGGACCGCTGCTGCCGCGGCCGCAACGCGCCATCGCAGACGTGTGGGGTTGGGGCGCCGCATCATGGCTTGGGCCCGCCATGGTGGCCGGCGTGCCCGGCCGCGGCTGGCGATGCAGCACCCGGCTCGCCAGCAGGGGCAGAGGGTGCCCCGGCCGGCGCGGCCGCGCCCTCGTGGGCAGCGGCCGCTTCGCGGGCATAAGCCTTCCAGCCGCCGATGCGGGCCACCAGCTCGTTGCTGGTGCGCCAGGGGGCGACGGGCTGTTCGGCGAAGCGGTTGTAGCCGTCGAAGGCCGACCGATGGGTGGCGGCAGGCGCCACCGGCTGAGCCACGGCGGCGGGAAGCGGGATGGCGCTCAACAGCACCATGGAAACGATGCGGGCATGCAAAGGCATCGATGTCCTCTTGAAGCAGGAGGTGGACCGCGAAGCTCACGCGGTACGACACGCGGCAGCACACCGGGGCCCGGCGCACATGATGGCGCGGCCGGCCCGGCTGCCGCGGGCTCGTCAGAGGGAGGTCGTTCGAGGCGGTCGCTCGGGGCCGCCGGTGAGGAAGGCGACCAGGGGCCGCTCAGGGTCCGGCGTCAGAGGCTCCGTGACGCCCTGCGAGACGAGCAACAGCGGCATCGCCGGCAGCGCCGTGGCGCTGCAGCAGGAAGCGCAGGCGCTGCAGCTGTGCTTGCCGCCGGCAGGGTGATGCGTGGCATGGGCATCACCGGCCGGCTCCGTTGCGGCGCCTGCGTGGTGGTGGCCGCCATGGCCCTCGTGATGGTCCCCCGGGCCCGCCACCGCAGCCTCGTGGCTGGGCATGCCGGCGCAATGCAGCATCGTGGCGGCGGCCACTCCCTGGATCGGGAGCGCCACGGCGATCAGCCAGAGGGCAAGGAGTCGTGCGAGGGTGCGCATGCAAGGGAGTCCGCTGCGGCCATGATGAAGCTTGCCACACTGGCAATGTCAAGCGGCAGCGCACCGCAGCCGGCCGCCCCGCCGCGGCGGGCCTCGTTTTCAGTCGGCCGCGAAGCAGTAGAACAGCCCCGCGCCGCCGGTGGCCTTCAGCGCATCGGCGCTGCAGCCGCGGCTCTGGTGCGAGGAGTTCCAGGACTTGGCCGGCACGCTCTCGTCCAGGCCGGTGCGGTCATGGTGGCCCACCATCGCGGCGCCGTCGGTGCTGGAGGTCCAGTTGCGGCAGGTGCTGTCCACGTTGCCCGCGATGAACACGCCGCTGGGCTGCGAGCCGGTCAGGACGTCGTGCATGTTGGGCGTGTCGCCGCGGCCGTTGATCGTGGCGCCCCGCTCGGTGAGCGCGGTCTGCTTGTTGATGTTGTTGGCGCTGTGCAGGTTCTCCACGTCGGTGGCGATCACGTCGCCCTTGGCATTGCGCCAGGGCCCCTTGCCGATGCGGTCGCGTGCGTTCACGCCCGGCTTGCCGCCTTCGGGCTGCGCGCTGAGGTAGGCGCGCCAGGTGCGGTTGCCCGCGCCCGCCGCGGTGGCCAGCGCCTGGCACTGCCGGTCAGCACCCTCCAGGCCGCCCAGGTCGGCGCCCTTGCCGGGCCCGGAGCTGGTGACGAAGAAGCTCATGCCGTCCTTGCTGGCGCCGGGCGTGCCGGCGCAGGCGGCCAGCAGCGCGGCGGCGATCACTGAAAGGCTGAGCCCGAGTCCGAGACGTGCTTGCATGAATCCCCCAGGTGGTTGAACAGTCCGGCCCACGCTGCGGCAAACCCCGCGCCTGCTCAGGCCGCGGTGCCGCCGCCCACCGCCTCCAGCTGCACGCCCAGCGCCTGCACCTCGGGCCATGCCCGGTCGGTGACCAGCAGGTGCACCTCCGGCCAGCGGGCCACCGAAAAAGGCGCCACGCTGGCCTGCTTGGAGTGGTCGGCAAGGATCATCGTGCGGGCCGCCGCGGCCACCATCGCCCGCTTGACGGCGCTGTCCGATTCGTCGGCGGCGGTCACGCCCATGCGCGCGTCCAGCGCGCAGGCGCCCGGCACCGCCCAGTCGGCCCGGCAGCCGGCCAGCAGCGCCAGCGCGGCCGGGCCCCAGAACGCGCGCTGCGCCGGCTGCCATGTGCCACCCGTCAGCACCAGCTGCACGTCCTTGTCCCGATCGAACAGCGTGGCCACGTCCAGGGCGTTGGTGACCACGGTGAGCGGGCGTGCGGTGAGCGCACGCGCCATCGCCAGCGTGGTGGTGCCCGCGTCCAAGATCAGCGTCTGCCCCGGCTGCACATGCCGCGCCGCCGCGCGGCCGATCTCCTGCTTGGCCTGCGGCAGCACGGTGGAGCGCTCCTGCACGCCCAGGCGCGCGGTGTCCAGCATCACGGCGCCGCCATGGGTCTTCTGCAGGGCACCCTGGGCTTGCAGCTCCAGCAGGTCGCGCCGGATGGTGTGTTCGGAGACTCCGAGGTTTCGAGCAAGATCGAGCACTTCCACACGGCCGTGGTCGCGCAGCCAACCCAGGATGCGGGCGCGCCGCTCCTCGGCAAAGCGTGGGCGTTGGATGGCGTCATCCTCGGTGGAGGCGGTAGTGGTGTCGGGGGGCATGGTGCTAGAGGGTCTCCGGCAAAGCCCCGCGCGTGGGCGAGGGCTTGCAGGATTCTAAACACGCTGGCATGCTCTTTTAAGCTCGAAATTGATTCATTCTGCATGACCGACCTCTTCCACCGCGCTCCTGGGGCCACCGGCCCGCGCGCCATCCGCTCGGCCTGGGCCGCGATTGCCGCGCTGTTCTTCGCCAACGGCGCCGCCTTTGCCACCTGGGTGTCCAACATCCCGGACGTGCGGGACGCGCTCTCGCTCGACGAAGCGCAACTCGGCAGCGCCCTCTTCGCCATGGCGCTGGGCGCGTTGCTGGCGTTTCCGCTGGCCGGCCGCGGCTGCCGCGTGCTCGGCGCGCGCGAGGTGACGATGGGCTCCGCACTGGCACTGGCTTTCCTGCTGCCGCATCCGGCATGGGTGGGCCTGCCTTCGTCCCTGGCGCTGTCGCTGTTTGCCCTGGGCGCTGCCAATGGCGCGATGGATGTGGCGATGAATGCGCTGGCCGCCGACCTGCAGGCGCGCGCCGGCCGGCCCATCATGTCGCGGCTGCACGGCATGTGGAGCGCGGGTGGCCTGGCCGGCGCCGGGCTGGGCGCGCTGGCTCACCGGCTGGACATGCCGCCCGCGTGGCACCTGCTGGCCGCATCGGGCTTCGTGGCGGCCACCGTGTGGCTGGCGCGCCGGTTTCTGCCGCGGCTGGTGGTGGACGCAGCGCCGCCCGCGCCGCGTGCACCGGTGCATGCACCGCGCGCGATGGCGGGCCTGGCGGTGATCGTGTTCTGCGCCTTCCTGATCGAAGGCGCGGCTGCCGACTGGAGCGCCGTCTTCCTGCACCACACGCTGGGCCAGTCCACCAGCGTGGCGGCCCTGGGTTATGCCGCGTTTTCGCTCACCATGACGGCCATGCGCCTCGCGGGCGACGCGGTGGTGGCGCGGCTGGGGCCGTCGCGCCCCCTGCGCGCCTGCAATGCACTGGCCGCGGTGGCGTTGGCGGCCGCACTCCTCACCGGGCAGGTGCCGCTGGTCTTCCTGGCGCTCGCCCTGGTCGGGCTGGCGGTGGCCATCGTGGCGCCGCTGGTGTTTGCCGCGGCCGCGCAGCGCAGCCCGCACAGCGCCGGCGAAGGCATCGCCTTGATGGCTGGTGCCGGCTATGGCGGCTTCCTGCTCGGCCCGCCGTGCATCGGCTGGCTGGCGCACGCCATCGGGCTGCAGGCCGCGCTGGGCCTGCTGGTGCTGCTGCTCACGCTCATCGCCCTGCTCTCCCACCAACTCCGCCAGCGGCCGCATGCCGCCTGCGCCGCGGACACCCCGGCCGGTGGCGCCTGCCATCAGCCCTGAAAGGCTCCCCATGACCGACACCCCGCATCCGCGCATCCGCATCGTCGAAGAGCGCCTGCTCTGCGATCACTGGTCCACGCTGAAGACCACCCGTTTCGACTACCTGCGCCGCGACGGCACCTGGCAACGCCTGCAGCGCGAAACCTACGACCGCGGCAATGGCGCCGCGCTGCTGCTGTTCAATGCCGTGCGCGGCACCGTCGTGCTCACGCGGCAGTTCCGCTACCCGGCGTTCGTGAACGGCTGCGCGGACGGCATGCTGCTGGAGGCCTGCGCCGGCTTGCTGGACGGTGACGACCCGCACGACTGCGTGCGCAAGGAGGCGCAGGAAGAAACCGGCTATGCGGTGCAGACGCCGCGCAAGGTCTTCGAGGCCTACATGAGCCCCGGCTCCGTCACCGAGAAGCTGCACTTCTTCGTCGCCGAATACGACGAGGCCCAGCGTGTGGGCCAGGGCGGCGGCGAGCACAGCGAAGGCGAGGACATCGAGGTGATCGAGATGCCGCTGGCCGAGGCCCTGGCGCTCATCGCCAGCGGGGGCATCCAGGACGGCAAGACCATCATGCTGCTGCAGCACGCCGCGCTGGTGGGGCTGGCACAGCTGCGCGGCTGACCCGTCGAACCGCGCAAACCTTGCCGCAAAGCCCGGCACCGCCGGCGTGCGTGGTGCGGGTGCAGGCCCAGCTTGCCCGGGAAACCCCTTATGCGGCATCCATGTCCGGCCTCCCGAACCCCGGCACGGGAGTTGCTCGCCCCTGGGTTCAACTCGGGATGTAAAGATGGCAAAGAAGGCAGTGGTCGCAGACGACAACCGCGACGCGGCAGACTCGCTGGTCATGCTGCTCGACTGGCTGGGCTACGAAGCACGGGCCTGCTACGACGGCGCACAGGCGGTGGACCTGGTCAAGAGCTTCAAGCCGGATCTCGTCATCCTGGACATCAACATGCCGGTGATGGACGGCTACGAGGCCGCCAAGACCATCCGGCGCGCCGAGGGCGACCGGGTGCTGCTGGCCGCGATCACCGCCGCACCCGACTGGGAAACCCAGGTCAAGGCCGGCGAGGTGGGCTTCGACGCCCATTTCGGCAAGCCGATGGACGGGCGCGACATCGAGGCGCTGCTGTACCGGCTGCACAAGGGCGCCGAGCACGCGCCCTCCGACAACTGAGCGGCCTCAGCGCTTCTCGCCCAGCGCGTTCACCGAACCCAGGCCGGACACGGACCGCTTGACCTCCGGCTGGCCCCAGTAATCCACACTGCCGACGCCGGAGATACCGACGCGCAAGGCCTCGGTCACCCATAGCCTGGCGTTGCCCACCCCACTGATGGACACCGACGCCGTGCCGGCGCGCAGCTGCTCGGCCAGCAGCTTGCCCTTGCCCGACACGCTCAGGCTCAAGTCGCTCACCTGCCCGGCCAGCTGGCCGTCGCCGGCGCCGGAGATGCTGAACTTCAGGCGGTCCATGTCCAGCCGGTCGAAGCGCACCGAGCCGGCACCGGAGATCGTCACCACCAGCTGGTCACCCTTGAACGGCCCCAGGGCCAGCACGTCGCTGCTGCCCGACAGCGTGAGCTGGCTGAGCTGGCGCACCTGCACGTCGATCTGCAGGCGCTCGTTGTTCCAGAACTTCCAGCTGCCGCTCGGGTGGATTTCCAGCCGGTTGCCGGCCATGCGCACCTGCACCGACCGCTGCGCCTCGGCGTCGCCGGCGATGAACACCTGGTCCTTGTCGCCCTGGGTGAGCGTGATGCGGGCGGAGCCATCCACGTCCAGGCGCTCGAAGGCGCCCGGCGTGTAGAGCCGGCCTTCGGGCGCCTGCGCCAGCGCGGCGCCAGCGGCCAGGGCCAGCAACCAGACCATGCCGTGCCGGATCGTGCTCATAAGGATTGCTCCCGCAGTTTTTTGGACACCTCGCGGCTGGCCGGGATGCGGGTGCCGTCGCGCATCTGCACCACCAGCTGCGAGTTGTCCGCAGGGACCATGGCTTCGACGAAGTCGAGGTTGACGATGCAGCTGCGGTGCAGGCGCAGGAAGCGCTGCGGGTCCAGCCGCTGCTCGAAGGAGGTGATGGGCACCCGCACCAGGAAGCTGCGGCCCTTGCTCACCAGCGCGGTGTACTTGTGGTCCGAGCGCAGGTATTCGATCGCGTCGGCCTGCAGCGGAAAGATCTTGCCCTGGTCGCGCACCAGCACCCGGGTGAGCGGCTCGCCCGCCTTCTGCTGCAGCGCATCGGCCACCGCGCCCAGCATGGGCGGGTTGGCGGGCAGCGCATGCTCGATCGCGTCGGCCAGGCGCTCACGCGAAAACGGCTTGAGCAGGTAGTCCACTGCATGCAGCTCGAAGGCGGTGAGTGCATGTTCGTCGTAGGCGGTGGTGAAGATCACGGCCGGCTGGGGCGCATCGTCGTCGGCCAGGGCCTTGAGCACCTGCAGGCCGTTGAGCCCCGGCATGTGGATGTCCATCAGCACCAGGTCGGGCCGCAGCGCGCGGATGCGCGCCAGCGCCGTGTCGCCGTCGGCGCAGCTGGCCACCAGCTCGAGGCCGGGCATCTGCTGCACCCATTCGGCAAGCGCCTCGGCGGCCAGGGGTTCGTCTTCGGCGATCAGCACGCGGGTGTTCATACCTGGGGTATCCAGAGGTCGACGCGAAAGCCCGCGCCGGGTTGGGTGTGCACGCGCAGGCGGGCACGGCCTTCATAGTCGAGCGCAAAGCGACGCTGCAAGGCGGCCAGGCCAATGCCGCGGCGGCTGCCGGCATCGGGCTGCTCCAAGGTGGCGGGGTCGCAGCCGGGGCCGTCGTCTTCCACGCACAGCGCCAGGCCATCGTGCTCGTCGCGCCCGCTGCGAATGCGGATGCGGCCGCCCTCCACCCGCGGCGCCACGCCGTGCAGCACGCTGTTTTCCACCAGCGGCTGCAGGGTGAGCGGCGGTATCTCGTCGGCCAGCGTGGCGGGGTCGATCTGCCAGTCGATGCGCAGGCGCGGGCCCAGGCGCAGGCTTTCGAGAAACAGGTAGTCGCGCACGAACTCCACCTCGTCGGCCAGCGCCACCCGGTCGGCCGCGCTGCGCTTGCTGTCGAGCACGTAGCGCAGCATGCCGGCAAAACGCAGCAGCCCCGCTTCGGCGGCGCTGGCGTCCTTGCGGGTGAGCGCGATCAGCGAGTTGAGGGTGTTGAACAGGAAGTGCGGGTTGAGCTTGCCGCTGATGGCCGCCAGCTCCGCCCGCGCCAGCGCGGATTCGGCCTGCGCGGCCGCCAGCGCCGCGGCCCGGGCCCGGCGCGACTGCAGCATCGCGGTGAAGCCGGTGGCGATGGCGGCATAGGCCACCACGCCCCAGATGGCGCGCCACAGCAGGGTCTGCAGCAGCACCGCCACCGCATGGTCGTGCCCGAACAGCAGCCAGGCGCTGGTGAACTCGCACAGCTCCCACAGCGCGCCGAACAGCAGCGCCGCGAGGGCATGCAGGAGAAAGGCGACCGCCGGTGCAGGCGCCATGCGCTGCAGCCGGTTCACCCACGGGTGCACGGCCAGGCCCAGCAGCATCGGCGGCCACAGGCTCAAGGTGGCCTGGTACACCGCTTCCCACAGCTGCCACAGGCCGCGCTGGAACTCCGTGCCGGCCAGCACATACAGCAGCCAGGCCAGCACGCAGCCGGCGACGTAGTACGCCAGCCAGGGGTTGCGCTCGCGCGGCGCCAGTGGTGGGGAAACGATGCTGTCCGACATGGCGCCCATCTTAGGCAGGCCGCCCGCGCCGTCCGCCCCGCTGCGACGAAGTGCTGGGCGGCGTGGCCGATCGGTGCCTGGAAGGCGCCGGGTCGGCGGCCTTCTCAGGCGCCAGGCCCGCAGTCCAGGCAGCGTTCCACCGGCACCGGCCCCATGCGCAAGGCACGCTGCAGCTGGCGCAGCGCGGTGCGCAGGCCCTCCTCCACCACCGGGTGGTAGAACGGGCAGTCCAGCATCTGCTGCACGGTGTCGCCCCGCTGCACCGACCAGGCCAGCAGGTGGCCAAGGTGCTCGGCCGCCGGGCCGATCATCTCGGCGCCCAGGAAACGGCCGGTGGCGCGCTCGCCATACACCCGCAGTGCACCCTGGTTGCGCCCCATCACCCGGCTGCGGCCCTGGTCGTCGAAGCTCACCTCGCCCACGTCGAAGGCGGTGCCGGCGGCCAGCAGCGCGGCATGGCCGGCGCCCGCCACCATGATCTGCGGGTCGCAGAAAGCAACGGCCAGCGGCGCGCGGCGCGGCCGCACCCGCACGTCGGGGAAGCGGCCGGCGTTGTCGCCCGCGATGCGGCCTTCGTCGGCCGCCTCGTGCAGCAGCGGCCGGTCGTCCGACGCGTCGCCGGCGATGAACACCGGGCGCGAGCCCACCTGGCACGTGCGGCGGTCGTGCTGCGGCACGCCGTAGGCATCCAGCGGCAAGGTGGTGGCGGCGAGATTCAGCCGCTCCACATTGGGCTGGCGGCCGGTGGCGGCGAGCAGCCAGTCGAAACGCTCCTCGCTCACCGCGCCGCTGCTCGTCTGGGCGCGGATCAGCACCTCGTCGCCCGCGCGCGAGGGCTCCATCGCGGTGACCGACAAGGTCATCGGCAGCTCCCCGCCCAGCACCTCGCGGCACACCGCCTGCAGCGCCGGATCGGTGAGCGGGCCCACGCGTTCGCTGCGGCCGTACACCCGCACCCGGACGCCCAGCCGGTGCAGCGCCTGGGCAATCTCCAGCCCGATCACGCCGGTGCCGGCCACCGCCACCGAGCGCGGCAAGGTCTCCCAGTCGAACACGTCGTCGTTGACGATCAGCCGGCTGCCCAGGCGCTCGCGCCACAGCGGCGGCACGTCGGCACGCGAGCCGGTGGCAATGACGATGCGCGAAGCCTCCACCCGCGTGCGGCCGTCCACCTCCAGCACCTGATCGGCGATGAAACGGGCCTCGCCCATGAGACGCTGCTCGACCGGCCAGCGCTCCACGGCCTCGACCACGAAGCCGACAAAACGGTCGCGCTCGCTGCGCACCCGCTGCATCACCTCGCGGCCGTCCACCCTCAGCTCACCCGCATGCACGCCGAAGCGGGCCGCATGCTGCACGCCGTGGGCGGCGTCGGCCGCAGCGATCAGCAGCTTGCTCGGCATGCAGCCCACGCGGGCGCAGGTGGTGCCGTAGCGGTCGCCTTCGATCAGCAGCACCTTGGGCGTGTGCTCCAGCGCGGCGCGGTAGGCCGACATGCCGGCGGTGCCGGCGCCGATGATGGCAACGTCGGTCTGCAGGGTGCTCGGGGTGGATGGCATCGGTTGTGCTTTCAGGGCCGGTCTAGAGCCCGAGGTCGGTGAGTCCGGGATGATCGTCCGGGCGGCGGCCCGATGGCCAGTGGAACTTGCGCTCGCTCTCGGCGATCGGCAGATCGTTGATGCTCGCGTGGCGGTGGGTCATCAACCCGGCATCGTCGAACTCCCAGTTCTCGTTGCCGTAGCTGCGGAACCAGTGGCCGGAGTCATCATGCCACTCATAGGCGAAGCGCACCGCGATGCGCCGGCCTTCGACGGCCCAGAGCTCCTTGATGAGCCGGTAGTCCAGCTCGCGCACCCACTTGCGCTGCAGGAAGGCCTGGGCCGCCGCCCGGCCCACCGGGAACTCCGCGCGGTTGCGCCAGCGCGTGTCTTCGCTGTAGGCCAGCACGATGCGGGCGGGGTCCCGGCTGTTCCAGGCGTCCTCCGCCAGGCGGATCTTCTGGATGGCGGTGTCGCGGGTGAAGGGCGGCAGGGGTGGGCGTGTGTCCATGGCGGGTCTTCCGATCGTTGAAGGATGTAGACAGGTCTGTCCACATGGCATCGTCGGACTGTAGCGGCGGTAGACAGCCTTGTCTACAATGCCGCCATGCTGACCGCAGCCACCCCCGACCTCTCCGTCCTGCCGGCGCGCGATCGCATCCTGCTCACCGCGCACGACCTGTTCTACCGCGAGGGCATACGCGCCACCGGCATCGACCGCGTGATCGCCGCGTCAGGTGTCACCAAGGTCACCTTCTACCGGCATTTCCCGAGCAAGAACGAGCTGGTGCTGGCCTACCTGGAGCACCGGCACCAGCGCTGGATGGCCTGGTTCACCGATGCGTTGCAGCGGCACGGCGCGGCGCGCAAAGGGCTGGCTGCATTGGTGCCCACGCTCACGGAATGGTTGAGCGACGGCCACTATCGCGGCTGTGCCTTCATCAACGCCGTGGGGGAACTGGGTGGCGCCCTGCCCGACGTGGTGGCCGTGGCGCAGCGCCACAAGGCCGACATGGCGGCAGCCATCGAGCAACTGCTGTCACCCTCGCGGCAACGCCCGCGCGATGCAGCGCTCATCGCGATGGCGGTGGACGGCGCGATCGTGCACGCGCAGATCGAAGCCACACCCGAGGCTGCGCTGGCCAGCCTGGCACGGCTGGTGAAGCTGCAGCAGGCGGCGGCCGCGACCTGACCCGCCCGCGGCTGCGTCACCCCAGGCCCAGCAGCGCGCGCAACTCCATCGCATTGCCGATCGCGCCGCCACCGGCGGTGTTGTCGAAGATGCACCACACGTCGGCCTCCGGCGGCCAGCGCTTCAGCGCCTGCGCGCGGGCTTCGATCCAGGCCGGTTCATAGCGCGACCAGTACATGCGTGGCGCGCCGTGCCAGCGGTAGTACACGACCGCACCGCGGCCGTCACCACCCTCCCCCAGCCAGCCGCCCGGCACGGCGGCCTCCGGCCAGCGTGCCGGGTCGGCCGCCGCGCGCGACACCTTCAAGCTCGCCAGCACCCGGTCCGCCGACGGCGTGAACCAGCTTGCATGGCGCGGCTCGCACACCACCGCGCCGTTGAACATGCCGGCCAGCAGCTGGAAGAAATTGCGCACCGGCCGTGCTTCGAAGGCGAACGACGGCGGCAGCTGCACCAGCAGCACGGCGAGCCGGTCTCCCAGGCTGGCCGCCTCCGCCAGGAACTGCGTCAGCGGTTCGCGCGCCCGGCGCAACCGCGCGTCGTGGGTGATGGTGCGCGGCAGCTTGGCGGAGAACGCAAAACCGGGCGGCGTCTGCGCGGCCCAGCGTTCGTACACCTGCGGCTTGTGGCTGCGATGGAAGCTGGAGTTGATCTCGGCGCAGCGCAGCACCCGGGCATAACGCTCCAGGTGCTTGCCTTCGCCGGGAAAGGCGTCCGCCACATCACGAGACAAGGTCCAGCCAGCAGTGCCGATGCGCATGCTCCAAGCCAGAGCAAGCAGCGCACCAGCGTGCAATGCGCGGCTCAGTCGGGGTCGTGCATGCGGGGGTGGCCCGGCACCTGGTGGCGCAGCAGCTCGGCAAAGGCGGTGGGCGAGACCGGCTTGCTGAAGTGATAACCCTGGATCTCATCGCAGGCCTGGTCGCTCAGGAACTGCAGCTGCTCCGCGGTTTCCACGCCGCCGGCCACCACCGTGAGGCTGAGCGTCTTGCCCATGGCGATCACGGCCTGGGTGAGCGACACATCGCTGGCGCTGCCGCCGATCTCGCGCACGAAGGAGCGGTCGACCTTGAGGGTGTCGATCGGAAAGCGCTTGATCTGCGCCAGCGACGAATAGCCGGTGCCGAAATCGTCGATCGCCAGGCGCACGCCCAGCTGCTTGATCGCGCCCAGCAGCTTGACCGCACGCTCGGCATTGCTCATCACCGTGGCCTCGGTGAGCTCCAGCTCCAGCAGCCCCGGCGCCAGGCCGCTGGCCTGCAAGGCGGCCGCGATGTCACCCGGCAACTCCTCGGTGAACTGGCGCGCCGAGATGTTGACCGCCACACACACCGGCGGCAGGCCCTGGCGCTGCCACGCCACGTTCTGGGCGCAGGCGGTGTGCAACACCCAGCGCCCGATCGGCACGATCAGGCCCAGCTCCTCGGCCAGTGGCAGGAACTGCATGGGCGACACCAGGCCCAGGTCGGGGTGCTGCCAGCGCAGCAAGGCCTCCACGCCGGAGATTGCGCCGGATTTCAGGTCCAGCTTGGCCTGGTAGTCGAGCGAGAACTGGCCCCGCTCCAGCGCATGGCGCAAGGCGGCCTCGAAGGTGCGCCGCTCCAGCGACTGCGACTCGATCTGCTGCGAATAGAACTGGACGTTGTTCTTGCCCTGCGACTTGGCCCGGTACATGGCCGCGTCGGCGTTTTTCATCAGCTGGGCTTCGCTGGTCGCGTCCTGCGGGTACAGGCACACGCCCACGCTGGCGCTCACGCGGCAGTCCTGGCCTTGCAGGGTGAAGGGTTCGATCGCCGCAGACAGCAGCTTGCGCGCCGCGGCGCCCGCCTGCTCGGCGTCACCCACCTCCTGCAGCAGCACCACGAACTCGTCGCCGCCCAGGCGGGCCACCACGTCGCTGGCGCGCAGGCAGGCGCGAAAGCGTTGCGCCATCTCCTTGAGCAACGCGTCGCCGGCGTCATGGCCCAGGGTGTCGTTGACCAGCTTGAAGCGGTCCAGGTCGATGAACAGCACCGCGAACATCGCCTGGTAGCGCAGGGCGTTCTGGATCTTGTTGTTCAGCAGCTGGGTGAACATCACGCGGTTGGGCAGGCCGGTGAGGCCGTCGTGCGTGGCCAGGTACTGGATGCGCTCCTCGCTCAACTTTTCAGCGGTGACATCGCGCCCCACGCCGCGGTAGCCGTGGAAGGCACCGGCTGCGTCGAGGATGGGCTCACCGCTCACGCGCTGGTACTGCGGCTCGCCATGCGCCGTCACCCGGTGCATCACCACATCGCGGAACGGCTGGTGCAGGGCCAGCACCTCGTGCACGGCCCCGCCGCCGGCCACCTCGAAGCCCAGCTCCTCGAAGGTCTTGTCCAGGCCGGCGCCCGGCCCGGGGCCGCTGGCGGCGGGATGCCGGCCTTCCAGGCGGCTGAAGCGCAGCGACGCGTCCTGCTCCCAGAACCAGTCCGACGACAAGGCGGTCAGGCTGCGAAAGCGCGCTTCGCTCTCGCGCAAGGCGCGCTCGGCGTGGGCGCGCTGCGTGATGTCGGTGTAGATGCTCACCATGCCGCGCCCGGGGATGGGGATGCCGCGGATCTCGATCACCGTGCCGTCGGGCCGCTCGCGCTCGAACTGGTGCGCCTCGAAGCGCTGCGCCAGCGCGACCCGGCTGCGCACCTGCTCGTCCACGTCGCCCGGGCCGTAGTCGCCGCGCTCGGCATTGAAGCGGATGATGTCCGCAAAGCGCGTGCCCGGGCGCACCAGGTGCGGCGGAAACCCGAGGATCTCGGCGAAGCGCCGGTTGGCCGCGCGCATCACCAGGTTGCTGTCCATCAGGCTCATGCCCTGGTCCATGTACTCCAGCGCATCGTCGAGCAAGGCCTTGCTGGTGTGCAAGGCCTCCTCGGCCTGCTTGCGGTCGGTGATGTCCTCCAGCACCCACACGGTGCCCTGGTTGAGCGCACTGGGGTTGAGCGCCTTGCCGAAGATGCGGCACCACACCGGGCTGCCGTCGCGCCGGCGCAGCAGCCAGTCGGCGCTGTAGGAGCCGCCTGCGGCCAGCAGCGGCAGCGCCTCCCGGTCCATGCGCTCGAAGCTGTCCGCATCCGGGTAGAGCGAAAGAATGGGCTGGCCCACCAGCTGCGCGGGCGAACCCCAGCCGAAGATGTCGGCCGCGCGCTGGTTGCTACGGTCGATCAGGTGCTTGCGGACGAAGCAGATGCCCACGAACGCATGATCGAAGATGGCCGTCAGGTCGACGATCGTGTCGTCCGCAGTGCTCGTTGTCGTCACTCGTGGTGTCTCCGCCGTTGCGTGGGATGGTAAGCACATTGCCTGGGCTCGGGCCCAGGTGTTCAACCGGCGATGCGCCACCGGCCCGCCCGCCACGGCCTTTTTGCACGGGCCGGGGCTGCACGGGCTACCAAGGCGGCGCCGCCAACAGCCGGGCGGTCCAGCCGGCGACCTCGTCGCCCAGCATCTCCATTACCTGGGCATCGTTGCGGCCGCTGCTGGCGCGCACATGGAACGCATGGTCTGCATCGTCCACCAGCACCAGGTGGGCCCGGTCGGCCAGCGGCGCCAAGGCCCGGTGCAGCAGCGCGACGTCGGCCAGCGCATCGCGGGTGCCCTGCAGGAACAGCATGGGGCACGCGACCTGGCTCAGGTGCTCGGCGCGTTCCCGCCCCGGCTTGCCCGCGGGGTGCAGCGGAAAGCCGACGAAGACCAGGCCGCGCACGCCCTCCAGCGGCGCCGCGGCCTGCGCCTGCGACGTCATCCGGCCGCCGAAGGACTTGCCACCTGCGAGCAACGGCAGGCCGGGCAGCCGGCTGCGGGCCAGCGCCACGGCAGCGCGCACGGCGGCGTGGGCCACGGCGGGCGAGTCGGGCCGCTTGCTGCCGCGCTCCATGGCGGGGAACTGGAAGCGCAGGGTTGCCACGCCGCGCTGGCACAGCGCCGTAGCCAGCGCCCGCATCAAGGCATGGTCCATGCCGGCGCCGGCGCCATGCGCGAACACGAAGCAGGCGGTCGGGTCCTGCGGCAACAGCAGTGCCGCGGACACGTCGCCGGTGTCAGGGACGGCAAGCCGAAGAGGCTGCGCCTCAGGCACGCGCGGGGTGGGCATGGGCACTCCTTGTGGAACGGCCGACTTTGGCGGCCCTTGCGACCGCTGGCAAGCGCAGGTCCGTCACCCGGGCGCCGATCAGGGGCACACCAGCGTCGCGCCCATCGGCGTGCATGCACCACGGGGCCCGACCACCGTGCTGCCGATGCGGTTCACCCGGGATCCGTCGCTGGCCCAGCAACCACCGGCGTCGCAGTGGGTCACCACCGTCGGTGGCGGCGGCATGGCCACCGGCGGTGCCGGTGTGGCCGGCACCGCAGGCCGGGGCATGGGCGGCAACGCGGCGGACGGCAGGGACGTGGACGGCACGCTCACCGCCGGCTGGGCCATGCGCCCCGCCGGTGGAGGGTCGGCCTGGCTTCGCAGGCAGGCGCGTGCGGCGCGATGGCGGGCCTTGTCGACCGCACTGCCGGGCCGTGGCGGCTGCCGCGGTGCGCTGGCCGCCGAGGCAGTCGCCCGCTCCTCCTCCACCTGCAAGGCGTTCAGCGCGTCGCGGCATTCCACCGTGTGCAAGGGGTCGGCGGGCGGCGGCGTTTCGGCAGCCCACACGGGGCTGGCCAGGACCAGTGCGGCAATCAGGAGGTGGCGCATCGGGATTCGACCCGCGGCGCGGCCACAGGTTCGCAAGTCGCCCCCCTACGCCGTCTGGGCCGTGCCGCTCAAGCGGCGAACGCCTGGCCCGCCCGGCTCTTGCGCCAGGTGGCTGGCGGCGCACCGTATTCGCGCCGGAAGGCGCGGCTGAACGCGGTGTCGGTCTGGTAGCCCACGTCCTCGGCGATCTGCGTCAGCGGCGCGCTGCTGCGGCACAGCAGGTTGGCCGCCAGCAGCATCCGCCATTGCGTCAGGTACTGCATCGGCGAGGTGCCGACCAGGTGCTGGAAGCGTTCGGCCAGCACCGAGCGCGACGTGCCGGCCGCGCGCGCCAGCTCTTCCAGCGTCCACGCATGCGCGGGCCGCTTGTGCAGCTCGTTCAGGGCCGAGCCCACGATGCGGTCGCGCACGCCCGCCAGCCAGCCGGTCTGCCCCTCGGCATGGTCGTTCATGTGCAGGCGCAGCACCTCGATGAACAGCAGCTCCGCCAGCTTGGCCAGCACACCGGCGCCGCCAGGCCGCGGCGAGCGCGCTTCGGCCAGCGCATAGTGCACCGAGCTCTCCAGCCACACACCGGCGGCCGACCCGCGCAGGCTGACCCGCACCAGCGGTGGCAGGCCGGCGAGCAGCATGCGCGCCAGCCGCGCATCGCAGGCAAGGTAGCCGCATACCAGGCGCGTGGTGGCGCCGCCGCCGCCATAAGCCAGCAGGCGCGGCCGGCGCGCCAGCACTTCGTCGAGCCGCGCGCCACCGGTGGCCGGCGGCACGCCGGGCGCCGACGACATGCGGTGGGCATCGCCGGTGGGGAACACCACCACGTCGCCCGCCGCCAGCTGCACCGGCGCGGCGCCGCCCATCTCCACGAAACACTCGCCCTCGGTGATGAGGTGGAAGATGATCACCCGCTCCGCGCCGGGCTCCAGCAGCGGCGCCGCCGCGTCGGCCGGCGGCGACTGGTAGCACCAGGGCGCGGTGAAGCGGCCGTGGATGAAGATGGCGCCCACCAGGCGCACCACCCGCAGGGTTTCGGAAAGCGCGTCCATCACGCCTCGTCCACGTCGATCTGCAGGCCCAGTTCGACCGCGTTGCACACCACCTGCGGCACCGGCGAGCAGCGGCAGGCGGTTTCCACCAGCGCGCGCAGCCGCTCCGGCGCCACACCGCGGGCGCTGATGCGCACCTGCAACGCCACGTCCTGCGCTGCTGCCGACACCGGCTCGCCATCCGCCCCGGCCATGCCGAGCAGGCCGCGGGTGTCGGACCGGCTGCGCGCGGTGACCTCCAGCGCCTGCAATTCGATGCCCTGCAGGCTGGCGTGCAGCACGATGCAGGTGGTGGCGCAGGACGCCATGCCGGCGCGGAAGAGCCAGCCCGGTGTCACGTGTTCACCCTGCCCGCCCAGCTCGGCCGGCATGTCGGTGCGCAGCTGCATGCCGTTGGCATGGCTGGCCAGCACCTGGGTGCCGCCCAGCCAGCGGGCGGCGGCGGGCGCGTCCTCATGCAACCCGGTGTCCGGGCGGCGCTCCAGCACCGCTTCCACCCGCCGCAGCGCGGCAGCCGTGTCGTGTGTCGTCATGGCGCTCTCCACCGGCGTGCGCAGGGTCGCCGTGCGGCGATTGTGAGCGCGCCCCTTGCGCGCGAGAAGCGATGAACAAGGGGGCCGGCGGCCACGCGGACGCAAGGGCAGGAATCAGCGACGCCCGGGCAGGACGGCAAGGCGCCGGGCGGCGACGCTACGGCCACCCCAACCCACGGCGACCACGCCGGTCAAGGAGACCACCCCCATGAATGCACCCACCACCGACCTGGCCGCCCTCAAGGCGCGCCAGCAGACCGCCTGGGCGAGCGGCGACTACGCCGTGATCGGCACCACCTTGCAGATCGTCGGCGAGCAGCTGGCCGAAGCCTGCGACCTGCGCTGCGACGAACGCGTGCTGGACGTGGCCGCCGGCAACGGCAACGCCACGCTGGCCGCCGCCCGCCGCGGCTGCCAGGTCACGTCCACCGACTACGTGCCCGCCTTGCTGGAGCGTGCTGCCGAGCGGGCCCGGGCCGACCGGCTGGATGTGAAGTTCCAGACGGCCGATGTGGAAGCCCTGCCCTTCGAGGACGCGAGCTTCGATGTGGTGCTGTCCACCTTCGGCGTGATGTTCGCACCCGACCATGCCAAGGCAGCCGCCAACATGGCGCGGGTGTGCCGCCCGGGTGGGCGCATCGGCCTGGCCAACTGGACGCCGGAGGGCTTCATCGGCCGGCTGTTCAAGGTGCTGGGCCGCCATGTGCCTCCGCCGCCCGGCGTGCAGCCGCCCTCGCTGTGGGGCGTGCAGTCGCACCTGGAAACGCTGTTCGGCGACCAGGCCTCGGCCATCGCCGCCGTGCCGCGCACCTTCAACTTCCGCTACCGCTCGGCCGCCCACTTCATCGAGGTCTTCCGGCTGTGGTACGGCCCCATCCACAAGGCCTTTGCCGCCCTGCCGCCGGACAAGGCCGCCGACCTGGATCGCGACCTCACCGAGCTGCTGGAAAGCCTGAACCGCGCGGGCCCGAATTCGCTGGTGGTGCCCAGCGAGTACCTGGAGGTGGTGATCACGCGGCGTTAGATCCCGCACCAATGTGAGGACCCGGTCGGGCGCGCCCGGGCCCTCACGGTGTGATCGCCACCTTGAGAACACCATCGCGCTGGTGGCCGAACAGTTCGTACGCAGCCTCGATCTCCTCGAGCTTGAAGCGATGCGTGACCATCGCGCCCAGGTCCACGCGCCGGGCCTCGATCACCGACATCAATCGGCGCATGCGCTCCTTGCCACCGGGGCACAGCGTGGTGATGATGCGGTGATCGCCGAGGCCGGCGGCAAAGGCGCCCAGCGGGATCCTCAGATCGGTGGAGTACACACCCAGGCTGGACAGCGTGCCACCGGGGCGCAGCACCTGCAGGCAGGCTTCGAAGGTCTGCTGCGTGCCCAGCGCCTCGATCGCCACGTCCACGCCCCGCCCGGCCGTCAGGCGCAGGATCTCCTCGACTGGATCGAGCTTGCTGCTGTCGATGGTGTGGTCGGCACCCATCGTGCGGGCCATGCTCAACCGGTCGGGCAGTCGGTCCACGCCGATCACCACGCTGGCCCCGCAGAGCCTGGCGCCCACGGTGGCACACAGGCCGATGGGTCCTTGCGCAAAAACCGCCACCGTGTCGCCGATGCGGATGCCCGCGCGTTCGGCCCCGCTGAATCCGGTGGACATGATGTCGGGGCACATCAGCACCTGTTCATCGGTCAGACCATCCGGCACCGGTGCGAGGTTGGCCATGGCATCGGGCACCAGCACGTATTCGGCCTGGCAGCCATCGATCGTGTTGCCGAACTTCCAGCCCCCCAGCGGCTTCCAGCCATGGGCCGTGCAGGCACCATCCTGGGAGCCAGCGCCGCACAGGCATGCGTTGCTCCAGCCGCTGGGCGTGATCGCGCCGGCAATCACGCGCTGGCCCTCGGTGTAGCCCTTGACCGCCGAGCCCAGCTTGTCGATCACGCCCACCGGTTCATGGCCGACCGTCAGGCCCTTGGCGACCGGGTATTCCCCTTTCAGGATGTGCACATCGGTGCCGCAGATCGTGGTGGTCGTCACGCGCATCAGCGCGTCGAGGGGGCCCACGTCGGGTATCGGCTTGTCGTCCAGGACGATGCGCCCGGGCTCCACGAAGATCGCCGCTTTCATCCTGGCCATGCACGCTCCCGGTGGGTTCAGCAGGGGAGCTTACGCCTGGTACGCGGTCCGTTGCTTCACTGCGCGGCGTACCATGTCCTGGTGCCATTGCAGACTGGAGAACCCCATGAAGATCTTGTTGCCCGTGGACGGAAGCGACTACACCAAGCGGATGCTGGACTATGTGGTTGCGCACGACGACCTGCTTGGGGACCGGCACGAATACATCGCATTCACTGCGGTCGCCCCCATCCCGGCACATGCGACCCGGTTTCTCGATCGCGCGACGCTGGACGGCTACTACCTCGAGCAGGCTCAGCAAGCGCTGTTGCCGGCAAGCGCTTTTTCCGATCGGCGCGGCTGGAGGGTGCGGACCGCCCACACGGTGGGCCATGCCGCCGAAGCGATCACTGCGTTCGCCGAGGCTGAGAAGTGCGCGTTGATCGTGATGGGCACCCACGGCCACTCGGCCCTCCGAAGCGTCGTCCTCGGTTCGGTGTCGCGCGGTGTCCTGGCCCGCTGCGCGACGCCCGTGCTTCTCATACGTTAAGGCGCAAGGCGGCCGTGGCCGGTTCAGGTGCGGCCCTCAGGCCGCTGGCTGGCGCGGCGCCACCTTGCGCGCCAGCCGCACCTGCAGCAGCACCACCGCCAGCAGGAACACGCCGCGCACCACCGACTGCCAGTAGGACGACAGCGTCACCTGGCCCAGGCCGTTCTCGAAGTTGAGCAGGTTGAACACCAGGCCCAGCAGCAGCACGCCCAGCAAGGTGGCGCCCACCGAGCCCATGCCGCCGGTGAGCAAGGTGCCGCCCACCACCACGGCGGAAATCGCGAAGAGATCCCAGCCCAGGCCCTCGTTGGGCTGGCCGGAGCCCTGGGCGGCCAGCAACACGCCGGCCAGGCCGGCCAGCGCGCCCGACAGCGCATACACCGCCAACAGGTTGCGCTCCACGTTCAGGCCCATCAGGCGCGCGGCTTCGGCATTGCCGCCGATGGCCAGCGAGTGGCGGCCGAAGCGTGAATAGCGGTGCAGCAGCAGCGCCGCCACGAACACCGCGGCGGCCACCCACAAGGGCACCGGCAGGCCATGCCAATCGCCCTGCCCCACTTCCGTGAAGCCGGTGTCGTAGGACACGGACACCGGCTGGTTGTCCGCCAGCAGCAGTGCGGCCCCGTGCGCCGCCAGCGTCATCGCCAGCGTGGTGATGAAAGGCTGGATGTGCAGGCGCGCGATCACCAGGCCGTTGAGCAGCCCGCACACCAGGCCCGCGCCCACCCCGCCGGCCACCGCGGCCGCTGCACTGTGCCCCGACAGCAGGGCCGACACCACCGAGGCCAGCGCCGCGACGCTGCCCACCGACAGGTCGATGCCACCGGACAGGATGACGAACGCCATGCCGATGGAGATGAGCGTGAACATCGCGTTGTAGCGGGTGAATTCCAGCAGGTTGTAGCCGCTGGCGAAGTGCTCGTAGCGCAGGCTGCCGAACAGCACCAGCGCCAGCACCGCGATCGCCACACCGATGACCTGGCGTTCCTTCATCTTCAAGTCCGCTTCTGCAGCCACACGGCCAGCACGATGATGCCGGCCTCCACCATCAGGCCGGCCGCATCGGGCACGCCGTGCGCCAGCAAGGTGTAGCGCAGCAGCTGGATCAGCAGCGCGCCCAGCAAGGTGCCGGTGACGCTGGCATACCCGCCGCTGAGCAAGGTGCCGCCCACGGCCACCGCGGCGATCGCGTCCAGCTCCATGCCCAGGCCGTTGAGGTTGGCGTCCGACGAGGAATTCACCGCCACCGTGATCAGCCCCGCCAGCCCGGCCAGCAGGCTGCACAGCGCATACACATGGCGCTTGATGCGCGCGGCCGGTATGCCGGTGAGGTACGCCGCGCGGTGGCTGCTGCCGGTGGCCACCACATAGCGGCCGAACACGGTGCGCGCCAGCACCCAGGCGGCGCTGCCCACCACGATTAACATCAGCCACACCTGCACCGGAATGCCAACCAGCTTGCCGGTGCCCAGCCAGGCGAAGGATGGGTTGGTGAAGGTCTGCAGGTTGCCGTTGGTGATCACCTGCGCGATGCCGCGGCCGGCGGTAAAGAGCACCAGCGTGGCCACGATCGGCTGGATGCCGAAGCGCGTGACCAGCCAGCCGTTGAAATACCCGCAGGCCCAGGCCACGGCCAGCGGCAACACGATCGCCAGCGCAATGCCACCCAGGCCGGGCACCTTGCCGAACAGCAGCGGCGCCAGCGTGCCGGCAATGGCCATCACTGCACCCACCGAGAGGTCGATGCCGCCGGTGGCGATGACCAGCGTCATGCCCACGCCGACGATCACGATGGTGGTCACCTGCGCCAGGTTGACATTCAGCGTCTGCAGCGACACGAAGTGCTCGGTGAACACCAGGTTGAACAGCAGCAGCAGGGCCAGCGCGGTGCCGGCGCCGGCGCGGGCGAGCCAGCGGGCTGCCATCTGCGCCTGTGGCGGCTGCGGCATGGCGGCCTCAGCCATGGGGCATCTCATCGCCGGCGGGCGCGGCATCGGCCATGGCCGCCATCACGGCTTCTTCGGTGAGCGACTCGGCCGGAATCTCGGCCACGCTGGTGCCGTCGCGCAGCACCACCGCCACGTCGCTCATCGCCACCAGCTCTTCGAGCTCGGACGTGGTGAGCACGATGCCCATGCCCTCGGCGGCCAGTTGGTGTACCAGCGCCGCAATGTCCGCCTTGGCGCCCACGTCGATGCCGCGCGTGGGCTCGTCCAGCAGCAGCACGCGCGGCTTGAGCGCCAGCCAGCGCGCCAGCAGCACCTTCTGCTGGTTGCCGCCGGAGAGCTGGCTCACCGGCTGGCCGGGGTCGGCGGTCTTGATGCCCAGGCGCGCGATGAACTCGTCCACCACCTTGGCTTGCGCGGCGCGGTCCACCAGACCGGCACGCGCCAGCCGCGGCAGCAGCGCGATGCTGAGGTTCTCGCGCACCGACAGGTTGGGGAAGATGCCTTCGGCCTTGCGGTCCTCGGAGAGGTAGGCGATGCCGCGCGCCAGCGCCTGGGCGGGCGATTGCAGCTGCAGCGCCTGCCCATCCAGCCGCAGCTCGCCGGCGGTGGGCCGGTCGGCGCCGTAGAGCGCGCGCATGAGCTCGGTGCGGCCTGCGCCCAGCAGCCCGGCCAGGCCCACCGTCTGCCCGGCGTGCAGCTGCAGCGAGGCACGGCGCACACGAGGCGGGTTGGCGATGTCACGCGCTGCCAACAAGGGCTGCGCATCGGCTGCGGGTTTGCGGTCAGCCGCGACGCCGCGGTGCACGCCGGCCAGCTCCTTGCCCAGCATGGTGGTCACCAGCTCCAGTTTGGAGATGTCGCCCATGCGGGCCACGCGCACCGTGCGGCCGTCGCGCATCACCGTCACCCGGTCGCAGATGGCATACAGCTCGTCGAGCCGATGGCTGACGAACACCACCGCGCGACCGTCGGCGCGCATGCGGCGCACGATGGAGAACAGCAGTTCCACCTCGCGATCGTCCAGCGAGGAGGTGGACTCGTCCATGATCACCAGCTTGGCGTCCACCGACACCGCGCGCGCGATCGCCACCATCTGCTGCTCGGCGGTGGACAGCGTGCCCACCGGGCGCTCGATGTCGATTTGCAGGCCCAGGCGCTGCATCAGCGCAAGCGCCTCCTGCCGCACCCGGCGCCAGTCGATCAGGCCATAACGGCGCGGCTCGCGGCCGAGAAACAGGTTTTCCGCCACCGAGCGCAAGCCCACCAGGTTCACCTCCTGGTAGATCGGGCTGATCCCTGCGGCGCGCGCGGCCTGCGGCGAGCCGAAGCGCACCGGCCCGCCGTCGAAATGGATGCTGCCCTGGTCGCCCGGGCCGTCCAGCGCATAGGCGCCGGTGAGGATCTTGATGAGCGTGGACTTGCCGGCACCGTTCTGGCCGATCAGGCCATGGACCTCGCCGCGCTCCACCTGCAGCGAGGCGCCACGCAGTGCAGGCACGCCGCCGAAGCTCTTGTGCACATCGTGCAGGTCGAGCAACGGCGGCGCAGGCGTGGTCACGGAGGCAGGCGCTGGCTCAATACCCGTCGGCCATGCCGGGCTCAATACCCGTCGGCCATGCTGGCCTGTGCGTTGGAGGCGTCGTAGAACTTGTCCTCCACCTTCACCCAGGGTTCGATCGCCTCGCCCTTGGCATACCGCTGCGCGGTCTTGCAGGCGATGGGGCCGAAGAACGGCGAGGACTGCACCGTGGCGCCCATCTTGCCGGCGGCGATGGCGGTGAGCGCGTCCTTGGTGCCGTCGATGGACACCACCAGCACGTCCTTGCCCGGTTTCTTGCCGGCGGCTTCCAGTGCGGTGATGGCGCCCACCGCCATCTCGTCGTTGTGGGCGTAGATCGCGGTGGTGTTGGGATGCGCCTGCAGCAGCGACTGCGCCACCTGGCGGCCCTTGTCGCGCGCGAAGTCACCCGACTGCGAGGCCACGATCTTCATGCCGGGGTTCTTGGCGATCACCTGGTCGAAGCCCTTCTTGCGGTCGTTGGCGGGCGACGAGCCGGTGGTGCCTTCGAGCTCGATGATGGTGGCCTTGCCGTTGGTGGCCTTCACCAGCCATTCGGCGGCGCGCCGGCCCTGGTCCACGAAATCGGAGCCGATGAAGGTGACGTAGTCGCGCCCGGCCTTGGCCACCTTCTGGTCCACGTTGCGGTCCACCAGGATCACCGGGATGCCGGCCTTCTTGGCCTTCATCACCGCCGGGATCAGCGGCTTTTCTTCCCGCGGCGGCAGCACGATCAGGTCGACCTTCTGCGCGATCATCGAATCGACGTCAGCCACCTGCTTGGCGGCCGAGCCGCCCGCATCGGTGACCACCAGCTGCCAGCCACAGGACTGGGCGATGTCCTGCATGCTTTTCGTTTCGGCGATGCGCCAGGGGTTGTTGTTCTCCGCCTGCGCAAAGCCCACCTTGTAGCTGGCCTTCTGGGGCAGCTTGGGGGCGCCGGTGTCGGCAGCCCAGACGGGCAGCGCGCACGCCGCGAGTGCCAGGGACAGCAGTGAACGTTGGAATCGCATAGGGCCTCTTTCGTGGAGTGGAACCAGGCGCCTCGGCCGGTGTGGTGGCCGGGAACGGGCCGATTCTTAGGCGATGGGCGCGGTTGCGATACCGGTAATATTACTAATGGGTCAGCCTAGGCCCTTGATTTCTCAGGTCTTGCCTTGCGGACCTTCGCAGTGACCGCCGGTGCACCCACGGTGCTGCGCTCCACGATCCGGCCTTCCACCTTCAGGCGCCGGCGGCGCGCGTCGGGCGATGCACGCTCGGCCAGCAGCACCTCCACCGCCAGGCGGCCCATCTCGTAGTTGGGCAGCACCAGGGTGGTGAGCGGCGGATGGGTGTGCTGCGCGATCTCCTGGTCGTCGTAGCCGATCACCGACACATCGCCCGGCACCGCCAGCCCGAGCGAGCGCAACGCCTCCAGGCAGCCCACGGCCATCAGGTCGTTGGCGCAGAAGATGGCCGTGGGCGGCAGCGGCTCGGCCATCAGCGACAGCGTGTGCTCGTAGCCGGTGGCCACCTGCCAGTCGCCGGTGCGCACCAGGCGCGGCTCGAAGGCGATGTCGTGGCTGGCCAGCGCGCGGCGGTAGCCCTTGAGCCGGTCCTGCGCGGCGTCCATCCAGGGCTCGCCGTTGATGAGGGCGATGCGCCGGTGGCCCTGTTCGATCAGCCGTTCGGTGGCGGCATGGCCACCCGCCACCTCCGCCGGCACGATGCTGCTCAGGCGTGGCGGCGCGATGGTGGCGCTGGCGCGCTGGCGTTGCGGCGCGCTGCCGGCGGCGGCCTCGCCCGCGGGCTCCTCGTAGCAGTTGAGCAGCACCGTGGGCACCTGGTGCAGCAGCTGTGGCACCCGGGCCTGGCGGGTGAACACCGTCGAATAGATCACCCCCACCAGGTTGGGGCTGGCCAGCATGGTGGCCAGCACCGCGCTCTCGATCTCGGCGTTGGAGCGCGCCGCGAACACCGCCACCACCGCGCCGTGTGTCCACGCCTCGTCCTTTGCGCCGTCGATGGACACCACCGGGTGCGGGCTGGTGGAGATCTCGTCGGCCAGGTACACGATGAGCGGTGCCACCTGCGCCTGCGCCGACGCTGCACCCCGGCGCGCCAAGGCCAGGTGCGGCCGCCCACCGGGGAGCTGGTAGCCCAGCGCCTCGGCCGCCTTCAGCACACGCTGCCGCGTGGGCTCGGACAGGCGCATGCCCGGCGTGCCGTTGAGCACCAGCGACACGGTGGACTGCGACACGCCGGCGCGCTTGGCCACGTCGGTCATGGTGGCGCGTCGGCCGGTTCCCTCGTTGTTGTCTTTTGGCATGCGGTTTTCCCGGAAGGGGCTGGAACCCGATCGCTAATAATATTTGCAACCTGCTCCGGCGCAAAGATCATAAGCGCCGGCCCGCTCGCCGCCACCTGCGAAAGGACGCCATGGCCCGCTACGACGCCACCACGCACGACCGCCTTGCGGCCGACTTCAACCGCGACGGCTTCGTCGTGCTGGAGCAGCACTACGACCCCGAGCGCCTGGCCGCCTGGGCGCGTGCCTTCCGGCCGCTGCTGGACACCGCGCTCAGCGACCCCACCCTGGCCGGTGAACGCGGCAAGCAGCGCTTCTACGTCACCCTGCCCTTCGAGGGCGTGTTCGCCGACCCGCATTTCTTCGAGGACGACGATGTGCTGGCCATCGTGCAGCGCGTGGCCGGTGCCGACCCGGTGATGTGCCAGCTGGCCACCGACACGCCGCTCAAGGGCAGCGAGCACCAGGGCATCCACCGCGACACGCCGGCGCTCTTCCCCGAGATGGACCTGGAGCCGCCGAGCTACCAGCTGGCGGTGAACTTTCCTCTGTGCGATGTGACGCTGGACAACGGCCCGCTGGAAACCACACGCGGCACCCATCGCATGACGCGCGAGCAGGCCCAGCGCGCCATGGCTGCGGGTGAAGCGGTGCTGGAGCCCATCACCATGCGGCTGGGCGACGTGATGATCCGCGACGTGCGCCTGATGCACCGCGGCACGCCCAACCACACCGATGTGCCGCGCCCCATGGTAGTCATCGGCTACAGCCGCCACTGGTACCTGCGGCCGGAGGTGCGCATCGACGTGCCGCGCGCGACCTGGGAGACACTGTCAGAACGCGCACGCCGCCTGCTGCGCCACAACCCGATCGTCGACAGCCTGCAGGACGTGCAGCGCACCGAGCGCTACCAGGCTTTTGCGTACTGAGACACTGGCCCGCCGATGCCGCCTGCCCCGCTACCGCTAGCACACCTTGCCGACACCATCGACGCCTGCGACCGCCGCTTCGCCGAGCTGGTGCGGCTGGACGCCACGGTGCAGCGCCTGCACGGCGGCTGCGAATGGGCGGAGGGGCCGGTGTGGTTCGCCGAGACGGCCACCCTGTTGTGGAGCGACATACCGAACAACCGCATCCTGCAGTGGCATGAAGCCGACGGCGTCAAGGTGTTCCGCGCCCCGTCGGACTTTGCCAACGGCCACACCCGCGACCGCAGCGGCCGGCTGGTGAGCTGCGAACACGGCACGCGCAGCGTCACACGCACCGAGCCCGATGGCCGCCGCACCGTGCTGGCCGACCGCTTCGGCGGGCACCGGCTCAATTCGCCCAATGACGTGGTGGTGAGCGCCGATGGCAGCATCTGGTTCACCGACCCGAGCTACGGCATCGACAACCCGCGCGAAGGCCTGCCCGGGCAGCGTGAGTACGGCGGCTGCCATGTGTTCCGGCTGCCCGCGGGCGGCGGCCAGCTGCAGGTGGTGGCCGACGACTTCGTTCAGCCCAACGGCCTGGCATTTTCGGCCGACGAACGCACGCTTTACGTGGTGGACACCGGCGGCACCCATGTGCCTGGCGGGCCGCGCCATATCCGCGTTCTGAGGCTGGATGACCAGGGCCAAGTGCAGCACAGCCGGGTGTTTGCGCAGATCGACGGCGGCTTCCCAGACGGCCTGGCGCTGGACGCCTTCGGCCATGTGTGGGCCTCTGCCGGCAACGGCGTGCAGTGTTTTGCCGCGGACGGCAGCCTGCTGGGCCGGCTGAAGCTGCCGGAGCCGGCCGCCAACCTGTGTTTTGGCGGCGCGGACAGGCGGCGGCTGTTCATCACCGCCTCGCGTTCGCTCTACGCGGTGGACCTGCTCGTGCGAGGCCTGAACTGACGCTTTAGGGGGTGCAGGCGGCACGCTGGTTGCCTCCTGGCCCGACGTGAACCCCAGCGCCCGTTTTCGCCCCTGGCCAGACCTGCTGGCCTGCGCCATGCTGTGCGCCGGTTGCGCAGCCCCCTCCACCGATCCGGCCGACAAGGCGCCCAAGGCGCCGCCCGTGCTGCAGCTGGACGTTGAAGCACCGCGCCCGCTCGCCAACCTGCTGCGCCAGCACCTGGACCTGGCCCGGGTGAACAAGCTGGCCGCCGGCGAGCCGCTGCAGCAAGGCGAGCTCGACCGCCTGGTGGCCGCGGCGCCCGCCCAGGCGCGCGAGCTGCTCGAAACCGAGGGCTACTTCAACGCCGAGATCCAGGTGCAGCGCCTGGGCGGCGACCCGCCGCAGGTGCGCGTGACCGTGCAGCCCGGCCCGCGCACCCTGGTGCGCGACGTCAACCTGCAGGTGCACGGGCCGCTGGCCGCCGACACCGCGCGCAACGAAGCCACCGCGCGCGATGCCCAGCAGGCGCTGCGCAACGACTGGCTGCTGCCACCCGGCTCCCCCTACCGCGATGCCGACTGGGTGCATGCCAAGAACGCCGCCATCGCGCAGCTGCGCGCCCAGGCCTACCTGGCGGCCGACTGGGGCGCCACGGAGGCGCGCATCGATGCAGCCACCCACTGGGCCGACCTGTCCGGCACGGTGGACAGCGGCCCGCTGTTCCTCACCGGGCCGCTGAACATCGAGGGCCTGAACCACCACGATGCGCAGACGGTGCACAACATCGCCAACTTCGGGCCCCGTACGCCGGCCACGGAAACCCTGCTGCTGGACTTCCAGGAGCGGCTGCAGAAGTCGGGCCTGTTCGACCGCACCACCGTCACCTACGAGCCCGATCCTGCCCGTCCGCTGGACACGCCGGTGTCGGTGCGCCTGACCGAACGCAAGCTGCAGGAAGCCACCTTCGGCGTGGGCGTCGGCGCCAACGTGGGCGCGCGGGCCACCGCGGACCATGTGCACCGCCGCCCCTTCGGCCGGGCGCTGATCGCGCGCAACAAGGTGGAGGTGGCCCAGGTGGAGCAGCGCTGGGACGGCGAGATCAGCACCCACACCCTGCCCGGCCTGTACCGCAACCTGGTGGGCGGCTCGGCCAGCCGGGTCACGTCCGACACCGACACGGTGACCTCCGGCCGCGTGCGCGTGGGCCGTGCGCAGGAAACCAAGACCATGAGCCGGCTGGCGTTCGCCGAGGCCGAGCGCTCGGTGACACGCAGCGCGCTCGGCCGCTCCACGTCCGACTCGCTCGCCCTGCACTACCAGGGCATCTGGCGCGATGTGGACGACCCGCTGCTGCCCACCCGCGGCAAGGTCTGGAATGGCCAGGTGGGCGCCGGCGTGGCCCGCTCCGACCCCGGCACGCACGGCCCTTTCACCCGCCTGTACGCCCGGCTGGACGCCTACCGGCCGCTGGGCAGCTGGTACACGCAGGGCCGGCTCGAGCTGGGCCAGGTGTTCGCGCGCGACGACGTGGTGGTGCCCGAGACCTTGCGTTTCCGGGCCGGCGGCGATGAGTCGGTACGGGGTTATGCCTACCGCTCGCTCACGCCGCAGCAGAACGGCGTGGCGGTGAGCGGTCGGGTGCTGTTCACCGCCAGCGCCGAGATCGCCCATCCGCTCATGGCCCGCATGCCGCAGCTGTGGGGCGCCGCTTTCGTTGACGCTGGGCGCGCCGCGCGCACCTGGGGTGAGCTCAAGCCCGCCGTCGGCGTGGGCGTGGGCGTGCGCTACCGCAGCCCGGTGGGCCCGGTGAAGCTGGACCTGGCCTATGGCGAGGAGGTGCGGCGTTTTCGCCTGCACCTCACCGTCGGCACCTCGTTCTGAACACCATGAACGACACCACACCTGCCCCCGCCGCACCGGCCGTCCGCGCGCCCCACCGCCTGCGCCGCCTGCTGGTGGTACTGCTCGGGCTGCTGCTGGCGCTGGCCGCCGTGCTGATCGGTGCCGGTGCCTGGCTGTGGCACAGCGAGGATGCGGCCGTGCGGCTGCTGCAGCAGGTGCCGGGCTTGCAGCTGAGCGGCCAGCACGGCCGGCTCACCGGGGGCGGCTTTCGCGCGGACCGGCTGGAGTGGCGTGCGGCCAGCGGCCTGCGCGTGGTGGTCGACGGCCTGTCCTGGGCCGACGCGCAGTGGCGCTTCCGGCCCCACCCCGGCGCCTGGGTGGGCCTGACGCTGGTGCAGCCGCGCGCCCACAGCGTGCGGGTGGTCACCGCGCCCAAGACACAACCCAGCGAGCCGCTGCAGGCGCCCGAGCACCTGCGCCTGCCGTTGGAGCTGCTGGCGCAGAACCTCCAGGTGGATGCGCTGCAGGTGGACGAACAAGCGCCGATCACCGGGCTGCGCCTGAGCCTGCATGCCGGTGCCGACCAAGGCGCCAGCCACCGCGTCGACGGCCTGGTGCTCATGCGCGGCCCGCTGGCGCTGAGCGGCCAGGCCCGCATCGGCGCCGATGGGTCCCTGCCGGTGGACGCAAGATTGCGCCTGGCCACTGCGCCGGACGCCGCGCAGCCCTGGCAGGCGGCGCTGCGCCTGGAGGGGCCGCTGCGCCAGCTCAACGCCAGTGCCACGCTCAAGACCGCCAAGGGCCCGGGTGCCACCGTGCAGGCCAGCCTGACACCGTTCGCCGACTGGCCCCTGGCCGCCCTGCGCGCCACCACCGACGACCTGGACCTCTCGGCCTTCGGCGCGGGCCTGCCCGAAACCCGGCTGTCCGGCAATGCGGTGATGGGCGACGGTGGCAACGCGCAGGCCATGAGCCTGGAGCTGGCCCTGGCCAATGCGGTGCCCGGCCCCTGGGATGCCCACCGCCTGCCGGTGCGCCAGCTGCATGTGGTGCTCAAGGGCCGGCCGCAGGACCTGGGCAGCCTGCACTTCGACGCCCTGCAGGCCGAGCTGGGCGGCGAGCGGCCCGCCGGCCAGCTGCAAGGCGGCGGCCGCTGGCAGGGCAGCGAGCTGTCGGTGCAGCTGCGGCTGGTGGGGGTGCAGCCGCAGCTGCTGCACACCGCCGCCGCGCCCATGACGCTGGAGGGCCCGGTCCAGCTGGCGCTGCAGGGCCTGCCGTCGCCGGCCGCGCCGGCCGCGGCCGCGTCCGCCCCTGCAGGCACCCCGGCCGCGGCCGGCAAGCGCGCGGCTCCCACCCCGCTGCGCGGCGAAGTGCGCACCGAGCTCACCGGCCGCTTGCCGGCGCGGGACGCACCCCCTCTCGGCCTGGTCGCGGTGGGCAGCTTCACCCTGCCCGGCGACGGCAGCCTGCAGCTCGCCCTGCGCGAGGCCACCGCCCGCGCCGGCGATGCACGTGCGGTGGCCTCGGCCAATGCCGACAAGGGCACCGACGGCGCCTGGCACCTGCGCACCCAGGGCGAGCTGGTGCGCTTCGATCCCGCACTCTGGCTGCCGATGCCGCGTGCCACGCGGGCCAATGCACTCAACGGCAGCTGGCGCGCCGACCTCATGCTGCCCGCCGTGCCGGCCGACGACCTGCTGGCCGCGCTGCGCGGGGACGCCGGCCTCACCCTGCGTGACAGCCAGTTCGCCGGCCTGCCGCTGCAAGGCGAAGCCAGCTTGCAGGCCCGGCCAGAGACGCTGAAGCTGGCGGCCCAGCTGCGCGCGGCGAGCAACCGGCTGCAGCTGGACGGTGGCACGCACAACGGCACCCACGACTGGCGCCTGGACGTGCAAGCGCCCGCGCTAGGCGCCCTTGCGCCGCTGCAGGCCCTGGTGCCCGGTGCGGCCGGCTGGATGCCGCAAGGCGGCACGCTGCAGGCCAACGCCACCGCCCGCGGCCGCTGGCCCGCACTGCAGACCGAAGGCACGCTGCAAGTGGCGCAACTGCGCAGCCCCGCGCTGCAGGTGGCCCAGGCCCAGGCCCGCTGGACCTTCTCCGGCACCCAGCCCGACGCCCCCTTGTCGCTGGACGCCAGCGCCACCGGCATCGCCCAGGCCCAGCGCCGGCTTGAGCGGCTGCAGGTCCGGCTGGCGGGAACGCTGCGCTCCCACAGCTTCACGGTGCAGGCGGCCAGCCCGCTGCGCCCGCCGGAATGGACCGAGGCGCTGGCCGGCCGCAGCGCACCCGGCGGCAGCCAGCTGCAGCTGGATGGCGGTGGCCAATGGCAGCCGGCCGCCCCGGGCGGCGGCACCTGGCGCGGCACGGTGGCCCGGCTGCAGGCCGCACCCCGCACCGCACCGGGCCAGCCCTGGCTGGCGGCCAGCGACATCCAGGCCTCGGTGCGCCTGGCCGCCAGCGGGCAGCCCGACCAGGCCAGCCTGGCACCCGGCCGCATTGCGCTGTTTGGTGGGGCGGTGCGCTGGCAGCAGGCGCAATGGCAGGCACCGGCCCGCGCACAGGGCCTGCCCCGCATTGCGCTGGATGCCCGCATCGAGCCGCTGCAGGTGGCGCCCTGGCTCGCGCGCCTGCAGCCGCAGTTCGGCTGGCGGGGTGACCTGGCGCTCGGTGGGCGGGTGCAGCTGCACACCGGTGAGCGGGTGGACGCGGACGTGGTGGTCGAACGCGCCGGCCCGGGCGACCTGAGCCTCACCGTGGAGGGAGCCACCCGGTCGCTGGGCCTGAGCGACCTGCGGGTGGCCGTGGCCGCGCACGGCGGCCAATGGAACCTCACCCAGCTGATGGCCGGCCGCAACGTGGGCGTGCTCCACGGCAGCCAGACCCTGCGCACCAGTGCCACCGCCCTCACCCCCACGCCCGACTCGGCGCTGGCCGGCCAGATCGCCTTGCAGGTGCCCGACCTGTCGGTGTGGGCCCCGTGGCTGCCACCAGGCTGGCGCCTGGGCGGCGAGCTGCGCACCGAAGCCAACCTCTCCGGCCGCGCCGGCGCGCCGCAGTACCGCGGGCGCATCAGCGGCAGCCAGCTCACCGTGCGCAACCTGTTCGAAGGTGTGAACCTGCGCCAGGGTGTGCTGGCCGTGGCGCTGAACGGCACCGACGCCACGGTGGAACGCTTCGAGTTCCGCGACGGCAGCGGCGAAGGCCTGCTGCGGGTGACCGGCAGCGCCAGCTTCGGCGATGCGCCACGCGCGCAGCTGCGTGCGGTGGCCGAGCGCTTCCGCGCACTGGACCGGGTGGACCGGCGGGTCGCCGTGAGCGGCACCGCCAACCTCGGCATGCAGGAAAAACGCATCGCGCTGGACGGCCGCTTCGTGGTCGACAGCGGCCTGATCGATGCCTCCCAGGCGGACGCGCCTCAGCATGGCGAGGACGTGATCGTGGTCAACCGCCCCGGCGGGCCGCTGCGTACGGCCCAGGCGCGCAAGGGCGGGCGCAACGGCGCCGCGGCCACCACCTTGCAATCCGGCACCCAGGGCGCAGTGCCGGCGCCAAAGCCTGCGCCCAACAGCACCGTCGCCCAGGCCGACGTGAACCTGCAGGTGGACCTGGGGCGTGCGCTGCGGGTGCGTGGCCGCGGGCTGGACGCCCTGTTGCGCGGGCAACTGGCGGTGACCACGCCCCAGGGCGAACTGGCCGTCAACGGCGTGGTGCGGGTCGAGGAAGGCACCTACACCGCCTATGGCCAGAACCTGTCCATCGACCGCGGCAACCTCACCTTCACCGGCGACGCGGCCAATCCCCGCCTGGACATCCTGGCGATCCGGGCCGACGTGGACACCCGCGTCGGCGTGGTCGTCACCGGCCTGGTGGCCAACCCGCGGGTGCGCCTGTACAGCGAGCCGGAGCTGCCGGAGTTCGACACCCTCACCTGGCTGGTGCTGGGGCGTGCGCCCGAAGGCCTGGGCCGCGACGACACCGCCCTGCTGCAACGCGCGGCGCTGGCCCTGCTGGCCGGCGATAAGGGCTCGGGCGGCGGCTTCGTCAAGAAGCTGGGCCTGGACGAACTCTCGGTCAAGCGTCCCGAATCCGGCGGGGACCTGAGCGGCACCATCGTCACCCTGGGCAAGCAGGTCTCCAAGCGCCTGTTCGTCGGCTACGAGCGCGCCATTGCGGCCGCCGGCGGCACCTGGCAGCTGATCTACCGCGTGGCCGGGCGCATCACCGTGCGCGCGCGCACCGGCGACGACAACGCGGTGGACGCGATCTGGACCTGGCGCTGGGAATAGCGGGCCTCATCACGGGCACAGCGGTTGCACTCCAGCTCTGGACGCGCAAGCCCTGCGCGCAGATGGAGACAACACATGGACTGGCGTCGGTACCTCGGGGTGGTAAAGCAGGCCGGCAACGGCTGGATGGACGACCGGGCCGCCAGCATGGGCGCGGCGCTGTCGTACTACACGGTATTCTCCGTGGCGCCGCTGCTGCTCATCCTGATCTCGGTGGCCGGCCTGGTGTTCGGCCGCGACGCGGTGCAGGGCGCGGTGGTGCAGCAGATCGGCGGCCTGGTGGGCGACGCGGCCGCCAAGACCATCCAGGAGGTGCTCAAGAGCGTGTCCGAGCCCAAGGAGGGCGTGATCGGCACGGTGGTGGGCCTGGTGCTGCTGCTGGTGGGTGCGACCACCGTGTTCGCCGAACTGCAGGACGACCTGAACCGCATCTGGAAGGCCGAGCCGCGCGAGATCCCGTCCGGCATCTGGGGCTGGCTGCGGGCGCGGGTGTTGTCCATCGGCATGATCCTCGCCATCGGCTTCTTGATGCTGGTGTCGCTGGCGGCCAGTGCCGCCATCGCCGCGCTGGGCGACTGGTCCACCTCCTGGCTGAGCGACTGGGAGTGGCTGATGAGCGCGGTGAACTTCATCTTCAGCTATGGGATGGTGACGGCACTGTTCGCCCTGATCTACCGCTTCATGCCCCAGGTGCACATCCGCTGGCACGACGTGTGGATAGGCGCGGCGGTCACTGCCGCACTGTTCACCATCGGCAAGTACCTGATCGGGCTGTACATCGGCAAGAGCGCGGTGGCCTCCGGGTTCGGTGCGGCCGGCTCGCTGGCGGTGCTGCTGGTGTGGGTGTACTACTCGGCGCAGGTGTTCCTGCTGGGTGCGGAGTTCACCGCCGTTTATGCCCATGCTTATGGCTCGCGCCAGGGCAAGGCGGCGACGGGCCAAGGCGTGCCGGGCACGCCGGCCGCGCAGCAGGATGGCAAGCCGCTGCCGGCGGATGCCAAGCCCCAGCCTCAGCCACAGGCCAACCCGGGTTTCATGCCCACGCCCGCACTTGCGAGGTCCGCGCAGAAGGCGCCGGCGCGCCCGCGCAAACCCGAGGGCCGCTTCTTCGGCGCGATCCACCGCCACCCGCTGGCCGGCTTTGCCGGCTCGGCAGCCATCGCCGCGGCCGCGACGCTTGCTGCCGACCTGCTGGCCCAGTTGCTGCGCGTGCGCATCCGCCGCTGAGCCCACCGGCCCCTCGCCAGGAGGCTCACGGCGGCAGCACCTCGAAGTGAAACACCTTGGCGAGGATCTGCCAGCGCCCGCCAAGCTTCACCAGGCTCAGGAAGTCGGTGAAGTGCTTCGGCTCGATGGAGCACTCGACCTTCGCCATGGCCGTCACGGGGCCGGCCACATCAATCGAGACGATCCGGTCGGTCCTGCGCTGCGCCAAGCTCGCAGGCGAGGTGCGTTGGCGCACGATTGCGAAGTACTCCGTCATCGCCAGAAGCCGCAGGGGGCCTTCCGTCGCACAGGCGTAGACCGCCGCCGGGTGGAACACCTGGGCCAGGCGTTCCACATCGCAGTGGTACAGGCCATCGAAATAGTCCTGCAGCAGTTGGGTGATCGCCAGTCGCTCGCTCATGAGGCCTGCCCTTGGCGATCCTCGAGCCGCCGGGTCACGGAACGTCCCGCCACGCCCCAGTTGTCGGTGGGAACTTCGTCGATCACCACGAAGGTGGTCGCCGGGTTCTTGTTCAGCACCCGGACAAGGAGCTCCGTGGTGCCCTCGATGAGCGCCTCCTTCTGCTGCGCGGTCACGCCCTCGCGGGTGACCTGGATGAGCACGTACGGCATGCGCCTGCCTCACTGGCCCAAAGCGGGCAGGCCCTCGGCGTGCAGTGCGGCCTGCACTGCCGGCCGCTGCCCGACGGTCGCCATGAACCGGGCAAGATGCCTGCGGCTCGAGATGTCGATCGAGACGAACTGCGCCCAGCGCAGCACCGTGAACAGGTAGGCGTCGGCTGCGGTGAAGTCCTCGCCGGTGAGGTGCTTGCGGCCTTCCAGCTGCCCGTCCAGCCAGTCCAGCTTCTTCTCGAGGACCTTGATCGCGGTGTCCTTCGAGGGCCCCTCCACCAGGCCCATGAACAGCGGCGTGAAGGACTTGTGCAGCTCGGAGGTGACGTAGTTCTGCCATTCCATGACCCGATACCGCGCCAGCGTGCCGGCGGCGGGCACCAAGCTCTGTGCCTGCGCCTTGTCGGCGATGTACTGCGCCACGACCGGCCCTTCGGTGAGGCGCCCGCCATCGTCGAGCTCGAGCACCGGCACCTGCCCTTTCGGGTTGATGGAGAAATAGTCCGTGCCGCCGACCGTGTGCCGCTGGGTGTCCACCTTGATGAGCGTCAGCGGCAGGCCGGCCTCGCGGGCCACGATGTGCGGTGCGAGGGAGCAGGCGCCGGGAGCGTAGTAGAGCTTCATGTCGACCTTTGTCAGTGAGTGAGGCCTCCACGGTATTCATGCCGCCCAGATAAATAAATGTGGCACGATGAACAAATCTATTTACGTTATATGACCGTATGACGCGGATCTTTGACGACACCAGCCTGGGAAGCCTGGAGTTGTTCTGCCTCACCGCCGAACTCAAGAGCTTTTCGGGCGCCGCCGTGGCAGCCGGCGTCACGCCGGCTGCGGTGAGCCGCACCGTCGCGCGGCTTGAGAAGAAGCTGGGTGCGCGGCTGCTGGTGCGCACCACGCGGGCGGTGCGGCTCAGCGAAGAGGGGCGCCATTACTACGACAGCTGCCGCCAGGCGCTGGGCCAGCTCGCGGAGGCCGAGCGGGCGCTGCACGGCGATGCCTCGGATCCCTCAGGAACCGTGCGCATGAGCTTGCCCACCTCCTATGGACATCACCGGGTGTTCCCGGTGCTTGCCGAGTTCCGCCAGCGCTATCCGCGTGTGGCCCTGGAACTGCAGGTCACCAACCGAAACGTGGACTTTGCGAGCGAGGGCTTCGACCTCGCGATCCGAGGGCGCGCACCGCCGGATTCCGGCCTCGTCGCCCGCAAGCTCGAGGATGCGCCGCTGGTTGTGGTCGCATCGCCTTCCTACCTGCGCAGAAAAGGCACGCCCCGGTCCATCGACGACCTGCAAGGCCATGACTGCATCCACTTCGCGCTGCCCAGCACCGGCCAAACCGTGCCCTGGCTGTTCAAGGTGGGGAGCGACACGGTGGAGCGCACCTTCCCAGGGTCCATGCTGTGCCAGGAGGACATCCTTGCACTGGGGTCGCTGGCTCTCGGCGGGGCCGGCCTGGTGCAGACCTACCAGTTCATCGTGGACAGCGACATCCGGGCGGGCCGGCTCAAGCCGGTGCTGCGTCGGTTCGAAGGAGCATCCCGGCCGTTTTCGCTGCTCTATCCCGCAAATCGGTTCCTGCCTCAACGGGTGAGGGTGCTGGTGGATTTCCTGGTGCGCCGGTTGGCGGCATGACGCAGGCCTGGCTCGCCTGGTCAGTACGTCTCCAGGTGCAGCCGCCCTTCCCGCTGCAGGGCCGCACCCAGCGTATCCCAGGCCAGGCCGGCCGAGGAGGCCACGTCCTGCAGCGCCAGCATCACGCCCTGCTCCATGCTCTTGAGCCCGCACACGTAGAAGCAGGTGCTGGGATCCTTCAGCAGGGCCGCCAGGTCAGCGGCCCGTTCGCGCATCAGGTCCTGCACGTAGCGCTTGGGCTGGTCCGGCAGGCGCGAGAACGCGAGGTTGATATCGATGAAGTCCTTGGGCAGGCTTTGCAGCGGCCCGAAGTACGGCAGCTCCTGCGGCGTGCGCGCGCCGAAGAACAGCATCAGCTTGCCGCCTTCGAACTTGCCGGTCTTGCGCAGGCGCCGGCGCCATTCGGTCATCGCCCGCATCGGCGCGCTGCCGGTGCCGGTGCAGATCATCACGATGTTGGAGCGCGGGTGGTTCGGCATCAGGAAGCTGCTGCCGAAGGGGCCGATCACCTGCACCGTGTCGCCGACCTGCAGGTCGCACAAGTGGTTGGACGCCACGCCGCGCACCGGCCGGCACTCATGGTCCGCGGTGACGCGCTTCACCGTGAGCGCTAGGTTGTTGTAGCCCGCGCGCTCGCCGTTGCGCGGGCTGGCCACCGAATACTGGCGTGCCACATGCGGCCGGCCGGTGGCGTCCAGCCCCGGCGGCACGATGCCGATGGACTGGCCTTCCAGCACCGGGAACGGCATGGCGCCGAAGTCCAGCACGATGTGGTGCGTCTCGTTGGCGAAGCCGGATTCGGTGCAGTTGATGTTGCCTGTGACCGTGGCGGTGACCGGGCTCTTCGGGCCGTAGAGGTTGGTGTACGCGTGGGCCGCCGACCACGGCGGCAGGGTGGACGCCCAGCGGGTCGGTTCGAACACCGGCAGCGGGTCGACCGGCGCGGCGACCGTGCTCGGTGCCAGCGCTTGGGCGGGAACGTCCTTGGGCGCGAGCTCGGGCGGCAGCACATCCCAGCCGAGCTGCTCCTCGATCGAATAGGCGCGCTCGCGCGGCACGGTGCGCCAGTTGTCGATAGAGCCGGTGGGGCATGGCGAGATGCAGGCCATGCAGCCGTTGCACACGTCGGCCCTCACCACGTAGTTGCGGTCGTCGTGCGTGATCGCGCCCACCGGGCAGGTGGCTTCGCAGGTGTTGCAGCGAATGCAGATCTCGGGGTCGATCAGGTGCTGCCTGATCAGCGCGACGTTCGCGGCTTGGTCCATGGCGGGCTCAGAAGCTGTGAAGGATTCGTTCACAGCTTCTCTAGTTGAAGCGCACGTACTCGAAGTCCACCGGCTGGCGGTTGATGCCCATCACCGGCGGCGCGATCCAGTTGGCGAACTTGCCCGGCTCCACCACCCGGCCCATCAGCGAGGCCACGAAGGCGCGGTCCTCGGCGCTGGGCAGCCACTCATCCTTCTTCGCCGCCCATTCGGCCTCGTTCACCACGCGGCCGTCGGGCGACATCTTGATGCCGGCCAGCGCGCCGATGTTGCGGTGGAACGCCTTGTGCGGCACCTTCAGCCGGTGCGGCAGGCCCGCCTTGTCCAGCACCTTGTTCCAGCGCTCCACGCCGGCCACCGAATCCTTGATGAAATCGTCGCGCAGCACTTCGTTCAGCGCGTTGAGCATCGGGACTTCCTTCTCCACCAGCTGGCCGCCTTGCACTTCGAGCACCTTGTAGGTCTGGCCCTTGAGCACATGGTCGTCGGTGCGCTTGCCTTCTTCGTAGCGGCCCTTCAGGCCGGTGCTGTAGAAGGTGGCGGCGTTGCTGGACTGGTCGGCGCCGAACAGGTCGATGGTCACGCTGTAGTGGAAGTTCAGGTAGCGCTGCAGGGTGCCCAGGTCGATGGCACCGGCCGCACGCACCTTGGCCGGGTCGTCGGTCTTCAACTCGTTCATCACCTGCGCGGTGCGCTGGATCACGCGGCTGACACCGCTTTCGCCCACGAACATGTGGTGGGCTTCTTCGGTGAGCATGAACTTGGTGGTGCGGGCCAGCGGATCGAAGGCACTTTCCGACAGCGCGGCGAGCTGGAACTTCCCGTCGCGGTCGGTGAAGTAGGTAAACATGAAGAAGCTCAGCCAGTCGGGCGTCTGCTCGTTGAAGGCGCCCAGGATGCGCGGGTTGTTCTCGTCGCCCGAGCGGCGCTCCAGCAGCGCTGCTGCTTCTTCGCGGCCGTCACGCCCGAAGTGACGCTGCAGCAGGTACACCATGGCCCAGAGGTGGCGGCCCTCCTCCACGTTCACCTGGAACAGGTTGCGCAGGTCGTACATCGAGGGCGCGGTCAGGCCCAGGTGGCGTTGCTGCTCCACCGAGGCCGGCTCGGTGTCACCCTGAGTGACGATGATGCGGCGCAGGTTGGCGCGGTGCTCGCCGGGCACGTCGGTCCACACGGCCTCGCCCAAGTGGTCGCCGAAGTGGATCTTGCGGTCTGGCAGCGCTGGGTTGAGGAAGATGCCCCAGCGGTAGTCGCGCATCTTCACGTAGTCGAACTGCGCCCAGCCCTGCGGGTCCACGCTCACCGCGGTGCGCAGGTACACGTCGAAGTCGGTGGAGCCTTCCGGGCCCACGTCGTCCCACCAGTTGATGAAGTTGGGCTGCCACTGCTCGAGGGCGCGCTGCAAGGTGCGGTCCTCGGCCAGGTTGACGTTGTTGGGGATCTTCTCGCTGTAGTCGATGGTGGACATGCGGGGCTCCAGAGACTCAAACTCGCTTGAAATCGAAGCCGGCCTTCTCGCCGGTGCCGTAGACCTTGAGCGCGCCCTTTTCGCCCACGGCGTTCGGGCGCTGGAAGATCCAGTTCTGCCAGGCGGTGAGGCGGCCGAAGATGCGGGTGAACATGGTCTCCGGGCCGTTGAAGCGCAGGTTCGCCTCCAGGCCGGTGAGCGCGTCGGGCGACATCGCCGAACGTTCCTCGATCGCGATGCGCACCTCGTCGTCCCAGTCGATGTCGTCCGGCGCAAAGGTGACCAGGCCCAGCGCCAGCGCCGCATCGGCATCCAGCGGCTGGCCGATGCGCTCGCGCACCGCGGCGATGGCCGGTGCTTCGTCGTAGAAGCGGCGCGCCAGGCGCGCCTGGCCGGTGGCCATGGGGTACAGGCCGAAGTTGGCCTCGCCCACGGTGACCCGGGGCGCACGGGCCTCATCGTCGGGCAAGGCCAGGTGATAGATGCGGTCGGCGGCCAGCGCCAGCTCCAGCAGGCTGCCGGCGAAGCAGGCGCCTGGCTCCACCAGCGCGAACAGGCTGCGCGAGGACACGTCCAGCCGCGAGAACGTGCGGCGCAGCAGGCCGATCGTTTCGCGCACCAGCCAGTGATCGCGGTGCTGCAGCAGCGTGGCGTCCACCGCCAGCACCTGGGCCGCGTCGCCTTCGGTCTTGAGCAGCCAAGTGCCGATCTCCGGCTCGTTGGTGCGCATCTGCAGGATGGCGTCGTCCAGCTCCCGCGCCATCGCCAGCGGCCACCAGGCGGCGCCGGCAGCCAGGATGCCGTCGAGCGCCTGCGGTGGCGCGGTGCGCGGGCCGTGCACGGTGAAGGTGGCCGTGCGCCGGCTGCGGTCGATCTGCACGTCCACATGGGCGTAGTGCAGGGCGTCCGCGCCGTAGTCGGCCTCCAGCGGCGGCAGCGCGATGCCGGCGGCATCCGCGGGCCGATCACTGGCGGCCGCCAGCTCGCGCGCACGCTCTTGCACGCGCTGGGCGAACTGCGCGGGTTTCACTGCCTCGTCCACCAGCCGCCACTCTTTGGCGCGCTGGCCGCGCACGCCTTCGGTGGTGGTGCAGAACACGTCGGCCAGGTCATGGCGCACACGCCGCTTGTCGGTCAGGCGCGTGAGCCCGCCGGTGCCGGGCAGCACGCCGAGCAGCGGCACCTCGGGCAGGCTGACCGCGGACGAACGGTCGTCGATCAACAGGATCTCGTCGCAGGCCAGCGCCAGCTCGTAGCCGCCGCCGGCGCAGGCGCCGTTCACGGCCGCGATGAACTTCAGGCCGGAATGCGCAGAGGCATCCTCCATGCCATTGCGGGTTTCATTGGTGAACTTGCAGAAGTTCACCTTCCACGCATGGCTGGACACGCCCAGCATGAAGATGTTGGCGCCGGAGCAGAACACCCGGTCGCGGGCGCTGGTGAGCACCACGCTGCGCACCTCGGGGTGCTCGAAGCGGATGCGGTTGAGCGCGTCGTGCAGCTCGATGTCCACGCCCAGGTCGTAGCTGTTCAGCTTGAGCTTGTAGCCGGGCCTGAGGCCGGCGTTTTCGTCCACGTTCATCGCGAGCGTGGCCACCTCGCCTTCGAACTTCAGCGACCAGTGGCGGTAGCGCTGCGGTTCGGTTCGGTAGTCCACACGGTCGGGTGCACTCATGGCGGCTCCTGGAAAACGGGGAATCTCCACAAGCATGCACGATGATGCTTGTTTCGTGTCAATGCATCATAGTGCACGTTCGCCGGAATGCCAAGCGCGATTTCAGGCGGCCTGCGGTACCGCCGATTCCAAGGCCGACAGGGCCTGGGCCAGCGGGCGGCCGCTGGTGTCCACGCTCGCGTCCGCCTTGCCATAGAAAGCCGCCCGCCCCGCGAGGATGCGCTTCAGGTCGTCCATCGCCTCGCGGTTGCCGGCCATGGGGCGCAGGTCGCCCTGGGCCACCACCCGCTGCATGTGCTCCTCCGGTGTCGCCTTCAGCCACACGGTGTAGCAGTGCGCCAGCAGCAGGTTGAAAGTGGCCGGGTCGGACACGATGCCACCCGGCGTGGCGATCACCGCGTCGGGATACAGCTGTATGGTCTCTTCCAGCGCGCGGCGTTCATAGCGGCGATAGGCCGCCGGCCCCAGCAGGTTGTGGATCTCCCCCAGCCCGCAGCCGGCCACCCGCTCGATCTCCTGGTTGAGCTCCACGAAGGGCACGCCACGCGCCTCGGCCAGCATTCGGCCGAGCGTGGACTTGCCGGCGCCGCGCAGGCCGATCAACGCAATGCGCGAGCGCCGGGCCTGCGGCTGGGCGCTTTCGCCATACAGCTCGGCCAGCGCCAGTCGGCCGCGGCGCAAGGCCTCTTCATCGCGGTCGCGCAGCAGGTCGCGGATCAGCAGCCACTCGGGGGATGCGGTGGTCTCGTCGCCCAGCAGTTCGGCCAGCTGGCAGCCCAGCGCCAGGGCCACCTGGCGCAGCACCAGCACAGAGGCATTGCCCACCCCCAGCTCCAGGTTCGCCAGATGGCGCTCCGACACTTCGGAGGCCAGCGACAGCGCGCGGCGCGTCATGCCCTTGCGGGCGCGCAGGGCGCGCACACGCTCGCCCAGGGCCACCAGAAACGGGTCCCGTTCGGGTTCGGCGCGGTCTGCGGCCGGGGCTTCATCGGGCAAGGGGTCGGGGGCAATGCGGTCCATGGTTTTCTTCTGATTTACCCGAGGTGATGCACTATAGTGCTTGACGCGACCTCAAGGCAAGGTTAACTTGCCCCGGCGCACGGTGGTGTTACCCACGGCAACCCGGCGCAACAGGAGTCGCTCATGTCGCCCGCCCCATGCCTGCCGGCCCCCCCGCCGGAGCGCTTCAACTTCGCGCAGCACCTGATGGCACGCAATGCCGCGCGTGCGGCCAAGTGTGCCTACATCGACGACGCCGGCACACTGAGTTATGGCGAGCTCGCCGAAGGCATCGAACGGGTGGCAAACGGCTTGCGGGCGCTGGGCCTGCGGCGCGAAGAGCGCGTGCTGCTGCTGATGCACGACTGCAACCACTGGCCGCAAGCCTTCCTGGGTTGCCTGCACGCGGGCGTGGTGCCGGTGGCGGTGAACACCCTGCTGACGCCGGCCGACCATGCCTACATCCTGGCGCATAGCCGGGCGCAAGCGGCGCTGGTGTCGGGCGCGCTGCTGCCCGGGCTGCAAGCCGCGATGGAACAGGGCGACCATGAGCTGCAGCAGCTGGTGGTGTCGCGCGGCGGTGGCGACTTGCCTGCCGGCGCGCACGACTTCGACACCTGGCTGGCCGCGCAGCCGGCCACCGCCACACCCGCCACCACCCAGCGTGACGACATCGGCTTCTGGCTTTACTCCTCCGGCTCCACCGGCCGGCCCAAGGGCACGGTGCACAGCCACGCCAACCTCTACTGGACGGCCGAGCTGTACGCGCAGCCGGTGCTGGGGCTGAACGAACACGATGTGTGCTTCTCTGCGGCCAAGCTGTTCTTTGCCTATGGCCTGGGCAATGCCCTGAGCTTTCCCTTGTCGGTGGGTGCCACCACGGTGCTGATGGCCGAACGCCCCACGCCGGATGCGGTGTTCCGGCGCTGGCTGGGCGACACGCCACCGCAGCGCGCCGCCGCCGGATTGGATGGCCAGCCGCCCTGCCGGCCCACCGTGTTCTTCGGCGCACCCACCGGTTATGCCGGCATGCTGGCGTCGCCCCAGCTGCCGGCGCGCGAGCAGGTGGCGCTGCGGCTGTGTTCGTCGGCCGGCGAAGCGCTGCCACGCGAGATCGGCGAGCGCTTCACCGCCCGCTTTGGCGCCGAGATCATCGACGGCATCGGCTCCACCGAGATGCTGCACATCTTTTTGTCCAACCGGCCGGGCGACGTGCGCTACGGCAGCACCGGCAAGCCGGTGCCCGGCTACGAGGTGGAGCTGCGCGACGAACAGGGCCGCGTGCTGCATGGCGCGCACGAGGTGGGCGACCTCTTCATCAAGGGGCCGTCGGCTGCGCTGATGTACTGGGCCAACCGGGAGAAGTCGTGCAACACCTTCTGCGGCGAATGGACCCGCAGCGGCGACAAATACTCGCGCGACGAAGACGGCTACTACGTGTACGCCGGCCGCGGCGACGACATGCTGAAGGTGAGCGGCCAGTACGTGTCGCCCTTCGAGGTGGAATCCACGCTGATGCAGCACCCGGCGGTGCTGGAGGCGGCGGTGATCGGCGTGCCGGACGCGCAAGGGCTCACCAAGGTCAAGGCCTTCGTGGTGCCCAAGCCCGCTGCGGCGCCGAGCGAAGCGCTGGCCCAGGAGCTGAAGGATTTCGTCAAGCAGCGACTGGCACCGCACAAGTACCCCCGCTTGCTGGACTTCGTGGACGAGCTGCCCAAGACGGCCACCGGCAAGATCCAGCGCTTCCGCTTGCGTGAGCGCGAGCAGGCCGGCGCATGAAGCCAACACCCTCAAGCTGCAGCGTGGGCGACGAGGCCGGCTCGTGACGCACGAGCAGTTCGCGACCGTGCCCTTCGAGGGCCGCCATGTGGTGATCGAGCACGCCTGGGTGGGCACCACCGCGCCCGCCGCCCCGCTGCTGGTGTTCCTGCATGAGGGCCTGGGCTCGCTCGCCATGTGGAAACACTTTCCGCAGCAGCTGTGCGACGCGCTGGGATACCGCGGCCTGGTGTATTCGCGTCCGGGCTATGGCCGGTCCACCCCCCGTGGACAGGCCGACCGCTGGCCGGTCGACTTCATGCACCGGCAGGCCGAGCAACTGCTGCCCGCCTTGCTGGACGCGCTGGGCGTGCAGCAGCGCTATGCCCTGTTCGGCCACAGCGACGGCGGCTCCATCGCGCTGATCCATGCGGCGCGTTTCCCTCGACGGGTGAGCGCCGCAGTGGTGCTGGCGCCGCACATCCTGGTGGAGGCCTTCGGCCTGGCGAGCATCCGGCAGGCACGGCAGGCCTATCTGGATGGCGACCTGCGCGAGCGCCTGGCGCGCTACCACGACGACGTGGACTCGGCCTTCCATGGCTGGAACGACATCTGGCTGGCGCCCGAGTTCGAAGCCTGGGACATCACCGGCTTGCTGCATGACATCGGCTGCCCGCTGCTGGCCATGCAGGGCGAGGACGATCCCTACGGCACCATGGCGCAGATCGACGGCATTGCCGCCGCTGTGCCGGGCACCCGCTTGCTCAAGCTGGCCGGCTGCGGCCACTCCCCCCACCGCGACCAGCCGGAGGCAGTGATCCAGGCCACCCGCCAATTCCTCACCAGCCTGCCGCCACAATGAGCGCCCTGCCCTTGCTTGCACCATGGACCTGACCACCTTCCTCATCCAGTGCCTGAACAGCCTGCAGTACGGGCTGCTGCTGTTCCTGGTGGCCAGCGGGCTGACGCTGATCTTCGGGATCATGGGCGTGATCAACCTCGCGCACGGCAGCTTCTACATGATCGGTGCGTACATGGCGTTCAGCCTGTCCGCGCTCACCGGCAACTTCATGCTCGCCTTGGTGCTGGGCATCGTGCTGGCGGTGCTGTTCGGCTATTTGCTGGAGTGGGTGTTCTTCAGCTTCCTGTATGAGCGCGACCACCTGCAGCAGGTGCTGCTCACCTACGGCCTGATCCTGGTGTTCGAGGAGCTGCGCAGCCTGATCGTGGGCGACGACGTGCATGGCGTGAACGTGCCGGCCTGGCTTTCAGGCAGCGTCGCCATCGGCAACGGCATGAGCTACCCCATCTATCGCCTCTTCATCTCAGGCGTGTGCCTGGCGGTGGCGCTGCTGATGTACGTGGTGATCTCGCGCACCCGCATCGGCATGATGGTGCGCGCCGGCTCGGTGAACCGCGAGATGGTGCAGTCGCTGGGCATCAACATCAGCCTGCTGTACCGGCTGGTGTTCGCAGCCGGCGTGGCGTTTGCGGTGCTGGCCGGCATGATCGCCGCGCCGGTGTCCTCGGTGTATCCCGGCATGGGCGCGCAGGTGCTGATCGTGTGCTTCGTGGTGGTGGTGATCGGCGGCATCGGCTCGATCAAGGGCGCGCTGGTGGCGGCCCTGCTCATCGGCGTGGTGGACACCTTTGGCAAGGTGTTCTGGCAGCAGGCGGCCGGCGCGCTGGTGTATGTGCTGATGGCCGCCATCCTGCTGTGGAAGCCGGAAGGCCTGTTCAAGCCGGGGCAGGCCGGATGATGGCCCGCCTCACGCCCGCACGCATCGGCTGGTGGCTGGCCTTCGGCCTGCTGGCCACCCTGCCCTGGCTGCCGCCGCCGATCGGCACGCCATTCCACCTGGAGCTGGGCGCCCAGGTGCTCACGATGGCGATCTTTGCGCTCAGCCTGCAGCTGCTGGTCGGCACCACGGGGCTGGTGAGCCTGGGCCATGCGGCCTACTTCGGCTGCGCGGCCTATGTGGTGTCGGTGCTCGCGCCGCAGTCGGAAGCGGGCAATGGCTGGTGGCTCATGGCAGCGGCGGTGGGCGGTGCGGCGCTGCTGGCGCTGCTGATCGGCGCCCTGGTGATGCGCACCAAGGGCGTGTACTTCATCATGGTCACGCTGGCCTTCGCGCAGCTGGTGTACTTCGTGGTGCACGACACCGCCTGGTTTGGCGGCAGCGACGGCGCCTACATCTACTTCCGGCCGGAGTTCAAGATCGGCGGGCTCCAGCTGGTGGACCTGCAGCAGCCGCATCACTTCTACTGGTTTGCGCTGGCGCTGTGCGCCTTCACCGTGGCCGCGCTCGGGCTGCTGCTGCGCTCGCGCCTGGGCCATGCCTTCATCGGCATCCGCCACAACGAGCAGCGTATGCGCGCGGCCGGCTTCCCCACCCTGGCGTACAAGCTGGCGAGCTTCGTGATCGGCGCGGCCTTCGCCGGCCTGGCCGGCTTTCTGTACGCGGTGCGCAACGGCTATGTGAACCCGGAGATCCTGTCCTGGCACCAGTCAGGCAATGCGTTGCTGATGATCATCCTGGGCGGGCTGGGCAGCCTGGCCGGGGCGGTGATCGGGGCTGCCTCCTTCGTGCTGCTGTCGGAATGGTTCCAGTCGCTCACCAAACATTGGCAGCTGCTGCTGGGTGGTTTTGTCATTGCCGCCGTGGTGCTGCTGCCGCAAGGCCTGGTGGGTGGCACGCGCTGGTTGCGCCGGCGCAGCCGCCCGCTGGACAGCACGCTCGCCCCGGCCGGCACCGCAGGGGAAACGCCATGACGCCGGTGCTGGAAGCACGCCAGCTCAGCCGCCGCTTCGGCGCGCTGGCCGCGGTGGACCAGGTCTCGCTCGCCCTGGAGCCGGCCCGCATCCATGCGGTGATCGGGACCAACGGCGCCGGCAAGTCAACGCTGGTGAACCTGCTGTCCGGCGAGCTGAGCGCCAGCAGCGGCCAAGTGCTGCTCGACGGCCGCGACATCTCCGCATGGTCGCAACCGCGGCGCGCCGCAGCGGGCCTGAACCGCAGCTACCAGCGCACCAATGTCTTCCTGCCGCTCACGGTGCGGGAGAACTGCCGCCTCGCGGCCCAGGCGCGCCAGCCGCAACCCTGGAAGCTGTGGCAGGCCGCCAGCCGCTGCAGCTTCAGCCAGGGCTGCGCCGACGAAGCGATGACACGCTGCGGGCTGTCGGCGCTGGCCGAGCAGCCGGCCGCCAACCTCTCACACGGCCAGAAACGGCAGCTCGAAGTGGCGATGTGCCTGGCCACCCAGCCCCGCGTGCTGCTGCTGGACGAGCCGCTGGCCGGCATGGGCCCGGAGGAATCCCAGCGCATGCTGGCGCTGCTGCGTTCATTGCGCGACGACCACGCCATCCTGCTGATCGAACACGACATGGATGCGGTGTTCGCGGTGGCCGACACCATCACGGTGATGGTCAACGGCAGCGTGCTGGCCACCGGCACACCCGAGGCCGTGCGCGCCAACGCGCAGGTGCAGCAGGCTTACCTGGGCGGCCATGCGGAGATGGCAGATGCGGAGGCCGGGCATGGCTGACTGGCTGATCGACGCCACCGGCCTGCAGGCCTGGTACGGCAGCGCCCATGTGCTGCGCGGGGTGGATGTGCAGCTGGCGCCCGGTGAAACGCTGGGGCTGCTGGGCCGCAACGGCATGGGCAAGTCCACCCTGATCCGCACCCTGCTCGGCCATGTGCGCGAGCGCCAGGGCCGCATCCAGGTGATGGGCCGCGACATGAGCCGGGCGGCACCACACGAGGTGGCGCGGCTGGGGGTGGCCTACGTCCCCGAGGGCCGTGGCGTGTTCCCGAACCTCTCGGTGCGGGAGAACCTGGTGATGGCCGCCCGCCCGGGCACTGGCGGCACCAGCGATTGGCGCTTCGACCGCGTGATGGCCACCTTCCCCCGCCTGGCCGAACGCCTGCAGCACCTGGGCGGGCAACTCTCCGGCGGCGAACAGCAGATGTTGTCCATCGGCCGCGCGCTGCTCACCAACCCGCGCGTGCTCATCCTCGACGAAGCCACCGAAGGCCTGGCGCCGCTGATCGTGGAAGAGATCTGGCGCGTGATCCGCAGCATCCGCGACAGCGGCATCGCCACCATCGTGGTGGACCGCGACTACCGGCGCGTGCTGTCGCAGAGCGACCGTGCCATCGTGCTGCAGAAGGGCGTGGCGGTGCTGGCGGGCGAACGCGCGCAGGTGCAGGCCGATCCCGCGCTGGCGGCCTGCCTGGGCGTGTAGGCGCGCCGTGCCCGCACCGCTGGGAACGATCCCAGCTTGTGGGCACCGCCGCTGCTGCCTAGATTGAGGGCCATCGCACACCGGGAGTTCGTGCATGAGCCTTCAAGTTCTGTCCTCCGCGTCGACGCAACCCTGGGCTGCCGCCAACTGGCACGACGAGCCCGCCGCGGCCTCCGTGTCCTTCGACAGCCAGGTGCGCGGTACGCAATCGCAAGCGATCGACCTGGACTTCGCCCACATGGCGCAGGACGTGTACCTCACCGGCAGCACCGGTGTGCAGGGCTGGAGCCGGCTCGACGACACCGCGCTCTCGGCCGCCGGCATCTCGCCCGACCAGCTGGAGGACAAGACCACCGGCTTCCGTGCCGCGATGTACACCGACGGCGATGGCCACTACACGCTGGCCTTCGCCGGCTCCAACGACATCCCCGACTGGCTCAACAACCTGGGCCAGGGCCTGGGGCTGGATGCGGCGCAATACAACCAGGCGATCGCACTGGCCAAGGATGCCAAGCTCGCCTTCGGCGATGAACTCGCGATCACCGGCCATTCGCTGGGCGGCGGGCTCGCCGCCGCGGCCGCGCTGGCCACCGGCAGCCCCGCGGTCACTTTCAACGCCGCGGGTGTGAACGACAACACCTTGCGCCGCGTCGGGCTGGATCCGGCCGCCGCCAAGGCCGTGGCCGACCAGGGCCAGATCCGGCGCTATGCGGTGCACGGCGAGATCCTCACCGGCGCGCAGGAAGGTGTGCCGCTGCTCAAGGCCGCCATGCCGGACGCCCCCGGCCACAAGATCGAGCTGAGCGCGCCCCCGCTGGAAAAGCCGGTGAACCATTGGTACGACTGGCTGGACGGCGTGGCGCTCAAGCACCAGGTGGAGCTGGGCCTGAAGCTGGCCGCCCGCCCGGTGACCTTGCACCTGATGGACGCGGTGCTGCAGTCGCTCAACACCGACCGCCCCTGGCTGCACTGAGCCCGCAACGACGGTCGATGCGACACTGGCTGCTCGTGATGCTGGCCTTGTGGGCCGCCACGGTGCAAGGAGCCCCGCGCTTGGACGCTCGACAGGTTTTTGCAACGCCCGCAGCAGCGCAGCTGGCCGAGGCCGCGGCCGCTGGCGACGCCGCCCGGGTGCGCCAGCTGGCCGCTGCCGGCGCGGACCCCAATGCCAGCGGCGATCAAGGCGTGACCCTGCTGCAGTGGGCCGTACTGAACAAGAACGTGGCGGGCCTGAACGCCTTGCTGGATGCGGGCGCCGACCCTGTGCGCCCGGGCACCGGCGGCGCCACCGTGGTGCACCTGGCAGCCATGGCGGACGACCCCGCCTACCTGCAGGCCTTGCTCGCGCGGCGGGTGAATGTCAACCTGCCGCACGGCCGCAGCGGCGCCACGCCATTGATGGCGGCGCTGATGGGCGAGCGCGAAGCGCAGTTCCGGCTACTGCTGCAGGCGCATGCCGACACCAACCGGCCCGATGCCCAGGGCAACACCGCGCTGCATGTGGCGGCCAAGATCAACGATGCCGCCCGCGTGCTGGACCTGCTGAAGGCCGGTGCCGACCCGCATGCGCGCAACGCGCAGCAGGCCACCTTCCAGCGCTACCTGGTGATGACGCCGGACAACGTGTTGAGCGCGGAGGAAAAGCTGCGCCGGCAGGCGGTGTTTGACTGGTTGCGCGCGCATGGCGTGGCGCTGCAGGCGCACTGAATCACCGCTCCATCGCCGGCCCGCAAGCCCGATGCCGCACTCGGTCAGCGTGCGCGGGGCACTGTCAGCCAGGTCACCGCGTACCGGTCGGCGTCCGGCTCCATGAAGCGCACCAGCGCATCGGCCACCTCCTCCACCTGCTGCACCGCGTCGGCGGACAGGCGCTCGAAAGGCTCGATGCTCAGCGTGGCAAGGCCTTTTTCCACTTGCATCTGCCAGCCCGCCCGCACGAAGCCATCCACCAGCACCGCACGCGGGCGCCGGCCGTTCGGCCCCATGGCGAACCGGGCGGCGTGCTCGGCCGGCACGATGCGCGTGCGGTCTTCGTGCGAGAGCAGGCAGTTGTCGTACTCGGGCAGCAGGCGCGCCGGTGCCGGCGTGTCCGCCCGGGGGCGGGGTGCCTGGGGCAGGTCGAAGAGCTCGCGGCCCTGCTCGTCCTGAAAGGTTCGCAGTTGCGGCCGCAGGTCCTCCAGCGCCTTGGCCGTGCCGCCCAGGCCGCACCAGCACCGCAGGTCGGCCGCGCTCGCAGGGCCCATCGCCGCCAGCCCGCGCAGCAGCAGCGCCGACAGCGGCGTCGCCTGCGACAGCGCTTCGCCCAGCCAGTCATCGGCGGGCAGGAAGCGCGGCGGGCGGGAATAGCCCCAGCGTTCATCGCCGGGCACCATCGCCAGGGGAATGCAGGTGCGCACCCACCGCGCCAGGCCCTCCTTGCCGGCCTTGGGAAAGGTGGCGCCGAGCGCCTCGCCGATCTGCTGGGCGTTCAGCGGGCCGCGTGCGAGCAGCTCGCGCGCGGCCGCCTCCAGCGCCGGCATCTCGAAGCCACCGGCCAGGTGCGCATGCGCCTTCAGCTCGCGGTCCAGCACCGGCTGCAGCAGGCGGCGAAACGCCAGGTAGTCCTCGGCGCTCACCGTGTGGATGGTGCCGCGCAGCAAGGTGCCTCGCACCACTTCCCGCTTCGCCGCCGCCGTGTGCAGCCTCAACGAGGTGAAACCGGACAGGCGTGACCACAAGGCCACATGCGGATCGCGCGGCTCCTGCGACTGCAGGCCCGCCAGCGCATGCACCGCCTGTGGCACTGACAGGCGCTTGCGCTGCAGCAGCAGCTGGCGCGCGAGCAGCGCGCGGTTGAGCGCGCGGGTGGACAGCGTGCGGGCTGCCACGCCGGATCAGCCGCGTAGCGTCACCCAGGCCGGCGCATGGTCGCTGGGCTTTTCCCGGCCGCGCACGTCCTTGTCGACACCCGCCGCATCCAGGCGCTTGGCAGCCGCCGGATTGAGCAGCAGGTGGTCGATGCGCAGGCCGGCGTTGCGCTCCCAGCGCTGGCGAAAGAAGTCCCAGAAGGTGTAGACCGGCTTGCCCGCATGCAGGCTGCCAATGGCATCGGTCCAGCCCTGCGCCAGCAGCCGCTGCCAGGCGGCCCGGGTCTCGGGCTGCAGCAGTGCGTCGTTCTTCCACGAGGCGGCCGAATAGATGTCGCCCACGCCATCGGTGGGCACCACGTTGTAGTCGCCGGCCAGCACCACCGGGCCGTCATGTTCGAACAGCGGCGCCGCATGCTCGATCAGGCGCGCCATCCAGGCCAGCTTGTAGTCGAACTTCGGGCCGGGCTGCGGGTTGCCGTTGGGCAGGTAGATGGAAGCGATCACCACCCCGTTGACCTCCGCTTCTATGTAGCGGCTGTGGGTGTCGTCGGGGTCGCCGGGCAGGCCGCGGCGGCGCTCCTTCGGCGCGCTGCCGCGTGCCAGGATGGCCACGCCGTTGAAGCCTTTCTGGCCGTGCCAGATGGCGCCGTAGCCCGCCTCGCGCACCGCAGCTTCCGGGAAGGTGGCATCCGAAGTCTTGATCTCCTGCAGGCACACCACGTCGGGCTGCGCCTCGTTCAGCCATTCCAGCAGGCGGGGCAGGCGGCTGTTGATGCCATTGACGTTGAAGGTGGCGATCTTCATGGGCGGTGCAAGATGCAGGGTTGCGCCGCATCCTAACCGCCATGGCCTCATCCCACCCACCATCCGCACCGCTTCACCCCGCGCTGGCCGGGGCTCTGGAAGAAGCCCGCGCCTTGCAGGCGCGCGGCTGGGCCGTGCCCGGCGACGCCACGCTGGCGCAGGCCCAGCGCCTGCTGGCGTTGGTGCTGGCGGCCGGCTGGCGGCCACCCACCGTGCAGGCGGACGCCGACGGCAGCCTGGTGCTGGAGTGGGACGCCGGCGCGCGCGGCTGGCTGCAGCTGCGGGTGGACGGCAGCAGCCAGCTCACGCACAGCGCCGTGATCGAAGGCGACGAGTACGCCAAGGCCGAGCCGTTTGGCGACACGTTGCCAGACTGGGCCGATGCCCTGCTGCGCCGCCTGTTGCTGGCAGGCCACTGACCAGCCCAGGCCACGCCCTCGCCCGGCGTGGCGTTTGCTGGCATGCTCGACGCCCCGGCCGCCGGCCGGCGCATGCCAAGGAGGTTCTTATGCCCGCTGCCCCGCAACGCCGGCCCGACACCGGCAACACCGACCAGGCCGACCTCGCCAAGCTGCTGCTGCGCGTGACGCTCGGTGTGCTGATCCTGCTGCACGGCATCGCCAAGCTCAAGGGCGGCCCGGACTTCGTGCTGGGCGCCGTCACCAAGATGGGCCTGCCGGCGCAGTTCGGCTACCTGGTCTATGTGGGCGAGGTGCTCGCGCCGGTGCTGTTGATCGTGGGCTACCTCACCCGCGCAGCGGCCGTCGTGGTGGCGATCAACATGCTGTCCGCCGTGTGGCTGGTGCACATGCCGCAGCTGTTCACCCTGTCGCAGACCGGCGGTTGGGCGCTGGAGCTGCAGGGCCTGTACTTCATGGCCTCCATCGTGGTGGCGCTGCTGGGCGCCGGGCGCTACAGCCTGGGCGGCACGTCGGCGCGCTGGAACTAGGGGCCCGTGCGCAGCAGCAGCAGCGCGCGGACGAAGCCGCTACGATCGGCCGCCACACTTGAGGGAAGCACATTCATGAAACGATTGCGTCTGGTGGTCAACGGCCGCCCGGTGGAAGCCGAGGTGGAGCCGCACACCCTGCTGGTGGAGCTGTTGCGCGGGCCGCTGGGCCTGACCGGCACCCACGTGGGCTGCGACACCAGCCAATGCGGCTGCTGCACCGTGCTGGTGGACGGTGCCTCGGTCAAGAGCTGCACCATGCTGGCCGTGCAGGCCGAAGGCGCGCAGGTGCGCACCGTTGAAGGCCTGGCTCGGGCCGATGGCTCGCTGCATCCGGTGCAGCAGGCCTTCATCGACTGCCATGGCCTGCAATGCGGCTTCTGCACCCCGGGGATGATGATGAGCGCCACCTGCCTGCTGGAGCACAACCCGCGCCCCACCGAGGCGGAGGTGGTGCACGCGCTGGAAGGCAACCTGTGCCGCTGCACCGGCTACGTCAACATCGTGGCCGCGGTGCAGACGGCCGCCCGCGCCATGGCCGGGGAGCGCCCGGAATGAGCACCGTGTTCGAAGCCGGCCGCTTCGGCAGCGGCCAGGCCGTCAAGCGCATCGAGGACCCGGCACTCGTGGCCGGCAAAGGCCAGTACACCGACGACGTGGTCGCAGCGGGCCAGACGCACCTGGTGTTCCTGCGCTCGCCCTACGCACATGCCCGCATCCTCTCGATCAACACCGAAGACGCGAGCGCCCTGCCCGGTGTGCATGCGGTGTTCACCGGCGCGCAGCTGGTGGACGCCGGTGTGAAGCCCCTGGCGGTGGGCGGTTTCAAGCGGCCCGACGGCAGCGACATGGCCACCCCCGTGCGCCGGGCGCTGGCGCACGAGGTGGTGCGCTACGTGGGCGAGCCGGTGGTGGCCGTGGTGGCCGACAGCCGCGACGCCGCCCGCGCCGCCGCCGACGCGGTGTGGGTGGACTATGAAGAGCTGCCCCACGTCACCGACCCGCTGCAGGCCATGCAGCCCGGCGCACCCGCCCTGTGCCCCGGCGCACCGGACAACGTGAGTGCGCAGATGCGCCACGGCGACGCCGCCGCCACCGAACAGGCGTTTGCCCAGGCCGCCCACACGGTGTCGCTGCAGTTGGTGAACCAGCGCCTGGCGCCCAGCCCGATGGAGCCGCGCAGCGTGTTGGCGGAACTGGACCCGGCCACCGGCCGGCTGACCGTGCGCCTGTCCAGCCAGATGCCCACCGGGGTGCGCGGCGGCCTGTGCAACACCCTGCCCGATCTCGCCACGGAGCAGGTGCGGGTGCTGGTGGGCGACGTGGGCGGTGGCTTCGGCATGAAGACCGGCCTGTACCCCGAGGACATCGTGGTGGCCCATGCGGCCCGCACGCTCAAGCGCCCGGTGCGCTGGCAGGCCGAGCGCATCGAGGACTTTCTCTCGGCCGTGCATGGGCGCGATGTGCTCAGCCGCGCCGAGATGGCGCTGGACGCCCAAGGCAAGGTGCTGGCGCTGCGCGTGCAGTCCATCTGCAACGTGGGCGCCTACGCCACCGCGGCCGGCGTGGCCATCCAGGTGCTGATCGGCCCCTGGGTATCCACCAGCGTGTACGACATCCGCAACGTCGATCTCACCTTCACCGCGGTGCTCACCGACCGCGCCCCCACCGGGCCCTACCGCGGCGCCGGCCGGCCAGAGGCGATCTACATCACCGAGCGGCTGATGGACGCGGCCGCGCGCCAGCTGCAGTTGGACCCGGCCGAGCTGCGCCGGCGCAACCTGATCCGCCCCGAGCAGATGCCCTACCAGAACGCGCTGGGCCAGACCTACGACAGCGGGCATTTCGAGAAGATCCTCGACCAGGGCCTGGCGCTGGCCGACTGGCAGGGCTTTGCCGCCCGCCGGAGCGACGCCACGCGGCGCGGCAAGCTGCGCGGCCGCGGCATCGCCACCTTCCTCGAATGGACCGGCGGCAACGCCTTCGAGGAGCATGTGAGCGTGAGCGTCAGCGCCGACGGTTTCATCGAGATCGGCTCGGCCACCCAGGCGATGGGACAGGGCATCCAGACCAGCTATGCGCAGCTGGCGGTGGACGTGTTCGGCGTGCCGATCGAACGCATCCGCATCCTGCAAGGCGACACCGACCGCGCCAACGGCTTCGGCAGCGCCGGCTCGCGCTCGCTGTTCACCGGCGGCTCGGCCGTGCAGGTGGCCTCGCAGAAGACGGTGGATGACGCCCGCGAGCTGGCCGGCCAGGCGCTGGAGGCCCCGCCGGCGGACATCGAATACCGCAACGGCCGCTTCGTCGTGGCCGGCACCGACCTCGGCATTGGCCTGTTCGAGCTGGCCGGGCGCCAGCCCGGGGCCCGCATCAGCGTGCAGGCCAGCCACACCGTCAACGGCCCGAGCTGGCCCAACGGCTGCCATGTGTGCGAGGTGGAGGTCGACCCGGCCACCGGCGCGGTGGAGATCGTGTCCTATGCGTCGGTCAACGACGTGGGCCGCATCGTCAGCCCGGTGATCGTGCGCGGCCAGCTCGAAGGCGGCGCCGTGCAAGGGATCGGCCAGGCGCTGAGCGAACAGGTGGTCTACGACAACGACAGCGGCCAGCTGCTCACCGCCAGCTTCCTGGACTACGCCTTGCCGCATGCGGACACGTTCCGGAGCTTCCGCACCGAGTTCGACATCTCCGTTCCCTGCCAGACCAACCCGCTGGGCGTCAAAGGGGTGGGCGAGCTGGGCACCATCGGCGCCACGCCGGCGGTGGTCACCGCCGTGGTCGACGCGCTGGCGCACCAGGGTCTGGGCCGCGAAGCCGAACGACTCCAGATGCCACTGACCGCCGAGCGGGTGTGGCGAGCGCTGAACGGGGATTTCGGCCCGCCGCCCTTCGGCTGACCCCCCGGGCTGGGGCCAGGCCCCTTCCGCTGCGGCGCAAACAGGTGTAGAACGAGTGTCACCGCATGCCCTGTCATCACCGATGAAAGGAGGGCACCATGCGCAGACGCATCTATTGGCTGTTGCCTGACCTGGCCAGCGCCAGGCGGACGATGGATGACCTGCTGCTGGCACGCATCGACGAAAAGCACATGCACTTCGTCGGCAGCGACAGCACCGACCTGTCCGGTTTGCACGCCGCCAACGTGCTGCAGACCTCGGACCTGATCCCCGCGGCCCAGTCGGGCCTGGTGATCGGCGGCGCAGTCGGCGTGCTCGCCGGCGTGGCGGCGGCCCTGTACCCCATCGTGGGCGACACGCCGCAGTGGGGCGTGGTCGGGGTGCTGGCGGTGGTGGGCGGGCTCTTCGGCGCCTGGTCCTCCAGCATGCTGGGCAGCTCGGCACCCAACCGTCGGCTGAAACGCTTCGAACTGGCCATCGAGCGAGGGCAGATCCTGTTGATGGTCGACGTGCCGCGTTCGCGCCTGGAAGAAGTGGAGGAGCTGCTGCAGATGCGGCACCCCGAAGGCCACTTCGAAGGCGTGGAACCCGCGATCCCCGCGTTTCCCTGATCCTGCGTGGCGGCGCGCACGCGGCGGCACCGCAGCCCGCCGCGTGGCCGCACGCCGCGTGCGCAGCCCTTGCATCCGCTGCCATGGGAGGCCGTGATGGACCTGCAACTGAGCGCAAGACTTCAATCGCACCACTGGGCGCGGCGTGCGCCCGACTGGCTGGCCGCCGGCGTGGCCGGCTTCGTGGCCGGGGCCGTGCTGATGACGCTGGAGCTCGCCTGGGCGGCGTTGTCTCCCGACACCAGCGTCTGGTACGGCTCGCACCAGGTGGCCGCCATCGCCCTGGGGCGCGACGCGCTGCAATCCAACGCCTTCAGCTGGGGCATTGTGGCCACCGCGCTGGCCATCCACTACCTGCTGGGCATCACCTTCGGCCTGCTGCTGGCGGCGATCATCGCGCCCTTCCACCTCGACTCCAGCTGGCATGCGGTGTTGAGCGCGGGTGCCTTGTTCGGCGCGGTGCTCTACGGCATCAACTTCTACGGCATGAGCCAGGTGTTCGGCTGGTTTGCCGAGATGCGCGGGGCCGGCACCTTCTGCGCCCACCTGGTGTTCGGCATGGTGGCCGCGGCCGCGTATCGGCAGCTGGAACGCCCCGTGGCCAAACGATAGGTTCCGCTCAGGCTGCCGGAGCCGCCCATGGCCATCGCCGTCGCCCTCGTCGTGATCGTGGTCGGCTCGCTGCTGTTCCACTTCCTCAACCCCTGGCAGGCCACGCCGCTGGCCTCCAACTGGCAGTCGATGGACGACACGCTGACGATCACCTTCGTGATCACCGGCCTGTTCTTCGTGGTCATCAACCTCCTGCTGGTCTACACCGTGTGGCGCTTCCGCCATCGCAGCGGGCACAAGGCGGCCTACGCGCATGACAACAAGAAGCTGGAGCGCTGGCTGATCATCGGCACGTCGGTGGGGGTGGCGGCCCTGCTCACGCCGGGCCTGTTCGTCTATGCACGCTATGTCGATCCGCCTGCCGATGCGCTGGTGATGGAGGTGGTGGCGCAGCAGTGGCAATGGCGCTTCCGTTTCCCCGGCGGCGGCGGCAAGCTCGGCGGCACCGACACCCGCTTCGTGAAGGCCGACAACCCCTTCGGCCTGGACCCGAGCGACGCCAACGGCCAGGACGACGTGCTGGTCGACGCCACCGAGGTGCACCTGCCGCTGAACCGGCCGGTCAAGGTCGTGGCGCGCTCGCACGACGCGCTGCATGACTTCTACGTGCCGCCGTTCCGGGCGCGCATGAACATCGTGCCGGGCCAGGTGAGCAGCTTCTGGTTCACGCCCACGCAGGCCGGCCGCTTCGAGGCGTTGTGCGCACAGCTGTGCGGCGTGGGGCATCCCAACATGCGCGGCGTGGTGGTGGTGGAGGACGAGGCTGCCTTCCTTGCCTGGCTGCAGCGCCAGCCCACCTTCGCCCGCAGCCAGGCGCTGGCGCGGGCCAACGCCGACACGCCGGCCGCACGCGGCCGCGCGCTGGCGCAGGCCAAGGCCTGCCTGGGCTGCCACTCGGTGGATGGCAACGCCAGCGCGGGGCCCACCTGGAAGGGCCTGTTCGGCCGCAACGAGGCGCTGGCCGACGGCAGCAGCGTGAAGGTGGACGACACCTACCTGCGCCACGCCATCCGCGAACCCCAGGCCCAGGTGGTCAAGGGCTTTGCGAACATCATGCCGCCCACCCCGCTGAGCGACGAGGAAGTGGCGCAGATCGTGGCCTACATCAAGTCACTGGGAGGCTGAATGGCCTACGGAGCAACCTTGCCTGCGGCGCAGCACCTGGACGGCGAGCACGGCGGCGACCATGGCCCGCAGAGCTTCTGGACACGCTACGTCTGGAGCCAGGACCACAAGGTGATCGCGGTGCAGTACGCCAGCACGGCCATCATCGTGGGGCTGGTCGGGCTGGCGCTGTCCAACCTGATGCGGCTGCAGCTGGGCTTTCCCGGCCAGTTCGAGTTCATCAACGCCGAGCGCTACTACCAGTTCGTCACCATGCACGGGATGATCATGGTGATCTACCTGCTGACGGCGTTGTTCCTCGGCGGCTTCGGCAACTACATGATCCCGCTGATGGTGGGCTCGCGGGACATGGTGTTCCCGTTCATGAACATGCTGAGCTTCTGGGTCTACCTGCTGTCGGTGCTGGTGCTGCTGGCGAGCTTCTTCGTGCCCGGTGGCCCCACCGGGGCGGGCTGGACGCTGTATCCGCCGGCGGCCATCCTGCCCGGCACACCGGGGCACGACTGGGGGATCATCTTGATGCTCGTGTCGCTGGTGATCTTCATCGTGGCCACCACCATGGGCGGCCTGAACTACGTGACCACCGTGCTGCAGGCCCGCTGCGAAGGCATGACGCTGCTGCGCATGCCGCTCACGGTGTGGGGCATCTTCGTGGCCACCATCCTGGCGCTGCTGGCGTTTCCGGCGCTGTTCGTCAGCGGCGTGATGATGCTGCTCGACAAGACGCTGCAGACCAGCTTCTTCATGCCGGCCATGGTGTCCATGGGCCAGGAGACCGCCTACCGCGGCGGCAGCCCGCTGCTGTTCCAGCACCTGTTCTGGTTCTTCGGGCATCCGGAGGTGTACATCGTGGCGCTGCCGGCCTTCGGCATCGTGAGCGACCTGATCAGCGTGCACGCGCGGCGCAGCATCTTCGGCTACCGCATGATGGTGTGGGCCATCCTGGCGATCGGGGTGCTGAGCTTCGTGGTGTGGGCACACCACATGTTCGTGAGCGGCATGAACCCGTACTTCGGGTTCTTCTTCGCCACCACCACGCTGATCATCGCGGTGCCCACGGCGATCAAGGTCTACAACTGGATGCTCACGCTGTGGCGCGGCGACATCCACCTCACCGTGCCGATGCTGTTTGCGCTCGCCTTCGTGAGCACCTTCCTGATCGGCGGGCTCACGGGCCTGTTCCTAGGCAACGTGAGCGTGGACATCCCGCTGTCGGGCACCATGTTCGTGGTGGCGCACTTCCACATGGTGATGGGCGTGGCGCCCCTGCTGGTGGTGTTCGGCGGCATTTACCACTGGTACCCCAAGATCGCGGGCCGCATGCTGGACGACCGGCTGGGCCACTGGCACTTCTGGGTCACCTTCCTCGGCACCTACGCCATCTTCTTCCCCATGCACTACCTCGGCATCCTCGGCATGCCGCGGCGTTACTACGAGTACAAGGGCTACGACTTCATCCCGCCCTCGGCCCACCTGCTGAACGTGTGGATCACCGTGGCAGCGCTGGTGGTGGCCGCCTTCCAGCTGGTGTTCGTCTACAACCTGATTCACAGCGCCTTCCGCGGCCGGCGCGCCGAGCCCAACCCCTGGCGCGCCGCCTCGCTGGAATGGGCCACGCCCGACACGCCGCCCGCGCATGGCAACTGGGGCCGCGCGTTGCCTGTGGTGTACCGCTGGGCCTATGCCTACAGCGTGCCGGGGGCAGCGGAGGACTTCATCGCCCAGACCGCTCCGCCCGAGGAAGGCGGGGACGAGCCTTCGCACGAGCCGGCGAACGTGCAGGAGGTGCCTGCATGAGCGCCGCCCGGCCGCCCGAAGGCGCTCGCACGGCAGTGCGAAGCGCGGAGGTTGCCCAATGACCGCGAGCACTGCCGCCTTGCGCGCCGCCGGTCGAGGCGACGATTTGCCGGCCGGCCCGCGCGCCGCCGGCTCCCGGCGCCAGCGGCCCGGAGCGGCCGCCGACATCGGCCTGTGGGTGTTCATCGGTTTTGCGAGCACCCTGTTCACGCTGTTCCTCATCGCCTACGTGATGCGCGCGGTGAGCAACGACTGGTCGCCGATCGGCATGCCGTGGCAGCTGTGGCTGAGCACGGCGGTGCTGGCGGCGGGCAGCGGCCTGCTGCACGCGGCCGCCGTGGCGGCACGGCGCCGACACGGCGCGCAGGCCAACGCCCTGGTGCTGGGCGGTGGTGTCTGCGCCCTGCTCTTCATCGGTGTGCAGCTGTGGGCCTGGGCCACGCTCATGGGCGCGCGTGTCACGCCAGCGGGCAACCCGGCCGCCAGCTTCTTCTACCTGCTCACCGCCATGCACGGCCTGCACGTGCTGGGTGGCCTGCTGGCCTGGGGCTGGCTCGCCTGGAGCCTGCGCCAACAGGCGGACGCGGCGGTGCTGGCCAATCGCATCCGCCTGTGCGCGCGCTACTGGCACTTCCTGCTGCTGCTGTGGGGCGTGCTGTTCGCCGCCATGGGCCTGCTCACACCGGACCTGGCCCGCGCGCTGTGCGGCGTGCGCTGAACCGAGGACTCTCATGAGCGCCATCCCCATCCCCACCCACGAGCCGCCTGCCGGGCTGCGCGGGCTGGTGTCCGACTGGTCGTCGGACCGCGAGGCCTTCCACGTGTCGTGGGGCAAGGCCATGATGTGGTTCTTCCTGCTGAGCGACACCTTCGTCTTCAGCTGCTTCCTCACCAGCTACATGACGGTGCGGGGCTCCACCACGGTGGCCTGGCCCAACCCGAGCCAGGTGTTCTCGCTCAACATCGCGGGCACCGACGTGCCCCTGCTGCTGATCGCGATCATGACCTTCGTGCTGATCAGCAGCAGCGGCACTATGGCGATGGCGGTGAACTGCGCCTACCGGCGCGACCGCATCAACGCCGCGGCGCTGATGCTGGTGACCGCAGCCTTCGGCGAGATGTTCGTGCTGATGCAGGCCTTCGAATGGAGCAAGCTCATCCTGCACGAGGGCGTGCGGCCCTGGGGCAACCCGATGGGTGCGGCCCAGTTCGGCTCGGCGTTCTTCATGATCACCGGCTTCCACGGCCTGCATGTATCGGCCGGCGTGGTGTACCTGGTGGTCGTGGCGGTGCGCCTGCTGCGCGGCCGCTACGACCACACCAACTACCAGATCGTGGAGATCACCGGCCTGTACTGGCACTTCGTGGACCTGGTGTGGGTGTTCATCTTTGCCTTCTTCTACCTGTGGTGAGGTCGCCATGAGCAGTTCCACTGGCCAACAGCATCCGATCGGGCTCTACCTCAAGATCTGGGGCCTGCTCTTCGTGCTGAGCACGCTGTCGTACCTGGTGGACTACTTCCACTTCCAGGGCCTGCTGCGCTGGGGCCTGATCCTGATCTTCATGGCGCTCAAGGCCGGGCTGATCGTTGCGGTGTTCATGCACATGGCCTGGGAGCGGCTGGCGCTGGTGTATGCCATCCTGCTGCCGCCGCTGGCGGTGCTGGTGCTGGTGGGGCTGATGGCGGTGGAGGCGGACACCACCTTCGTCACGCGGCTGCTGTTCTTCCGCTGACGCGGCGCTACTCGCCGTCCAGCAGCCAGCCGCGGGCCCGGACCGCGCCACCGGACAACGCGAACGCCAGGCGGTCATGGTGGCCGCGCCAGTCGTACAGCCACAGATGGGTGGGGGCCGCGGCCTGCAAGGCCTGGACGCGGCCTGTCACACCCGCACATGCCCCTGAGGCGCAGTCCATCACCGCATCGGGCGGGCCCATCCACTGGCGCAGCTGCGCTTCGGACACTTGCCGCTGCAGCGCGCAATCGGCCAGCTGCTGCATGAGCCGGTGCTTGCGGCCGCGCCATGCGTCCACCGCCGTGTTCCAGGGGCCGCCGCTGAAGTGCCCGGGCGTCTGGCGCAGCGCTCGATAGTCACTGGATTGGCCTGCCAGGTCGGCCTCACAGGCATGTGCTTTGACGCCGATACCGATCGATACCAAAACCATCAGCAGCATGCCTGCGAGCTGGTGGCGACCCCTATGCAGCGCCGCAAAACCCAGGCAGAGAATCGCCCCGCGCTTGGCGAGGGCGATCCCCCGTTGCAGCGCGCCGCACCAGCCAGGCCACCGCGCTGGAAACCCGCTACCCCCAGGGAGTGCATCCATGAACCTCACCCGTTCGCCCTTGTGCGCGGCCGTTGCCGCCTTGCTCTTGTCCATGGGCACCGGCCCCGCCGCTTCTGCCCCCGACCACGCCAACGAGATGCGCCAGCTGCGCCAGCAGGAACAACAGCGCACCAACCTCTACAAGGCCTATTTTCCGGACCTGCCCACCGCCCGCAAGGCGGCTGTCACCTTCCACAACAACCTGATGGAAGCGGACTACGACAAGGGCTTCCTGGTGTTCGAGCTCGATCCCGGCGAGATCGCCACGCTGCGCCGCTTCGGCTTTCGCATCGAGCCCGCGCCCGAGTACGTGGCGCTGCGCGACAGCATCCTGAACCAGATCCAGCAGGCGAACGATGCGCGCCAGCGCATGGGCGTGGCCAGCGCCGGCGGCGAGGTGGGCATCGAGTCCATCCCGAACTATGCTTGCTACGAGACGGTGGAAGAGACCTTCGCGGCGGCGCAGGGTTTTGCCACCAGCTACCCCAACCTGGCCCAGTGGATCGACGTCGGTGATTCCTGGCAGAAGACCAAGGGCCTGGGCGGCTACGACATGCGCGTGCTCAAGCTCACCAACAGCGCGATCGGCGGCACCAAGCCCAAGCTCTTCGTCAACAGCGCCATCCATGCGCGTGAGTACACCACTGCGCCGCTGGTGCTGGAATTCGCGCGCTGGCTGGTCAATGGCTATGGCACCAATGCGGATGCCACCTGGATCCTGGATCACCATGAGGTGCACCTGCTGCTGCAGGCCAACCCGGACGGCCGCAAGAAGGCCGAGGGTGGCCTGTCATGGCGCAAGAACACCAACACCGCCTACTGCGGCGCCACCAGCAACAGCCGGGGCGCGGACCTGAACCGCAACTTCAGTTTCGGCTGGAATTCCACCAATGGCCAGGGCTCCAGCGGCAGCCAGTGCAGCGAGACCTATCGCGGCCCGAGTGCCGGCTCCGAGCCGGAAACCCAGGCGATCCAGAACTACGTCCGAAGCCTCTGGCCCGACCGCCGCGGCACCAACCCGAGCGACCCGGCGCCGGCGGACACCAGCGGCATCCACCTGGACATCCACAGCTACAGCCAGCTGGTGTTGTGGCCCTGGGGCACCACCTCCACGCCCAGCGGCAACGGCACCGCGCTGCAGACCTTGGGCCGGCGCCTGGCCTGGTTCAACGGCTACACGCCGGAGCAGTCGATCGGCCTGTACCCCACCGACGGCACCAGCGATGGCCCGAGCTACGGCGAGCTCGGCGTGGCGGCGTTCACCATCGAGCTGGGCACCAGCTTCTTCGAGAGCTGCAGCAGCTACAACAGCTCCACCAAGCCGAAGAACCTGCCAGCGCTCATCTACGCCGCCAAGGTGGTGCGCGCACCCTACCAGCTGCCCGCAGGCCCGGACGTGACCACCCTGACGCTGAGCAATGACGCCAGCGGCGGTGGCGTGCCGGCCGGCACGGCGGTGACGGTGTCCGCCGCCATCACCGACACCCGCTTCAACAACAGCAACGGCACCGAGCCCACGCAGAACATCAGCGCGGCCGAGGCCTACATCGACGTGCCGCCCTGGGCGCCAGGCGCCACGCCGATCGCATTGCGCGCCAGCGACGGCAGCTTCAACGCACCGACCGAGAACGCGACCGGCACGCTGGCCACCAGCGGGCTGGCACTGGGCAAGCACATCGTGTACGTGCGCGGCAAGGATGCGTCCGGCCAGTTCGGGCCAGTGACCGCGGCCTTCCTCAAGGTGACCACCGGCTCGCAGACGATTCCGGAGACCGAGCCCAACAACACCCGCACGGCACCGCAGGTGGTGGGCTCACCGGCCACGGTGAACGGCAGCATGGCCTCGTCCACCGACCAGGACTGGTATGCCGTGGACCTGCCCAACGGTGCGTCGCTCACGTCGCGCCTGCAGCCCAACGCCTCCAGCGACTACGACCTGTATGTGTACGACGCCGCCGGCACGCAGATCGGCAAGAGCGAAGCGAGCACCGGTGCGCTGGACCAGGTGACGGTGACCAACAACACCGGCGCCACGGCCAGGCGTTATGTGCAGGTGCGCTACTACAGCGGCGGCACCGGGGCGAGCGGCAGCTACACGCTGCAACTGGGCTGGTGAACACGGGCGCCCATGGCGCCCCTCGCCCGGTGGCACGTTGGTTGCCGGGTAATTGCGCCGAGATCGAGCCTGCCACGACGGCCCTTCGCCCCAGTGGCAGCTCGGTCATGCGCATTCCAACCGTTGCCAATCGCCAAAGGAGACCCACCATGAACCAACTGTCACGACGCTTGAGTCTTGTCGCAATTGCCGTTGCCAGCCTCGCCGCCGCAGGTTGCGCGCACCGCGACAGCAGCACCGCCGCCAGCGACACCAGCAGCAGCACGGCCAGCGCCAGCACCCTGCCGAGCAGCACGACGGCCAGCACCAGCGCGGACCAGAGCACGTCCGGCACGAGCACCAGCGGCACGAGCAGCACCATGGGCAGCGCGGGCACCGGTACCGGCACCAGCAGCACCATGGGCAGCAGCGCTACGTCGGGCAGCATGAGCAGCACCGACACCACCAGCAGCTCGGGCACCACCAGCAGCTCGGGCACGAGCCCGAGCGCCAGCACCAGCGGCAGCTCGACCGGCACCAGCGGCAGCACGGGCACCATGAGCAGCACCTCCAGCACGCCCAGCGGCACCAGCACCGGCAGCTCCAGCATGCCGAGCAGCACCAGCACCAGCTCGTCCAGCATGCCGAGCAGCACCAGCTCCTCCGGCACTGCCTCCACGTCCAGCACGGCGCCGGTGGCGGGGACAACCACGGTGACCAGCGGCTCGACCACCGACAACAGCACGATGTCGAGCACCAGCTCGCGCTCCAGCGACACCAGCACGTCCAGCGGCAGCAGCTCGCGCCGCAGCGCCCGCGCCGACCGCAACTGACGCCAGCCCCTTCAACAGGGCAAAGCCACCGCGCCCTCCCGGGCCGGTGGCTTTTTCATGGCGCTGTCATCCGTCAGTGCAGCTTCTTGCGCGCGCCGTCGGGCCCGGGCGCCCCGGCCAGCAGGGCCTTGCCTTCGATGCCGGCAAACAGCTTGGCCGCCCGCACCTTGATCTCCAGCAGCTCGTTCGCGCTCACCGAATACTTGCCGCTGAACAGGTCCACCTCGACGCGGAACTCCACATCCTTGCCGTCGTTGGACAGGATGCCGCTGGTGAACTCGTAGTCCTCACGTTCGGCGGGCAGGCCGTCCTTCTTGACGTCGTAGTCCTCGTACGTCACACCCTGGATCTCGCCGCTGGCCAGGTCGAGCGAGCCGGTCGACTTGATGACCACGTCATCCAGTTCGTCGAAGATCGCAATCGGCACTTTCAGATTCACGGCGTTCACCTCTCATTGATGGACCGGGGATGGTAGCGGTGTTGAGGCAGCAAGCCCCGTTCCGGCATCACCGCGCCGGCCGGGCGGCGGGCGTGAAACGCAGCTCGCGCGCCACCAGGCGCAGCTCCTTGCCATCGTCGATGCGCACCACGCGCACCGGCAGGTTGGCGAACTTCGGCGCCACCCACACCTCGGTGCGCTCATGGCTGTCGCCGCTGCGCCAGGGCTGTGCGTCGGTGGGCTGGCCGTTGAGCGTGATCGTGCTGGCCGGGCCGCCGGCAAAGCGGTGCTGCGCCACCTTCTTGCCGGTGGCCACCTGCAGGCTGCCCGCCGCCTTGTCGCCCAGCCACGCCAGCTGGAAGGCGAAGGCGTTCACATCCTGGGCGCCACGCTCCAGCGCTGCGGTGTGGCGGTCGTCCTGCGCGCCATAGCGCACTTCCAGCGCGCTCCAGTCGAAATCGGCGCTGACGCGCGGGGCCTTGTCGCTGCCGCGGTACTCGGCAAAGCTCTCGGGCACCAGGCCGGCGTCGGTGAGGCGGCCCTTGCTCAGGTAGCGGATGCGCGGCCCCAGCACCGGAACGATGTCGGTACGCAGCTCATAGCGGCCGCCTTGCACGCGCCATTGCTGTTCCGCCCGCCCCACCCGCATTTGGCCGTCGCCGTAGAGCAGGTCGTAGACGATGCGCGCATCGGCCGGCAGTTCGGCAGATACGGCGCTGCCGGCCAGGCAGCAGAGCGCGAGGCCGCACAACAAGGCAGTTCGGGAAGACGTCATCAAGGTACAACGCGGCGCAGCGGCCGCGCGCGGACCGGTCCACGGCGCACGCGGCGCGCCGGTTCCGCCCGGCTTGGAAGACGTCGATGTTAAAGGCCGGGCACCAGGCGGCGCCAGGCGCGGGCTTTCAGCTGGCCTGCACGGTGTGCAGCCGCTCCCAGTACGCCAGTGCCCGGTCGACCCAGGCACGGTAGTGGGGGTCGTGCGGTGCGTAGTACGGCACGCCGCGGGCGGCAAAAGCCTCGACCTGCACCGCCAGCTTGGCGCCGCAGCCCTGCTCCGCATGCTGCTCCAGCGCATGCAAGGCCATGAACCGCTGCATCGGGTCCGGCGCCATCAACTGGGCGCGCAAGGCGTCGGCCTGGGCAGGGGTGGCTGAAAGTTTCATTCCGGTCTCCGGGCATCCGTTCGTCCTTGGATGTCGGCCCATGTTCGCCGCGCCTTGAGCCAGCGCACGCCGCCAGCCCTGCGAGCCGCGCGCTTGTGCGACAAAAGCCGCGCATTCGCCGCGCCGGTGTGCCAGCCGCGCCACGCCGGCCCGCACACTACGGAAACTCGTAGAAGCACGCGTTTTCGCGGCCCGGCGTCTTGCAGCGGGCCGGCGAGTGTGCGTGAATCACGCTCGCCCATCACCACCGCCCCATGAGTGCCTCGCCCTCCGGGCTGGACGCGCCAGCGTGTTCGCCCCCCGCCACCGCCCCTGCGGCCAGCCGTTCGGCCGTGACCGCGCTGCTGCACAGCTGGTCCGAGGGCGACGACCGGGCGCTCGACCGGCTGGTACCGCTGGTCTACGACGACCTGCGCCGCCTCGCGCGGCGCCACCTGCGCCAGGAACGCGACGGCCACACGCTGGAAGGTACCGGCCTGGTGCACGAGGCCTTCATGCGGCTCGCCGAGCGGCGCTCGGTGCAATGGACTTCGCGCGCCCAGTTCTTCGGCTGGATGTCCACCCTGATGCGCCGCATCCTGGTGGACCATGCACGCAGCCGCAACGCCGCCAAGCGCGGCGCCGGCGCGCCGGTGCAGAGCCTGGACGCACTGCAGGACGAATACGGCGAGCTGCCCGGCCAGGCCAGCGACGAGCTGCAGCACATCCTGCAGGTCGATGAGGCGCTGCAGCGCCTGACGCAGCTCGACGAGCGCCAGGGCCGCGTGGTGGAGCTGCGCTTCTTCGGCGGGCTCAGCGTGGAAGAGACCGCCGAGGCGCTGCAGGTGTCACCTGCCACGGTCAAGCGCGAATGGGCCACCGCGCGCGCCTGGCTGCTGCGCGAGCTCCACCAGCAAGAGCCCGCCGCCCGTTCATGACCCAGCCGATGGACCCGGCGCGCTGGAAGCGGGTGAAGGCATTGCTGGCCGACGCGCTGGAGCGCCCGCCCGACGAGCGCGCGCAATTCGTGGACACCGCCAGCGCGCAGGACACCGCGCTGCAGGCCGAGCTGCACACCCTGCTGGCCGCGGCCGAGTGCACTGGCAGCCTGCTCGACCGGCCGGCCGGCGGCCTGGCCTTGCAGGCGCTGCGTGCACGCTCGGAGCAGTCGTGGATCGGCCGGCGGCTGGGCGCGTATCGCCTGCTGTCCCTGCTGGGCTCCGGCGGCATGGGGCAGGTGTACCTGGCCGAACGCGCGGACGGGCACTACCAGCAGCGGGTGGCGGTGAAGCTGCTGCGCGAAGGCGTGGTGCAGCCGCAGGCGGTGGCCCGCTTCACCGCGGAGCGGCAGATCCTTGCCAGCCTGGACCACCCCCATCTCGCCAAGGTGCTGGATGGTGGTGTCAGCGAAGAAGGCGTGCCGTACTTCGTGATGGAGGCGGTGGACGGCGAGCCGCTGGACCTGCACTGCCATGCCAACGCACTGCCGCTGCCCGAGCGGCTGAAGCTCTTTCGCACCGTGTGCCAGGTGGTGCACTACGCGCACAGCAAGGGCGTTGTCCACCGCGATCTCAAGCCTGCCAACATCCTGGTCACCGCCGAGGGCGTGGTGAAGCTGGTGGACTTCGGCATCGCCAAGCGCATTGCCAGCGCAGGGCCCGGTACCGCGACACGGCAGCGGGTGATGACGCTGGAATACGCCAGCCCCGAGCAGGTGCGCGGCGACCCGGTCACCCCGGCCAGCGACGTGTTCTCTCTCGGCGTGGTGCTGTACCGCCTGCTCACCAACGCCCTGCCCTATCCGGCCGAGGCCACGCACAGCGACTATGAGCTCGGCCGGGCGATCTGCGACACCGAGCCGGTGCGCCCCAGCGACAGCACCGGCCACCGCCTGCGGCGCCAGCTCAAGGGGGACCTGGACGCGGTGGTGCTCAAGGCGCTGCGCAAGGAACCGCAGCACCGTTATGCCTCGGCCGAAGCGCTGTCCGACGACATCTTCCGCCACCTCGAAGGACTGCCGGTGCACGCGCGGCGCCATGCCCTGAGCTACCGCGCCGGCCGCCTGGTGCTGCGCCATCGCGCAGTGTTCGGCGCGGTGCTGCTCGCCAACCTGGCGCTGGTCGCCGGCTTGAGCATCGCGGCCTATGAAGGGGTGGAGGCGCGGCGGCAAAAAGAGCGTGCCGAGCGCCATTTCGCCAGTGTGCGCAAGCTCGCCAACGTGCTGATCTTCGAGGTGCACGACGCGATCAAGGACCTGGCCGGTGCCACCGGGGCCCGCAAGCTGGCGGTCGAGCGCGCACTGGAATACCTGCAGGACCTGTCCGCCGACGCGGCACGCGACCCGGCGCTGGCGCTGGAGATCGGCACCGGCTATCGCAAGGTCGGCGAGATCCAGGGCCGCGCCCATGTGGCCAACCTGGGGGACGCCGCCGGCGCGCGCGCCAGCTACCAGCGCGCCCGCGACGCGCTGGCCCCCGTGCTGGGCCAGGTGCCCCGCACCGACCCGCTGTACCACGCCAGCCTGCTGGAGCTGATCCGCGTGGATGAGTTCGAAGCGGCGCTGCTGGTGTCGCTGGGGCGGCTGGAGGAGGCCAGGCAACGTGTGCAGGCAGCGCAGGCCCGCAGCACCGAGCTCGCCGCGCTGCGGCCGGCCGATCCGTACAACGGCTACCGGCAGGCGCTGCAGTACGCCAACCAGGCTGCGCTGCTGCTGTCGGCCCAGGACTTTGCGGGCTACGTGGCCGCGTCCGACCAGGCCCTGGCCCTGCTCACCACCGCGCGCCAGGCCCTGCCCCAGGACACCGACGTGGTGTGGGCGATGGCGAGCATCCTCAACGAGCGCGGGCTCTCGCTGATGCAGCGCAGCGACGACCGCGACACCGGCCAGCGCGCGATCGAGGTGCTTCGCCGCAGCGTGGCGCTGTGGGAGCAGCTGCAGCGGGGGCATCCTGAAAATGCCTTCTTCGAGCGCAACGTGGCCAGCGGACGCAACAACATCGGCGAGGCCCTCATCATGGCCGGCCAGCCCGCGCAGGCGATCACCGAGCTGCGCACGGCGATGCAGCTCACGGAGACCCTGGCGCGCAAGGATCCGGCGGATGTGCAGCTCAAGGTCTACCAGGCCATCAGCGCCATCAACCTGGGGCGTGCGCAGCTGGCGCAGGGCCAGGCCGCCCCGGCGCGCCAGACGATCGCCGGCGCACTCGGCGCGCTGCAGGCGCTGCCCGACACCGCGCTGGCCGAGCCCTATGCCAAGAGCTACCTGGCGCTGGGGCACTACACGCTGGGGTTGGCGCAAGGCGCCGACGCAGCCACGCGCCCCCAGGGCTGCGACAGCCATCGCCGGGCCCTTCAGATCCTGCAGCCGCTGCAGCGCGACCCCGGCATCCCGCCCGGCAACCTGCAGCCGGCCACTGTGCAAGCCGCGCTGGCCCGCTGCGCGCCCGACGGCCATGCGCAGGCCAGCGCCTCGCCCGCGGCACCGGCAGCCCGATGAACGACCCGCACGCGCCCACCCCCACTGCCGGCCCCACCACGCCGCCGCCGGAAGACGTCGCGCGCTGGCAGCGGGTGAAGCGGCTGCTGGCCGACGCACTGGAGCAGCCCACCTCCGAGCGCCCGGCCTTCGTGGCACGCGAGGCCGCCGGCGATGCCGCGCTGCAGGCCGAGGTGATGGGCTTGCTGCAGGCGGCGGATGCCAGCCGCAGCCTGCTGGACAGCGTGCCGGCCGAGCTGGCCCTGGACGCACTCAACGCCCATGCCAGCCGCAGCTGGGCCGGCCGGCGCCTGGGCGCCTACCGGCTGGTGGCGTTGATCGGCCAGGGCGGCATGGGCCAGGTGTGGCTGGCCGAACGTGCCGACGGGCAGTACGAGCAGCAGGTGGCGATCAAGCTCATGCGCCAGGGCCTGCTGGACGATCTGCAGGTGTCGCGCTTCAAGGCCGAACGCCAGATCCTTGCCAGCCTGGACCACCCCCACCTCGCCAAGGTGCTGGACGGCGGCATCAGCGAAGACGGCGTGCCCTACTTCGTGATGGAGCGTGTGGTCGGCGAGCCGATCGACGCCTATGCGCAGCACCGGGCCTTGCGCGTGGAGCAGCGCCTGGCGCTGTTTCGCACCGTGTGCCAGGTGGTGCACTACGCGCACAGCAAGGGCGTGGTGCACCGCGACCTCAAGCCCGCCAACATCCTGGTCACCGCCGAGGGCGAGGTCAAGCTGGTGGACTTCGGCATCGCCAAGCGCATCGCCACGCGGCAGCAGGCCGTATCGGTAGTGCAGCAGCAGCCGGCCACCGCGACCCGGCAGCGTGTGATGACGCTGGAATACGCCAGCCCCGAGCAGGTGCGCGGCCAGGAGATCACGCCGGCCAGCGACGTGTTCTCGCTCGGCGTGGTGCTGTACCGCCTGCTCACCGATGCCAGCCCTTACCCGGGCGACACCACCAGCAGCGATTACGCGCTCAGCCAGGCCATCTGCGACACCGAGCCGCTGCCGCCCAGCGCCAGCGTGCGTGCCGACCGCGGCCTGCGCCGGCGCCTGAAGGGCGATCTCGATGCCGTGGTGCTGATGGCACTGCGCAAGGACCCGGTGCACCGTTATGCCAGCGCGGAGCAGCTGTCCGATGATGTGTTCCGCCACCTCGAAGGCCTGCCGGTGCAGGCGCGCCGCGGGGCGTGGAGCTATCGCGCCGGGCGTTTCGTGCTGCGCCATCGTGCGGCCGTGGGCGCGGCGCTGGTGGCCAACCTGGCGCTGGTGGCCGGCCTGAGCCTGGCGGTCTACGAGGCGATCGAGGCCAACCACCAGAAGGAGCGTGCCGAGCGCCACTTTGCCAGCGTGCGCAAGCTCGCCAACGTGTTCGTGTTCGACGTGCACAAGGCGCTGGAGCGCCTGCCAGGCTCGCTGGACGCGCGCAAGACGCTGATCGCCACCGCGCTGAACTACCAGCGCCAGCTGAGTGCCGAAGCCGCCGGCGATGCGTCGCTGCAACTCGAGCTGGCCGCCGGCTACCGCAACATCGCCGACATCCAGGGCGGCGCGGTCACCACCTCCAGCCTGGGCGACTCGAAAGCGGCCATGGCCAGCTACGACAGTGCGCTGGCCCTGGTGACGCCGCTGCTGGGCCCGGGCCCGCTGCAGCGCCAGGCCCAGGCGGAATTTGCCACCCTCGCCGCGCGCAAGGGTTCGCTGCTGATGGCCCAGGGCCGCTGGAAGGAAGCGCAGCAACTGGGCACCCAGGGCGTGGCAACGGCCCAGCAACTGGTGGCGGCCGACTCGGGACGCCATGCCTACCAGCGTCAGCTCGGCGTGCTCTATCGCTTCCTGGTCAGCCTGTACCAGCGCTCCGACAACAAGCCCGCCTTCGACGCCGTGTTTCCCCAGGCGGTGGCGCAGCTGCAGCGCCTGGTGGCCATGCAGCCGGACGACCTGGACAGCCTCACCGACCTCGGCATGGTGCACAGCGTGCGCGCCGTGCACCTGGCGCAGAACGTGGCTACGGACGCGGCGGTGACCGAAGCGCTGGGCGAGTACCGGCAGGCCCTGGCGATCATGAAACCGGCCTACGACCGCGGCATCCCGCACCAGGGCCTGGCCAGCAGCTATGGCAAGGTGAACGGCTACCTCGGCCTGCTGCTCACCCATGTGCACCAGCCGCAGGAGGCGTTGGTGCACCACCGGCAGGCGATCGCGATCAGCGCCGCGCTCGCCGCGCGCGACCCGGGCGACGTGCGCGCCCGCGTGGAGCAGGCCGAAGCGCACGGGCGGCTGGGCCTGACGCTGCGCGACATGAAGGACATCGACGGCGCGGTGGCGGCGGCCATCCAGGCGCTGGCGTTGTTCGACGGCCTGCCGCAGGCCACTCGCGAGGAGGTGGTGGTCGAGTACAACCGCGCCATCGCGCACGATGAAGTGGCCGAGTTGCTCGAGCTGCGCGCCAGCACCGTGCCCGCGGCCGCCCGCGCGGCCGACGAGGCCACGGCCTGCGAGCACCGCCGCGAGGCGCTGGCGCTGATGCACCGCAACGCCGGCCGGCGGCCGGCCAGCCCGATGTTCGTGGGCGCGCTGAAACGGGTGGAACAGGCGGCCAAGCGCTGCGCCGGCCCCCCCAGATGAAGGTAGCAGTCGTATCCGGCTGAAACGCCGTGAGCCGCGGCGCGGCGCTTTGCCGCTTTGTCCCTTCAGAAGCTCACTGAAGGGGTACGCCGTGGGAATCGTGATGCCGCTGAAGCCCGCCAACACCGGGCCCGAGTTGTCCTGGGCGCCCGGCCATGCGCCGCGTGCCAGCGTGCTGCTGCACGGAGAGCCGATCGTGCTGCCCGGAGCGGACAGCGCCGGCGCGGGCAACCGCCCCAGCCTGCTGAGCCGGCTGCTGGCCGCGCCCAGCGCCGAGGAGCGCCAGCACGAGATGAGGGCCGCCCTGCACGGCCTGGGTTTCGACTGGCTGGGCTACGGCCGGCTGGTGCGCATCGGCCCGCGCGTGGTGCCGGTGTCCTTTTGCCTCACCTATGCCGAGGCCACCTGGGCCAGGCAGTACTTCGGCGAGCGTTATCACAGCGTGGATCCGCGGCTGCAGGACGCCCTGGAGTCCAGCCTGCCGACGGTGTGGACCCTGGAGGAGCTGGCGCAGCGCGACGCGCCGGAGGCCGAGTGGCCGCTGCTGCGCCGCTTCCTGGACGGCCTGCGCCGCAGCGGCGCGCGCAGCGGCGTGATGCTGGCGCTGCCCGGCACACCGGTGCACCAGCGCCATTTCATCAGCCTGCTCTCGCGCACCGCCGGCAGCGCCTGGATCGACGACGCCCTGCTCGGCCGGGTGCTCACGCTGGCGCTGTGCCTGCATGAGTTCTACACCCGCTATGCCGTGGCGCCGCAGGCCGGCCCGGCCGCGCCGCAGGGCGAGCTGACCGCGCTGCAGTGCGAGATCCTGGCCCGCGTGGCGCGCGGCATGCCGGACAAGCTGATCGCCTCGCAGCTCAACCTCACGCTGCACAACGTGGACTACCACCTGCGCCGGCTGCGCAAGCGCTTTGGCGTGCACAACCGGGTGCAGCTGACGCAGGCGGCGATGCGCCACGAAAGCCTGCCCGGCGCAGCGGCCTGAAGCGGCGATGCCGCAGCGCCCGCGCTAGCTCGCGCTGCGCTGCATCGCCGCGTTCACCAGCTGCACGCGGTTGCGCGCGCCGAAGTGGCGCCGCAGCTGGCGCATGTGGTAGTCCACCGTGTGGGCCGACATGTGCAGCTGGTTGGCGATCTCCTTGTCGCTCAGGCCCTGCACCAGCGCGCGCAGGATCTCCTGCTGCACCGAGGACACGCCGATCGCACTGTCGGCGCCATCGGCGAGCTGCACATGCAGCGACAGGAACTCGTGCAGGCACAGCGCCAGCACCAGCGTCTGGCCCAGCACGCCGTCGACGATCCAGTCGCGCCGGGGCGCACCCGAGGCAAAGCTGATCACCGTTCGCTCCTGCGGCCGGGACCATGACGCCAGATTGAGGAACACGCCGCTGCGCAGGCCGCTGTCGCGCAGTTGCTCGGCGAACTGGCGGTGGCGCCGGGTGCGCTGCGGCGTGGACGCGCGCAGGCTCACTTCCTCGATGTCCCACACCAGCGGCAGGCTCGAGGGCGCCGCCTCGTGGTGGCGCAGGTCGACCTCGTAGTAGCGCTCGCGGAAGTAGCACTCGGTCCACTGCGGATGCGCGTAGCTGGTCAGAAAGCTCAGCGGCATCGGCACGCCGCGCTCCAGCGCCACCGCGCCGTAGCCCAGCCACTGGAAGCCGATGGCATGCAGCATGGCCTGCACGATGCGCTGGCGTTCGGCGGCCGAGGTGGCGTCCAGCAGGTCGTTCACCACGCTGGGTGCATGCAGCGGGCGCCGGCTGCGCGGCACCGGCTCCAGCTGCTCCTCGGTGTAGAACGTGGGGCCTGTGCGGCGAGCCGCCTCGGGCGCCGGAGCGGCGTTCCAGGCGCCGGCGCGGTCGGTGGCACAACTCATCACATGCACGGCGGTGTCGTCCTTCAAGGTTCGGTTCGAACAAACGTCCTTGAAGTGATTCAACCGCAGGCCTGCGACCCCGGCAAACGCGAAGTTTTTTGGTCAGGTCATCGCTTTTTCCGCTGAGCATGGCCACACCTGTACGCCTCACGCACCCGCGCGCTTGACCTCGAGGTTCCATCCATCGACCACCCGGTCCGGGTCGCCCGCGGCCTGGCTCACCACACCGTCCATCAGGTCGGTGCGAAAGCCCCGCTCGGGGTTCAGCTGGATCAGCTGCGACAAGGCCTGCGCCACCACCGCATCGTGGCCCCCACGCTGCTGCGCACGGGCCTGCTCGGCCGGTGTCAGCAAGGTGTCCACGTGGCTTTCGGCGATGCCCCACAGCGAGCCGCTCGCACGGTCGCCATCGTCCACCGCCACCGTGTGGCGGATGGGCGGCGCCTCGGGATGCGGCAGCGCCGGGTCGCCGGTGGGCCAGGACAGCGGCGGCACCGGGTCTTGCGTGGGCATCGGGGGCAGCAGGTTGGACTGCGGATCGGCCGCCTTCTGCGGCTGCGGGTCCTGCACATCGTTCACGCCATACAGCACCCGCGCCGCGATGGCCAGCGAGGTCAGAACCGCAGGCGCGGCGGCACGCCAGGCCGTCTTCGGCTGGCCCAGGCGCTGGTCCGCCATGATCTCGTTGCGCGCGGTCCAGCCGGTACCCACGGTGAAGGCGGCGTCCATGGCGGCATAACCCAGCCGGCCATGGGACAGGTCCACCGCCGTCAACGCAGCGCTTGCCGCCGAGAACAACGGCATCGAGTACGCCTGCAACTTGCGGATCGCCGGCACACGCTCCTCCCAGTTCGAGCCGGTCCAGGTGCCGTCGGTCTTGCGCAGGCCGTTGCGGCCGCTGGCCAGGCCGAAGGCCGCATGGGTGGCCAGCGCCGCATCGGCCAGCAGGTACATGCCATGCTGCGCCGATTCGAGGAACGAGTGCTCGCCGCCGGTGAAGTAGATGCCGTTCTTCACCGCGTTGTGCGCAAACGTGGTCAGCACCACCAGGCGGAAGAACTGGCCCACCTTGTGGCGCGGGTTGGTGATGTCCAGCGACGACGACTGGTTGCCCAGTGCGCGGTCCAGCCGCACGGCCCACAGGCCGGCGGCGGCCGACACCACCTTGAAGCGGTCCGCGTGCGATTCGCCGGGGCGCAGCGGCGTGTTCTGGATGTGGTCGATGTCGACGCGGAACTGCTCGGTCACATCGATCGCATCCTTCATGCGCGCCTCGTCCACACCGTAGCTGCGGCCCAGTTTCTGCACCCGGTTGATGTACCAGTCGATCTTGTCCTGGCTGATGTGTCCTTCCTCGAACAAGGACTCGGTCGCAAAACGCACCCACTCCTTGTAGAGCGATCGGCCCAGGCCGGCCACGCTGCGCAGGAAGAAGGCGCCCATGTCGGCGTTGTTCTGCGCCGCCGGCCCCATGTGCGACAGCTCCGCCGCCGCCGCGCCGGTGGCCGTCAGCCCCAGCGCTGCGGCCACGGCGCGGATCGCACCCTTGCTCTCGCGCTGGGCTTCGCGGCTGGAGGGCGTGACGTTCAGGTCCTCGCGCTGGTTGCGCGCCAGGGTCTGGTCATATTCGCGGTTCACCGCCCGCTTGTCGGGCGGCTGCCGCAGGTGGTCCAGCGACCGCAGCCCTTCCTTCCCCTCCGCTCCCACGCCGTGGGGCGGCTCGCCCGCGGCCCGTGCGCCGGCCACCTGGGTGCGGCCTTCTCCGGGCAAGGGGGTGTCGAGGTCGAGGTCGTCGAACATGCGCAGCAGCGGATTGGAGGGATCCTCCGTGCGCATCGTGCGGACCTGGTCCACCAGGCGGGGGTCGTCACGAACCATCTTTTCGCGCGTCTGGCGCTGCAGTTCGCGCACGGCGGCGGTGCGCTGCTCCATCTCGAGCGCGTCCGCCTCCCGGCCCTTGCCCCGCAGCAGCGTGGACGTGCGGTTCACCGAGTCCACATCCGCCTCGCCGAACAGGCGCTCGTAGTTGCCACGCTCCAGCAGCCACGCCGCCAAGGGGCTGCGTTGCTCCAGCCGGTTCAGCAGCGGCTCCAGCGTGGTGCGGTTGTGCTCGTAGAAGGCCTGGTTGGGCGGCTTCACCGAGTCGCTGCCGTAGAGCACGCGGTCCGGGTGTTCGACGATGAAGTTGACCAGCGCGTCACCCATGCGCGGATCGAACACGTACGCCTCGCCCACGTCGTTCCAGGAGATGTCGAAGTGGGTGTTGGGCGCACGCTCGAGCGCGGTGTACAGGCGCGCCACATGCTCGGGCACCACGCGGTCCTCGCCGTTCACCCGAAAGGTGCCAGGCTCGGCATTGGGGCGGAAGTAGCGGCCGATGCCGGTGTGGGCCAGCACCAGGCGCACGTTCTGGTGCTCCGAGGCCAGGTCGATCAGCTTGTCGAAGTACTGGTAGCCCTCATGGCCGGCGGTGTGCAGGCCGTCGGGGCCCACCGGCGCATGGCCCCAGTCGTTGTGCACCAGCAGCACCAGGCCGAACTCGTCGGCCGCCTCGAACACCTCCTTCAGGCTGCGTGCGTCCAGCCGCACCTGCTCCTTGCCGAGCATCGCGGTCACGTACTCCTTGTGCACCGTGAGCTCGCCGATCCCCTTGAACACCCCGGGGTGCTCCTGCATCAGGGTGCGCACGTACTCCTTGAAGCCGGGCTCCGCCGGGTTCTTGCCGGTGATCATCACGTCGGCGCGAGCCTGCTGCTCCGGCGTCATGCCCATGAAGTCGCGCGCGAAGCGCCCGTCCAGGCGCCAGGCGTTCTTGAAGGTGAGCTCCGGCGAATCCTTGGCCGAGTAGTAGCCCTTGCCGCAGCCTTGCGGAATGGCGCCGAAGGCAATGCGCACGGTGTCGCCCGCCGTGTTGAGCATGCTGCCGATGGTCAGCGCCAGCCGCCGGTCATAGGGCAGCCGGTGGAAGTGCACGTCGGCCACCCGGTTCTCGCGACGCGGCTGGCCCACCACCTCGCGCGCCCAGGCCGACACCGGCGGCCGCTCGCCCGGCTCGGCCCGTGTGGGACCCGTGCCGCGGCCGAACTTCTGCAGCACCTGGTCCTTGACCTGCATGAACTTCAGCCCGGCATCGACGTACTTCTCCTGCCAGTAGCGCCCGCCGGCCGACGGGCGGATGCTCCTCGTGTCCAGGCGCCCGAGCATGGGGTTGGTGTAGGGAACCTCGTGCTTCAGGTTGGGCGCCGCAGCGGGAAAGAGCTCGCCATCGTCAAACACGCGCACCGCGCCTTCAACACGCTTGGGGTCCAGGCGCGGGCCGGCCAGGGACTCGTCCACCAGGCGCTCCGGGCCGCTGACACGATAGACCCAGGCCCCGTTCTTTCCGGCCGCGGCGGCGCGTGCGTCGTCGAACGTGCCATGCACAACGGTGTCCAGCTCGATCGGCAGGCCTTCACCGCCTTCGTTGACGAACACCTCGTGCGGTGCACGGTCGGACACGAGGAAGCGCACGGCGTCACCGTTGCGTGCGGCCTTGTCGCCCGTCACGTAGTCCAGGTAGGCCTTCTGCTCCTGGCTGGGCTTGAACAGGCTGCCAGGCGCTTCGCCCTTGCGGATGGCGTCGTACGCCTGCGCGCGCTGCGGCAACGCCCTCACCTGCTGGCGCTTGCCGCCCACCCGCTGGGGCAAGGCGTCCGTGCCGCGCCGGGCGGCGGCGGTGCCTTCGTACTCAGCGCTCGTGGGCGTGCTGGTGGCCTGCGCCCCCGCTTCCTCCACCGTGCGCACGATCTGCGCCGGCTGCGAGGCCAGGGTGGGCGCCAGCGCGGCCGCCGGGTCCGCCGTGGCGGGCGCTTCCACCGGCGCAGGGGCAGCGTGCCCGGTTTGCACGGCTGGCGCTGCAGTGCCGCCCGTGTCGGCTTGCGGCACCGGTGAGTCGGCGCCCGTCTTGGCGCTGGTGTAGCGCAAGGCCTCGGCCGGCGGGCGCCCACCCAGTGGCCGGCCATCAGCGCCGCGCAACTCGACCACGCGGCCCTGCTCGCCGATCACCGCGCGCGGGTGGGTGTCACGCAACTGGCCCAGCGCCTGGGTGCGTGGGTCGCGCGCGCGCTCCTGCGTCTGCCGGCGCGGGTCGCGGGCCTGTTTCTGGGTGGTGCCGCTTTCCACGGCGGACGGATCCTGGGCCTGGCCGGCCCGCTTGGCATCCGGTCGTGCAGCCGCCGCCGCGGTGCTGGTGCCGGACGCCGGATCAGCAGCACCCGGCTGCTGCAGGCGCAGGTTCACCAAGGTGGTGTCGCCCGCGCCCGGGTCGGCATGGAACACGGTGGGCATGTCGGCCGGCCCGGCCGCACGTGTGCGCGGCGCTGCGGCGCCGGGTTGAGGCCCCGCTTTCGCACCGGGTGGCGCAGCGGCGGGCTGCCCAGCCTGCGGCGCGCCTTGTGCCGGATGGCTGGCGGTGGGCACGGTGACGGGGCCGGCTGATGCGGGGTCGGCCACACCCGGCAGCTTCACATCCAGCATCTGGCCGCGTTCATGCGCGGCGCCCACGGCGAGATCGCCCGCCTTGCCGGTCACCTCCGCCAGCGCGTCGGGCACCGCGCCCGCAGGCCGTTCGCCGACCTGCACGCTGCCCGGGCCGGCCGCCTGGGGCGAGATCCAACCATGGCGGGCGGCCACGGACTTCATGCCGCTGCGCAAGGCCGGGTTGACGAAGATCTGCGACGCCCCCAGGGCCATCTGCTGCCAGTACTGGGACTTCTCGGTGTCGGTCATCTTGTCCCAGTTGGCCGCCGCCATCACGCTCTGCTCGGCCATGGGCTCCACCCCGGCCACCGCGGCCGGGATGCCCAGCTTCATCGCGGTGCTGCGGTAGCCCTGCGCCGCGCCGCGCGCAGCCAGCGACGCGTCCGTCATGCCGGCCCGCTCGGCCGACAGCGCCGTGCGCGAGGCCATGCTGGCCTGGAAACCCGCCTTCACCGCGCCACCGGCCAGCACCGAGGAGCCCAGCATGATCATGTCCATGCGGGCCTGCGAGTTGGTGATCGGATTGAGCGACTGGCCATGGTCGGCCAGCTTGACGAGGTCGTGGCCCGCCTCGTAGGCGCCATAGCCGATGCCGGCCACGATCATCGAGGTGCCCAGCACCTCCAGCCCCACGCCCACGCCGATGGGCATGGTGAGGATGCCCGCCGCATCCACCAGCACGCCGCCCACGATGGTGACGCCGGCCACCACGTAGTCCATGTGCCATTCGCGCTTGAACTTGTCCCAGCCGGTCTCGAGCGAGGCCTTGCCCGTCTCGGTGATCACGTTGCCGCTGTCGTCCACCTTGAGGTGGCCGTCCTTGGGCAGCACGATCTTGGAGTCGGTGGGCGGCAGGCCGTTTTCGTAGCGGTACTCGTGCCAGTCGTCGTAGATGTTGCCCTGGTCGTCGACGAACTTCTCGCCCTTTGCACCGTCCACGCGGTACAGCGTGGTGGTGGTCATGCCGACATCCTTGGAGCCCCACACCACCGGCAGCAGCGCCACGTGGGGCGAGCCCTTGTCGCCGCCCACTTCGTCGCTCGCCTCACCGAGCTTGTCGCTCACCTTGCCGATGCGCTCCATGTCCTCCCCGCCGAACAGCGCCTGCTCATGCAGCACGCGCTCGCGCTCCTGGGGGCTCAGCGATGCCAGGTCCACCGACGGCTTCATGCCCAGGGTCATGCCCACTATGTTGTCCAGGTAGGTGCCGCTCATGGCGTGCGCCGTGTCCCCGTACTGCAGGTGGTACTGGTTCATCATGGGCTGCGCCAGCGTCGTGGCGTTGTCGTCCTTGCTGAACAGCGCCCACAAGGAGCCGGGATCGTCCTGCTTGGCCGTGCCCAGCGAGGCCAGCAGCTCCTGCGACTTGGCGTTGGCCAGGTTGGTCTGGGTGCTCTCCTTGCCGCTGGCGATCGCGTCGTATTCCTTTTGCAGCTGGGTGACCTTGGCGCTCGCGTCCCCAGCGGCTGTGCCGGGCACATAAGGGCCGTACTGCCCGCCGGTGATGGCCTGGAGGTCGGCCTTGGCGGCGTCCAGGTCCTGCTTCTTGCTGGCCAGTTCGTAGTCCTGCAGCGACTTCGCTGCGCTCGCCAGCGCGGTGTCGGCGGCGGCGTGGGCCTGCTTGGCCTCGTCAGTCGCTTTGGTGAGTTCGCGGGTGGCCGGCGAATCGGCCACGCACATGCCCAGCTCCTTCTGTTCCTTCATCAGCCCGGCGCGTGCCGCGGTCACCTTGTCGTCAGCCTGCAGCGCCAGCACCTGCTTGTGGGTGGCATCGGCCGATGCGTTCACCACCTTCTGCCGCGCCAGGGCGTCGGTGTAGTCGGCGCGCGCCTGGGGCAGACCGGCTGCCGATTCGAGGTCGTCCTGCGGAATGTTGTGGTACTGCTTGCGCAGGCTCGGCAGCTTGGCCTCGGCCGTGTCCACGGCCGTCTTCTTCTGCTTGACGTCCCACGCGACCAGCTTCTTGTTGAAGTCGCCCCATGCGTCGTTGGCCTCTGCACGCAGCCGAACGGCTTTCTCCCGGCCCTGCACCATCGGCGCCTTCTGCCCGGGCGCCACGGGGCCCTGCCAGTTGTCGGGCACCGCGTCGGCCTCGGCCTTGGTGGCCTGCGCCTCCTTCTTCATCGCGGTGACACGCGAGTCGAGCAGGTCCTTCACCTCGCCAGCGTCCTTGAGCTCGCCTTCGGCCTGGGTGACCGCCGCCTGCGTGGGCCGCGTCTTCGTGGACGTGGGGTCCTTCTGCCGCTCCTTGGCATCGGCCAGCTCCGCCTCGGTGAGCTTGACCTGCTTTTCCTTGTGCTGCCAGTCGGCCGCGGCGGAGTCGAGCTCCGCGTTCTTCATCTCCAGCTCGGTCTGAGTGCGCGCCTTGTCCTGGGCGGACTTTGCGCGGCGGGCCTGCTCCTCCGCCTCCCAGGCGGCACGCGCGGCCTCTTCGGCGCGCTTCTTGGCGGCCTCGGCCTGCCGCCGCTGCTCGGCCAGTTCGGCCTGCTGGCGGGCGATCTGCGCCTGGATCTGGCGCTGGATCTCGGCCGCGCGGCGCATCGCACGGATCTCGTCCATGTCGTTCATCGGTGATGGCGACGAGGAGGTACCGGAGGAGCCGCCCGGGCGTGCGGTCGACGACGGTGTCGGCGTGGGGGTCGGCACGGAGACCGGTGTGACGCGGCGGGAAGGACCTTCGCCAGGTGGGAACATGGTGACTACCTCCTGAAAGTGACAGAGAGCTACTCGCCGCCCCGGGCCCAGCGCAACAGCTGGGCCACGGGTTCGTACAGCGCGCGGGTGATCGGCTGGTCGATCGGGATCTCGTCGTACAGCCGTTCGGCCAGGCTGGCCTCGAATTCGGTGGGAATCAGCGCCTCGGACGCAAAGCGGCGGATGGTGGCGGCCACGTCGCCCTCGCCGCGCGCGATCACGCGCGGCAGGTCGTGTTCGCCCAGGTACTGCAGCGCCACCGCCACGCGGGCCGAATGGATCACCGCCGACGATGCACGCACCCGGTCCACCAGGCTGGCGTACACCGCCTCGAAATGGGCCGAGCGGCGGCGCGACTGGTTGATCGGGTCGCCCTCGGTTTCCTTGTGCTCGCGCCGGATGTCGTCGATCGACATGCGCTGCTGCTTCATGAACTCGTGGTGCTGGTGCACGTAGTCCACGCCCGCCATCGCGGCATAGATCACCCCCGCCCAGGCAAACACCACCAGCAGCGCATGCCCGCCGAAGGCCATCACCGAGGCCGGGGTGGCATAGCCGGTCTTCAGCGCGGGGTCGATGTAGGCACGGATCACGGTGAAGAGCAGCAGCGCCAGCAGCAGCGTCTTCAGCACCATCTTCAGCAGGTTCACCAGGTTGCGGGTGGAGAAGATGCGCTTGAAGCCTTCGGCCGGGTTCAGGCGGTTCACATCCGGCTTGATGCGCTCCCAGGCCGCCAACCCGCCCACCTGGAAGAACGAGCCCGCAAAGGCACCCAGCAGTGCGATCACCGTGATGCCCGCGGCACACCACAACAGGGTTTCACCGGCCAGGAGCATCAGTTCACCGGCGTGCTCGCCCGGGCGCGCCAGCAGCCGGCCGTCGCTGGCGTGCTGCCACAGCGCCTGCAGCAGGCCCAGCGCCGAGCGCCCCAGCGCCCACAGCGCCGCCACCACCACCGCAAAGCTGACCGCCGAGGACACGTCCTGGCTGAACACCACCTCGCCGCGCTTGCGCGCGTCGCGCAGGCGCTTCGGCGTGGGCTTCTGGTCTTTTTCAGCCATGGCCTACAGCGCGAGGCGCAGGAACTCCAGCACGCCGTTTTCGGGCTGCAGGAACACGCGCAGCGAGTCGTACACGAAGTGCAGGAACAGCAGCATCATCAAGGTGGCCAGCAGGCTCTTGAGCGGCTGCGCGAACACGAACACGTTCAGCTGCGGCGCCGCGCGGCTGATGAGGCCAGCACCCAGCTCCACCAGCAGCAGCACCATCAGCACCGGCGACGCGAGCTTCACGATCCACTGGAACAAGGTGTCGCCCTGGCGGACGACAAACTGCTCCAACACCGCACCCACGTTCGGGAAGAACGAGCCCACCGGCCACAGCCGGTAGGAATCGGCGATCACCCCCAGCATGGCCAGCAGGCCGCCGGACGACACGAACAGCGTGATCACCAGCCAGCCCAGGAACTCGCCGGTCGGCCCGTTCTCATGGCCGGCCACCGGGTCGAAGAAGGAGGCATTGCCCGAGCCGGTCTGGAAGTCGATCAGGTCGCCCACGCTCTGCAGCGCCCAGATGAAGATGCCGAAGCCCAGGCCCAGCATCAGGCCGATCAGCGCCTCCTTGGCCGCGATGAGCAGCCACATCCCGAGCGAGGCGGGCGGCATGTCGGCCGCCAGCGGTGACATGAAAAACGCCAGCATCAGCAGCAGGCCGTTGCGAACCAGGCCGCTCAGCATGCTGCCCGAGAGGAAGGGCACCACCAGGAAGATCGCCAGCAGGCGCGGCATCGTCAGCGCCACCGGCGTGAACAGGCGCTCGAGGGTGGCGAGTTCCAGGCTTTCCATGGCCGCTCAACTCCCGCGCACACGCAGCCAGCGCTGCGCCGCCAGTTCGTCCAGCCGGTCCTCGGCGCGCACTTCGGCACCGCGGCGCTCGGCCGCCTGCAGCCGCTGGTGCACCTGCCTGACCTTCTCGACTTCGCTGCTCGCGTGCCGAAGCTGGCTGCGCCGTTGTTGCAGCTCGGCCATGCGTTCAGCCACCGCCTGCTCGGCGGCCTGCACACCCTGGCCCGCGTCGGCAATGCGCCTGTCCAGCGCGCCGCTCCAGACCTGGGCCTGCCGCAGCGTGCCCGCGCCGCAGCCACCCTGCGCCAGGGCCTGGGTGGTGTCCTGCCACAGCGCCGACTTGGCATGAGCCTGCTGCTGCAGCTGCGCCTGGGCACGCTGGGCCTGCGCCAGGCTGGCCTGCACACGCACACGCTCCTGCTCGACCGCCTCGCGTGCGGCCGCCAGCTGGGCTTCGCGCACGCGGGTGAGCCGGGCCCAGTCGTCGTTCATGGCAGCCCTCAATAGCGGCAGACCGCGGCCACGGTCTGGTCGAAGCCTTGCAGCGCATGCGGCGCCTGCGCCAGGAAGAACTGCAGCGCCGAACGCGCCGCGATGGCGCGGTCGGCCAGCTCGTCGCGGCCGGATTCGTATTCACCGATCTGCACCAGCAGCTCCATCTCCTGGTACTTCGCCAGCAGCGCCCTCACGCGCATTGCGGCCGCCTGGTGCTCCGCGGACACCACCTGCGGCATCACCCGGCTGACGCTGGCCAGCACGTCGATGGCCGGGAAGTGGCCGGCCGACGCGAGCTTGCGCGACAGCACGATGTGGCCGTCCAGGATGGAGCGCACCTCCTCCGAGATCGGGTCGTTGTCCTCGTCGCCCTCGGTCAGCACCGAATAGATGGCCGTGATCGCACCGCGCTCGCCCTGGCCGGCGCGCTCCAGCAGCTGCGGCAGCATCGAGAAGATGGACGGCGGATAGCTGCGCCGCGTGGGCGGCTCGCCGCTGGCCAGGCCGATCTCGCGCTGGGCGCGCGCAAAGCGGGTGAGCGAGTCCACCAGCAGCAGCACCGACTGGCCCTGCTCGCGGAAGTGTTCGGCAATGGCGGTGGCCACGTAGGCCGACTTGATGCGCTCCATCGGCGCACGATCCGAGGTGGAGACCACCATCACCGTCTTGGCCAGGCCTTCCGGGCCCAGGCTGTGTTCGATGAACTCGCGCACCTCGCGCCCACGTTCGCCGATCAGCGCGATCACATTCACGTCGGCCGACGATCCGCGCGCCAGCATGCCCAGCAAGGTGCTCTTGCCGATGCCCGGCGGCGAGAACACGCCGATGCGCTGGCCTTCGCCGAGCGTGAGCAGGCCGTCGATGGCCCGGATGCCGGTGGCCAGCGGCCGCTCGATCAGGCGGCGAGCCAGCGGATCCACCGGCTCGCGCTGCGCGGGCAGCCAGGCTTGCACCTGCAGCTCGCCACGGCCGTCGATCGGCTCGCCCATCGCGTTGAGCACCCGGCCGCGCAGGCCGGGGCCCACAGGGCACACATGGCCCCGGCCGGACGGCAGCACCTCGGTCAGCGCCGAGATGCCGGTGGTCGGCCCCAGCGGCGTGAGGATGGCGGTGTTCTGCTGGAAGCCCACCACCTCGGCCAGCAGGGGCGGCTCCCCCGGCGTGGCCAGCTCGCACAGCTCCCCCACATGGGCCTGGATGCCGGTGGCGTGCACCAGCATGCCCACCGCCTGGCTGACACGGCCGCGCATGCCCACCGGCGTGGCGCGTGCGATGGCCTGCTCCAGCCCGGCCGCCAGGCTGCGTGCAAGCTCGCTGGCGCGGTCCATCAGGCGCCCCCTCGTGCCACCGCGCGGCGGAAGGCTTCGATCTGGGCGTCCACGCCGATCTCCAGCGTGCCGGACGGTGTCTGCATCACGCAGGCACCGTCGGGCAGCGCTGGGTCGGCCTGCACGGCCACCGTCATGGTCCACTGCGCCGCATCGCGCATGCGCTGCAGCACGCTGCGCAGCGCCGCTTCCTGGTTCGGCGACACCCGCACGGTGACATGCGGTTCGTGCCGGATCAGGTTGTCCACGCGCAGCAGGGCCGCTTCGAACAGCTGGGCCGGGTCGGCCTCGGCCACCAGCTGGCTCACCGCCTTGACCACCAGCCGCGCCATCACCTCGCGCAGGCCCTGCAGCTCCGCGTGCGACTGCGCCGCCACCGCAAGCAGGCGCTGCGCATACTCGGTGCGTGCCTGCGCCACACCGGCCTCGTAACCCTGGCGCCGGCTCTCCTGCGCCTGGTGGGTGGCCTGCTGCACGATGCGGCGGGCTTCCTGGCGCGCGGTGTCCAGCACCCCGGCCGCGTCGAGCAGGGCCGCGTATTCCGACTCCTTCAGCACCTTGCGTTCGCTGAGCAGCTGCAGGCGCTCGGTGGTGATCAGAAAAGCCAGTCCCACTGCGCCAGCCTTTCCGGAACGATGGCCATCAGCATCAGTTCCTGCAGTTGATCGAGTTGGCGCGGCTGCAGTGGCGGCAGGCGCAGCAGCGCGGCGCGCCGCGGCAGCTTGCGCTGCAGTCGCTGCAGCACGGCGTCGCCCTGGGGCGCGACCGCGCCCTGCAGCAGCCGGTAGCCGCGGTTCACCAGCACCCGGCCGGCAGCGATGGGCCGCTGCTCCAGCCGGCTGGTGTCCACCTTGAGCGACGGCACCGCGGGCAGCCGCTCCAGCACCACGCGCTGCGCATCGCGGTCGATGCGGCGGGCCTGGCGGCGCAGCTGCGATCCGAGCTCACCGCGCTGCCGCATCAACGGTGCATGCGCCACCAGCGCGCAGTACAACGCCATCCGCCGCAGCGAGCGGCCGTCCAGCAGCACCAGCCGCCTGGCCGGTGTGTCGAAGTTGAATCCCACATCCGGCGTCTGCGTACGCAGCCAGTCGGCCAGGGCAGCGCGGCCGCCAGGGCCCAGGCGCTCAATGTGCCGGTGGCGCAGCGGCCACTCGGTGGGCAGCCAGCTGGGGTGCAGCTCCGCTTCGGGCTGCAGCCGCAGGCGGCTGGCCAGGCGCAGCAGGTCCATGGTGGCGTTCATGGCGCAGCAGGCTTCAGCGCTTGAACACCTGGCGCATCAGCCACGGCCAGTCGCGGCCGCGCTTGCGCAGCAGGCCGGGCAACACCAGCAGCGCGGCCGCGCCAGCGAGCAACAGCACGGTGATGATGGCGGTGGTCTGCAGCGGCAGGCCGCCCAGCCCGGCCACCGGCCGCGCCGGCTCCAGCGCCGCCGCGGTGCCGGCCGGCGAGCGGCGCGCCTCGAACAGGGTGAGCGATACCTGCTCATGCCCCAGGCCCTCGATGCTGTGGGCCACCATGTCCTTCACCGCCGGCACCAGCAGGCGCAGGTCGGTGTCGGGCCGGTGCTTGATGAACACGGCGGCCGACGACGGCCGGATCTTGTCGCTCAGCGGGTCGTTGGCGGGGATCACCACATGCACCCGGGCCGACACCACGCCGTCGATGTTGCGCAGGGTCTGGGAGAGCTCCTGCGACACCGCGAAGATGTAGCGCATGCGCTCCTCGGAGGGCGTGGACACCAGGCCCTGCTTCTGGAACACCTCGCCCATGGTGGCGTAGCGGTCCTGCGGCAGGCCATGGGCGCGCAGCACGCTGAGCGCGGCACCCAGGCGGCTTTCTTCCACCTGGATCTGCCAGTCGGCGTTTTCCACCCGCTCCTTGCTGGCGGCGATGCCTTCGGCATGCAGCACGGCCAGCATCTCGTTGGCCTCCGGTTCGTTGAGGCCGGAATAGAGCTCCACCTTGCAGCCGGCCAGCGCCAGCAGGCTGACAAGTGCGCAGCCCAGCAGGCCGCGGCGCAGGGTGATTCGCAGTGTCATGACCGCTCCTTCACTGCTGGTTCTTCAGCAGCGTGCCGAACAGGCTGGTGGCCGCGCTGGCCAGGCCGGTGGAGATGTGCAGCTTGGCGAAGGTCATCTGCGCTTCCATCGCATGGTCGGTCAGCGCGAACATCGTGCGGATGGGATCGCTGAGGTCGATGGACTGCAGCATGCTGGCGCGCATCTCCTCGAACGAGCGCACGTTGCCGCCGAGCTGCGCGGCCAGGGCCTGTGCTGCGCCTTGCAGCGTGTCAGGCGCCGCCGCGGGGGAAAAGCCGGCTGCCGCCAGGCCGCCCGGGCCCATGAGGCGCGCGAACATGCGCGCCTGGCCCGGATCGATGGCCGGCGCCGCCTGGGCCGAAGATGTGGCACCCGTGCTGGCCGCTGCCTCCGCCGCAGTGGCAACGGGCGTGATCGCTGCAGTCATGTCTGCCCCCTTGTGGATCAGTGCCGCACACCGTGCGGCGCGAAGGGCGCGGTGCCCCCACCGAGGGCACCGCGCGAACCGCCATTACGACGACTTGGCGGATTGCCGGATGTCGTTGCCGGCCGCCTTGGCCACTTCACCACCCGCGGCGCTGGCGCCGTTGACGGTGTGCGCCGTGGAGGCCGCGCCCTGGATGCTGGTGGAGGCGGCCATGCTGGCCGACATCAGGCGTGCGTTGTCGGCAGCGGCCTGGTTCATCTGGGCGATCGAGGTATCGACTGAGCTTGGCATGTGACTCTCTCCTGTCATGTTGAAAAACAAGGGCCTCTAACAAGCCCGCTGGCAAAGGCCCCGGCCGCTCATCGGCCAAGGCATCCCGCATCGCCGGTGCAAGCTGCACCCGCGAGGCGAAATTCGTGATCGGCTCATCGCCGCTTCTCCGGTGCGCCGCCCGACAGCTCCAGGCCGTCGGCGTCGATGTGCTTGAGCTCGGCCCCGGACCGCAGCACCGCGCCTTCGTAGTAGCGGCTGCCGTTGGCGAGCTGGATGTGGCGGGTGCCGTTGCTGTCCTCGGTGATGCTCACCAGGCGGGCCGGCAGCAGGTTCTGCCAGGCGGCCCACTGGTCGCGCAGCGCGGCGTCGCGCTCGCCCTGAGGCTTGCTGCGGTACTGCACGCGGTCGCTCACCAGGACCGTGGGATGCAGGTCCTCGCCCAGGCGGCGGATCTTCTGCCGCAGCGACTCGTCGTCCGCGACCCCGCTCACCACCAGCCGGCCGCGGCCTTCGTAGCCGATGGCCACGCTGGCGTCACCCACATAGCGGCGTGCCTGCTCGATGATTTCGTCGGCGGCCTGCACGTTCACGGTCACGCGGCGTCCGAAGGGCTCCACCGCCGCCTGCAGCGCCTGCCGCCGTGCGCGTGATTCCACATAGCCGCGCACACCGAACTGGCCGCCCGGCTGGGCGATCACCTCCACCTCGCTGAATCCCTGCAGCGCCTTTTCCACCGCCGCCAGGTTCACGCCGCTGGCCGCGGGCGAAGGTGCGGCCACGCCGTCCCAGGCCGTCATGCCGAGCAGGCCCAGCGCCGCACCCACGAGCAAGGCCGCGCCGGCCCAGCGGCCGGTGGCGCGCGGGGCGGCCGGTGGCGCCGCTGCAGGCGCCGGCGCATCGCCGGGCATGATGCTTTCGGCGAACATCGAATCGTCATGCGCCGGCGCCGGATAGCTGCGCTCGAGCTGGAAGTCGATCGGCCCCACCGTCACCACATCACCCGCCACCACGCTGCGCCGCTGGGCCTCCACCGGCTCGCCGTTCAGGCGCGCGTCGGCCGCGGCCACGCGCTGCACTGTCACCGCAAGCTCGCCCACGTGCACCACCAGATGCCGCGGCTGCACTTCGCTGCCCGGCAGCATCACGTCGCAATCGCCAGCCGATCCAATGACGTTGGCGCCGCGCTTGAGCGACAAGGTGCGGCCCTTCACCGGCCCGCTCAGGAAGCGCAGGCACCACACAGCCGTAGTGGCATCGGTCATCGTCAACCTCCTGGCGCCGGCGTGGGAACCGGCAGCGTGCCCGGCGGCGTGCCCCGCGTGGTGACCAGCCGCGGTGTCAGCAGATAGAAGCGTTCCATGTTGGTCTGCTTCTTCTCGTCGTAGCGGAACAGGCGCCCGACCACCGGGATGTCCGACAGCAGCGGCACACCGGTGGTGGCGCTGGTCTTCTCCTCGGAGGTGTAGCCGGCGATCAGCACACTCTGCCCTTCGTCCACCAGGGCCTGCGTGTTCACGGTGCGGCGGCGCACGATCGGGATCTGGTCGACCGAGGCGCTGCTCAGGTCGCCGTCCTCGATGTTGATGGACATCATCACGCCGCGTGCCGCGCTTTCATCCACGATCAGCGGGGTGACCCGCACCGCGGTGCCGGTGGTCACGTTGAACAGGCTGGCGTCCTGGAAGCCGTTGACGCGCACGTAGAACTGCGACAGGTTCTCCAGCACCGCCTCGTTGTTGTCCAGCGTCAGCACCTTGGGCCGGGCCACGAAGTTGGCACGCCCGCGCTCGGCCAGCGCACTCACCCGCGCCAGCAGGTAGCGGCGCGCGTCGTGGCCCAGCGCGGCATTGAGCACCATGCCCACCGGCGATGCAGGCCCGGTCTGCCCGGCTTCGGTGTTGCTGTTGTTCCAGCTCTGCGCCGGCGCGTTGCCGCGGCCGAACTGCAGGTCGCCATGGCCGCCGTGCAGGCGCCAGTCGACGCCCAGGCTGTCCAGCGTGTCGGTGCTGATGTCCATGATCGTGACTTCGATCTCGATCAGCCGCGGCCGCACGTCCATGCTCTGGATCAGCCGGGCGTACTGGTCCATGCGCTCGGGCAGGTCGCGCACGATCACCGCGTTCATGCGGGTGTCGGCCTGGAACTGCGGCAGTTCGTTGCTGCCGACGTTCACGCCACCGGACAGCGGCGCGTCGTCCGACTGCAGGCCCGGCAACTCGACCTTCGGTGCCTCGATGGTGTCGCCGGTGCGCAGCTTGAGTTGCCGCGTGGCGCCCATGTAGAAGGGCGCACTGGGTGCACGCCCCATGCCGCCCGCTGCACCGCCCTTGCTGTAGAGGCTGCGCAGCACGTTGGCCACGCCGGGGATGCTGGTCTCGCGGCCGGCGCGCATGATCTTGAAGTCGGCGGCCCAGGCGTAGCGCAGCGGGAACAGCCGGATCTCGGCGTTGTCGGCCGAGGCCCCACGTGCGTCCATCAGCTTGACGGTCTGCTTGACCATCTCGATGTAGCGCTTGGGGCCGGACGCATGCAGGCTGCCCTGGCCGTCGCGGTCCAGCAGGGTCACCGGATAGCGGCTGTCGGCAATGCCCAGGCGCTTGAGCGCATCGGCCACCCGCGTGGCATTGCTCACCGGCAGCACCTCGCTGCGCGCCTCGCTGGCCGGCTCGATGAACAGGAACGCGCCGTCGTAGAACCAGGTCAGGCCGTTGGTGGTGCACACGCTGTCCAGGATCTTCAGCGCGCTGCCGTTGAACTTGCCGCTGATGGCGCCGGCGACCTTGGGATCCACCACCGCAGTGGTGCCCTGCGAGGACGCGAGTTCGCGCAGGAAATCAGGCAAGGGCTTGTCGGCGGCCACGATCTGGAACGGCCGGCCGTTCCAGCGCAGCTCGGCCGAATGGCCCTCGGTCACCGCCATCGCCAGCAATGCGGCGAGCAACCAGCCGATGAGCGCGCTGACGCAACGTTGCAGGTTGGCGTTGCTCATGCCAGCTCCGTCAGTGTCTTGAGCGCGCGCTCGGCAAACGCCAGCACTTCGCGCCCCAGCCATCCGGCGCTGACCACGATGGCACCCATCACCGCGATCAGGCGCACCGACTGCCCGATGCTCTGGTCCTGCACCTGGGTCACGGCCTGCAGCACCGCCACCACCAGCGAGGTGACGATGGCCACCACCACGATGGGCAGGGAGACCCACAGCACGATCATCAGCCCCTCGCGGGTGAAGTCCAATACGTTGTTCGGAGTCATCAGGCGGCCTGCGGGTTGGTGATCCAGCCGACCGGGTGCAGCTGCACGTCCTCGTCGACTTCCTGGTACGACAACACAGGGAGGTCCGGCGCCACCGGCTCGATCAGCGTCTTGACGTAGCGACGCACGTCGCTGGAGGCGATGGCCACCACACCAGCTTTGCTGGCAGACACGATGCGATGCACCTGGTCACGGATGTCCTGCGCGACCGCGGGGCTCAGCAGCAGCAGGTTGCCGCGCGGCGAGCGCTCCACCGCGCTCTGCACCCGCTCCAGCAGGCTGGACTCGAACAGGATGGCATTCATCTGGCGGTTGCTGCCCACATGGCGGCTGGTGATGTAGCGGCCCAGGTCGATGCGCACCAGCTCGGTCAGCGCGATGGTGTCCGGCTCCTTGGGCGCCCAGATCGCCAGGCTTTCGCAGATGGGCTGCAGGTTGCGGATCGGGATGCCCTCCTGCAGCAGGCGCCGCAGCACCTCGGCCATGCGCTGGGCCGGGATCACACGGGACACTTCGGCTGCCAGCTCGGGCGCCTCACGTTGCACCGCGTGCAGCAGGCGGTGCACCTCCTGCAGGCCGATCAGCTGCGCGCCATGGCGGCGCACGGTGTCGTCCACCAGGCGCGCGATGGTGGCCTCCGGCGGCTGGCTGCCGTCGGCCGGCGCCGTGGACAGGCGGGCCTGCGCCACCACCACGTCGTGCACCAGCACCTGGTAGGCATCGGCTTCGGGCATCGCGCTGGTGCCCACCTGCAGCCGCGGGAACACCGGGCCGAGGTCGGCCTCGACCGCAGCTTTCACCTCGGCCAGCCGCAGGTCCAGCGCATGCAGGTCGACCTGCTCGCGCAGCCCTTTGGAAAGCCGCACCGCCAATGGCGCAGCGAGCGCCTGGGCCACACCGCCCTCGTCTTGCGACTCGTCGTGCGAAATCCATCCTGGCCGGCGGCCGCGCTCGCGCAGCACTCGGGACAGCATCGCCAGCGCCACGATGGCCAGGGCGAGCAGGCCGAACACCCATTTCGGGAAACCGGGCACGATCAGGAAGGTAGCCACCGCCAGGCCGGCGATCAGCAGCGCGCGCGGATGGGCCACCAGCTGGCGCGCGATCTGGCCGGCCAGCTGCGCATCGCGCGCCTCGCCGCTGCCCACCCGGGTGATCACTACACCGGCGGCAATGGACACCAGCAGTGACGGGATCTGCGACACCATGCCGTCACCCACCGTGAGGATGGCGTAACGCTGCAGCGCAGTGGACACGCTCATGTCGTGCATCAAGGTGCCGATGGCCAACCCCGCCAGGATGTTGACCAGCGCGATCACGATGCCCGCGATCGCATCACCCTTGACGAACTTCATCGCACCGTCCATTGCGCCGTGCAGGTGGCATTCCTGCTCCAGCTGGGCGCGGCGCTGCTGCGCCTGGGTGGACGACAGCACGCCGGCGCGCACGTCGGCGTCGATGCTCATCTGCTTGCCGGGCATGGCGTCCAGCGCAAACCGCGCGGCCACCTCGGCCACCCGCTCGGAGCCCTTGGCGATCACGATGAACTGCACGATCGCGATGATGAGGAACACCACGCCGCCCACGACGACGTTGTTGCCCACGATCAGCTTGCCGAAGGCGTCGATGATGTGGCCGGCGTTCGCGTGCAGCAGGATCAGCTTGGTGGATGCGATGTTCAGCGCCAGGCGAAACAGGGTGGTGAACAGCAGCAGCGACGGAAAGGTCGACAGCGACAGCGCCGACGGCACGTACATCGCCACGATCAGCAGCACCAGGCTGACCGAGAGGTTGGTGGCGATCAGCAGGTCCAGCAGCGGCGTGGGAAGCGGCAGCACGAACAGCGCCACGATGGCCATCAGCAGCGCGGCCAGCGCCAGATCGTTCTGCCGCCCGAGCGCGCCGAACAGCGAGCGCATGCCACCGGGGGCTTGCAAGGTGCTGCGGCTGCTCATCGTGTGGCCTGTGCAGTAAGTCTCATGTTGCGGGCAACTCTAGGGACGTGCACCCCGCGCAGCAACCACGAGTATTCGTAGCGGCCCGCCCGCACTACGGACTGCCCTACGGAAACGCGGACTACGTTTTTTCGTGCTTTCGCGCACGGCATGCTTTGTCTACGCTCGCTCGCCTGATGAGCCGCTTTCCGGTCACCGAATTGAGCGAAGCGAGCGCGCTGCCGCGCCTGGCTTCGGCGGCATGCGCCGCGTTGAATCGCCTCTACAACGGCGCCCCGCCCCTGCCGCTGGCCTTGCAGCGTGTGCAGGGTGAGCTGCGCCTGGTGTTCGATCCCGTTCCGCTGCGCGGCGTGGAGCCCCACGGCCGATTTGCTTTCAAAGTGGGCCCGCACACAGGCCACCTCGGATTGGACAGCATCGGCCTGGCAGCGCTGACGGGTGAGCCGCGCATCGACCTGCTGCCGCGCGAGCTGCGCACCATCCTGCTGGCCGATGCGCTGCACCCGCTCACCGAAGCGCTGCAAAGCGCCCTGAGGCTGCACTTCGAGTGGTCCGCCGACGAGGTGAACGGTGCGCCCGACCTCAACACGCTGATCTGCTTTGCATTCGCCCGCGACGACGGCCACGTCGTCGCACGCGGCGTGGCGGTGCTGGATGATCCGGCCGCGCTCGACAAGCTGGTGCCCGCCTTCAAGCGCCACCCGGCGCCCACCCCCGCCGCATTCGACCGCCTGCAGGTGCAGCTGCGCTTCGAGGTGGGCAGCACGCCCATCCAGTGGCAGGAGGTGCGGCGCATCGCACCCGGCGACATCGTGGGGATCGAACGCTGGCGCGCCGCCGGCTCCGCCCTGCACCTGCAGGCGAGCGTGGCCGGGTTGCGCCTGGACGCGCTGGCCGACGGCTCGCGCATCACCTTGCAGTCACTGGGAGACATCGCCATGAACACCGCCCCCACCGCCGCGGACACCGACGCCGCAAGCCAGCTGCCGCTGGACCGGCTGGACGCACTGGAGGTCAGCCTGCGCTTCGAAGTGGGTGGCCTCGCGCTGACCCTCGGCGAGCTGAAGGCCTTGAAACCGGGCCACGTGTTCGAGCTCGGCGAGCCACTGAACCGCAGCACCGTGCGCATCCTCGCGCATGGCAATGTGCTGGGCAAAGGCCACCTGGTGGCCGTGGGCGACCGGCTGGGGGTGCGCGTGGCCGAGTTCGCGGCCGGCGCCCTCTGACGCCGCGCGGACGCCGACACCATGCAGGCCTCGCTGCCCGATCCGCTGACCCTGGTCGCGCTGATCCTGGCCTTCGGCATCGCGCCCTTCGTGGCGCTGATGGTCACCAGCTACACCAAGCTCGTGATCGTGCTGGGGCTGCTGCGCACTGCGCTCGGCCTGCAGCAGACACCGCCCAACATGGTGCTCAACGGCATTGCGATCGTGCTGTCGATCTACATCATGGCGCCGGTGGGCATGGACGTGAGCGATGCGCTGCGCAACCGCCAGTTCGGTGCCAAAGGGGAAGGCCTGAACGACGTGATGGCGGTGGTGGACGCGGCCAAGACGCCGGTGAAGGAGTTCCTGCAGAAACACACGCAGGAACGCGAACGCCAGTTCTTCCTCAAGTCCGCCGCCAACATCTGGCCCAGGCAGCGCGCCGAAGCGCTGCAGGCCGACGACTTCATGGTGCTGGTGCCCAGCTTCACCTTGAGCGAGCTCACCCGCGCGTTCCAGATCGGCTTCATCATCTACCTGGTGTTCGTGGTGGTGGACCTGATCGTGGCCACCGTGCTGCTGGCGCTGGGCATGTCGATGATCGCGCCCACCACCATCTCCCTGCCCTTCAAGCTGCTGCTGTTCGTGATGCTGGACGGCTGGACGCGGCTGGTCCACGGGCTGGTGCTGTCCTACCGCTGAAGCCCCTGGACCTGTGCCACAAGGCATGGGTGACACATGGTTTGGCATACGCGGGCGCTCCGGCGCTCCGTAGACTGCACCGGCATGAAGCCCCTGGCCATCACCATCGTCGGCGCCGGCATCGTGGGCGCAGCCGCAGCCTATGTGCTCACCCGCGCCGGCCACCGTGTCACCTTGCTGGAGGCGCGCGACGCACCCGGCCAGCTGACCAGCTTTGCCAACGGTGCCCAGCTGAGCTACAGCTATGTGGAGCCGCTAGCCTCACCGGCCACCTTGCGCAAGCTGCCGGCCATGCTGCTGGACCGGCAGTCGCCCTTGAAGCTCAGGCTCACCGGCGAATGGGCACAACTGTCCTGGGGCCTGCGCTTCCTGCGGGCCTGCAACCCGAGGCAGGTGCACCGCGCGACCGAGGCCCTGTTGCGCCTGTCCTTCGCCAGCCGGGACGAACTGGCTGCGGCCTGCGAGGCGGACGACCTGCGCTTTCATCATGCGGTGGCCGGCAAGCTGGTGGTGGTGGACTCGCCCGCTGCGCTGGCTGCCGCGCGCCGCCAGGTGGACTGCCAGCGTGCGCTCGGCTGCGAGCAGCACGTGCTGGACACCGATGCCTGCCTGGATCGCGAGCCGGCCCTGGCGGCCTACCGCGCCCATGTGGCCGGCGGCGTGTGGACACCCGGCGAAGCGGTAGGAGACGCCTGGCTGCTCACGCGCGAGCTGGTCGACCGGGTGCGCGCCATGGGCGGCACGGTGCGCTACCAGGCGCGTGTGGCCGCCTTGCGCACGCAAGGCCGGCGTGTCACCGGCCTGCGCCTGGAGAGCGGCGAAGAACTGCCGGCCGGCGATGCAGTGGTGCTGGCCAGCGGCAGCGACGCCCCCGTGCTGGCCCGCCCGCTGGGCGTGAAGCTGCCGCTGTATCCGGTCAAGGGCTACAGCATCACCCTGCCGGTGGTGGACGAACGGCTGGCGCCGCGCGTGAGTGTCACCGACCTGCGGCGCAAGACCGTGTACGCCCCCCTGCCCGGCCGGCTGCGCATTGCCGGCATGGCGGAGCTGGTGGGGCCGGACCTTCGGGTGGACCCCGAGCGCATCGCCCAGCTGCTGGCGGCCGCGCACGACACGTTTCCGGGTGCCTGCGATGCCAGCGCCGATCCGCAGCCGTGGTCTGGCCTGCGGCCGTGCACGCCGACGTCGCTGCCGGTGATCGGCCGCACGCCGGTGGACAACCTGCTGGTCGACGTGGGCCATGGCTCGCTCGGCCTGACGCTTGCGATGGGCAGTGCCCGTTTGATCGAGCGTTGCCTGGCCGGAGACGACCGCCCTGCGCGGCATTTTGCCTATGCCGGATAGGGGGCTGCGCTCGTGTCCTCAGCGTCTTTCCATGCCGTGACGGCGCTGGCACCGAGCACCGCATTCCGCTTCAAGCGCTGGCTGCCTCCGGCTCATGGCAGGCCACGCAGAGCTTGTTGCCATCGGGGTCGCGGAAGTAGGCGCCATAGTAGTGCGCGTGGTACTGAGGCCGCAGCCCCGGCGGGCCTTCACACCGGCCGCCATGCTGCAGCGCGCTGTGGTGGGCTGCCTGCACGGTGCGGCGGTCGGCCGCCGCAAACGCCACCATCTGGCCATTGCCCGGATCGTGCGGCCGGCCGTCGTAGGGATGGGCGATCACGAACAAGGGACGCGCCCCACTCGCGCTGTGCCAGCCCGCCCAAGGCTTGGCCGGCTGATGAAAGCGCAACTGCAGTCCCAGGCTGTCCATCACGGCGCTGTAAAAACCAAACGCGCGCTGGAAGTCGGTAACGCTCACGAACACATGGGAATACACGGCAGCACCTGCTGGACATTGCGATGCAGCAATGTAAAGCCCCCTTCCGCGGCCTCCCCGGCCCACCCCCGCCCGGCGGATTTATCCACAAAGACGGTGGACAAGCCTGTGCATGACCGGTGGGTGGCCGCTCCAGGGGCGCGGCCCAGCGCGGCCCGCGGACATCCTGCCGCGTTTGAAGGCAGGCGCCGGGGGTGAGGCAAACGGTGCATCGGGGCTCCCGGGCTGGACCCCAGGTGAGGCTCCACCCGTGCGGCAAGCCGGCGCGCTGGCCCCTGCTTGCGGGCGGCTGGTACGGCAGCTGCTCGGTCGAACATAGCAGCGCCGGAGGTGACCATGAACCAAGACCTGGTGAAAGCGATCGAGCAGAAGCGAAGGCTGCGCTTCACCTACAACGGGAGAACGCGGCTCGTCGAGCCGCAGTGTTATGGCGTAGGCATCAAGGCAACCGAACTGCTGCGGGCTCATCAGCTCACCGGTGGCACGGAGCGTGAGCCGCTGTTCGACGTCTCGAAAATGTCGCAGCTGCAAGTGCTGGAAGAGACGTTCCCCCGCCCCGGACCGAACTACAGGAGGAACGACTCTGCAATGGCAAGGATCTTCGCGCAGCTGTAGCCGGCTGTGCTGGTGATGCTGGGGGCAGCGCACGCCGAGCAAAGTCTTTGCTTCGTCTTAGCGGTGTGGCACTTCAAAGCCGACTTCAGCCGCTATTTGAACCGCCCCGGGTTCTGCGGAGGCTCGTTGGGTTAAGTCAGACAGGCGCGGCCTGACCAGCGCGTTGGCGATGGTAGTTCGCCTCGAATTCGGCAGGCGGGACGTAGCGCAGCGGCTCCATCAATCGGTGGTGATTGAACCAAGCCACCCATTCCAGAGTCGCCAGTTCTACCGCTTGCTTGGTCTTCCACGGCCCGCGCTGGTGGACTACCTCGGCCTTGTAGAGGCCATTGATGGTCTCGGCCAAGGCGTTGTCGTAGCTGTCACCCTTGGAACCCACTGAAGGCTCGATGCCGGCCTCGGCCAGGCGCTCGCTATAGCGGATGGACAGGTATTGCGACCCACGGTCCGAGTGATGGATCAGGCCGCCGTCCTCGGACGGCTTTCGGTCGTACAGCGCCTGCTCCAGGGCGTCGAGCACGAACTCGGTGTGCATCGAACTGCTCTGGCGCCAGCCCACAATGCGCCGGCTGAACACGTCCACCACGAACGCCACGTAGACCCAGCCCTGCCAAGTCGAGACGTAAGTGAAGTCCGAGACCCAGAGCTGGTTGGGCCGCTCTGCGCGGAACTGCCGGTTGACTCGGTCCAGGGGGCATGCCGCCTTTGGGTCAGGAACGGTGGTGCGCACGGCCTTGCCTCGGCGCACGCCCTGCAGATGCTGCTGACGCATCAACCGCTCGACGGTGCAACGCGCCACCGCCACGCCTTCGCGATTGAGCTGGCGCCACACCTTGTCAGCTCCGTAGACCTGCATGTTGGCCTGCCACACGCGTTGGACCTGAGGCACAAGGCTCGCATCGCGCTGCGCGCGACGCGAGCACAACGCCGGATTGCGCTGGCGAGCCGCGTGGCGCCAGTACGCCGACGGGGCGATCTGCAAGACGCGACAGATCGGCTCGACCCCGAACCGTTGGCGATGCTCGTCGACGAAGGCCTTCACGACTTGATGCGGCGGTCGAGCTCCGCCTGGGCGAAAAACGCGCTGGCCAGCTTCAGGATCTCGTTGGCCTTGCGCAGCTCGCGCACCTCGCGTTCGAGTTCCTTCACGCGCTGCGCCTCGCTGCTCGTGACGCCGTCTCGCACACCGGCATCAACCTCTGCGCGCTTGACCCATTCGTTCAGCGTTTGCGGCACGCAGCCAATCTTGGGCGCAATGGACTCGATGGCCGCCCACAGCGACGGGTACTCCCCACGATGCTCCTGCACCATCCTCACCGCCCGCTCACGCACCTCGGGCGAGAACTTGTTCGACTTGCTCATGGCTCAATCCTCTCAGAGTATTGAGCCTCCTCGAAACCCGGGGCGGTTCAGACCAACGCGACGCAGCCGAGTAGTAAGAGGAGCAACGAGGCAACTAGGCGACGGACGAGCAGAGAACCGTGGCGCATGGCGGCTAACGTCGGACATGAGCGGCAGCCGAAGGCTGTCCGCTCGATGGACTGGTTAGGTCAAAGCGTGAAACGGAGCCTCGGCCCACCAGAGGGCAACTGCCAAGCTGAGAGAACAGGACCGTCAAACGCATAGCTCAGCAACTTGGCAGGACAAAGAAGGCAGCATACGAGAGAGCGCTCGGCCCGTGGCCAACCATGAACAACGCGGCGCAGTGCACCTTGCTCTCGCGTTTGGCCGCCAAGCGCGCACCACAGCGGCCCTGCCAGACAAAGAATGCGGCGCATCCCGTGCGCTCGATTCAACGCGCCTCACCGTCGGGCTGCCAGAGCGTTGAACATGCGCTCCTGCCCTTTTGCCAGAGCGGTGAACAAGCGCTGAGATCCTGCCTTCGGTATTCATGCGGCCTGGCGCCTAACGTTCGACATGAGCGGCATGACCCGGCTTGCCGGGGCATGTCCGCTCGATGGAGGGGTTAGGACACCTGATGTCCATTCCGGCGAACGGCAAACAGCCTAAGCACCCACAGCTGAAGCCAGAACGCTATGCCGATTGCTGACAGCACGATTACCCAGTGTAGGAGAGCAAACCCTTCCTGGTAGAAGCGGACCGGAAGATTTGTTGCCTCTACGAGGACCGCAACTTCAACGAGAGCGGCTAAGGAGGCAGCAAGGTAGATCCAGGCCGGCTCAGGACTTTGCACTCTTCGGGCAGTTCGACGACGGCCAGTAAGACGAAAGAAAAAGCCAAGCACCACCACGCCCAAGACGAGCGCGAGCATGAGCCGACCAAACACTGCAGCGACCGTTGCACCGGAGCCCGCGAGCACAAGACCTACAAGCTCAAACAGAACTTCCGCTTTGGCAACTATGGATCTCCGAATGGAAGCGAGCATTGCGCAAGGGTCCTAACGTTCGACATGAGCGGCAGCCTCAAGCGTAGCTTGAGGCTGTCCGCTCGATGGAGGGGTTAGGCACCTGGTTGATCGGCTCATACGACTTCTAGGGAAGGTCTGAACAACTCGTTTTCGCGCGCCCGCGATGGGCGCTTCGAACAAGGTAGTCGGACAAACTCATGATGCGGTCGCCCTCCGAAGTGGGTTTGAAGCGCCCTTTGTGGTCCTC
>NZ_JAZARE010000012.1:0-177451 GCF_036231905.1 Ideonella sp. BN130291 | reverse complement strand
CAGCCAGGTACATCGACCTGACCTATCACTGGACCACGAACCAGCCTCCGCACGCCATGTCCGAGCGAGCGCAGCGAAGCGCCCGCGCACGGAGGATGGAAAGACGTCCAGCGCGCGGTGCACGCAAGCCAAAGCACCCGTCACAAGTGGCCTCGCGTCTCTCGCGACCGAACGGGCCTCCAGAGAACCGGACCCCCTACCGGCGTGAGGGAGCGAAATCGGATGTTGGTCTTCCAGGCTCTCTTCTTTGGTTACTTTCTTCTGAGCCAGCAGAAGAAAGTGACCGCCGGCCGGGCGCGACCGGCGGGCTGCACGCAAGTGCGACTAAAGAGACGACAAAACCCCCGCCTCCTGCAAGGATGAAGAAGCCGCATCCCTCTGCAAGCGCCACATCTCCGCATACCGCCCGCCAGCGGCCAGCAACGCAGCATGCGACCCGCGCTCCACGATGCGCCCGCGCTCCATCACCACGATCTCGTGCGCGTCCACCACGGTGCTCAACCGGTGCGCGATCACCAGTGCGGTCTTGCCGCGCGCCGCACTCTTCATCTCGGCCTGGATCGCACGCTCGTTGGCGGAGTCCAGTGCCGAGGTGGCTTCGTCGAAGATCAGGATCGGCGGGTTCTTCAGCAAGGTGCGGGCGATCGCCACCCGCTGCTTCTCACCGCCGGATAGCTTGAGCCCGCGCTCGCCCACCATGGTGTCGTAACCCTTGGGCGTGGCCGCGATGAAGTCGTGGATGTGGGCGGCCTTGGCTGCCGCCTCCACCTCGGCACGCGAGGCACCCGGGCGGCCGTAGGCGATGTTGTATTCCACCGTGTCGTTGAACAGCACCGTGTCCTGCGGCACGATGCCGATCGCCTGGCGCACGCTGGCCTGGGTGACCGTGCGGATGTCCTGCCCGTCGATGGTGATGCGGCCGCCGTTCACGTCGTAGAACCGGTAGAGCAGTCGGGCCAGGGTGGACTTGCCCGCCCCGGAGGGCCCCACCACCGCCACCGTCTTGCCGGGTGGGATCTCGAAGCTCACGCCATGCAAGATGGGCCGGGCCGGGTCATAGGCGAAGTCCACCTGCTCGAAGCGCACCGTGCCCTGCGTGACCTTCAGCGCACCGGCACCCGGCGTGTCGGCGATCTCGCGCTCGCGCTCCAGCAGCTTGAACATCTTGTCCAGGTCGGTCAGCGCCTGCTTGATCTCACGGTACAACACGCCCAGGAAATTGAGCGGGATGTAGAGCTGGATCATGAAGGCGTTCACCATCACCAGGTCGCCCAGCGTCATGCGGCCCACCACCACGCCGCTGGTGGCACGCCACAGCATGGTGACCAGCGCCGCCGCGATGATCAGCTGCTGCCCGGTGTTGAGCAGGGACAAGGTGCGCTGCGCCTTCAGTGCCGCCTTGCGCAGGCTTTCCAGGCTGACGTTGTAGCGGGCGGCTTCGTAGTCCTCGTTGTTGAAGTACTTGACGGTCTCGTAGTTGAGCAGCGAGTCGATCGCCTTGCTGTGGGCGTTGGAGTCGAGCTCGTTCATCTCGCGCCGGTACTTGGTGCGCCACTCGGTCACCGTGATGGTGAACGCGATGTACACCACCAGCGCGGCGGCCACGATGAGCGCGAACACCGCATCGAACTTCACCGCCAGCAAGGCCAGCACCATCGCCACTTCGATCAGCGTGGGCAGGATGCTGTAGAGCGAGTAGGAGATCAGCGAATTCACCGCCCGCGTGCCGCGCTCGATGTCGCGCGTCATGCCGCCGGTCTGGCGCTCCAGGTGGAAACGCAGGCTCAGGTCATGCAGGTGGCGGAAGGTCTGCAGCGAGATGCTGCGCGCGGTGCCCTCGGTGGCCTTGGCGAAGGTGAGCTCGCGCAGCTCGGTGAACAAGGTCGTGCACAGGCGCAGGCCGCCATAGGCCAGCAGCAGGCCCACCGGCACCACCAGCATGGCGCGCGGGTCGCCCGGCTTCAGGGACAGCGCATCGACCAACGACTTGAGCAGCAGCGGCACGCCGACATTCGCCATCTTGGCCAATACCAGGAAACCCAGCGCCAGCCCGACGCGCCAGCGGTACTGCCACAGGTAGGGGAACAGCTTGCTCAGCGTGGCCCAGTCCGAACGCGGGGTGCCCGGCGGATCGGCGGGTGCGGGCGGAGCGGCGGACAGGCGGCGCATGGTGGATGGGACAATCAGGCGAGCGAAAGGATGCACATGACGACAATGACGGCCGATTCAAGCGCCTCGCCGGCAAAACTCAGTTTGCCCGAAGACCGCCAGCTCGTGCTGCGGGTGATGCCGATGCCCGCGGACGCCAATGCCAATGGCGACATCTTCGGCGGCTGGATCATGGCGCAGGTGGACCTGGCCGGCGCAGTGATGCCGGCGCGCATTGCCAAGGGCCGCATCGCCACCGTGGCGGTGAACCAGTTCGTGTTCAAGCAGCCGGTGTCGGTGGGCGACCTGCTGAGCTTCTATGCCAAGGTGGAGCGCATCGGCCGCACCTCGATCACCGTGCATGTGGAGGTGTACGCCGAGCGCAACCCCGAGGACCTCACGGTGGTGAAGGTGACCGAAGCCAACCTCACCTACGTGGCCATCGACGGCAACGGCCAGCCGCGCGAGCTGCCACGTACCTGACGGCTCCCTCAGTCGGCGGGGCGCCCGCGCGCTGCCGTGCGATCATCGGTTGATCAACAAAACCGAGGAGGCCCGCATGTTCAAGAGCTTGCGTGTGCCGGAACGCCTGTTCCGGCTGTCGATGTGGCTGGTGTCGTTTGTCTTCGCCGGATTCCTGATCGGCCTGGGCGGCCAACTGGTGGCGGACCTGCCCCGGCTGGACAACTCCCTCAGCGTGGAGCAGTTCGCCGACCGCGCGGCGCTGCAAAGCCATCGCGAGGCGCTGCACACCCTGCAGCGCCAGCAGAAGGATCTGCAGGCCGAACGCGAGCGCGCCCAGCTGGCGCTGACCGCCGCGAGCAACGCCTACCAGTCGGCCCGCTCGGCCTATGACAACTGGATCGCCACCCGCACCGCCACCACCAACCCGGCGCAAGACCCGCAGGTGGTGCAGCGCACCCGTGACCTTGACGGCCTGAAGGCCACCGAACGCGCGGCGCAGGCGCAGGTAGAGGCGCTGGACAGCCGGCTGCTCGAATCCGAGCAGGCCCAGCAGCAGCATCAGCAGGCCGAAGGCGATGTGCTGGAGGCCGCGCGCGGGCCCTACGAACGCGCCGTGTTCCGCCAGGAGCTGCGGGTGTTCGGCATGCGCCTGGCACTCACCCTGCCCTTGCTGGTGGTGGCCGGCTGGCTGGTGGCCCGCAAGCGCAAGAGCGACTACTGGCCGCTGATGCGCGGCTTCGTGCTGTTCGCCCTGTTCGCCTTCTTCGTGGAGCTGGTGCCCTACCTGCCCAGCTACGGCGGCTACGTGCGCTACGTCGTCGGCATCGTGCTCACAGGCGTGGCCGGCCATTACGCCGTGCAGGCGATGCGGCGCTACCTGGCGCGGCGCCAGCAGGTGGAGCAGCAGACGGAGCTGGAGCGGCGCCAGTCGCTGTCCACCGACGAGGCTCTCAAGAAGATGGCCAACAACCTCTGCCCCGGTTGCGAGCGGCCCGTGATGACCACCGGGGACGTGAAAGCGAACTTCTGTGCCAGCTGCGGCCTGAAGCTGTTCGACCACTGCCGCAACTGCGACACGCGCAAGAACGCCTTTTTCCACTACTGCCCGAGCTGCGGCACGTCGGCGGACGAGGCCGGCGCCACGCCGGCCTGAGCCGCGTCAGTCGACGAAGAAGTCCGGGATGAAGTCCGTGGTGCCCGGCACCACGCTGTACTTGTCCAGCTCGGTGATGCCGTGTTGGGCCAGCCACTCGTCGTCGATGAAGAAGTTGCCCGTGGTCTCGCGGGCATCGCTGGTGAGCACCAGGTAGGCGGCGTCGGACAGGATCTCCGGCGTGCGGCACTTGTTGACGTCCACGCCCGGGATCATCTGCAGCGCGGCGGTGGCGATGGCGGTGCGCGGCCACAGGCTGTTGACCGCGATGCCCAGCTTCTTGAACTCCGCCGAGTGTCCCAGCGTGCACATGCTCATGCCGTACTTGGCCATGGTGTAGGCGGTGTGGTCCTTGAACCAATGGGCCTTCATGCTCAGGGGCGGCGACATGTTGAGCACATGCGGGTTGCGCCCCGCCTGCGCGCTTTTGGCCAAGGATTCCAGGCAGGCCTGGGTGCAGCAATAGGTGCCGCGCACGTTCACGCCGAACATCAGGTCGAAGCGCTTCATCGGCGTGGCCGGCGTGGGCGTGAGGCTGATCGCGCTGGCGTTGTTCACCAGGATGTCGATGCCGCCGAAGCGGTCGACGGCCTGCTTCACGGCGGCTGCCACGGCCGCCTCGTCGCGGATGTCGGTGGGAATCGCCAGCGCCTGGCCACCCGCCGCTTCCACTTCCCCGGCCGCGCTGAACACCGTGCCCGGCAGCTTGGGGTTGGCTTCGGTGGTCTTGGCGATCAGCACGATGTTGGCGCCGTCGGCGGCGGCGCGCTTTGCGATCGCCAGGCCGATGCCGCGCGAGGCGCCGGTGATGAAGAGGGTCTTGCCTTGCAGGGTTCGGGTCATCAAGGTCTCCTTGTGTTGTCGAATGTGGCGACGATCAAGGCCAGCTGTTCGGCCAGCGCCTCGCCGCAGGCGCGGTAGCCGGTGGCGCCGGGATGGAAACCGTCAGGCGCCATGTGGGCGGCCTCCAGCGACAAGGCCAGCGGCACGTGGGACACGTCGATGCAGGCCGCCGCCCAGGCCGCCAGGGCCTGGTCATGCCGGCGGGCATCGGCACCGATGACGGTGCGCAAGGGCCGGGGCAATGCGGGAAAGCGGTCCATGGGCGGCAGCGCCGCAAAAGCCACGTGGCGCACCGAGACGTTCTCGAACAGCCAGTCGGCCAGCGCCTCGCGCGCTTCGATGGCGCGGGCCACCGGCACCCGGTCCACCACGTCATTGACGCCCAGGATCACCAGCGCGATCTCCGCCGGCGCCGGCTCCCAGGATTTGACGAGCTGCAGCGCCTGGGCCGAAGTGACACCGGAGCGGGCCACCAGCTGCCACTGCACCTGGCGGCCCAAAAGTTCCCCCAGGCGCCGCGGAAGGTGGCCGACCAGCGCCTCCCGCTGGTGTTCCACCCCCACGCCGGCGGCCGAAGAGTCGCCCACGATCAGCAGGCGCAGCGGCTCACCTTCGCCAGCCACGCCTTCGCGCGGCCCCGCCGCTTCCGGCAGGCGCAAGGTGCGGCGGCGTGTCCACAAGCCCTGGGCCACCAGCAGCGGCCCCAGCGCGATCTTCAAAGCCTGGCTCATGGCGGCATTGTGAGCGCCGGCCGGCCCCACGTTCAGAACTTGCTGAAGTCGGGCTTGCGCTTTTCGAAGAAGGCCTGGAAGGCTTCGCGCGCTTCGGGGCTGCGCAAGCGCTGGCCGAAGATGTCGGCTTCCTTGTGGATGGTGGGCGTGATCTGGTCGGCGAGGGCCGTGCGCATCAGGCGCTTGGTCTCGCGCACGGCGCCGGGCGGCAGCTGGTTGAAGCGCTCGGCGATACGGCGGGCATGGGCGGCCACCTCGCTGGCCGGCAGCACGGCATTGGCGATGCCGCACTCCACCGCTTCGGCCGCGGTGAACGGGTCACCCAGCAGCAGCTTCTCCGCCGCCTTCACGTTGCCCAGCAGGCGCGGCAGCATCAGGCTGGAGGCGAACTCCGGCACCAGCCCCAGGCTCACGAACGGCATCGCCAGGCGCGCCTCGTCGGACACGTAGACAAAGTCGCAGTGCAGCAGCAAGGTGGTGCCGATGCCGATGGCCGCGCCGGTGACCGCGGCCACCACCGGCTTGTCGCATTCGGTGAGCGCCTTCATGAACTGGAACACCGGCGATTCGGCGTTCTGCGCGGGCCGCTGCATGAAGTCCTCCAGGTCGTTGCCGGAGGTGAAGATGCCCGGCTGGCCGGTGATGAGGATGGCGCGCACCGCGCTGTCCAGCTGCGCGTCGTAGATCGCGTCGGCCATCGCCTTGTACATGTCGATCGTGATCGCGTTCTTCTTCTCGGGGCGCGCGATCTCGATGGTGGCCACGCCGTTCAGGGTGGCGGTCTTGATGCTCATGGTGTCTCCTTGTGGGATGTGTCGTTCAGTTCGCCAGCCACTGCGGCACCTGGGGCCACAAGGTCTGGGCGAAATGTTTTCTGAAAAAGCCGAAGTGCCCGATGCGCTGGACGCCCAGGTCGGCTGGTGCAATGCGCCGCATCTCGCGCGGCGCGTTGGCATAGAAGCCGTGCAGCGAGGCGGTGTTCTGCGCGGACATGAATTCGTCGTCGGTGAACGAGAGGCTGAGGATCGGCGTGCGGATGGCGGCGTAACGCTCCCGCCATGATGTGCCGGGCTCGCTCATCAGGTAGTCGCGGTGGAGACACCAGCGCCGCCACTGCGCCATCACGCCGTGCGGCAGGTCGCCCACCTTCTTGAGTGCCTTGCCGGGGAAGTAGCCAAACAGCGGCAGCGCCACCGGTGTCACGAAGTACCACAGCCACCACACATAGTTGCGCAGGCGCGGCGAGTTCTGCAGCCAGTAGCCGCTGCCGGTGCCCACGGTGACCATGCGCGAGATGCGCTCGCGGTTGGGCACCAGGCCGAAGATCTGCCCGCCCAGGCTGTGGCCCAGCCAGTGGATCTGCATCTGGGGGCCCACCTGAGCGTCCAGCCAGGCCAGCGCCGCGGCGGTGTCCTTCTCGGCCCAGGTCACCACGTCGGCGTCCAGGCCCTTGAGCGACTTCTTAAGCGCCGTGGGGCGTGAGGCCCCCATGCCGCGGTAGTCGAAGCTGAACACCACGAAGCCTTGCGTCGCCAACCAATCGGCGAACTCGGCGTAGTAGCGCTGGGACACACCCATCGCGGGCACGATGAGCAAAGCGGCTTGGGCAGCCGACGCGTCGCCGTACAAGCTACCGCTCAACTCGAAGCCGTCAACCGCCGCAAAGCGAACCATCTGCATGGACGTCTCCAAAACTTGAGCGGCTGGGAAGGTGAACCTGCGCCGCTAGGGTCGAGGCCCACCCACCCTTCCTGCGGCCGCCGCGGAACCGGCTTTGCCGGGCCGCTGGCGGCGCCCCCTTGAGGGGGAGGCCCCGAACGGGGCTCTGGGGGTGTGCGCTGTTTACAGCGCTTCAAACACTCCGGCGGCCCCTTGCCCGGCGCCGACGCACATGGTGACCATGCCGTACTTCTGCTTGTTGCGACGCAGCGCGTGGATCAGCTGGGCCGAGCGGATGGCGCCGGTGGCGCCCAGCGGGTGGCCCAGCGCGATCGCGCCGCCGTAGGGGTTCACCACCGCGGGGTTCAGGCCCACGGTGTTGATGACGGCCAGCGCCTGCGCGGCGAAGGCTTCGTTGAGCTCGATCCAGCCCAGGTCGTCGAGCTTCAGGCCGGCGTACTTCAGCGCTGCCGGAATCGCCTCGATCGGGCCAATGCCCATGATCTCGGGCGGCACGCCGCGCGAGGCGAAGCTCACGAAGCGCGCCAGCGGCTTCAGGTCGAACTGCTTCACCGCCTTTTCCGACGCCAGGATGAGCGCACCCGCGCCGTCGCTGGTCTGCGAGCTGTTGCCCGCCGTGACGCTGCCCTTGGCGGCGAACACGGGCTTGAGCTTGGCCAGGCCTTCGAGCGAGGTGTCCGGGCGCGGGCCCTCGTCCACGCTCACGGTGCGCTTTTTCACGTTGACTTCGCCGGTGGCGAGGTTGGGCGAACGCTCGACCACCTCGAAGGGCGTGATGCTGTCCTGCAGCTCACCCGACTGGATGGCCTTCAAGGCCCGCAGGTGCGACTGCAGCGCAAACTCGTCTTGCGCCTCGCGGCTGACCTTCCACTGCGCGGCCACCTTCTCGGCGGTGAGGCCCATGCCGTAGGCCAGGCCCACGTTTTCGTCCTTGAGGAAGATCTCTGGGTTGAACGAGGGCTTGTTGCCGCCCATGGGCACCATGCTCATGGACTCGGCGCCGCCGGCGATCATCACGTCGGCTTCGCCCACGCGGATGCGGTCGGCCGCCATCTGCACGGCCGACAGGCCGGAGGCGCAGAAGCGGTTCACCGTGATGCCGCCCACGGTGTTGGGCAGCCCGGCGATCACCGCGGCCATGCGGGCCATGTTCATGCCCTGCTCGCCCTCGGGGAAGGAGCAGCCGATGATGGCGTCCTCGATCGCCTTCGGGTCCAGGTTGGGCACCTGGGCCAGCGCGCTGCGCAGCGCCGCGACCAGCAGGTCGTCAGGGCGGGTGTTCTTGAAGTAGCCGCGGCCGGACTTGCCGATCGGGGTGCGGGTGGCCGCAACGATGTAGGCCTCTTGCACTTGCTTGGTACTCATTTCAGTTCTCCATGGCGACAAGCGCCGCTCACTTCGCATATCTCGACTTCAGCCCAGTGCCGCCGCGGATCCGGCTTTGCCGGGCCGCCTGCGGCGCCCCCTTGGGGGGGAAGCGCCGCAGGCGCTCCGGGGGTGGTCAATTTCTGACGGGCTTGCCGGTCTGCAGCATGCCCATGATGCGTTCCTGCGTCTTGGGGTGCTCCAGCAGCCCGCAGAAGTGCTTGCGCTCCAGCGCCATCAGGTATTCCTCGGTCACCAGCGAGCCGGCTTCCACCTCGCCGCCGCACACCACGTCGGCGATCAGGCTGCCGATGTGATAGTCGTGCTGGCTGATGAAGCCGCCGTCGCGCATGCCGACCAGCTGCGCCTGGATGGTGGAGATGGCCGAGCGGCCGGCGGCCGGGAAGGCTTTCTTCACCGGCGGGCGGTAACCCGACTCGTACATGCTCCTGGCTTCGTTGATCGCCACGTAGAGAAGCTCGTCCTTGTTGGGCACGATCACGTCGCTGTCCAGCAGGTAGCCCAGCTTGCGCGATTCGATCGCGCTGGTGCCCACCTTGGCCATCGCGGCCGCGGTGAAGCCTTCCTTGGCGAACGCGAGGATGTCCACGCCGGGTGCCGACGCAGCGTTCTCCGCCGCACGCCGCGCGATATAGGCCAGGCCGCCACCGCCGGGGATCAGGCCGACGCCCACTTCCACCAGGCCGACATAGCTTTCCATCGTGGCCACCCGCTTGGCCGAGTGCACGGCCAGCTCGCAACCGCCGCCCAATGCGATGCCGCGGATCGCGGACACCACCGGCACGTTGGCGTAGCGCAGGCGCAGCATCATGTCCTGCAGCTTCTTCTCCTCGGGCGCAATGCCCTTGGCGCCGCTCTTCATGAACACGGGCATCAGCGCTTCCAGGTTCGCGCCGGCGGAGAACACGTCGTCCGGCGACCAGACCACAAGGCCCTTGTACTTCGCTTCGGCGATCTCGACTGCCTTCAGCAGGCCTTCGGTGACGGTCGGGCTGATGAGGTGCAGCTTGGCGGTGATGCTGGCGATCAGCACTTCGCCGTCCAGCGACCAGACGCGCACTTCCTCGTTCTTGAATTCCTCGGTGCCGGCCTTCAGCGGGTCCTGGCCCAGGCCACCCACGGTCTCGGGGAAGAACTGGCGCTCATACACCGGCAGCGTGCTGCGCGGGATGTAGCGGTTCTGCGCCGGGCTCCAGGAGCCTTCTGCCGTGTGCACGCCATCGCGGCCGTCGAACACCCAGGCGGGCAGCGGCTCCTTGGACAGCGCCTTGCCGGCCTCGATGTCCTCCTGCACCCACTGCGCCACCTGCTTCCAGCCGGCGGCCTGCCACAGCTCGAAGGGGCCCTGCGAGGTGCCGAAGCCCCAGCGCATGGCGAAGTCCACTTCACGCGCGGAGTCGGCGATGTCCTTCAGGTGCACGGCAGCGTAGTGGAAGCTGTCGCGCAGAATGGCCCACAGGAACTGCGCCTGCGGGTTGGTGGATTCGCGCAGCAGCTTCAGGCGCTCGGCCGGTGCCTTCTTGAGCATGCGGGCCACGATCTCGTCGGCCTTCTTGCCGGCGGCCACGTAGTCGCCGGTGGCCGGGTCCAGGCGCAGGATGTCCTTGCCCACCTTCTTGTAGAAACCACCACCGCTCTTCTGGCCGAGCGCGCCCTTGCCGATCAGGTCGTTCACGACCTTGGGCGTGGCGTAGCTGGGGTAGAACGGATCGGCGCTCAGGTTGTCCTGCAGCGTCTTGATCACATGGGCCATGGTGTCCAGGCCCACCACGTCCGCGGTGCGGAAGGTGCCGGAGCTGGCACGGCCCAGCTTCTTGCCGGTGAGGTCGTCCACCACGTCGTACGACAGGCCGAACTTCTCGGCCTCGATCATGGTGGCCAGCATGCCGGCGATGCCCACGCGGTTGGCCACGAAGTTGGGCGTGTCCTTGGCGCGCACCACGCCCTTGCCCACGCTGGTGGTCACGAAGGTCTCGAGCTGGTCGAGGATCTCCGGCCGCGTGGTCGGGGTGGGGATCAGCTCCACCAGGTACATGTACCGCGGCGGGTTGAAGAAGTGGATGCCGCAGAAGCGCGGCTTGATCTCTTCTGGCAGCGCCTCGCTGAGCTTGGTGATGCTCAGGCCCGAGGTGTTGGAGGCCACGATCGCATGCGGCGCGATGTGGGCGGCGATCTTCTTGTACAGGTCGAGCTTCCAGTCCATGCGCTCGGCAATGGCCTCGATGATCAGGTCGCAGTCCTTCAACTGCTCCAGGTGCTCTTCATAGTTGGCCTGGCCGATCAGCGCCGCGTCTTCCGGCACGCCCAGCGGCGACGGCTTCAGCTTCTTCAGCCCTTCCACGGCCTTGGTGACGATGCCGTTCTTCGGGCCTTCCTTGGCGGGCAGGTCGAACAGCACCACCGGCACCTTGACGTTGACGAGGTGGGCGGCGATCTGCGCGCCCATCACGCCGGCGCCGAGCACGGCGACTTTGCGGACTTGGAATCGACTCATTGTGTGTACTCCGTGGATTCAGTGATCGGGAGGAAGTGAATCGCGAAGGCCGTGCGGTCACAGCCTCCCGATCGTTTCAGGGTGGCGCCTTATTCGACGCGCACCCAGGTCTGGCTGCGGCCCAGCATCGGCATGCCGATGTAGCCGCGCACCGTGAGTTTCTTGCCGCCATCTTCCGGCTTCAAGCGCACCTTGTAGACCTTGCCGTTGTTGGGGTCGAGGATGTCCCCGCCTTCCCACAGCTCGTCGCTGCCGTCCTTCTTGACGTTGCGGATGATGGTCATGCCAGCGACGGGCTGGTCCTTGCGCTCGTCGGTGCACTTCTCGCACTTGGCGTCGGCCTTGGTGGGATCGAGCAGCTTCTCGATCTTGCCGACCAGCGCACCGTTGTTCTCAGTGATGCGCACGAACGACTTCTCCTTGCCGGTCTCGTCGTCGATCGTCTTCCACAGGCCGACCGGGCTGGCCGTCTGCGCGAAGGCGACGCCCGCCACACTGGCGAGCAACAGGGCGATGGTGGTCTTTTTCATGGTTGTCTCTCTCACTTCCTCACTGGCAGCCCCGTGTTTGTTGTAGGGGGCGGTTGGCGAACAGCGGCGGAAAAACCCCTTTTCCACCGCCACCGAACCATTGAGCGCGATTTGCTTAGAACAGCGCTTCGTCCATCGCCATCAGCGGCTGCAGGCCGGCCCGCGCGGTGCGGATCAGCGTGGCCGTTTCCGGCAGCAGCTTGGCAAAGTAGAACCGGATCGTCGCCAGTTTGGCGGTGTAGAACGGGTCGCCGGAGTTCTGCTTCTCCAGCGCCACCTTGGCCTGCTGTGCAAAGAAGTAGGCGAAGACCAGGTGGCCCACCACGCGCAGGTAGTCCACCGCGGCGGCGCCCACTTCGTCGGCGTTCTGGAACGCCTTCATGCCGAGCTCGGTGGTGAGCTTGGTGACCTTGTCACCGATGTCGGCCAGCGGGTTCACGAACTCCTGCATGGCCTCGTTGGTGCCTTCGTCCTCGATGAACTGCTGCACCAGCTTGCCGAACTTCTTCAGCTTGGCGCCGTTGTCGGCCAGCACCTTGCGGCCCAGCAGGTCCAGCGACTGGATGGTGTTGGTGCCTTCATAGATCATGTTGATGCGCGCGTCGCGCACGTACTGCTCCATGCCCCACTCGGCGATGTAGCCGTGGCCGCCGAAGACCTGCATGCAATGCGAGGTGGCGAGCCAGCCGTTGTCGGTGAGGAAGGCCTTCACGATCGGGGTGAGCAGCGCCACCTGGTCGGCGGCGTCCTTGCGCTCGTCCTCGTCGGTGGAGGACAGTTCCTTGTCGATCAGCAGCGCAATGTGGATCGCCAGCGCACGGCCGCCTTCGGCATAGGCCCGGGCGGTGAGCAGCATCTTGCGCACGTCGGGGTGCACGATGATCGGGTCGGCCGGCTTGTCGGCGGCCTTGGGGCCCGACAGTGCGCGCATCTGGATGCGGTCCTTCGCGTAGGCCACCGCGTTCTGGTAGGCCACTTCGGTGAGGCCCAGCGACTGGTTGCCCACGCCCAGGCGGGCGGCGTTCATCATCACGAACATCGCGGCCAGGCCCTTGTTGGGCTGGCCCACCAGGGTGCCGATGGCGCCTTCGAGCACGATCTGGGCGGTGGCGTTGCCATGGATGCCCATCTTGTGCTCCAGGCCGGCGCAGAACACGCCGTTGCGCTTGCCCGGCGTGCCATCGGCATTGGGCAGGAACTTGGGCACCACGAACAGCGAGATGCCCTTGCTGCCGGCCGGCGCGTCCGGCAGGCGCGCCAGCACCAGGTGGATGATGTTTTCGGCCAGGTCGTGTTCGCCGGCGGAGATGAAGATCTTGGAGCCGGTGATGCGGTAGGTGCCGTCGGCCTGCGGTTCGGCCTTGGTGCGCAGCAGGCCCAGGTCGGTGCCGCAATGCGGTTCGGTCAGGCACATGGTGCCGGTCCACTGGCCGCTGGTGAGCTTGGGCAGGTAGGTGGCCTTCTGCTCCGCGGTGCCGTGTTCATGCAGGCACTCATAGGCGCCGTGAGACAGGCCGGGGTACATGGTCCAGGCCTGGTTGGCCGAGTTCATCATCTCGTAGAAACACTGGTTCACCGCGATCGGCAGGCCTTGCCCGCCGTATTCCGGATCGCAGCTCAGTGCGGGCCAGCCGCCTTCGACGTACTGCTTGTAGGCTTCTTTGAAGCCGGTGGGCGCGGTGACCTCGTGCGTTTCCTTGTTGAGCTTGCAGCCTTCGCGGTCGCCCACCTGGTTCAGCGGGAACAGCACCTGGGAGGCGAACTTGCCGCCCTCTTCCAGCACCGCGTTGATGGTGTCCATGTCCACGTCGGCATGCTTGGGCATCGCCTTGTAGACATCGGTGACCTTGAGCATCTCGTGCAGGACGAACTGCATGTCGCGCAGCGGCGGGTTGTACTGAGGCATGGACGAACTCCTTTTTGATGCTCGGTGATTCAGCGGCGCGCCTTGGGCGGAGCCTTCTGAGGGGGGACCGCCGGGTCTCCAACGACGGCGTAGTGGCTGACGGTGCGCTCGAAGCCGCGCCGTGCACGATCGGTGGCACCCGGCAGGCGCAGGAAGCGCGCGTCGTGGTGCAGGGCCAGGATCAGCCCGTGGATCTCGAACAGCATCTGCAGCGGATCGGTGTCCGCCCGCAGGTGGCCTTCTTCGATGGCGATGCGGATGGATCGTTCCATCGCGGCATGCCAGGCGCGCACCATGGACGCCAGCGCATCGCGCACCGGGCCGGGCCGGTCATCGAATTCGACCGCGCCGCTGATGTAGATGCAGCCCGAATCGATTTCCACCGACACCCGGCGCACCCAGCGCTCGAACAGCGCGCGCAGGCGCGGCAGGCCGCGCGGCTCGCGGATGGCCGGGTAGAAGATTTCTTCCTCGAACTTCTGGTGGTATTCGCGGATGACGGAGATCTGCAGCTCCTCGCGCGAGCCGAAGTGGGCGAAGACGCCCGACTTGCTCATCTGCGTCACTTCAGCCAGCGCGCCGATGGACAGCCCCTCCAGCCCCATGCTGGACGCGAGCGCAAGCGCAGCCTCCAGGATGGTCGCCCGGGTCTGCTGACCTTTTTGCAAGGTCGTGCGCTGCGCCGGCTTGGGCGCGGGCGGCTTGGTCTTCAGGGGCGTTTCGGTCAGGGCCACGGGGCTGCTTCAGAAAACGAACGGTCGTTCTATTTTGCAGACTTCCGTGTCCAGCGGGGGGTTCAGCCCATGAATTTTCTAGGGGCTATCGCCTAGAGCGGCATTCGGTCACGCCGGGCGGCCCACAGCTTGGCTCCAACGGTCAGTGGGCCCTCAATCGGCCCCGCCCTTTTGTGCATCCTCGGCGGCGCGCCGGTCCAACCTGTCGCGCAAGGGAGCGGAGTCACCCACAAAATCCTTCACCGACACCCCGGGCGCCATGCGGAACGCCGGCGGCGGCAGGGTGGCGAGGTACGGCTCGCTGAACAGGCGATCGCTGCGCTGGTAGTTCAGCGTGCCGAGCACTGCGCCTGCGATCAGCAGGCAGCCCGCAATGCCGGCAGCGATGGCCCAGCGGGTCACCGGCACCACGAGCACGGCGTGGCGGTACAGCGTGGCGCCCGCCACCAGCGCGCTCACCACCGGACTGATGCGCGCCAGCCACTCCCAGGACAACGCATAGGCCAGCACCGGCAGCATCACGTCCAGCACGGCCATCGCCAGCAGGCCCTTCATCAGGATGGCAAAGTGGGCCCAGAACTCAAAGCGGTGCTGGAACAGCTTGGAGCCGATGCCCCACACCACGCACCAGCCCAAAGCGCCCAGCGGCCAGGCCAGCAGCGGCATCAGCCAGTCGGTGAGGCTGGAGCCCGGGTCCAGGTAGATGCCATGCTCGATGAGCACCAGCGCCCACAGCGCCAGCGCGCAGGCCAGCGTCACCAGCGGATGCGCGCCGGTGGTGGCCAGGCCCAGCGGGCGCTCGGGCTCCAGCGGATCACCGGGCAGCCGCACGCGCAGGCGGGTGCCGCCGATCTGGAACGCCTCGCCCAGCGGAGGCAGCGGCGCGGTTTCCCCTTCCACCAGGGTGCGTGGCCCCACCTGCACACCGTTGCGGGTGGGGCCCACCTGCAACAGCAGCGGTGCGCCGGCCTCGCCGGCCGGGCCTTGCACGAGGCTGCAGTGATGGGCCGCCACATGCGGATCGTCGATGACCACGTCGTTGTCCAGCGCCCGGCCCAGTGTGACCGGCCAGCGCGTGACCAGGAAGCCGCGGCGCACCCGGCCGTCGCGCTCCAGCACTTCGATCAGCGCGAGGCGGTCTTCGGATCGGTCCATGCAAAGCCGTTGAGGTAATGCTCGGTGAGCGCCTTGGCGTTCTCGAAGCTGACGCCATGGGCGTCGAAGCGGCCCTGCACGCCGGCCGTGGACTGGTCCAGCGTGGCCACCAGCACCGCCACCTCGTACAGGCCACGCAGCTTCTTGTGCGCGCGCAGGCACATCACCGCACGCAGCGGCAGCCCGCCCCGGTCCACGAAGCGTTCATGGCACTGGGGCGCGGTGAGGTAGGCGTTGTTGGCCCCCATGAACTCGTTGCGGAAACTCGCCGAGTAGCGCTGCGCAAAGCGCAGCGCCCCGAGCTTGCGGCCGTCATAGGCCTCATGGCGCACGCTGATGAAACCGGTGGAAAAGCCGGAAGTGATGTAGACCCGGCTGTCCATGTTGCAGTCCGAGCGCTCGAACTCCAGGCCACGCGATTCGGGTGGCGTGCTGCGCCCCCAGCAGCGCAGGAAATCCTCGCGCGGCACCGGAATCGCATAGCGCTGGTTGCCGGCATTGCGCCAGGGCAGCGCGATGAAGGCCTTGGTCAGGGCCTCCTGGTGCACCAGCATCTGCTTGGTGATCTGCGGGTAGGCGGGCAGCCCCAGCGGCGAAGCGCCGCGGCTGCGCTCCAGCAGCTCCTTGGCGTACTGCCCAGGCACCAGGAAGCTGATCTGCTCGCCGTCGCGGCGGGTGGCCACGTTCACGCCGATCACCCGGCCCTTGGCATCCAGCGTGGGCCCGCCGCTCATGCCGGCACTGAGCGAGCCGCCGAAGAAGATGGTGGGCAGGAAGCTGCGCTCCACCAGCCCGTTGTAGGAGCCTTCGGCCACCGCAAAACCCACGTCCAGCGGGTTGCCGAGGGAATACAGGCGCTCGCCGCGGCCCAAGGCCAGCGTGGCCGGGCGGAAGCTCAAGGCGCCGCGGCCGGCAAACGCATCGGCCTGCACCGGCTTGAGCAGCGCCAGGTCATGCGCCACGTCCACGTCGATCAGCTGCAGCGCGCCCTGGCCACCGTCGGCGGTGGAATACACCAGGCGGTGGCTGGTGGGCTGCAGGGCATAGGTGCTGACCACGTGGAAGTTGGTGATCAGGTGGCCCTCCGGGCTCACCAGGAAACCTGAGCCCACCGTCGCCTGGCTGTCCTGCGCCTTGAGCAGGGTTCGCACCTGCACCAGCGTGCCGCGCGCGGCTTCGTAGACGCGCTGGCCCGCAGGCGACGGTGGCGGGGGTGGCTCCACCAGTTCGGTATCAGCCTCGGCGCCGGATGCCGCCGACGCGGGGGGCGCGGCCGCCGAGGCGCCGGCGCTGGCGCCTGAGGCGGCGGCCGACGCGGCGGGAGGCACCGGCTCGGGCGCGGCCGCATCCGCGGGGCCCGGGCCCGCAGCCCACAGCAGCACGGCGGCGCTCAGCAGCCCGGCAAGCAGCGAAGGAAGTCGCATGAAGTCATTCTAGGAACGGTAGCTGCTTGAAAGCCCATGGATCGCGAGGTTGAGTGCTGACACCTTCCCGCGATATGCTGTGACGGTCAGCGCCAACCGCAAGTCCTGTTCCATCCGCATTGTCGAAAGGAGTGGCTTCGCACCATGGACGTGCTGCAGCTCGATGTTTCCGGCCGCCCGCAGGCCTGGATCACGGCGAAGGAAGCCGCGGTGATCTACGCCAGCGACGGCGTGGCCTGGACACTCGGCGAAGCGTTTCACGTGCTGCGTGGTGGCATTCAGCGTGCCACTGGCCGGCAGTCGCGCATCGAGGTGCACCCCATCATCGCGGTGCGCGGTGCGATTCCCACGCGGGCCTGGCGCCAGGCGCCGGCGCTGTCCAACCCCAAGCTGTTTGCGCGCGACCGCCACCTGTGCGCCTATTGCGGCCACCGTTTTCCTTTTGACGACCTGACCCGCGAGCACATCGTGCCCACCTCGCGCGGCGGGCGCGACAGCTGGATGAACTGCATCACCGCCTGCCGCAGCTGCAACGGCCGCAAGGGCAACCGGCTGCCGGAAGAGGCGCACATGAGCCTGCTGTACCTGCCCTACGTGCCCAGCCTGCACGAGGACATGATCCTGCGCGGCCGCCGCATCCTGGCCGACCAGATGGAGTTCCTGCTCGCCAGCGTGCCGCGCAATTCGCGCCTGCACGGCTGAATCTTTACCGGAACTCCGCCACGCGGGTGCGGTCTCACCGCACCACAGGCGTCAACGCCGGCTTGGCCGTGCCCGTTGCTGACGCCATCCACCACGCCCGAGGAGTCCTCCCCATGAAACGCACCCTGATCGCAGCGCCGCTGCTGCTGGCCCTGGTCGCCGGCTGCTCCACCACCAGCCCGGACGTCGTGCAGCGCGGCGACGCGCAGCGCCTGTCGCAGGTGCAGGACGCCACCGTGCTGTCGGTGCGCCCGGTGCGGGTGGACGGCTCGCAAAGCGGCATCGGCGGCACCGCCGGTGCGGTGGCGGGCGGCGTGGCGGGCTCGTCGGTCGGTGGGCGGCGCGAAGCCGTGGTGGTGGGCGTGCTGGGCGCGGTGGCCGGCGCGGTGGTGGGCAACGCGATCGAGCGCGCCGGCACCAGCGAGGACGCGGTGGAGATCCTGCTGCAGATGCGCAACGGCGACCGCCGCGCGATCGTGCAGGCCAAGGGCCAGGAAACGCTGAACCCGGGTGACCCGGTGATCCTGGTCACCACCGGCGGCAAGACCCGCGTGACCAAGGCCCCGCCGGTGAACCCGCGCTCCTGAAGCGGGCGGTTCAGACGTCCAGCGTGTAGACCAGCGCGGCGGCACGCTCGCTGGCGCTGTGGCCGCGCAGAGGCTTGTCCCACTGCGCTGCGATGGCCCCGCGCTGCGGCTGCAGGCCGGCCGTCATGACGACCACCTCTTCGGAGCTGGCGTCGAACTCGGCGGCCAGCCGCATGTCGTCATCGAACAGGCGGGCGAGCATGCCGCCGTCCTGCTCCACGATCACCAGGTAACGTGCGGGTTTCTGCATCCCGCCAGCGTAGCTCAATGCGTCGCCGTGCGCGCGGCCGGCGCTTCGTGCCGCGCGCGCAGTGAATTCGGCGCATCGAGCCCGGCGTCGTCGTAGACCCCCACGCCGAGGCGGTCCACCAGCTCGCCACCCAGCCAGGCGGTGAAGAGCGAGAGCCCGGCGCCCAGGAAGGCCAGCGAATGGGCCAGCATCCCGGGCGCTTCAGGGGCCGGCCGGCGCAGGAACCAGCTGCCGATGAACAGCAGCAGCACCACCACATTGCCCAAGCCGTGGGTCAGGCCCACGCTCTTGGCCCGCGTGCCTTTGGGAATCGCTCCCCAGTCGATCCAGCCGAAGGGCGCGGCCACCAGGCCGCCCACCACGCCGGCGGCCATCATCCAGTAGGACACCACCGCCATCAGCGGCCGGTCGGTGGCGATGTGGATCAGGTCGAACACCACCGCAGTGGCCAGCAGCCCGAGCGGAAACACGATCAGCATCTGGTGCACGGGATGGCCGAACAGTTTGGCTTTGCTTTGCATCGCGGGCTCTCCTTGTGTGAGTGGATCGAAGGCTCAGGCAGGCTCGTGCCGGCGTGGCAGCAGCACGCGCCGCCCGGTGGCCGCCACGTCGCGCTCCTGCAGGCGCTCGGCCTCGCCGACCGGGCTGCGCGGCAGCTCCGACGACCACGCCAGGCGCAGCGCCGGCCCGCCGCTGGCCCGTTCCTCGGCCATCGGCAAGTGGCCGAAGGCGGCCTGCAGGTCGCTCAGGCGGGTGGCGCAGGCATACACCAGGGTGTCGCCCGGCCGGCAGCGCTGCAAGGCCTGGCGCAAGGCGCGGCACATGTCCACTTCCACGCTCGCCGGGCGGCCGGTGCGCTGTGCACCTTGCAGCAAGGCCCGGGCGGTGGCACCCAGCGGGCGGCCCCGGTCCTCGTCGATCTCGTAGATCACGATCTCGTCGAAGCCCTGCGCACACGCTTCGCCGATGTCCTGCAGCTCCCGGTCGCGCCGGTCTCCCGGCGCCGACACCACGCCCACCAGGCGGCCGCTGCCGAAGCCGCGACAGGTGTCGATGAGCGCCCGGTAGGCCGCCAGGTTGTGGGCATAGTCCACCACCAGCCGAACCTCGCCGAGCTGGAACACATTCAGGCGCAGCGGGTTGGCCTCGCTGCTGCAGGCAAAACCCTGCAGCGCCTGCGCGATGGTGCCCAGCGCCTGCCCGCTGCCCACCAGCGCCGCCACGGCCGCCAGCGCATTGGCCACGTTGTGGCGCGCGCGGCCACCGAGGGTGAACGGCAGGCGGTCCGCCCGCACCACGGGCACGCTGCCGTCCCGGGTGGCGAGCACGATCTCACCGTCGCGCAGCAGCACGGCGCGCCCGCCGGCCTGCAGGTGGCCCTGCACCACCGGATGCTCCGCCTGCATGGCGAAGAAGATCACTTCCACGCCTTCGCGCAGCTCTTCGGTCATGGCCACGCAGTGCGGGTCTTCGGCGTTGAGCACCAGCGCCTTGCGCGCCGTATCGGCCACCACGGCCTTCACACGCGCCAGCTCTTCCAGCGTGTCCACGCCGTCCTGGCCCAGGTGGTCGGCCGTGACGTTGAGCACCACGGCCACGTCGCTGCGGTCGTAGCACAGGCCGCGCTTGAGGATGCCGCCGCGCGCCGTTTCCAGCACCGCGGCATCCACGTCCGGGTCGGTGAGCACCGCGCGGCCGGACCAGTAGCCGGTGCAATCGCCGTCCATGATGCGCTCACCATTGACATACACGCCTTCGGTGGTGGTGCAGCCGGTGCGCAGGCCCGCCGCCCGCAGCACGTGCGCGATGGCGAGCGTGGTGGTGGTCTTGCCGTTGGTGCCGGTGACCGCGATCAAGGGGATGCGGCCGTCGTCGCCGGGCGGGAACAGGCCGTCGACGATGGCCCGGCCGGCCGCACGCGGCACACCTTCGGACGGCTGCTCGTGCATGCGGATGCCGGGCGCGGCATTCACCTCGATCAGCGCCCCGCCCTGCGGGCCCAGCGGTGCAGCGATGTCGGCGCACACCAGGTCGATACCCGCCACATCCAGCCCGATGCGCCGCGCAGCGCGCACGCACAGGGCCGCGGTGTCCGGATGCAGCTGGTCGGTCACGTCCTCCGCGGTGCCGCCGGTGGACAGGTTGGCGTTGCCGCGCAGCAGCGCCACCGCGCCGGTGGGCAACACGCTCTCGAAACCCAGGCCCTGGGCCGCCAGGCAGTCGGCCGCCGACGCGTCCAGCGGAATGCGTGTCAGCGCCGACTCGTGCCCCACGCCGCGCCGCGGGTCGGCGTTCACCTCCTCCACCAGCTCGCGCACGGTGCGCCGGCCGTCGCTCACCACCTGGGGCGGCAGGCGGCGGGAGGCGGCCACCACGCGGCCGTTGACCACCAGCACGCGGTGGTCCTGGCCGCGCACATGCTGTTCCACGATCACCTTGGGCCCGTGCTGGCGCGCGCGTTCGAAGGCCACCGCCACTTCCTGGGGCGTTCGGATGCCGGTGGTGACGCCCTTGCCCTGGTTGGCATCCAGGGGCTTCAGGGTGACCGGCATGCCGACATCACGCGCCGCCACCTGGGCCTCCTCGATCGAGGTGACGATGAAACCGCGCGGTACCGGAATGCCGGCGGCGGAGAGCAGCCGCTTGGTGAGCTCCTTGTCGCTGGCGATGCCGACCGCGATGTGGCCGCTGGCGCCGGTGACCGTGGCCTGCACCAGGCGCTGGCGTGAGCCCCAGCCGAGCTGGAACAGGCTGGCGTCGTCGGACAGCCTGATCGCCGGGATGCCGCGGTCATGCGCCGCATCCACGATCGCCTGTGTGCTGGGCCCCAGGCCCTGCTTGCAGCGGATGGCGCGCAGCTCCTCCACCAGCGGCGCGATGTCGAGCACCCGGCCGTCGGCCGCCGCCTGCACCACCTGCAGCGCCTGCTCCAGCGCCCGCATGGCCAGCTTCTCCAGCTTGTAGCCCACCACGATGCGGTAGTGGCGCGGCCGGCCGTGCACCATGCGCGTCTTGCCGTAGCCGATGTCGTAACCGCCGAGCGCCTGCAGCTCCAGCATGATGTGCTCGGCGATGTGGCCCATGTAGGTGCCTTCACGCAGGCGGTCGACGAAGCCGCCGCGGTAGCCGACGCCGCAGTGATGCTCGCCAATGCCGGGCAGCATCTGGATCAGCCGGTCGGTGAAACCGTCTATCTGGTTCGAGGCCACTTCATCCAGCGTTTCCAGGTCCACGATGGCTTCGAGCACCGTGCGGCGCGCAAACAGGTTCGGCCCCCTGAGGAAGCGGGCTTCGACGATCTTCATGACAACGGGCTCCCTCGGCTCGTGAGGATGGAAACGATGTCCTGCAATGCGGGTGGCACGGCCTTGGCAGCGCTGCCGTAGCGCGCGCCGGCCGGCAGCAGGTGAAGCTTGACGTCCACCAGCTCCAGCGCCTCGTGCTCGGGGCCGGGCAGGAAGTTGGACGACATCTGCCGCCCGTCGATCAAGGTGACCGCGCCATCGCCCACCACTTCCAGGCCACCGCCGCTGCGCTCGATCACCAGCGCGGTGTCCTCGTCGATGCCCACGCCGATGAGCGTGGGGTTCTGGGCCACCACCGAGAGCAGGCGTCCCAGGCGCTGGCGCTCGGAAAAATGCTGGTCGATCAGCACGCGCTGCAGCAGCCCGAGGCCGGCCGCCAGGCTGAGCGCGGTGCCGGGCGCCGGTGCCCCGGCGCCGCCGTCATGCATCATGTGCTGCGACAGTGCAGCCGCGCCGGCGCTGGTGCCAGCGATGCAGCGGCCCAGCTCGTCGCAGGCCTTGTGCAGCGCCTGGTGCACCAGCGTGCCGCCAATCACCGCCAGCAGGCGCTTCTGGTCGTCACCGGCGATGAAGATGCCGTCGGCAGTGAGCAGCCGGTCGGCCGCCTTGGGATCGTTGGCGTCCTCCCGCGAGGCCATCTCCAGCGCCAGGCGCTGCTGCACGCCCAGGTCCGCAAAGGCCTGGTCATACACCTTCCAGGCGGTGTCGCCGGTGGCCCCCGCGGCGCAGAGCACCACGATCTTCGGGTCTGCCCTGGCGGTGAGCTCGACGAAGCGGCGCAGCACCTGCTTGTCGTTGTCGCGGTCCTCGTTGCCGCCAATGATCACGAGGTGCCCGGCGCGTCGCTCCCCCGCGCCGGGGCTTTGTGGGGTTGGGGCCATGACTGTCTTTTCGGGGGATGTCAGCTGCACCGGGGCAAGGGCTGTACCACCCCCGAAAGGGTCAGCTGCCCTGCTGCTGCGATGGATACAGGCGTTGCGTGAGCGTGCGGCGGTCCAGCTGCAGCAGGTCCTTGTCGAGCTCTTCCTCGACCGTGGCACTGACCTCCTTGTCGAGCACCTTGCGCAAGCGCCCCAGGAACTTGGGCGCCGCGGCGATGCGCAGGCGCTCGTAGCGGTGCTGGCGGTGGGCCTGCGTCAGGCGCTCGGCCACCTGGCGCGCAAAACGTTCGGCCTCGATGTCCACCTTGTCCTCGCCGGCCGATGTGGTGGAGGTGGCGCCCATGGTCTGCACGTTGGGCGCGCCGCCGTAGCTGTCGGCCGGTGCACGCCGGCCGTGCGCATCGCGCTGCAGGTCGGCATTGCGGGCATGGGCTGCCGGGTCGGTGAATTCCTCCACCTCTTCCAGGTCGCGGCCGGGCTGGCGCATCTCGAGAATGCGCGCGCGGCCTTCGTCGGCCAGCACGATCCAGGTAGGTTGCATGTGAGCTCCTTAGGGGGTCGATACAGAACGAAGTGCGGCAACACGGGTGCCCGGGAACAGGCAAGAATTTCAGCCGCCGCCGATGCCTTCGATCACCTTGCCGGTGCCGCCGCAGTCCGGGCACGCCTGGCCCTGGTCGCGCCCGCTGCCGCCGCAGCGGCGGCACACCGATTCGCCGGAGCCCGGCGCGCCGGCCGGCGCTTCGTCGCCCGGATGCGCCGGGGTCGGGGGTGCGGCGCCGGCGCCGCTGTCCTGGGGGGCCGCTGCCATGACGGTCAGTGCCGGTCAGGCTGCGACGGGGTGGAGATGTCCCTCAGCGTCTCGGCCACGCGGGGCTGCTGCCCGCCACGTTCGGCCAGGTCGCCCAGCGACACGATGCCCACCAGCTTGTGCTCGCGGTCGACCACCGGCACGCGGCGGATCTGCACATCGCGCATCTCGTCCAGCACGTCGTCCACGTCCTGGTCCTCGTAGCACCAGCGCACGTGGGCGCTCATCACCTCGCGTGCCGCGGTGGTGTCCACCGGGCGGCCCTGGGCCACCGCGCGCACGGTGATGTCGCGGTCGGTCACCATGCCGACCAGCTTGTCGCCGTCGACCACCGGGATCGCGCCCACATTGAGCTCTTCCATGCATTGCGCCACGCGCTGCAGCGTGTCGTCCGGACTCACCACGCGCACGTCGCGGGTCATCACATCGCAGATCTGGGCCATCGCCATCTCCTTTGTTCAACGGGTCGGGGGCCTTAGAACGCAGCAGATTTGGTGCCCGGGCTCGCCCACCCCAATCGGCGCAAAGTGCGCATTCCGTCGCATGCAGCGCGGGAGCAGCCCACTAATATCGTGTGGTGAAAGCGCTGTGGCGACGATACGCATTGGCCTTGCTCAATGCCGGCTGCGAGCTCACGCCCGATCGCAGCCTCAAGCGCAAGGTGATGGAAACCAATGTGGGCGTGCTCATCGCCCTGGTGAGCATCGCCTTCTACGACGCCTTGTACATCGCCAGCGGCAACCCGGCGCTCTTGCGCGGCGTGTGGGGCGCACTGCCCAGCTGCGCCGCGTTCCCCCTGGTGTGGTGGCTCAACGCGCGGGGGCGTTTTGTCGTGGCGCGGCGCCTGCTGCTGGTGTGGATGCCATTGCACATCACCATGCTGGTGCTGGTGTCGCAGGGCACGCAGTTCAACGTGCAGCTGTACTTCCTGGTGCTCGCCGCCGTGACACCGATGTTCGTGCCCTGGGCGGAGCGGGCCACCATGGCCACCGCGGTGGCCATCAACCTGGTGCTGTTCATCACCTTCCAGCTGCATGGCTGGCCGGCGGCGCCGGGGTTCGAGGCACTCGGTCCCGAGCTGGTGGGACGGTTCCGGGCCACTGTGTACGTGACGGCGGCGCTGTCCTTCCTGATCGCGGTACTGGTGAGCGAGCGCACCGCGGCCCGCCACGAAGCCGAGCTGCATCGCCAGGCCACCACCGACGCGTTGACGCGGGTGCTGAACCGTTATGCCTTCATGGCCGCACTGGAGCGCGAGGCGGCCGCCGCGGCGCGCACCGGCCAGCCGCTGTGCATCGCGATGGTGGACCTGGACCACTTCAAGGCGGTCAACGACCGCCACGGCCACCTGGCCGGTGACGCGGCGCTGCGCCATGTGGCCCGCATGCTGCGGCGCACGGTGCGCAAGTCGGACTGGCTGGCGCGTTTCGGCGGGGAGGAGTTCGTCGTGCTGATGCCAGGCACCGGGCAGGCCTTGGCTGAAGCCGCCGCCGAACGCATGCGCCTGGCCGCCTGCCAGCCGGGCGAAGCCCGTACCGGGCTCGCCACGGGCCTGACGGTGAGCATCGGCGTCACCCAGTGGCAACCGGGTGAGCCGATCGAGGTAACCCTGAGGCGCGCCGACGAGGCGCTGTACCAGGCCAAGCACCAGGGCCGCGACCGCGTGGTCGCCCTGCCCTGAGCTGCTGCAGCGGCGTCAGCCGGCCTTGTGCGCCTTGCGCTGCTTGACGATCTCGGTCTTGCACTCCTTGGAGACGTCCTTCTTGTGCTCCTTCAGGCAAGCCACGACACGGCCTTCGCCCGGCTGAACGCCGGGGCAGAGCTTTTCCACATCGCCCTTGCATGCCTCGGCCACGGTACCGTCGGCCTTGGGCGCGTCAGCGGCGAACGCGGTGGTGGCGCCCAGGGCGCAAGCAAGAGCGAGAAGCAGCGAACCGGTAGCGTGTTTCATGGTGTCTCCAGGATGGGTGGGTGGGCTGGCAAGCCAGCCCAGGCGATGCTAGCCCGAATGGGCAGCAAGCCATGGACACAACGCGCCCCTGTGCGGCGGGGACGACAGCCGGTGGCAGCGGGCGTCGGTCGGGAGGTGGTAGGCCGTGCAGGGCTCGAACCTGCGACCAAAGGATTATGAGTCCTCTGCTCTAACCGACTGAGCTAACGGCCCGCGCGGCGGATTGTAGGTGGCGCCTACTTCTGGCTCAGCGCGTTGCCCACCAGGCGCGCGGTGATGTCCACGATCTGGATCATGCGGTCATAGGCCATGCGGGTGGGGCCGATCACGCCCAGCGTGCCCACCACCTGACCGTCCACCTCGTAGGGCGCGGTCACCACCGACAGCTCCTCGTAGGGCACCACCCGGCTTTCGCCGCCGATGTAGATGCGCACGCCCTCGGCGCGGCTGGACACGTCGAGCAGGCGCATCAGCTGCGTCTTCTGCTCGAACAGGTCGAACAGCTTGCGCAGCGAGCCCATGTCGTTGAAGTCCTGCACCGTGAGCAGGTTGCGCTCGCCGGACACCACCACCTGCTCGTGGCTCTCGGCCATGGCTTCGGTGCCGGCGTCCACCGCGGCCTGCATCAGCGTGCCGATCTCGCCGCGCAGCTGGTCGATCTCGGTCTTGAGCTTCTCGCGCACCTCCTCGATCGTGAGGCCGCCATAGTGCTCGTTGAGGTAGTTGGTGGCCTCGATCAGCTGGCCCTGCGAATAGTCCTGCGCGGTGAAGATGACCCGGTTCTGCACGTCGCCGTCGGGGGACACGATGATCACCAGCACCCGTTTCTCGCCCAGGCGCAGGAACTCGATGTGGCGGAACACGCTGGGCTTGCGCGGTGCGGTGACCACGCCCACGAAGCTCGACAGGTTGGACAGCAGGTGCGCCGCATTGGCAATCACACGCTGCGGCTGGTCGGGGCGCAGCTGCTCGCGCACCTCGCCGGCGACCAGCCGGTCCATGTCGGGCGGCCGGGCGGTGAGCATGGTGTCCACGAACAGGCGGTAGCCGCGTGCGGTGGGGATGCGGCCGGCCGAGGTGTGCGGGCTGGCGATCAGGCCCAGCTCCTCCAGGTCGGCCATCACGTTGCGGATGGTGGCAGGCGACAGGTCCAGCCCGGAGGCCTTGGACAGCGTGCGCGAGCCCACCGGCTGGCCTTCGGCGATATAGCGCTCGACCAGCGTTTTCAACAGGGTTTTCGCACGCTCGTCCATGGGTTTCATTGTACGGAGCGTGGCCTGTTCAGCGCGTCCAACGCCGGCCTGCGCTGCAAAATCCCTGTGGTGTAATTCCTCGCATGCCGACACGCTTTCGTCACGCCGCGCTCGTGGGCAAACCGCAGGGCCAGGGTATTCGCCCGGTGCTGGAGGAGATTGCCCAATACCTGGTGCGCCAGGGCGTGGAGGTTTCGCTGGAGGCGGACACCGCCCAGGCCACCGGCCTCGCAGGCGAATATGGCGTGATGAGCCGAGCTGAACTCGGCAAGCACTGCGACATCGCGCTGGTGGTGGGTGGCGACGGCACCATGCTGGGCATTGCGCGCGAGCTGGCGCGCTACCACGTGCCGCTGGTGGGCATCAACCAGGGCCGCCTGGGTTTCATCACCGACGTGCCGGTGGGCCAGGTGCTGGAAGCGCTGGCGCCCATCATCGCCGGCGACTTCGAGGAAGAACACCGTGCCATGCTGGACGGCTGCGTCTGGCGCGACGGCGCGCAGATCTTCGAAAGCGTGTCGATGAACGACGTGGTGGTCAGCCGCGGCGCCACCGCCAGCATGGTGGAGCTGAGCGTGCACATCGGCGAGGAGTTCATCGCCAACATCCGCGCCGACGGTCTGATCGTGGCTTCTCCGACCGGTAGCACCGCCTATGCGCTGTCGGCCGGCGGCCCCATCTTGCATCCCGGGCTGGCCGGCTGGGTGCTGGTGCCGATTGCCTCCCACACCTTGTCCAACCGGCCGATCGTGTTGCCCGACGGCGGCGAGATCCGCATCGAGATCGTGGCCGGCCGCGACGCATCCGCCAACTTCGACATGCAGGGCCTGGCCAGCCTGCTGCACGGCGACCAGGTGCGCGTGCGGCGCTCGGCGCACAAGGTGCGCTTCCTGCATCCGCGCGGCTGGAGCTACTACGCCACCCTGCGCCGCAAGTTGCGCTGGTACGAAGGCGTCGTCTGAGCCCTGATACGGTGGCACCCTCATGCTGAAACGCCTTGCCCTTCGTGACTTCGTCATCGTCCCCGCGCTGGAAGTCGAGCTCAACGGCGGCTTCTCCGTGCTCACCGGCGAAACCGGTGCCGGCAAGTCCATCCTGATCGATGCGCTGCAGCTGGCCCTGGGCGCTCGCGCCGATGCCGGCGTGGTGCGCGAAGGCGCCGCCCGCGCGGACATCACGGCCGAGTTCGACACTCCCGCGTCGCTGCAGCCCTGGCTGGTGGACGCCGGCTTCGACGCCGACGATGGCGTGCTGCTGCTTCGCCGCACCATCGACGCGCAAGGCAAGAGCCGGGCGTGGATCAACGGCAGCCCCGCCACGGTGACGCAGCTGCGCGAGGCGGCCGACCACCTGGTGGACATCCATGGTCAGCACGCCTGGCAAAGCCTCACGCGACCCGCCTCGGTGCGCGAGCTGCTGGACGCGCAGGCCGGCGTCGACACCCGCCCACTGGTGGCGTTGTGGTCGCAATGGAAGTCGTCCAGCGACGCGCTGGAGCGCGCGCGCTCGCAGCAAGGCGAGCTCGAACGCGAACGCGAGCGCCTAGCCTGGCAGATCGGCGAGGTGGACAAGCTCGCGCCCGCCGACAATGAGTGGGACGAGCTCAATGCCGAACACCAGCGCCTGTCCAACGCGCAGGCGCTGCTGGACGCCGCCCGGCTGGCGCTGGACGCGGTGAGCGATGGCGACAGCAATGCCGACAGCCTGAGCGCACGCGCTGTTGATGCGCTCGGCGAAGTGGCCGCCTTCGACCAGCAGCTGGCGGGGGTGATCGAGGTGCTGCAGGGCGCGCAGGCGCAGCTGCAGGACGCGGCCCACACCCTGAACGCCTACCTGAACCACACCGAGCTCGACCCCGAGCGCCTGGGTGAGCTGGACCAGCGCATGTCCGCCTGGATGAGCCTGGCGCGGCGCTATCGCCGCCCGCCCGCCGAGCTGCCGGCGCTGCTGGCGCAGTGGAAGCAGGAGTTGGCCTCGCTGGACGCGGCCACCGACCTGCAGGCGCTGGAGGCGGCACGCGCCGAAGCCGAGCGTGCCTACCGGGCCGAAGCCCAGCGCATCGGCCAGTTGCGCAAGAAGGCAGCCCCCCGCTTGGCGAGCGCGGTCACCGAAGCGATGCAGCAGCTGGGCATGGGCGGCGGCCGCTTCGAAGTAGCCCTGCTGCCGCAGGACACACCCCAGTCGTTCGGGCTGGAGTTGGTGGAGTTCCTGGTTGCCGGCCATGCCGGCAGCACGCCGCGGCCGCTGGCCAAGGTGGCCTCCGGTGGCGAGCTGTCGCGCCTGGCTTTGGCGATTGCCGTCACCACCTGCCGTGACGCGAGTGGCGCCGGCACTTTGATCTTCGACGAGATCGATGCCGGCGTGGGCGGCACGGTGGCCGACACCGTCGGCCGGCTGATGAAGCAACTCGGGCGCGACCGCCAGGTGATGGCCGTGACCCACCTGGCGCAGGTGGCGGCCTGTGCCGACCATCACTACGTGGTGTCCAAGGCGGCGCACCAGGGTGTGACCACCAGCGACGTGCAGCCGGTGCAGGGTGAAGCGCGGGTGGCCGAGGTCGCCCGCATGCTGGGTGGTGAGCGCCTGTCCGGCACCAGCGTGGCCCATGCGCAGGAGCTGCTGGCCGTGGCCGGCAACACCGCGGCACCAGCCAAGAAACGGTCACGCGCATGAGCGACACATCCACCCCTGCCGCGCCGCGGGAAGTTGTCCTGATCACCGGCATCTCCGGCTCCGGCAAGTCGGTGGCGCTGCATGCGCTGGAGGACGCGGGCTTCTTTTGCGTGGACAACCTGCCGCCGGAGCTGCTGCGCGAGTTCCTGCGGCTGGAGCAGCAGCGTGAGGCGCGACGCCTGGCCATCGCGATGGACGTGCGCAGCGCCGGCTCCCTGCCGCAGCTGGTGTCCCTGATCAACGATCTGCGCCAGGAGGGCGTGGTCATCCGGCCACTGTTCCTGGACGCGAGCACCGATGCGCTGCTGCGCCGGTATTCCGAATCGCGCCGGCCGCATCCGTTGTCCAGCCCTTCGCACAACCAACCCGCCCGCCGCGCCGGCGACATCGACGGCCAGCGGGCGTTGGTGGAAGTGATCGAGATCGAGCGCAAGCTGCTGGAGGCGCTGCGCGAGCTGTCCACCGTGGTGGACACCAGCCAGCTGCGCCCGGCCCAGCTGCGTGCCTGGGTGCGCGATCTCGTGCAGGCCAACGGCAGCGCGCTGACGCTGGTGTTCGAGTCCTTCGCCTTCAAGCACGGCGTGCCGCGCGATGCCGACTTCGTGTTCGACGTGCGTGTGCTGCCCAACCCGTATTACATCCGCGAGCTGCGGCCCCACACCGGCCGCGACGCGCCGGTGGCCGACTACCTGCGTGCGCAGCCCGAGGCCGCGGAGATGCTCGACATGATCGATGCGTTCCTGCACCGCTGGCTGCCGGCCTTTGAAGAAGACCAGCGCAGCTACCTCACGGTGGCCATCGGCTGCACCGGCGGGCAGCACCGCTCGGTCTACATTGCCGAGCTGCTGGCTGAACGATTCAAGGGCCGCGTGGTCACACTGGTGCGCCACCGCGAACTGGACGCCCGAGATTGAACAACAACGAGACCCTGCCGCTGTTTCCGCTGCAAAGCGTGCTGTTTCCCGGCGGGCTGCTCAGCCTGAAGGTTTTCGAGGCGCGCTACCTGGACCTGGTGAGCGAATGCCTGCGCGAGCAGCAGCCCTTTGGCGTGGTGTGCCTGCGCCAGGGCAGCGAGCTCAAGCGCGAGGGCCAGAAGCCGCGCTTCGAAACCGCCGGCGTGCTGGCCGAGCTGACCGAGGTAGATAGCGAACAAACCGGCATCCTGCGCGCCAAGTGCATCGGCCGCCAGCGCTTTCGCCTCAGCAACCCGGTGCAGCAACCCGACGGGCTGTGGCGCGCCAAGGTGGAGCTGCTGCCCGACGACCCGTCGCTGGCACCCAGCGAAAACATGATCCCCACGGTGCGTGCACTGGCCAATGCCATCGCCACGCTGAAGCAGCAGGGCTCCGTGCCGTTCGCCGAACCCTATCGCTTCGACGACGCCGGCTGGGTGGCCAACCGCTGGTGCGAGCTGCTGCCCATCCCCCTGGCCGCCAAGCAGAAGCTGATGGAGCTGGAAGAGCCCCAGGTGCGGCTGCAGCTGGTGGACGAGTTCCTGCGCAGCAAAGGCGTGGTCAGCTGATGAGCTTGCGTATGGGCGCCGGCAGCCCGAGCTGCAGCGCCTGATCCCGCGCCACCCAGCGCCCGGCCGGCAAGGCGGCTTCCACCTGCTGCAGCACCTGCGCAGGCAGTTCGGGGGGCAAGGCATGACGCACCGGCTGCAGATGCCAGTCGAAATGCGTCAGCACATGCTGCACGGCGTCCAGCACCTTCGCTTCGCCGGGCCACGCGCTGGTGAGCGACTGGAGCTCCTCCGCAGAGGCGTATTCGGGCAGGCTCCACAGCCCCGCCCACACGCCCACGGCCGGCCGCTGCGACAGCCAGAGCCGGTCGCCCGCTGCCAGCCACAACAAGGCGTTTTGACGCCGGCCGCGCTTGAGCTTGCGGGTCTTCACCGGGTAGCGTTCGGGCTGCCCCTGCTGGCGCGCCAGGCAAACGTCCTGCAGCGGGCACAGCAGGCATTGCGGGCGGCGCGCCAGGCACACGCCGGCACCCAGATCCATCAGGCCCTGGGTATAGGACTCGATCCCCTCTTCCGGCAGCAGCGCTTCCGCCCGCGCCCACAAGGCGCGCTCGCTGGCCGACTGAGCCAGGTCCTCGCCGAAGGCGAGCGCCCGCGTCAGCACCCGCTTGACGTTGCCGTCCAGGATGGCGGCCCGCTCGCCGAAGCAGAATGCCGCGATGGCCGCCGCCGTGGAGCGGCCGATGCCGGGCAGCTCGGCGAGTAAGGCGCTGCTGCGCGGAAACTCGCCGCCGTGGCGCTCCACCACCGCGATCGCGCAACGGTGCAGGTTGCGCGCCCGGCTGTAGTAGCCCAGGCCGCTCCAGGCCGCGAGCACGTCGTCCAGCGGCGCGGCGGCCAGCGCACGCACATCGGCAAAACGCTGCAGGAAACGCTCGTAGTAGCCGAGCACGGTGCTCACCTGCGTCTGCTGCAGCATGATTTCGGACAGCCACACCCGATACGGATCCCGTGTGCGCTGCCACGGCAAGGCATGGCGCCCATGGCTGCGTTGCCAGGCGATCACCCGCCCGGCGATGTCGGTGTCCGGCCGGGTCATCAGGCGCGGCGCGAGGCCACGAGCGTCAAGGCAGGCGGCTCGCGCGTGGCGGCGCCTTCGGCCACCGGCTCTTCCACCGGCACCGGCGCATGGGCGCGTTCGTGTACCGCGGCCACCAGGGCCTGCAGCCGCGCCAGCATCTGCTGGTCACGCTCGTCCTGGCCTTCGAGCTCGGCGATGCGTTGCTCGAGGTCGGTGGCGGCCACCTGGATGCGTTCCAGCGCTTCACGGCGGCGCTTGAAACCGCGCCGGCGTTCGCGCAGCTGCGAATCGATCTGCGCGGAAGCCGACTTGTTCCACAGCTCGATCTCGCCGCTGGCGTTTTCGAACGCCACCCGCAGCTTGGACAGCAGCATGCGGCGGAACTGCTCCAGAAAGCGCGGCTCGGACAGCCGCAACGCCTGCGACAAGCCCAGGTACTGGCTGTAGTTGCGTGCGATCAGGTCCAGGTCGCGCGCATAACGCTCCAGACTTGGTGCCTTGGTCTGCACCAGCGCAAAACCGAATTCGCTGTTGAGCTGCTTGTAGGTTGCGCCCAGCATCTCGTGGATCTCGTTGCAGCGCTCGCTGGCTTGCGCCAGCATGGCGCGCAGGCGCTCGCACAGCGCGATGAAGGCCTTCTTGGCACCCAGCTTGAAGAAGGACTCGCTGATCTGCTTCTGCATCTCGGCCACTTCGTCGCGCAGCCGGTCGCTGGACAGCACCAGCAGCGTCTCGCGCAGCATGCGGGCATGCACCGCTCGCAGCGCGGACAGCCGCGCGGTGCAGCGTTCGAACTCCTGCGTCTCCTGGTCCACCCGCTGGATCATCAGCTTGACCTTGGAGCCGCTCTTGCCGCGCAGGCCGCGCAGCTCCAGCATCTGCTCGGCCATCTGGCGGCGGCGGTCGCCCAGGCGGCGCGAGGCCTGGTTCTCCAGGGCGCCCACGGCCTCCAGCACCACCTGCTGTAGCATCTCGCGGCGCTGCGGCAGCAGCTGGCCGCTGAGCGCGGTTTCCAGCGCGGGCAGGCGGCTGGCATTCAGCTGCGTGGTGTTGCCCTCGATGCGGGCCGCCAGCGCTTCACGCGCCGACAGCGGAAACACCCGCTCGGGCGCGATCTCCAGCGTGGCGGCGGTGGCCTGGCGCTGGCGGTCGATCTGCGCCGTCACCTCGTCGGCGGGCAGCAGCGGGTCGCGCAAGGTGTCGATCTTGTTGAGCACCACGTAGCGCGCCAGCGTCTGGCTGCCCAGGTGGTCACGCCAGATCGTCAGGTCCGACTTGGTAACGCCGGTGTCGGCACCCAGGATGAACACCGCCGCATGCGCGGTGGGCAGCAGGCTGAGCGTCAGCTCGGGCTCCGCGCCGATGGCATTGAGCCCCGGTGTGTCCAGGATCACCAGGCCGCGCTTGAGCAGCGGATGCGGATAGTTGATGCGGGCGTGGCGCCAGGCCGGAATCTCCACGCGCCCCTGTGCGTCCACCGGCGGGTTGTCGTCCGGTTCTTCGTCGTTCCAGAAGCCCAGGGCCCGGGCCTGCTCCTGCGGCACGAACTCCGCACGCATCACCTGCATCAGCGCCTCCGCCAGGCGGTCGGGCGAGGACGGGTCCAGCGGCACGCGCAGCCAGGCCTCGGGGCGCTGGCCCAACTCGGCCAGCGACAAGCCCTCGAGCCGGCTGCCGATGGGCAGCAACGCCAGCTCGGGCAGCTCGGCGGCATCCCACATCAGCTCCACCGTGCACATGGTGGTGCGCCCGGGCGTGGCGGGCAGGATGCGCCGGCCGGTATCGGCAAAAAAGATCGCGTTGATCAGCTCCGACTTGCCGCGCGAGAACTCGGCAACAAAGGCCACCACCAGCTTGTCGGCCGCCAGGCGCTGGCGCACGCCGTCGACCGACTGCGCGGCAGCGTCGTCCAGCAGCTCGTGCTCGGCCAGGTAACGCGCCAGCTCGCTGACATGGCGGTCCAGCGCGCTGCGCCAACCCGACAGGGCGTCGAGACTGCTGGCGAATGATGGCTGCATGGCGGAAGACCGGGGCTGTGGGTGCAAAGAATGGTATCGCAAGCATTTTTGGCAGGCCCGGCGGGAAACATCTGCTGACAGCGGCGGCGCGCGGGGCGGCACTACATCACCAAGCGGAGGCCAGGGCCTACCGCTCGTCGGCGTCGAAAGACCACTCGTTCCCGGGATGGCTCGCGGCAAATCGCCTCATATGATCGCCCGCTTTGAAACGAGATGTCAGGGAGAGGGAGTGAGAACCAATCGTCTTGCCGGCGTGCTGTCCGGTTTGTGCCTGCTGTTGTCCGGCTGCGGGGGCGGCGGTGGCGATGACGCAGCCGGCCCCACGCCGCTGCCCCCAGCCGTCACCATTTCGAGTGCCTCGTCCGTGGACGTGGACTCGGCGGCGCAGTTCAGCAGCGACCTGGGCAGCAGCAGCAAGCTGTCCTTCAAGTGGGACTTCGGTGACGGCAGCAGCAGCACCGAGGCCCAACCCTCCCACCAGTACGCCACGGCGGGCGAATTCAACGTCACCCTGACCGTCACCAACGAGAGCGGGGAGACCCGGACCGCCGCGTTCAAGGTCACCGCCAGCCGCACGGCGATGGTGAAGAGCGCCGTCTGCTCTGGTCAGGCTCAAGCCGGTTGGTGCTGGCAACGGCCCCTGCCGGTGGGCAATGTGATCGAGGACATCACCTTCGTCGACGCCAGCAATGGCTGGGCCGTGGGCGGCGGCGGCCAGATGCTGAAGACCAGCGACGGTGGCCTCAACTGGACGCCCCAGGCCTCCGGTGTGACGGCGCGCCTGTCGAGCGTGCGATTCAGCAACTCGATGACCGGCTGGGCTGCCGGCGACAACGGCACCGTGCTTCGCACCGTGGACGGGGGCGCCCATTGGACCCAGCAGGCGGCCGGTTTCAATTCATTCGGCAGTACCGGTACCAGCCTCACGATCATCGACCCGTCCACGGCGGTGCTGACCTCGGGCTATGGTGAAGTCCGCTATACCAAGAACAGTGGCAATGATTGGCTGCCGGCGTCCGGCCCGTCCCCCGCTGCCGTCGCGGCCAACGGTACCCTTTGGTATTTCGCGTATTACGGCGGGGTGCTCAAGTCGACGGACCCCGCCCACACGCCCGTGAGTGTGCTGCCGAGCAACTGGGGCACCTCGTTCCAGGCGGCCAGCTTCGTGAACGACTCGCATGCCTGGGTTTTTGGCACAACGTACGACTCGGGTGACCCGGCCACGTACTACAAGCCAACGCTCTGGCGCACGGTGGATGGCGGAGCCACGTGGTCGCAGTTTGTTCCACCGAGCCTCGGTTCATCGGGGTACTACTCACCCACGGGCTTCAGGTTCTTCAGCGCGACCAACGGCTGGCTGCTGATTGCGGGCACCCTCTATCGGACCACGGACGCTGGCACCACCTGGTCTGCACTGACCTTGCCGACTCCGGCGGGCGCTGTCTACGCGGGCGAGTTCATCGATGACAACACGCTCGCCTTGCGCGGACAGGACGGTGCCGTGTGGTTGACCCGAGACGCCGGCGGTGCGTGGACGCGCCTGGCGGTGCCCGGCGAAGCGACGCAAAGCATGTATGACGCACTTCGTGTGCGCATCACCGCCGCCGGCGTGCTGCTGAGCTACGGCTCCCGGACCTATCTTTCGGCCGATGGCGGTGTGTCGTGGCAGCGCGTGCTCGGTGGTGCACCCGAAGAAGCCACCGGTGCGCTGAGCTCGCTGTGGTTCTTCGACGCCAAGAAGGGCCTGGCCGTCTCCGATGCGGGCTGGTTGCTGAGCACCGCGGACGCCGGGCTGACCTGGACGCGCCGCGACATGCCCAACAGCTACTACTACGGCGGCTATGCCTCCCGGCTGCAGTTCAGTTCCTCCACCGACGGCTGGATGTTGTCGGGCGGCACCGGTATCAAGCGCACCACTGACGGTGGCCAATCCTGGTGGACATCTGCCGGCTCCATCCCGGACAGCTCCATCGTGGACTTTCATTTCGTCGACGCCAACCGGGGCTTCAACGTCAACTACAACGGCGACCTTGCGACGAGCACCGACGCTGGCCAGACCTGGACCAAGCTGAGCACGCTGCGCTACGGTGTCGCGGGCCTGCGCTTCATCAACGCCAACGAAGGCGTCGTGGTCGGCACGAACGGCTACGTTGCCCGCACGGCCGACGGCGGCCTCACCTGGTCGCTGCGGCCCTCCGGTGTGGTGGACCATCTGCGGCGCGTGATGTTCCAGACCGCCACGGTCGGCTGGGCTGTAGGCACCAGCGGAACCTTGATCCAGACCACCGATGGTGGAATGACCTGGCGCCGCATACCTGTTCCCACCACGGCAGACATGAACGACGTCTTCTTCGCCGATGCACTGCATGGCTGGGCGGTGGGCACTGGCGGTGCAGTGGTGTCCACCAGCGACGGTGGCGCCACGTGGACCTTGCAGCCGAGCGGCACCAACCGCAATCTGGCCAGCGCCTACTTCGTGGACACGCGGACGGGCTGGCTCGGCGGCGAGGCCGGGACGGTGCTTGCCACCGCCACTGCGGGGCACTGACCTCAGCCGCCTCGGCAGCGCGATCAGCGCTTCTGGCACCCCGGGCAGAAGAAGCTGGCGCGCTGGCCCTGCACGATGCGCCGCACCGTGCCGCCGCAACGGCGGCACGCCTCGCCCTCCCGGCCGTAGACCTGCGCCTGCGATTGGAAGGCGCCGCTCATGCCGTGGGCGTCGCGAAAATCCCGCAAGGTTGAGCCGCCCAGCTCGAGTGCCTGCGCCAGCGTGCCGCGCACACAGGCGAGAAGCCGCTCGGCACGCGGCCGGCTGATCCGGTGGCACGCGGTGCGCGGGTCGATGCCGGCGCAGAACAAGGCTTCGCAGGCGTAGATGTTGCCGGCGCCGACGACGATGTCGCCGGCCAGCAAGGCAGCCTTGATGCTCGTACGCCGGCCCTTCAAGGCTGCATGCACGACCTCCGGCGTCAGCGCCGGATCAAACGGTTCCCGGCCCAGCCCGCTGAGGAGCTTGGCGGCCATGCCGTGCTCCAGACCAGGCGACCACACCACCGCGCCAAAGCGCCGGGGGTCGGTCAGCCGGAGCACTCCGCGGGTGGTGAACAGGTCGAAATGATCATGCTTTCCAGGCTGCGCCCCCGGCTCCCCGAACGCCAATGAGCCCGACATGCCCAGGTGCAGCAACAAGCCACACACGGGGTGGCGGCCGTCGAGAAGCGGGACCCAGAGGTACTTGCCGCGCCGCTGCACTTCACCCACAGTGAACCCGTGCAGCGTTTCCGGGTCGCAACCCAGTGGCCAGCGCAAGGGAGCGCCCAGCCGCACGCCGGTGACCCGGGCTCCGGCGATGCGCTCGGCAAAGCTGCGCCGCGTGACTTCGACTTCGGGCAATTCCGGCATCGGGGCATTATGGGCATTGCGGCGCACCGGCCGGACCGGTGTGGCCCTGGTGCGGTTCTAGAATCAATTTTCGAATCAGGAGCTTCGATGTCTGCCCTTTTTCTGCGCCGCTGCCGACGTTCCGCCCTGGCCGCCGCGGCATGCGCTGCGCTGCTGGTCCAGGCGCCGGTGACGGCGGCGGCACCTGAAACGGCCGCTGCGGCGCCTGAACCGGTGGTCAACTCCAACCTCGACGCGCCGCTGTTCTACCAGTTGCTGCTGGGTGAAATGGAGTTGCGCTCCGGCGAGCCCGGTACGGCGTTCCAGGTGATCCTGGACGCCGCGCGACGCACCCAGGACGAAGCCCTGTTCCGCCGCGCCGTGGACATTGCACTGCAGGCCCGCGCAGGCGACCAGGCGCTGAGCGCCACCACCGCCTGGCGGGCCGCGCTGCCGCGCTCGACCGAGGCGCTGCGCTACCACGTGCAGCTGCTGATGGGCCTGAACCGGCCGACCGACGCGATGGAACCGCTGGGCGCCCTGCTGCTGGCCAGCCCGCCGGCGGAGCGCGCCGGGCTGATCTCCTCGCTGCCGCGCCTGCTGCAGCGCAGCGCCGACCACAAGCAGGTGGCCACGCTGCTGGAGCAACTGTTGCAGCCCTACCTAGAGGCGCCGGAGACCCGCACGGCCTCGCGCGTGGCCATCGGCCGCATGTGGCTGGCGGCGGACGACAAGGCCAGGGCCGGCGCCCTGCTGAACGAAGCACAGAAGGACGACCCCACCGCGCCCGGTCCGGCGCTGCTGGCGCTGGACATGCTGCCCACGACACCGGCAGTGGAAAGCGTGATCACGGGCTACCTGCGCCAGCCCAAGGCCGAGCCGATGGTGCGGCTGGCCTATGTCAGGGCGCTGACGAATGCGCAGCGTTATCCCGATGCAGTGGTCCAGCTCGAGCAGCTGACGCGCGAGCAACCCGATATCGCGCCCGCCTGGCTCACGCTGGGGGCGCTGCATCTGGAACTGCACCATCCTCAGGAAGCGGACGCGGCATTGCAGCGCTATGTGCAGGTCGTGCAAGCCGGCAAGCCGGCGGCGGCCACACCGGCCGCGAGCGAAGGCGATGACGACGATGACGATGACGCGCCCGTGGCCTCGGGCTCGTCCGACCGCGGCCTGATCCAGGCCTGGCTGCTGCTGTCGCAGGCGGCGGAGATGCGTGGCGACTACACCGCGGCCGAGAACTGGCTGGCCAAGGTGGACAGCCCGCAGCGCGCGCTGGAGGTGCAGACCCGTCGTGCCGTGCTGCTGGCGCGCCAGGGCAAGCTGCGCGAGGCGCGCGCGCTGGTGCAGAAGGTGCCGGAGCGCAGCCCGGAAGACGCACGCGCCAAGCTGGTGGCCGAAGCCCAGGTGCTGCGTGACGTGAAGCGCTGGCGCGAGGCCAATGAGGTGCTGGAGACCGCGAACAAGCGCTTCCCGAACGACGCCGACCTGCTGTACGAGCAGGCCATGGTCGAAGACAAGCTCAATCGCGCCGACGAGATGGAGCGCCTGCTGCGCAAGGTGATCGAGATCAAGCCCGACCACCACCACGCGTACAACGCGCTGGGCTATTCCCTGGCCGATCGCAACAAGCGCCTGCCCGAAGCCAAGGCGCTGATCGAAAAGGCGCTGGCGCTGTCGCCCGGTGAACCCTTCATCACCGACAGCCTGGGCTGGGTGGAATACCGCCTCGGCCGTCGCCCGGAGGCCCTGCAGCTGCTGCGCAAGGCCTACAGCGCCCGCCCGGACCCCGAAATCGCTGCCCACCTGGGCGAAGTGCTCTGGGTCGATGGCCAGCGGGACGAAGCGCGCAAGGTGCTGCGCGATGCCAAGCGCAAGGACAGCAAGAACGAGGTGCTGGGCGAAGTGCTGGCGCGCCTGAAGGTCGACTTGTGAGAGGCGTGGTCGCCGCGTGGGCGGTGTGTGCCGCGCTGGCCGGCTGCAGCACGTTCAATCCGCCCGTCCAAGGCCCGGACGACACGCTCAGCGGCCGCCTGTCGGTGCAGGTGGACGCCCACAACGGCGCACCGGCCCGCAACGTGAGTGCCGCCTTCGACCTGCGTGGCGGCCCCGAACGCGGCGAGATGCAGCTCACCTCGCCGCTGGGGACCGTGATGGCGCAGGCGCGCTGGAGCCCGACCGACGTGGTGCTCAAGAGCAGCGACGGCGAAAAGCGCTTCCGCGACCTGCCCGCCTTGGCCGACGAAGTGCTCGGCGAGCCGCTGCCGCTGGGCGCCTTGTTCGACTGGCTGCGCGGCAAGCCCTGGGCGGGCGCGCCCAGCAGCCCCTTGCCCGCGCCGGGCGCCGGCTTCGAGCAGCTCGGCTGGACGGTGGCGCTGGAGCGCCGAAGCGAAGGCTGGATCGTCGCGCACCGCAGCGCGCCGCCGGCCGTCACCGTGCGCGCCAAGCTGGCCCCTTGAGCGCAATGAAGGCGCTTTGGGATGTGCCGGCACCGGCCAAGCTGAACCTTTTCCTCCACATCATCGGCCGCCGGGCCGACGGCTATCACCTGCTGCAGTCGCTGTTTGTGTTGATCGACTGGCAGGACACGCTGCACCTCGAATGCCGCGCGGACGGCAGGCTGACGCGCCACGACACCGGCCATGCCCTGCCGGAGGACGACCTGTGCCTGCGTGCCGCTCGCCTGCGGCCGCCGGCGCGCGGCAGCACGCTGGGCGCGGACATCACGATCGAGAAGCGGCTGCCCTCGGGCGCCGGCATGGGCGGCGGCAGTTCCGACGCTGCCACGGTGCTGCTGGCGCTGAACCGACTCTGGGGCCTGAACTGGTCACGTCAGAAGCTGCTGCAGCTGGGTGAACGGCTGGGCGCCGACGTGCCGTTTTTCATCGGCGGCCACAACGCCTTCGTCGAAGGCATCGGCGAGCAGCTGACGCCGGTGGACTTGGCGCCGCAGTGGTTTGCCGTCGTGAAACCGCCGGTGGACATCCCGACAAAAACGATCTTTCAAAGCCCGCTCTTGGTACGCGACACAGAGCCTGTTATACTTGCGGGCTTACCTGCAGACACTGCTTCAGTGACCGGCCGCAATGATTTGCAGCCAGCCGCCGAAGCCCAGGCGCCGGCAGTCAGGGATGTGGCCCAGTGGCTCGAAGAGCGCTTTGGCAACAGCCGCATGACGGGTTCAGGGAGTGCGGTGTTTGCAAGGGCCGGAGCAATCCGGGACGGTACAGGCGACCAACCTGTGGCGACATGGCGGGAGGGGGAGCTTCCTCCCGGCTGGGTCGGTCGAATGTGCCGCAGTCTGACGCAGCATCCGCTCGCCGGGTGGGCAGACTGAAACGGTTTCAAGGTGTCGGCCGTCAGGCCGGAACCTGTGTAGGGGAGTCGCCAAGTTGGTTAAGGCATCGGATTTTGATTCCGACATGCGAGGGTTCGAGTCCTTCCTCCCCTGCCAAATTTTCTGAGTCTCCGGGACAGCGAGGCCTGAGGGAACGCGCAATCGGCCGGAACCTGCCGGCTCTCACGGAGAGAACATGCTGTTCAACACCGTTCTGTTCACCGGGAACGCCAACCCCGTTCTCGCGCAGGAGATCGCCACCCACCTCGGCGTGGACCTCGGCAAGGCCCATGTGGGCCGCTTTTCCGACGGCGAAGTCGATGTGCGCATCGACCAGAACGTGCGCGCCCGCGACGTGTTCGTGGTGCAGTCCACCTGCGCCCCGACCAACGAAAACCTGATGGAACTGTGCATCATGGTGGATGCACTCAAGCGCGCTTCGGCCCGCCGCATCACCGCCGTGATGCCCTACTTCGGTTATGCGCGGCAGGACCGCCGCCCGCGTTCCACCCGCGTGCCCATCAGCGCCAAGGTGGTGGCCAACATGCTGCAGACCGTGGGCGTTGAGCGTGTGCTCACCATGGACCTGCACGCCGACCAGATCCAGGGCTTCTTCGACATCCCGGTGGACAACATCTACGCCTCGCCAGTGCTGCTGTCGGACGTGAAGGCCAAGTCCTATTCCGACCTGGTGGTGGTGAGCCCGGACGTGGGCGGCGTGGTGCGCGCCCGTGCGCTGGCCAAGCAGCTGAACTGCGACCTGGCCATCATCGACAAGCGCCGCCCCAAGGCCAATGTCTCCGAGGTGATGCACGTCATCGGCGAGATCGATGGCCGCAACTGCGTGATCATGGACGACATGATCGACACCGCCGGCACGCTGGTGAAAGCGGCCGAGGTGCTGAAGGAGCGCGGCGCCAAGAGCGTCTACGCCTACTGCACGCACGCGGTGTTCTCCGGCCCGGCCATCGAACGCATCAAGAATTCCCAGCTCGACGAAGTGGTGATCACCAACACCATTCCGCTCAGCGCCTCGGCCAAGGGCTGCACCAAGATTCGCCAGTTGTCCGTGGCCTTCCTGTTCGCGGAGACGATCCGCCGCATTTCGGACGGCGAATCAGTGACCTCCCTGTTTGCGGAGCAGAACAATAATTTTTAGATGGAGAAGCGGGTACACCTTCGGTGTCCCTTCTCTTTTTTGTCGGGCCTTTCGGGCCCATCCATAGGCGCCTGGTCGCGGGCGCCTCACCTTTGGAGTGAAACCATGAAATTCGTCGCTTATGAGCGCACGTTGCAGGGGACCGGAGCGAGCCGCCGCCTGCGCGTGGCTGGCAAGGTGCCTGGCATTGTCTATGGCGCCGGCGAGGCCAAGATGATCGAGCTCGATCACAACGCCCTGTTCCATGCGCTGAAGAAGGAAGCCTTCCATTCGTCGCTGCTGGACATGGAAGTGGCCGGCAAGACCGAGAAGGTCCTGCTGCGTGACTACCAGATGCATGCCTACAAGCCGATGGTCATGCACATCGACTTCCAGCGCGTGGACGAGACCACCCGCATCAACAAGAAGGTGCCGCTGCACTTCGTGAACGAGGAAAACTCGCCGGCCGTCAAGACCGACAAGTGCCTGGTGAACCACGTGATGGCCGAAGTGGAAATCAACTGCCTGGCCTCTCAGCTGCCGGAGTTCATCACCGTCGACCTGGGCGAGCTGACCAAGGGCCAGTCGCTGCACGTCAACGACATCAAGCTGCCCAAGGGCACCAAGGTGGTGACGCACGGCAAGCCGAACCCGGTGATCGCAGTGGCGACCCTTCCCGTCGCCGAGGAAGAAGTGGCTGCAGCCGCCGCCCCCGCACCGGCACCCGCGCCCGCCAAGGGCAAGGGCAAGAAATAAGGGGCTGGTCGCCGAACGCGACCGCCCCCTTTCGGGTGCACCCCTCGAGCCCCACTTCGGTGGGGCTTTTTCGTTTCCGAGCCCCTCGATAATCCCGCCCCATGATTCGACTGCTGGTAGGCCTGGGCAACCCCGGGCCGGAATACGACGCGACACGCCACAACGCCGGCTTCTGGTGGGTGGACGAAGTGGCGCGCAAGCTGGGTGCCACGCTGCTGCCCGATCGCGGCTATCACGGCCTGGTGGCTCGGGTGAACCGGCCCGACGGCCCCGTGTGGCTGCTGGAACCGCAGACCTACATGAACCTGTCCGGCAAGTCGGTGGCGGCGCTGGCGCGCTTCTTCAAGATCGCGCCGGAAGAAGTGCTGGTGGTGCACGACGAACTCGACCTGTTGCCAGGCCAGATGAAGCTCAAGCTCGGCGGCAGCCATGCAGGCCACAACGGGCTGAAGGACATCCATGCCCAGCTCGGCAGCCCGGACTACTGGCGCCTGCGCCTGGGCATCGGCCACCCGGGCGTCAAGGCGGAGGTCATCAACTACGTGCTTCGCAAGCCGCCTCTGGCCGAACGGGAACTGATCGACAAGGCGATCGACCGATCGCTGGAAGCGCTGGACCTGGTGCTTGCGGGCGACATGGAGAAGGCGATGATGAAAATCCATGCGAAGCCGCCACGGCCCAAGCAACCGAAGCCGCCCCAGCCGGCGGACGATGCCACCCCGGAGGCCGCATCGTGAAGCGGCTGCTGGTGTGTGCGCTGGTGCTGCTCCCCGCCATGGCACCGGCTCAAACGGTCTACCGCTGCGGCCCCGAAGGCAACCAGTACAGCAGCGAGCCCTGCCCGGCCGGCCGCCCGGTGGACGTGGACGACCAACGGACCAACGCCCAGCGACAGGCTGCACAAGCCGCCGCCAAGCGTGAAGCCGCGCTCGCGCGGCGCCTGGCGCAGGAGCGCGAGCGCCGGGAAGCCGCCGTTCAGCCAGCCGTGGCGGTCGGCATCCGGGGCGAACGAGGCGTGCCTGCGGCCCGGTCCGCGTCTGCGCCGGCGGCCAGCAAGAGCAAGAAAAAGAAGTCGAAGAAATCGCCCAGCCACGCGCCGGACGCGCCCGTCACGGTTCGCTGACGGGCTGGCCCTGCTCGGGAGCAGCCGCTGCGACCTGCAACGCCCGGTGCTTGGCCATCAGCATGTCGCGTGTCTCGTGACGCCCCGGGTCCACCGGGATGCAGCTCACCGGGCACACCTGCACACACTGCGGCTCATCGAAATGCCCCACGCATTCGGTGCAGCGGTTCGGGTCGATCACGTAATAGTCCGCGCCCATGGAGATCGCCTGGTTGGGGCACTCCGGTTCGCAGACATCACAGTTGATGCACTCGTCGGTGATCATCAGGGCCATGCCGGCCTCACTCAGGGTCGCTGCGCGACACCCGCTCCTGCAGTCGTTGGAGCACCGAGGGTGCCACGAACTTGGAAACATCACCGCCCAGCATGGCAATCTCGCGCACGAAAGTGCCGGAAACGAACTGGTAGTGGTCGCTGGGGGTGAGGAAGAGTGTTTCAACCTCGGGCATCAGCTGGCGGTTCATGCCCGCCATCTGGAATTCGTATTCGAAGTCGCTCACCGCCCGCAGCCCCCGCACCACCACCTTGCCGCCGTGGTGCACCACGAAATCGCGCAGCAGGCCGCGGAAGGCGATGACCTCCACATTGGGATGCTGGGACGCCAGCTCCTGCGCCATCTCCAGCCGTTCGGCGATGGTGAACATGGTGCGCTTGTGGTGGCCGGCCGCCACCGCCACGATCAGGCGCTCGAACAGCCGGCTGGCACGGCGCATCAGGTCGACGTGGCCCAGGGTGAACGGATCGAAGGTGCCGGGATAGACGGCGGTCAGACGGGTCACGGAGGTCAAGACGCGGGCTCCTCGGCGGGGGATCCGGCCAGTGTAATGTCGCGCTGCAACAAGTGGAAATGCACCGCGCCGGCCCGCCCCTGGCGGCGCAGGCGGTATCCCAAGGGGGCGAGCACCGGCTCGCTCCAGGGCTCGGGCGCCTCCAGGTAGAGCACACCGTCTTCGCGCAGCAGCCGGCGGGCCGCGGCCAAGGCCGGCTCAAACAGGCCGGCGTCGAACGGCGGATCCAGGCACACCAGGTCGAAGCTGGCCGGCGCCGCCCGCCGCATCCATGCCAGTGCATCGGCCTGTTCCACCCGCACCGTGCTGGCCTGCAACCGCTGCTGGGCGGCGCGCAGCTGACGCACCAGCGCAGGATCGCGCTCCAGCAGCACCACGCTGGCCGCGCCACGGGATGCGGCTTCGAAACCCAGCGCCCCGCTGCCCGCAAACGCATCCAGGCAGCGCCAGCCGGCCAGGTCCTGCCCCAGCCAGTTGAACAGTGTCTCGCGCACGCGATCGGGCGTGGGGCGCAGCCCGGGTTTGTCCAGCACCGGCAGTTTGCTGCGCTTCCACGCGCCGCCGATGATGCGGACCTCGCTCACTGGCGGACCGGTATGCCCCGTGATGCCATCAGCGCCTTGGCCTCGCCCACGGTGTGCTGGCCGTAATGGAAGATGCTGGCCGCCAGCACGGCGTCGGCATGGCCGAGCTGGATGCCGTCGGCCAGGTGCTCCAGGTTGCCGACGCCGCCGGAGGCGATCACCGGCACCGGCACCGCGTCCGACACCGCGCGGGTGAGCTCGAGGTTGAAGCCGATCCGGGTGCCATCACGGTCCATGCTGGTCAGCAGGATCTCGCCAGCCCCGTGCTCCGCCATCTGGCGGGCCCAGGCCACCGCGTCCAGCCCGGTGTTCTTGCGCCCGCCGTGGGTGTACACGTCCCAGCCGCCGCCCTCGCGCGCCTTGGCGTCGATGGCCACCACGATGCACTGGGCGCCGTACTTCTGCGACGCATCCCGTATGACCTGCGGGTTGGCGACGGCCGCCGAGTTGAAGCTGACCTTGTCGGCCCCGGCGTTGAGCAGGCGCCGCACATCCTCCACCGTGCGCACGCCGCCGCCGACGGTGAGCGGAATGAACACCTGGGACGCCACCGCCTCGATCATGTGCAGGATCAGGTCGCGTTCGTCGCTGGTGGCGGTGATGTCCAGGAAGGTGAGCTCGTCGGCGCCCTGGTCGTTGTACCGCGCGGCAATCTCCACCGGATCACCGGCGTCGCGCAGCTCCACGAAGTTGACACCCTTGACGACACGCCCGCCGGTGACGTCCAGGCAGGGGATGATGCGTTTGGCCAGCATGCCTTACTGCGTGAGTTCGTCGGCCAGCTCGTCGGCGCGCTTTTGCGCCGCCACGAAGTCGAGCGCGCCGGTGTAGATGGAGCGGCCGCAGATCACGCCTTCGATGCCTTCGCTTTCCACCGCGCACAGGCGCTCGATGTCGGCAATGTTTGACAGCCCACCGGAGGCGAACACCGGGATGGTGAGCGCCTGCGCGAGCGTGACGGTGGCCTCGATGTTGATGCCGGTGAGCATGCCGTCGCGGCCGATGTCGGTGTAGATGACACCTTCGACGCCGTAGTCCTCGAATTTCTTGGCGAGATCCACCACCTCGTGGCCGGTGAGCTTGCTCCAGCCATCCGTGGCCACCTTGCCGTCCTTGGCGTCCAGGCCGACGATGATGTGGCCGCCGAAGGCGCTGCAGGCGTCCTTGAGGAAACCGGGGCTCTTGACCGCGGCGGTGCCGATGATCACGTAGCTCAGGCCGTCGTCCAGGTAGCGCTCGATGGTGTCCAGGTCGCGGATGCCGCCGCCCAGCTGTACCGGGATGTCGTCGCCCACCTCGGCGAGGATGGCCTTGATCGCGGCTTCGTTGATCGGCTTGCCGGCAAAAGCGCCGTTGAGGTCGACCAGGTGCAGGCGCCGGGCGCCCGCATCCAGCCAGCGCCGGGCCATGGCGGCCGGGTCCTCGCCGAAGGTGGTTGACACGTTCATGTCGCCTTGTTGGAGGCGCACGCACTTGCCGTCTTTCAGGTCGATCGCCGGAATCAGCAACATGGCTGTGAAGCGGTGGTGGAGGAAGGTGGGATCCCGAGAAACCGTGTCAGGGCTTCCAGTGGAGGAAGTTGCGGTAGAGGGCCAGGCCGTGCGCTGCGCTCTTCTCGGGGTGGAACTGGGTGGCAAAAATGTTATCCCGGGCCACGGCGCTGGTAAAGCGCAGACCGTACTCCGTTTCGCCGGCGCTGTGGTGCGGGTCCGACGGGCGAGCGAAAAAGCTGTGCACGAAATAGAAGTACGCCTGGTCGGGCACGCCCTGCCACATGGCATGCACCGCACCGCCGTGGGGCACCTGCACCACCCGGTTCCAGCCGATCTGCGGCACCTTGTAGCGGCTGCCGTCCGGCTGCAGCTGGCCTCCGAGCTCGAACCGCTGCACGCGGCCTGGGATGAGCCCTAGGCCCGGGGTGTCCTGCTCGTCGCTGTGGTCCAGCAGCATCTGCATGCCCACGCACACCCCCATCAGCGGCTTGCTGGCGGCGGCTTCGAGCACCGCCTGCTGCAGGCCGCTGTCCAGCAGCTCGCGCATGCAGTCGCGCATGGCGCCCTGGCCCGGCAGCACGATGCGTTCGGCAGCGCGCACGGCATCGGGCGAGGAGGTGACGATCACCTCCACACCTTCGCCCCGCGCCACATGCATCACCGCCTGCGACACCGAGCGCAGGTTGCCCATGCCGTAGTCGACGACGGCGACGGTGCGGGCCATGTCAGCGCCGCCCGGCCGCCCGAAGGCGTTGACGCGCCCCCTCGGGGGGCAGCGAACGAAGTGAGCGTGGGGGCTGGTTCATCAGAGGGAGCCTTTGGTGGACGGGATCACATCGGCCGCGCGCGGATCGACCTCCAGCGCCATGCGCACGGCGCGGGCAAACGCCTTGAAGATCGTCTCGCATTGGTGGTGCGCGTTGTCGCCCTTGAGGTTGTCGATGTGCAAGGTGACGCCGGCGTGGTTGGAAAAGCCCTGGAAGAATTCGAACGCAAGCTGGGTGTCGAATGCACCGATCGTGCCGGCCTTGAACTGCACGTCCATGTGCAGCCCGGGCCGGCCGGAAAAATCGACCACCACGCGCGACAGCGCTTCATCCAGCGGCACGTAGGCATGCCCGTAGCGGCGCAGGCCCTTCTTGTCGCCCACCGCCTTGGCCACCGCCTGGCCCAGCGTGATGCCCACGTCTTCCACCGTGTGGTGGCCGTCGATGTGCAGGTCGCCCTGCGCGGCAATGTCCAGGTCGATCAGGCCGTGGCGGGCGATCTGGTCCAGCATGTGGTCGAAGAAGCCGATGCCGGTGTGCAGCTTGGCCTCGCCGGCGCCGTCGAGGTTGATGCGCACGCGGATCTGCGTTTCCTTGGTGTTGCGCTGGACTTCAGCGACGCGGGGTTCCATCACAGGCTCGCTTTCAGGGCGTCGATCATCAGGGTGTTTTCGTCCGGCGTGCCCACCGTGAGGCGCAGGCAGTTGGCCAGCAGCGGGTGCATGGTGGACACATTCTTGACCAGCACGCCACGTTCTTTCATGCCCTCGAAGGCACGCCGGGCATCCGGCACGCGCACCAGGATCATGTTGGCCTCGCTGGGGAACGGCTGGGCGCCGGGCATCTGCTTCAGCGCGGCCTGCAGGCGCTCGCGTTCGGCGCGCAGTACCGCCGCCTGGCGGGCGAACTCGTCCGCATGCTCGATCGCGAACAGGGTGGCCTCGGCGTTGAGCACGCTCACGTTGTAGGGCGGGCGCACCTTCTCGATCTCCTGGATGAGGGGCGTGGCGCCCACCAGGTAGCCGAGCCGCACACCGGCCAGGCCGAACTTGCTGAGCGTGCGCATCACCAGCACGTGCTCATGCTGCGCCATGCGCTGCAGCCAGCTGCGCGAAGAAAACGGCTGGTAGGCCTCGTCGAACACCACCAGGCCACGGCCCTGCCGGCCGACCGCGGCCACGATGCGGTCGATCACCTCGTCGTTCCACAGGTTGGCGGTCGGGTTGTTGGGGTAGGCGATGTAGACGATGGCCGGCCTGTGCGTCTCGATCGCCGCGAGCATCGCGGGCTCGTCCAGCTCGAAATCCGCCGTGAGCGGCACGCCCAAGAACTGCAGCCCCTGCAGCCTGGCCGACATCTCGTACATCACGAAACCCGGCAGCGGCGCCAGCACGCAGGCCCCTGGCACGGCGACCGCCATGCTGAGCATGGTGATCAGCTCGTCCGATCCGTTGCCCAGCATCAGCGAGCAGCCCTCAGGCACGCCGACAAAGCGCGACAGCGCACTCAGGGCCTCGTGCACACAGGCCACGGGATAGCGGTTGAGCGCCGCGCGCCCCAGGCGCTCGCCCAGTTGGCGCTGCAGCGCTTCGGGCAGGCGGAACGGGTTTTCCATCGCGTCGAGCTTCACCAGGCCCGCGCTGGGCTGGATGGCATAGCCGTGCATGGACTGCACGTCCTGGCGGACGGTGTTCTGCAGGCGTTGTTGCAGGCTGCTCATCAGGTGTCCTTTGCGGTGCGGTCGGTCAGTCGGAATTCGGCCGCCTGGGCATGCGCCTGCAGCCCCTCGCCGTAGGCCAGCTCGGCGGCAATCGGCCCCAGCACCTGGGCGCCCGCCGCGCTCACCTCGATCAGGCTGGAGCGCTTCTGGAAGTCGTACACGCCCAGCGGCGACGAGAAGCGCGCGGTGCCCGAGGTGGGCAGCACATGGTTGGGGCCGGCGCAGTAGTCGCCCAGCGACTCGCTGGTGTAGGCGCCCAGGAAGATCGCCCCCGCATGGCGCAGCAGCGGCTCCCAGCGCTGCGGCTCGCGCGCGCTGATCTCCAGGTGCTCGGGCGCAATGCGGTTGCTGATCTCGCAAGCCTCTTCCATGCTCCGCGTGTGGATCAGCGCGCCTCGGCCTTCCAGCGAGGCGCGGATCACGTCGCGCCGCGGCATGCCCGGCAGCAGGCGCTCGATGGCCGCGCGCACCTGGGCGATGTAGCCGGCGTCCGGGCACAGCAGGATGCTCTGCGCCAGCTCGTCGTGCTCGGCCTGGCTGAACAGGTCCATCGCCACCCAGTCGGGTGGCGTGCTGCCGTCGGCCAGCACCAGGATCTCGCTGGGCCCCGCGATCATGTCGATGCCGACCTGGCCGAAGACGCGGCGCTTGGCGGCGGCGACGTAGGCGTTACCCGGGCCGGTGATCTTGTCCACGCGCGGGATGGTGGCCGTGCCGTGCGCGAGCGCCGCCACCGCCTGCGCGCCGCCGATCGTGAACGCCCGGTGCACGCCCGCCACATAGGCGGCGGCGAGCACCAGCGCGTTCTTCTCGCCGCGCGCGACATTGGATCCGGCGCTGCGCGCCGGTGTCGGCACCACCATCACGATCTCGCCCACGCCCGCCACCTGGGCCGGTATGGCATTCATCAGCACGCTGGACGGATACGCAGCCTTGCCCCCGGGCACGTAGATGCCCACCCGGTCCAGGGGCGTCACCTTCTGGCCGAGCAGCGTGCCGTCCTCGTCGCGGTAGCTCCAGCTCAGCCCGCAGGCCTGCAACTGACGCTCGTGATAGCTGCGCACTCGGGCCGCGGCGGCCTCCAGCGCCTGGCGCTGCGCCGGGGTGATGACCTCCAGCGCGGCTTTCAGCTCCTCACGCGTGAGCTCCAGCGCGGCCACCGATCCGGCCTGCAGGCCGTCGAAGCGCTGGGTGTACTCCAGCACGGCCGCGTCACCGCGCGCCTTCACGTCGGCCAGGATGGTGGCCACCCGCTCCTCGATCGCATGGTCTGCCTCCGCCGACCAATGCAGCACGCGCTGGAACTCCGCTTCGAAGTCCGGGGCGCTTGTCTGCAGTTGGCGAAGGTTCAGCGTCATGATGCGATGGCGTTTGGAATGGCAGAGGAAATGGCGTCGATCAGCGCGCGAATGGGCTCGCGCTTGAGTTTGAGGGCCGCCTGGTTCACCACCAGGCGGGAAGAGATGTCCATGACCTTCTCCACCTCGATCAGGTGGTTGGCCTTCAGCGTGCTGCCGGTGGACACCAGGTCCACGATGGCATCGGCCAAGCCGGTGAGCGGCGCCAGCTCCATGGAGCCGTACAGCTTGATCAGGTCCACGTGCACGCCCTTTTCAGCGAAATGCTGGCGCGCGGTGTGGGTGAACTTGGTGGCCACGCGGATGCGCGAGCCTTGTTTCACGGCGGCGGCGTAGTCGAAGTCATCGCGCACCGCCACGCTCATGCGGCATTGGCCGATGCGCAGGTCCAGCGGCTGGTACAGACCGCCGGACGAGGACGCCATGTGCTCCAGCAGCACGTCCTTGCCGGCCACGCCGATGTCCGCGCCGCCATGCTGCACATAGGTGGGCACGTCGGTGGCGCGCACCAGCACCACGCGTACGTCCGGCCGGCTGGTGGCAAAGATCAGCTTGCGCGAGCGCTCCGGATCTTCGTCCACCTCGATGCCGGCGGCCTTCAGCAGCGGCAGCGTCTCTTCGAAGATGCGTCCCTTGGACAGGGCAAGGGTCAGCATGTGGGCACTCCGCTCATTCCTTCACCCGTTCGATGTCCGCGCCGATGCCGCGCAGCTTGGCTTCCATCTGGTCGTAGCCGCGGTCCAGGTGGTAGATGCGGTCCACCACCGTTTCGCCCTTGGCCACCAGGCCGGCGATCACCAGGCTGGCCGATGCGCGCAGGTCGGTGGCCATCACGGTGGCACCGGACAGGCTCTCCACGCCGTTCACCATGGCGGAGTGGCCGTCGATGTCGATGCGCGCGCCCAGGCGCACCAGTTCGTTCACGTGCATGAAACGGTTTTCGAAGATCGTTTCGTTGATCATCGCGGCGCCCTCGGCGATGCAGTTCACCGTCATGAACTGGGCCTGCATGTCGGTCGGGAACCCCGGGTATTCGGTGGTGCGGAAGCCCACCGCGCGCGGGCGCTTGTCGGCTTTCACGCGGATCCAGTCCGGTCCCGCCTCGATGGTGACCCCGGCCTCGCGCAGCTTGTCCACCACCGCGTCCAGGTGGTGCAGGCAGGCGCCACGCAAGGTCACGTCACCGCCCGCCGCGGCCACCGCGCACAGGAAGGTGCCGGTCTCGATGCGGTCGGGGATGATGCGGTGTGGCTGCGCCGGCGAATGCAGCGCCTCGACGCCCTGGATGCGGATCTTGCGGGTGCCGTGGCCTTCGATCCTGGCGCCCATGGCGATCAGCATCTCGGCCAGGTCGGGGATCTCCGGCTCCTGCGCCGCGTTTTCCAGCACCGTCTCGCCTTCGGCCAGGGTGGCGGCCATCATCAGGTTCTCGGTGCCGGTGACGGTGATCATGTCGGTGGTGATGCGCGCACCCTTCAGGCGCTTGCACTTGGCCACGATGTAGCCGTGCTCCACCACGATGTCCGCACCCATCGCCTGCAAGCCCTTGATGTGCTGGTCCACCGGGCGCGAGCCGATGGCGCAGCCGCCGGGCAAGGACACGCGCGATTCACCAAAACGCGCCAGCAGCGGCCCCAGCACGAGGATGGACGCCCGCATGGTCTTCACCAGGTCGTACACCGCCACCGGCGCGTGGATCTTGGAGGCGTCGATCACCACTTCGTCGGCCCGCTCGGTGGAGCGCTCGGCGGTGGCGCCCATGCTGCGCACCAGTTTCAAGGTGGTGGCCACGTCCTGCAGGCGCGGCACGTTGTGCAGGGTCACCGGGCCGGGCACCAGCAGCGCGGCGCACAGTTCGGGCAACGCCGCGTTCTTGGCGCCGGAAATCTGCACCTCGCCCTGGAGGCGGTGTCCGCCGCGAATGAGAAGTTTGTCCATGGATCAGGCCTTCCGGGAGGCGGCCTGCGGCGGGCGGACAGGTGGGCGTCGAGGGGTGACGCTTTCCCGCCACCCGCGGCAACGGCCACGGGTGGGTGTCAGTGGTGGTGGTGTCCTGCCGCTGGGGTGGAACCGGCGGCGTTGGCAGAGGGGGCCCACTCGGCGGGCGTCAGCGTCTTCATGGACAGCGCGTGGATTTGCTCGCGCATTCTATCGCCCAGGGCCTGGTAAACCCTTTGATGCCGCCGCACACGCGGCAGGCCCTCGAATTCGGCGGCCACGATGGTGGCAAAAAAATGGCGGCCGTCACCCTCGACTTCCAGGTGCTCGCAGCGCAAGCCCTGGGCGATGTAGTCGCGAACGTCGTCGGCGGTCGGGTCGGCCATGGTGCCCCGATCGTATCAGGGCCGCAGCTTGTAGCCGCTGGCCAGCAGCCGCAGCGCCAGCGTGGCCACCGCGATGAAGGCCACCCCCACGATGCCCAGGCTCAACCAGGGCGACACGTCGCTCACGCCGAAGAAGCCACGACGGAAGCCGTCGATCATGTAGAAGAACGGGTTCAGGTGGCTCACTTCGTACCAGAACGGCGGCAGCGACTTCACCGAATAGAACACGCCCGACAGGAAGGTCATGGGCATGATGATGAAGTTCTGGAAGGCCGCCATCTGGTCGAACTTGTCGGCCCACAGCCCGGCGATCAGCCCCAGCGTGCCCAGGATGCCCGCGCCCAGCGCCGCGAACACGATGATCCAGCCCGGCTCCGCAAAACTCGGCGGCCCGAACCACGCGGTGACCAGGAACACGCCCAGCCCCACCACCAGCCCGCGCACCATGGACGCGCCCACGTAGGCCACGTACCAGGCCCAGTGTGACAGCGGCGTGACCAGCAGGAACACCAGGTTGCCGGTGATCTTGCTCTGCACCAGCGAGGACGAGCTGTTGGCGAACGCGTTCTGCAGCACGCTCATCATCACCAGCCCGGGCACCAGGAAGCTGGTGTAACCGACGCCCTTGAACACCTCGACCCGGTTTTCCAGCACGTGGCCGAAGATCAGCAAATACAGCACCGCCGTGAGCACCGGCGCAGCCACCGTCTGGAAGCTCACCTTCCAGAAGCGCAGCACCTCCTTGTAGAACAGGGTGCGAGCGCCCTCCAGGCTGATGGCGGTCATCTGGCAACCTCCGCCCTGCGGGCTGCGGTATTCGCCTTGGGAGCGGCCCGGCGGCTCATGCAGCAGCCTCCAGGTGCCCAGGCGACTGCATGATCTCCAGGAACACGTCCTCCAGGTCGGCGCGGCCGATCTCCAGGTCCTCCACCGGCACACGCGCCTCGCGCAGCTGGCGCAGCAGCGCCTCCACCTCGGCGGCGTCGTGCGCGGTGAGCTGCACGATGCGGCCGGTGATGCGTGCGCGGTCGGCCAGCGAGGCGGGCAGTGCCTGGTCGGTCTTGAACTGCAGCATGGTGCTCGCGGTGCCGGCCAGCAGGTTGGCGGTGCGGTCCAGTGCCACGATGCGGCCCTGCTTGAGCATGGCGATGCGCCCGCACAGCGCTTCGGCCTCTTCCAGGTAGTGCGTCGTCAACAGCACCGTGTGGCCTTGCCGGTTCAGCCGGGCGATGAACTGCCATAGCGTCTGGCGCAGTTCCACGTCCACGCCGGCCGTGGGCTCGTCCAGCACGATCACCGGCGGTCGGTGCACCAACGCCTGCGCCACCAGCACGCGGCGTTTCATGCCGCCGGAGAGCTGGCGCATGTTGGCGCCGGCCTTGTCGGCCAGGCCCAGGCTCTCCAGCAGCTCGTCGATCCAGGCCTCGTTGTTGTGCACGCCGAAGTAGCCGCTCTGGATGCGCAAGGCCTCGCGCACGTTGAAGAACGGGTCGAACACCAGCTCCTGCGGCACGATGCCCAGCGCCTTGCGGGCCGCGGCGTAGTCGCCCACCACGTCGTGCCCGTTCACAGTGACCCGGCCCTGGGTGGCACGCGTGAGGCCGGCCAGGATGGCGATCAGCGTGGTCTTGCCGGCGCCGTTGGGGCCCAGCAGGCCAAAGAATTCGCCATCCTCGATCTGGAAGCTGACGTCCTGCAGGGCATGGACGGGGCGGTGCGCACCGGCGTAGGTCTTGGAGATGTGATCGAAGCAAACCGCCATGGCGCGCGATTCTAGGCGGGGGTGCGGTGACGCGTTGGGCGCGCAAGCAACGCCTGGGTAGGCCTCTCTCGGGGACTTTGGTAGATTGGCCCCGGAGGAGACCCGCCGCCCCATGCAGCCCAAAAAACCGCGTCGCACCGCCGAGCGCATCCTCGAGGTCACGCTCGACCTCTTCAACCGCTTTGGCGAGCCCAACGTCTCCACGACGCTGATTTCGGCCGAGCTGAACATCAGCCCGGGCAACCTCTACTACCACTACCCGGCCAAGGACGAGCTGATCAACTCGCTCTTCGACCGCTATGAAAAGTCCCTCAACGAGCTGCTGCATGCGGCCGACAACGTGCGCAACGTGGAGGACGCGTGGTTGTTCTTCCACATGCTGTTCGAGCTGATCTGGCAGTACCGCTTCCTCTACCGCGACCTCAACGACCTGCTCAGCAAGAACCGGCGCCTGGAAACGCATTTCCAGTACGTGCTGAAGAACAAGTCGCGCGCCGTGCAGTCGGTGCTGGATGGCCTGTCGCGCGGCAGCGCGGTGCGCATCGACAGCCGCGAGGCCGAGCCGGTGGCCAGCGCGATGGTGGTGGTGCTCACCTACTGGCTGAGCTACGAATACGTGCGCGACCCGCGCAAGGCGCTGGAGCCCGAGAGCGCCGGCATGGCGCTGGCCCGAGGCGCTCACCACGTGCTGTGCCTGCTCATGCCCTACCTCGAACCCGCTGCCAAGGACCACCTGCACGCGCTGGTGAGCCAATACCAGAAGGCGTCCTGAACGCCCTGCCCTTCAACGCCCCCAAGGAGACTTTCAGCATGGCCAAGTGGACCGCCTTTCCCTACGACAACGCCGAGTACAGCTACGACGCCGCGGCGCTGAAGAAACACTGGGCCCGCCTGCATGCCGGCGACGCCGAGCCCTTCCCCAAGGACGACAAGGTGTTGGCCGCCTGGGCGCTGTTCCACGCCGGTGAATTCCAGAAGGCCCACGAGGCGGGCCTGAAGGCGGGCGACGCCGGCATCACGGTGGCCAACAAGGCGCAGGCCATCTACGCCAACTACCTGGAAAAGAACGAAAAGACCAAGCTGGTGATGTTCATGGAGGTGGCCGAGCGCGCCGAGGCACAGGCCGGCGCCGAGCCCAAGAACCCCAACGCGCACTACTGGATGGCCTATGCGCTGGGCCGCTACAGCCAGGGCATCAGCGTGGCCAAGGCGCTGGCCCAGGGCCTGGGCGGCAAGGTGAAGACGGCGCTGGAAACCACCATCAAGCTGGCGCCCAAGCACGCCGACGCCCACATCGCGCTGGGCGCCTTCCATGCCGAGGTGATCGACAAGGTGGGCTCGCTGCTGGGCAAGACCCAGGGCGCGAGCAAGGACACCGGCCTGAAGATGTACAAGGAAGCCCTCAAGCTCAACCCCACGTCGGCCATCGCGATGGTGGAGTACGCCAACGGGCTGGTGATGCTCGAAGGCGACAAGAAGATGAAGGAAGCGGAAAAGCTCTACGCCGACGCCGCCGCCTGCACGCCGATGGACGCGATGGAGCGGTTGGACGTGGAGATGGCCAAGGCCGAGTTGGAAGACGAATGAGCCGCCGAGGGCCCGCGGCTCAGGCAGGCTCCCACGGCAACATCAGCGCCAGCATCAGCAGCTTCTCGAACTCGGGCGCGAAGCGCTCGATGATCGCCTCCGGGTCCGGACACAGCTTGCGGTCGGTGATCAGCCCAAACTGCACCCCGCCGCCGTAGCTGAGGATGCTCACGCCCATGCCGATGTCGCCGGACTGCGGCACCCAGAACATCACCTGCCTGACCGTGCTGCCGCAGAACTTCAGCGGCTCCTTGGGGCCTGGCACGTTGGTCATTACCGCCGTGGCCTTCTTGGCGAACATGTTCAGCAGCGCGGCCTGCACCGGCTTGATCAGGAGTCCGGCCACTGCCAGCACGCCAAAGGCCAGCAGCGGCTGGTAGCTGCCCTTGAGTTCATTCATGCGGGCCCGCACGGCATACAGCCGCTCCACCGGGTTGGCGATGCCGATCGGCAGCGTCAGTGGCACCAGGCCGAAGCGGTTGCCCAACTGGTGGGCCTTGTCCATCGGCCGCAGGTTCACCGGCACCATGGCGCGGATCTCCTTGCCGGCGGGATCGTCGCCCTTGTCGCGCAGGTAGTCGCCGATGGCGCCCGCCACGCTGGCCAGCAGCACGTCGTTGATGGAGCAGTTGAAGGCCTTGCCGACCGCCTTCACCTCTTCCAGCGGCAGCGGCTGGCCCCAGGCCACCCGCTTGCCCGGCGTGGCCTTGCCTTTCAGGCGCGTGGGCGAGTCGTCGCTCATCAGCGCCAGCGCCGCCACGTCATTGATCACCTGGAACCCGGTCTTGGCCATCTCCACCGAGCCGAACAGCGGCTGGTACGGGTTGGCCAGCATCTCCACCGACTTGGCCACGCCATCGCCATACATGCCGATCGCCTTGACCGTGAGGCCCGTGAGCGGCTTGATGAGCGCGTCGGTCCACCAGTCGCTCTCGTCGTCGGCCTTCTGCTTGCGTGCCGGCGGTGGCTTGCCGCCATCCGCGATGGACAGCATCACCGAGATCAGCGCGATGCCGTCGCCGATGCAATGGTGGATGCGGCAGATGAGCGCGCTCTGGCCGTCCACGTCCTCGATCAGCTGGAACTGCCAGAGCGGGTGCGCCGGGTCCAGCGGGGTGGCGGCCAGCTCCGCCACCCGCTGCTGCAGCGCCGCCTGCGCCGTCTGGCCGCGCTTGCGATGCAGCGTTTCCAGCTGCACGTGGTGATGGATGTCGAAGTGCTCATCCTCCACCCAGGTCGCGCCCATGGCGTCTTCGACCACACGCTGGCGGAAGCGGTTGTACTTCAGCAGGCTGGCTGAGGCGCGCTCGCACAGCGCTTCGTAGGACAGCCGGGGCTCCAGCATCCAGACGCCGACAATCATCATGATGTTTGCGTCGGTGTCCATGCGCAGCCACGCAGTGTCCACGCGCGACATGCGCTCGATGGCCTTGGGCATCAGTCGGGTCTCCCGGGTTTGCTGTTCTAGGGCGCGCGCCCTGCTGGATCGGGACGATGCTGAGTACCATTGCCCCCGTCAATTCCGATTTTCACGCAGGAGACTTCCCGTGGCCGACCTCAAAGCGCAATTCGAACAAGCCGTCGCCGAATCCAAACAGTTGCCGGAGAAGCCGGACAACATGACCCTGCTCAAGATCTACGCGCTGTACAAGCAGGCCACCACAGGTGACGTGGAAGGCAAGCGCCCCGGTTTCACCGACATGGTGGGCCGCGCAAAGTTCGACGCCTGGGACGGCCTGAAGGGCAAGAGCAGCGAAGAAGCCATGCAGGAGTACATCGACCTGATCGAGTCGTTGAAGTAAACGCAACGCGCGTGGGCCGGCGCGCTGATCGGGCCGCCGGGGGACATGAGTGAAGTGGGCCACGCGCCAGCCTTGGACGGCCTGCCCCTGACACCGCCGCCAGAACGACGGTGTCAGCGCTTCGCCGGCTTCGCCTTCTTTGCGCTGAGCAGAGCGTCTAGCTCCTTCTCGATCTCCGCTTCGATGGTCTTGCTGAAGGCACCGAGCAGGAACCCGAGCTTGGCCTCCAGCTCGAAATGATCCGGGGCCACGGTGAGCTGGCCGGTCACCCCGCTGCGGGTGAACTCCACCGTGTCGCTGGTGTCGCCCTCGATCACCGTGCACTCCATGTCGAACTTCTCCTCCACCTTCTCGGCCCAGGCCCAGGCCAGCTTGCGGGCCTTGGGCAGGCCGAGGGTGTGGTCGCGTCGGATGTGGATGTCAGCCATGGGGACTGTTCGAGGTCAATCGGTGGCAAGTGAGCGGTCGGCGCCCAGTGTGGCGCGGCGTTCGTCGCGCGGCAAGGCGGCCAGGCGCTTGACCTCGGCATAGAACCGGTCGAAGTCGCCACCCTGGCGCTCGAACAGGCGCTGGAAGTTGGGCACCAGCGCGGTGTAGGCCGATTGCACGCCAAGGGACGCGTTGTTGGCATTCTGGAACCAGGCGTCATAGCCGCTGTAGCCGCCCCAGCGTTCGGCCTTCAGGCGCGCATAGTCCTCGCGCATCTGCCGCATCAGCGCGGCCTTGCCGGCGCGCTTGTCAACATCGGGCTTGTCGCTCTTGAACAGCGCGTCCAGCTGGTCGCGGTAGCGCTGGGTGAGCGTGCGGAAGTCGCGCCGGCGGGCGTCATAGCGCTCGTACTCCTCGCGCGCCGCCGGTTCGGCGTGCCGCTGCAGCCAGCGCTCGCCGCCGATGGTTTCCACCGTGGTGGCAAAGGACTCGTTGAACATGGTGTCGCCCTTGGCATAGGCCACCTGGTGCGCCAGCTCATGGAAGATCATGCGGGCCAGTTCCCCTTCGGGGTAGCTGATGAAGGTGGACAGCAGCGGGTCGCCGCCAAAGAGGTTGGTCCAGCCGAGGGTGGAATACGCCGGCACGCCGTACACCGACACCTCGTAGCCTTGCTCGCGCAACTCCTGGGCCGCCTTGTCGGCCGCGGCCCGCTCGAAGAAGCCACGGTAGCCCACGCAACCCACCACCGGGAAGCAGGTGGTCTTGAGCGTGAGCGACAGCTCTGGCGCGGCCACCACGTTCCACACCGCGGCGCCACGCTTCAGGTCGGCAAAACGGCGGTAGCTGTTGTTGTCCGGCAGGTGCAGCTCACTCACCGAGAACTCGCGCATGCGGCTGGCCAGCACCAGGCGTTCGCGCAGCTTGGGCGGGGTCTGCGGATCGTCCAGCCAGTCGGGCACCGGGCGGGCGGCACCCATCAGGCTCAGGTGGCCGTGCACCGATTGCGCAAAGTAGCTCACCGATCCGCAGCCGGCCAGGCCCGCTGCCACCGCCGCGGCCAGCAGCAGCCACCACCCCGCACGCACAAAACGGCGCATCCCCGTCAAACCGCCGCCACCTCGACCAGGCAGTCGTAGAAGCTGGGCGCGCGGCCCAGGTCGGTGAGCTGCTGGTGCGTGACCTCGTTGACATTGGTGCCGTCCGGCCCGAACTTGCGCCACCACACGCCCAGGCCGTTCACCACGCCGGGCCGCGCCCGCACGCTCACTTCGGCGCGGCAGCGGTATTCGCCGCGCTCGTTGAACACGCGCACCATCGCGCCGCTGTGGATGCCGCGCGGTGCGGCATCCTGCTCGTGGATCTCGAGCAGGGGCTCGCCTTCGATTGCACGCAGGCTCACCACGTTCACGAAGGTGGAGTTGAGGAAGTTGCGCGCCGGCGGGGAGATCATTGCCAGCGGAAAGCGCGCATGCAGTGCAGGCGTGGCGGCGGCGCTCTCGTGGTTGGGCAGGTGGTCAGGCAGGTCCACACCGGGGGCGCAGGCCACCGCCTTGCCAGAGGGCGTGAGGAAGCCACCCTCGGCAAACGGGGCGTCGGGCAGTGGCAGCTTCACCCAACCGTGGGTGCGCAGGGCGTCGAAGCTCACCGCGTCGCCGCGGAAGGCCACGCGGGCGATCGCCTCGTCGCTGTCGGCAAAACAGGGTTCGGTGAAGCCCATGCGGGCCGCCAGCTCGCGGAACACCTGCGTGTTCGGCTTGGCCTCGCCCACCGGCGCAATGGCCGGCTCGTTGAGCAGCGCGTAGGTGTGGCCATAACTCAGGTGCACGTCCAGGTGCTCGAGCTGGGTGGTGGCCGGCAACACATAGTCGGCGTGGTCGGCCGTGTCGGTGAGGAAGTGCTCCAGCACCACGGTGAACAGATCCTCGCGGCGGAAGCCCTGTGTCACCTTGGGCGACTGCGGCGCCACCGCCACCGGGTTGCTGTTGTAGACGACCACCGCCTCGATCTTCGGGCCGAACTCGGGCGAGCCCGGTCGCAGCAGGTCGTCGCCGATGGTGCTCATGTTGATGGTGCGCGGCTGCCGGCCGGTCAGCAGGTCGGGCCGTTGCAGGGCCTGCGGGTTGGTGGGGAACCAGCCGGAGCTGGAGAACAGCAGCCCGCCGGCGCGATGGCGCCAGGCGCCGGTCAGGCAGGGCAGCAGCGCGACCAGGCGTGCCGCGTTGCCACCGCCCCGCACACGCTGCATGCCGTAGTTCAAGCGGATGGCGGCGGGCGCGATGCTGGCGTAGTCGCGCGCCAGGCCACGCACTTCGTCGGCCGTGATGCCGCACACCTGCGCCGCCCGCTCCGGCGGCCACTGCAGGGCGCGCTCACGCAGCGCATCGAAGCCTTCGACATGGCGGGCGATGTAGTCCAGGTCCAGCCAGCCGTGCACGATCAGCTCGTGCATCAGGCCGAGCGCCAGCGCGCCGTCGGTGCCGGGCAGCAGCGCGATGTGCTGGTGGCACTTGTCGGCGGTTTCGGTCTTGCGCGGGTCAATGCACACCAGCTTGGCGCCGTTGCGTTTGGCCTGCTGCGCGAAGGTCCAGAAATGCAGGTTGGAGGCGATGGAGTTGCTGCCCCAGATCACGATCAACCGGCTCTCTGCAAAGAACTCCACATGCATGCCGACCTTGCCGCCATAGGTCTGGCGCAGCGCCTCGCCGCCGGCGGCGGCGCAGATGGTGCGATCCAGCAGCGACGCGCCCAGCCGGTGGAAGAACCGGCCCGCCATGCTCTCCCCCTGCACCAGCCCCATGGTGCCGGCATAGCTGTAGGGCAGGATGGCTTGGGGGTCGCGTGCGGCAATGGCCTGCAGGCGCTGGGCGATGTCAGCCAGCGCCTCGTCCCAGCTCACGCGCTCGAACTGCCCGCTGCCCTTGGGGCCCACGCGCTTGAGCGGATGCAGCACCCGGTCCGGGTGGTAGGTACGCTCCGGATAGCGGCTGACCTTGGTGCACAGCGCGCCGTGGGTGGTGGGGTGCTCGGGGTCCCCCTGCACGCGGATCGCGCGGCCGTCCTGCACGGTGACGCGCATCGCGCAGGTGTCGGGGCAGTCGTGCGGGCAGGCAGCACGTACGGTGGTGGCAGCGGCTTCCATCGGGCGAATATCGCACAGGCCACAAGCCGCCATGCCCCACTCGGGCAAACAACTTGTTGCGGCATTAAGATGCCTTTTTCCATCGAGCGCGGCCCGCAGCGGCCAGCGATCCGGAGACCAGCATGCAGTTGATCGAGTCCATCCTGGCCGACGCGGCCAGCATTGCTGCGCTGCGGCGCGACATCCACCAACACCCGGAACTGTGCTTCGAGGAGGTCCGCACCGCGGACCTGATTGCCAAGGCCCTTTCTGAATGGGGCATCGAGGTGCACCGGGGCCTGGGCAAGACCGGCGTGGTCGGCATCGTGAAGAACGGCAGCTCGTCGCGGGCCGTGGGCCTGCGCGCCGACATCGACGCGCTGCCCATGACCGAGCGCAATGCCTTCGGCCATGCCAGCGTACACCCCGGCAAGATGCACGCCTGCGGCCACGATGGCCACACCGCCATGCTGCTCGCGGCGGCCAAGCACCTCAGCAAACACCGCAACTTCGATGGCACCGTGTACCTGGTGTTCCAGCCGGCCGAAGAAGGCGGTGGCGGCGCACGCGAGATGATGAAGGACGGCCTGTTCGAGCGCTTCCCGATGGAGGCCATCTTCGGCGTGCACAACTGGCCCGGCCTGCAGGTCGGCCAGTTCGCGGTGCGCAGCGGCCCGGTGTTCGCCTCCAGCAACGAGTTCAAGATCACGATCCGCGGCAAGGGCGCGCACGGCGCCATGCCGCACCTGGGCATCGACCCGGTGCCGGCAGCCTGCCAGATGGTGCAGGCCTTCCAGACCATCATCTCGCGCAACAAGCGCCCGATCGACACCGGGGTGATCTCGGTCACCATGATCCACACCGGCGAAGCCACCAACGTGGTGCCCGAAGCGTGCGTGATCGAAGGCACGGTGCGCACCTTCACCACCGAGGTGCTGGACCTGATCGAACGGCGCATGAAGACCATCGCCGAAGCCACCTGCGCCGCCTTCGAGGCGTCCTGCGAGTTCCAGTTCGACCGCAACTACCCGCCCACCATCAACCACGAGGCCGAGACCCGTTTCGTGCAGCAGGTGCTGGCCGATGTGGCGGGGCCGGCCAATGTGCTGGACTTCGAGCCTACGATGGGCGCCGAGGACTTCAGCTACTTCCTGCAGGCCAAGCCGGGCTGCTACTTCCTCATCGGCAACGGCGACGGCGCGCACCGCGCGGGCGGCCATGGCATGGGGCCGTGCATGCTGCACAACCCCAGCTACGACTTCAACGACGACCTGATTCCGCTGGGGGCCACGGTATGGGTGCGCATGGCAGAGCAGTGGCTGGCCACGCCGCGTTGAAGGGCCACTGATGCCCTCTTCCGTCACCGAGTTCTTCTCCCGCAGCTACCGGGAGGCGCGCGAGAAGTTCCTGGCCGCTGCCGAGACTGCCGGCCTGGATGTGCACAGCCACCGCCACCCGCTGCTGGGCCGCGACGGCGAGGTGCTGGCCATGGACGTGGCGCGTTTCGGCGCCGCCGACGCAAGGCGCTTGCTGGTCCTGACCAGCGCCTGCCATGGCGTGGAAGGCTATTGCGGCTCCGGCGTGCAGATCGCCCTGCTGTCGGACCCGGCCTTTCATCGTGCGGCCGACGCGGCGGGCGCCGCCGTGCTCTACATCCACGCCCTCAACCCCTACGGTTTTTCATGGTGGCGGCGCACCACCCATGAAAACGTGGACCTGAACCGCAACTTCATCGACTTCTCCCGCCCGCCGCCCACCAACCCGGGCTATGAGGAGATCGCGCACGCGCTGGTGCCACCGCAGTGGCCACCCACGCCCGAAAACGAAGCGGTGCTGATGCGCTTCCTCGCACAGCATGGCGAAAAGGCCTTGCAGCAGGCGATCAGCGGCGGCCAGTACACGCACCCCCAGGGCCTGTTCTACGGCGGCGCCAACCCGACCTGGAGCCACCAGACCTTGCGCCACGTGCTGCAGGAGCATGGCCAGCGTTGCGAGCGTCTCGGCTGGATCGACTTCCACACCGGCCTGGGCCCCACCGGCGTGGGCGAACGCATCTTCGCCTGCCAGGACGATGCCCAGGCCTGGGCGCGGGCTCAGCAATGGTGGGGGCCGGCCGTGACCTCCATCCACGACGGCAGCTCCAGCTCGGCCCAGCTCGAAGGCCTGATGTGGATGGCGGCCTACCAGGAGTGCCCGCAGGCGGAATACACCGGCATCGCGCTGGAGTACGGCACCGTGCCGCTGCGCGAGACCATCGAGGCGATGCGCGGCGACCAGTGGCTGGAGAACCATCCGGAGGTGGGTGCGCCGCAGGCCCAGGCCATCAAGCAGCGGCTGCTGGCCGCGTTCTACACCGACACCGACGCCTGGCGCGCAGCCATCGTGCAGCAGGGCACCGAGGCGGCGCTGCAGGCCTGCGCGGGGCTGGGCGCCTGATGTCCTGAAATGACCGCCATGGGTCCGCCGCGGGCGTTGGCCCACTGACCGGCGGGGCGCACCATGAGGGCACTTTCACCCCGGAGCCCCTGATGCAAACCGCCCTCCTGCTCATCGACGTGCAGCAATCGTTCCGCGCCCGCCCCTACTGGTCCGACGCTGACCTGCCGGCTTTCCTGGAGCGCTGCAACGCGCTCGTCGCCGGCTGCGCGGCGCGCGGCATCCCGGTGGTGCAGGTGTTCCACACCGATCCGCCGCACACCGCCGACAACCCCTTTTCCCCGGCCAGCGGGCTGGTGCGGGCGCTCGATGGCCTGGCGCCCTTCGATGCGGCCCTTCGGATGGAAAAGCACCGCCACAGCGCGCTGGTGGGCAGCGAGTTGCCGGTGTGGCTGCACACCCATGGCATCCGCCGCCTGATGGTGGCCGGCATCCGCACCGAACAGTGCTGCGAGACCACCACCCGCCACGCCAGCGACGAAGGCTACGAGGTGGACTACATCACCGAAGCCACCCTCACCTTCGCCATGCGCACGCCCGCCGGCGCCACGCTGACACCGGCCCAGATCAAGGAGCGGACCGAGACGGTGCTGGTGGACCGATTCGCCACCCTGTGCACGGTGGAGCAGGCGCTGGACCGCGCGCGCTGACCGAGGAGGAGCACCATGCTGCAACTGCGCCCCGGCTGTGAGTGCTGCGACCGCGACCTGCCGGCCGATTCGGACCAGGCCCGCATCTGCTCCTTCGAATGCACCTTCTGCGCCCCCTGCGCCGACGGTCGCCTGAAGGGCCGCTGCCCCAACTGCGGCGGCGAACTGCTGCCGCGGCCGCGCCGCCCGGCTGCGGCACTCGCCCGCCACCCTGCGTCGACCGAGCGCGTGTTCAAGCCGCAAGGATGCGGTCCGTGATCGACCTGCTGTTCGTGATGCTGCCCGGCACCCTGCTGCTGGACCTGGCCGGTCCGGCAGAGGCCTTCAGGCTGGCGAACCGGCATGCGCAGCAGCGCGGCCTGGCACCTGCGTTCCGCCTGCGTTTCATCGGCCCCGAGCCGGAGGCGGACAGCTCGGTGGGCGCCTTGCTCAGCGGCCTGGCGCCGCTGCCCGGCGTGCTGGACGCACCCAGCTGGGTGGTACTGATGGGTCTGCCGGGGGGCGGCGCGGAAGCCGCCGAGCGTGCCGCCCATCCGTCGCCGGCCTGGCTGGCGACTCGCCAATGGCTGGGCGAGGTGGTGGCGCCACACCTTGCCGCCACCCTGCCCGGCCCCGGCGACCGCGCGGGCGCGGGCCTGGTCACCGTGTGCAGCGGTGGCCTCCTGGCGGCCGATGCCGGCTTGCTGGCCGGGCGCCGCTGCACCACCCACCATGAGTTGCTCGAAGCGCTCAGTCAGCTGGCCCCCGCCGCGCAGGTCTGCCATAACCGGGTGTTCGTTGTGGACGGCGCGGTGGCCTCCAGCGCCGGCATCACCGCCGGCATCGACCTGGCGCTGCATCTGGTGGCGCGCACCTGCGGCAACGCGCTGGCCGCCGGCGTGGCACGCGACATGGTGGTCTACCTGCGGCGCGGGCCGGACGACCCTGAGCTCTCACCCCTGCTCGCCTGGCGCAACCACCTGCACCCGGCGGTGCACCGGGTGCAGGACGCGGTGTGCGAGCGCCCGGGGCGGGCGTGGAGCGCCCACGCCCTGGCCCAGGTGGCCCATGTCACGCCGCGCCACCTGGGACGGCTGTTCCGCGAGCAGGCCGGCATTTCACCGCGCGAGTACGTGGAGCGCATCCGCACCGCGCTGGCGCAGCAGGCGCTGCAGCAAGGCGCGACGGTGCAGAAGGCGAGTGACCTGGCCGGGTTCTCGTCCACCCGGCAGTGGCGCCGCGCGCGCTCGCGCCGCACCCCGGGCAGCCCGCTCAGCAGCTCATAACCAGCCGCCGGAGCGCAGGTCCGCAGCCAGCTGCTCGGCGTTGGTGAAGTGCAGCGCCTGCCAGCCCGCCACCCGGGCCGCCACCACGTTGCGTGGCGAGTCGTCGATGAACAAGGTCTCCGACGGCTGGAGCGCCAGGCGTTCCTGTGCCAACCGGTAGATCGCAGGCTCCGGCTTGATCAGTCGCACCCGGGACGAGAACACACCATCGCGGAACCATGTGCCGAAGGGATAAGTGCGCTCCAGATGCGTGGCGTAGTCAGCCGGCATGTTCGAGAGGTAGTAGGTGGTGTGCCCGGCTTCCCGCAGCTGCTCGATCAGCGCCACCGTCAGCGGTATCGGCTCCAGCTCCTGAGGCACCGCCAGCACCACCCGCTCCACCTCGTCGGGCGACAAGCCGGTGCGCTTGGACATGCGGCGCACCAGCTCGGGCACGTCGAGCGTGCCTCGGTCGAACTCCCCCCAGTCGCCCGAGAACTCCTGGAAGAAGTCGCGCACCAGGGGGCCGGCATGTTGCGGTGTGGGCGCCCGGTGCGGCAGCACGCGCGACAACAGCACTTCGGGGCGCCAGCGGAAGACCACGGCACCCAGGTCGAACACCACTGCCATCAGTTCACCAGCCGCTGCAGCAGCCCCGCCGTGGACGCGTCCAGGCCCTGAACGTCGCGCGAAGCCAGCCGCGGCAGCAGGTCGTTGCACAGCGCCTTGCCCAGCTCCACGCCCCACTGGTCGAAGCTGTTGATGCCCCACAGCGCGCCGCTGACGAACACGCGGTGTTCGTACATCGCGACCAGCGCGCCCAGCGCATGCGGGTCCAGCCTGTCCAACACCAGCGTGGTGCTGGGCCGGTTGCCCGGGAAGGTGCGGTGCCGCGCGATCGTCTGCGCATCCAGCGTCTTCGACGCGGTGGGCGCGCGTTCGGTGGCCGCCTGTTCGGTGGACTTGCCCAGCATCAGCGCCTGCGACTGCGCCAGGCAGTTGGCCAGCAGCTTGGTGTGCAGGTCGGCATGCGAATGGGTGGCGTGCTTGACCGCGATGAACTCCACCGGGATCACGTCGGTGCCCTGGTGCAGCATCTGGAAGAAGGCGTGCTGGCCGTTGGTGCCGGGCTCGCCCCAGACCACCGGGCTGGTGGCGTACGGCAGCGGCTCGCCGGCCAGGTCCACCGACTTGCCGTTGGACTCCATTTCGAGCTGCTGCAGGTAGGCGGGCAGCCGCTTCAGGCCCTGGTGGTAGGGCGCAACGCCGCGGCTGGTGAAGCCATGGAAGTTGCGGTACCACAGGTCCAGCAGGCCCAGTTGCACCGGGAGATTGCGCTCCAGCGGCGCGCTGCGGAAGTGCTCGTCCATCGCGTGCGCACCGGCCAGCAGGCTGCGGAAGTTATCGGCGCCGATGGCCAGCGCGATGGGCAGGCCGATGGCCGACCACATCGAGTACCGGCCGCCCACCCAGTCCCAGAAACCGAAGGTGGTGGAAATGCCGAAGCGCGCGGCCGCTTCAACGTTGGTGGTGGTCGCCACGAAGTGCTTGTTCGTGTCGGTCCCGCCGTTGGCCAGGAACCAGGCCTTCGCCACCTCGGCGTTCGCCATCGTCTCCTGGGTGGTGAAGGTCTTGGACGCGATGATGAACAGCGTCTCGCTGGGCTTGAGCTGGCGCAGCACCGGCGCGATGTCGTGCCCGTCCACGTTGGACACGAAGTGGAAGCGCAGCTGCGGATGGGTGAAGGCGTCCAGCGCCGGCACGGCCATCTGCGGCCCCAGGTCGGAGCCGCCGATGCCGATGTTCACCACATGGCGGATGCCGCTGGCCGCCGTGTCGCGCACCTGCTCCACGTAGGTGAGCAGGCGGTCCAGCACCTCGTGCACCTCGGCGCTGTGCGGGCCAGCACCGCGCGGCGCGCGCAGTGCCGTGTGCAGCACCGCGCGGCCTTCGGTCACGTTGATCGGCTCGCCCGCGAACAGGGCGTCGCGCCGCGCCTCCAGCCGGCATTCGCGTGCCAGCTCCAGCAGCAGGCGGCGCGTCGCCAGGTCCCAGCGGTTCTTGGAGAGATCGGCGAACACGGCCGGCGCGTCGACGGCAAAGGCCTCGAAGCGGGCCGCGTCGCGCGCGAAGGCCTCACGCAGATCGAAGTCGCGCCCGTGGGCTTCGTAGTGGCCACGCAGGCCGGTCCAGGCCACGGTGCGGTCGCAACGAGGTGCGTCGTTCCAGTGGCCGCTCATTTCAGTACCGCCCGGCCGTTCCGAAGGTACTGAGCGGCCCCCTCGGGGGGCAGCGAACGAAGTGAGCGTGGGGGTTTCATTTCAGGCCCTCGATCATCTTGTCGAGCTTGATCGCGTCGGCGGCAAAGGCGCGGATGCCTTCGGAGAGCTTGTCGCTGGCCATCGCGTCGTCGTTGAGGGCGTAGCGGAAGGCCGGTTCGTTGAACATCACCGCGTGCACCCCGGCGCACTCCGCCGGATCCGGGCTCAGCGCGCGCGCCAGCGGTGCTTCGGTGGCCTGCAGCTGGGCCAGCAGCTCGGGGCTGATGGTGAGCAGGTCGCAACCGGCCAGGGCATGGATCTGCCCGATGTTGCGGAAGCTCGCGCCCATCACCTCGGTGGGGATGCCGAACTTCTTGTAGTAGCGATAGATCTGCGTCACCGACTTCACACCGGGATCGTTGACACCAGCGTTCGCCGCTTCGTCCCAGGCCGGGCCGGCGGCTTTTTTGTACCAGTCGTAGATGCGACCGACGAAGGGCGAGATCAGCGTCACGCCGGCGTCGCCGCAGGCCACGGCCTGGCAGAAGGAGAACAGCAAGGTCAGATTGCAGTGGATGCCTTCGTGCTCCAGCGCGCGTGCCGCCTGGATGCCTTCCCAGGTGGCGGCCACCTTGATCAGCACCCGCTCGCGGCCAATGCCGGCGCGTTCGTACAGCGTGATCAGGCGCTTGGCCCGTGCGATGGTGCAGGCGGTGTCGAAGCTCAAGCGCGCGTCCACCTCGGTGCTCACCCGGCCGGGCACGACCTTGAGGATCTCCAGGCCGAAGCGCACCAGCACCTCGTCCACGACGGATTCCAGCGGCTTGTCCTTGCGGGCGGCCACTGTTTCAGTGAGCAGCGGCGCGTAGTCGGGCTGCTGCACCGCCTTGAGGATGAGCGACGGGTTGGTGGTGGCGTCGCGCGGCGCAAAGGCCGCCAGCTGCTTGAAGTTGCCGGTGTCGGCCACCACGGTGGTGTATTGCTTGAGCTGGTCGAGCTGGTTCATGGGGTTGGACAAGGGTTGCGGCCGCATTAGAACCCGAGCGGGCGCACACCCGGGTCCGAACCGGTTACCAGTGCATTCAGCGTGCCTGCTGCATCACATCCTTTTCCCAGCGCGCGATCAGGCGGGCGCGCTCCGCAGCGCTGCCGTAGCGTGCGTAGTCGTAGGGGATGAGCTTGACCTTGCGGAAGTCCGGCACCAGCGGATCCACCGGCGTGGCCCGGTGGGACGGCAGCTGGAACTGCTTGGCCGCCGCCGCGAACTGCTGGGCCTGGGGCGACAGCGCCCATTCGTAGAAGCGCTTGGCGTTGGCGAGGTTGCGTGCGCCTTTCACGATGGACATCGAGCCGATCTCCGCACCGGTGCCTTCGATGGGCACGGTGGTCTCCACCGGAAACCCGTTGAGCTTTTCGCCCGGCCCGTCGTGCAGGAAGCTGATGGACACCGCCGCCTCGCCGCGCGCCACCGCCTTGATCGGCGCCACACCAGTGCGGGGATACACGGCCACGTTGCGATGCAGGGCCTTCAGGTAGGCGAAGGCACGCTCCTCACCCATCAGCTGCACCAGCGTGGCCACCATGGTGTAGGCCGTGCCGCTGGATGCGGGACTGGCCACCTGGATGTGGCCGCGGTAGTGCGGCCTCACCAGGTCGGCCCAGGCGTGGGGCACCGGCAGCTTCCGTCGGGCCAGCACCTCAGGGTTGTAGGCAAACCCGAGCAGGCCGGAATAGATGCCCACCGTGCGGTAGCCGGACTGCGCTGCCTGCGCCTGCGCCCAGCCATGCAGCTGGGGCAGCTGGGGTGAGCGGTATTCCTGCGTCAGCCCCTGTTCCGCGGCTTCGAGGTGGGGGTCGCCCGTGCCACCGAACCAGAGGTCGGCCTTGGGATTGCTGCGCTCGGACACCAGCTGGGCGAGCGCTTCGCCGGAGCCCTTGTGGACGATGCGGACGTTGACGCCGGTGGTGCGCGAGAACACCGTCTGCGCCATGCTGCACCACTCCGCCTGCACGCAGCAGATCACGTTCAGCTGCCCCTCCTGGGGCTGCGCCCCGGCGGGGATGAACAAGCTGATTGCGAGTGCCCAGCGAGCCATCACCATGTGCCCACCTCCCTAGCTGCAAGCGCCATCCTAGCCCTGCGGCCGGCATGCGGGTTGCCGTTGACCGACAGAAGAAACTTGGGCATCATTCCAGAAGAAACTAAGTTACACGTCCAGCACATCTGACATGTCATTCGACCTCGTCTTCTTTGGCGGCACCGGCGATCTCACCTGGCGCAAGCTCATGCCGGCCCTGTTCCAGGCCTTCCGCCACGGCAAGCTGCCGCCGGGCGGCCGCATCCTCGCTGTCGCGCGTGATGAACAGTCCGACGACAAATACCGTAGCTGGCTGAAGGACCGCTTCCAGGAAGTGGACACGCCCAAACGGCCCAGCGACGAGGAATTCGAGCGCTTTGCCCAACTGCTGCACTACCGGCGCATGGACCTGTCCCAGCCGGAGCACTACACCCGGCTGAAAGAGTGGCTGGCCGAACGCAATGCCGACACCGTCGTGCTGTACCTGGCCACCAGCCCGCACCTGTTCCCCCAGATCTGCGAGCAGCTGGGCGCCGCCGGCCTGAACGCGCCGCACATCCGCGTGGTGCTGGAAAAGCCGCTCGGCCACGACCTGCAGAGCGCTCAGGAAATCAACCGCGTGGTGCGCTCGGTGTTCAGCGAGCAGCAGGCCTTCCGCATCGACCACTACCTGGGCAAGCCCTCGGTGCAAAACCTGATGGCGCTGCGTTTCGGCAACGCGCTGTTCGAGCCGCTGTGGCGCCGCGAGAGCATCGCCAACATCCAGATCACGCTCGCCGAGGCCATCGGCGTGGGCACCCGGGGCGACTTTTATGACCGCACCGGCGCCCTGCGCGACATGATCCAGAACCATGCGCTGCAGCTGCTGACGATGATCGCGATGGAGCCGCCCTCCACCAGCGACGCCGACGCCATCCGCGACGAGAAGCTCAAGGTGCTGCGCTCGCTGCGGCCCTTCACCGACGAAAGCGTGCAGCGCGACGTGGTGCGTGGCCAGTACCGCGCCGGCACGGTGGACGGCAAACCGGTCCCTGGCTACCTGGATGAGGTGAAGGTGCCAGCCGGCAGCCGCTGCGAAACCTTCGTCGCCTTGCGCACCGAGGTGCAAAACTGGCGCTGGGCCGGCGTGCCGTTCTACCTGCGCACCGGCAAGCGCCTGGCCGCGCGCGACGCCGAAATCGTCGTCAACTTCCGCCCGGTGCCGCACCCCATCTTCCCGGGCGCCGCGCAGGCCAACAAGCTGGTGATCAAGCTGCAGCCGGAAGATGGGCTGGAGCTGCACCTGCTGGCGGCCAAGGGCACCGGCCAGAGCGAGAGCCTGTCGCCAGTGAAGCTGGACCTGGACTTCGACAAGGCCTTCCCGACGGAGCGCGTGGGCGCCTATGAGCGCCTGCTGCTGGACGCCATCGCCGGCCGGCTGAACCTGTTCGTGCGCAGCGACGAGCAGGAGCAGGCCTGGCGCTGGGTGGAGCCGGTGCTGGAAGCCTGGGAGCGCGACAGCGGCGGCCCGCGGCCCTATGCCGCCGGTAGCTGGGGCCCGCCTGCCGCCAGCGCGCTGGTCGCCCGCGACGGCTTCGCCTGGGACGAAGAGCAGTGAGCGCACCGGCCGCCGGCACGCGGGCGCTGCCATGAGCATGCTGGACCGCATCCGCGCTTCGATCCCGGCGCTGCCGCCGGCCGAACAGCGTGTGGCCAAGCTGGTGCTCAACGATGCACGCACCTTCGCCAGCCTGCCGGTGAGCGAGCTGGCCGACCGGGCGCATGTCAGCAAGCCGACGGTTGTGCGTTTCTGCCGCAGCGTGGGTTATGACGGGCTGGCGGACTTCAAGCTCAAGCTCGCCGGCACCGTGAACGAGGGCGTTCCCTTTGTGCACCGGGCGGTGGACGAGGACGACAAACCCGGCGACCTGATCGTCAAGGTGATCGACAACGCGGTGAGCGCGCTGCTGAAGTACCGCAACGACGCGGCCGGCCATGCCTTCGACCGAGCCATCAGCGCATTGACCGAGGCGGTGCGCAAGGGCCGGCGCATCGAGTTCTACGGCGTGGGCAATTCCGGCATCGTGGCGCAGGATGCGCAGCACAAGTTCTTCCGCCTCGGCGTAAGCGCCATCGCCTGCAGCGACGGGCATGTGCAGGTGATGAGCGCCACCATGCTGCAGCCGGGTGATTGTGCGGTGGTGATTTCCAATTCGGGCCGCAGCCGCGACCTGATCGACGTGGTGGACATCGCCCGCCGCAAGGGCGCGATGGTGATCGTGATCACCTGCAGCGGCTCACCGCTGGCGCAGATGGCGCAGGGCAGCAACCTGGTGCTGCTGGCGGCCGACCACCCGGAGGACTACGACCGCTACAGCCCGATGGTGTCGCGCCTGCTGCACCTGACGATCATCGACATCCTGACCACTGGCGTGGCGCTGCGCGTGGGCCAGCAGACGCTGCGGCCCATGCTGCAGGAGATCAAGAAGAACCTGCGCGCCAAGCGCTACGCCCAGCCGGAATGAAAACGGGCCCCTTGCGGGCCCGCTGCCGGTGAGACAGGACGTTCGCGCACTAAGCAGGCGAGGCCGCCGTCGCAAGGTCGAGGCCGAGCAGGCCCTCCACGCCGTACAACCTGGCCAGGCCGGACAGCTTGAGCGGCGCACCGTGCACCGCAAACCGCTTGCCCCAGGCCTGCGCCAGGCGGCGGCATTCGAGCAGCACCGCGAGCGCAGCGCTGTCGAACTCGCGCAGGGGACTCGCGTCGACCGTGAGCAGGTCGCCACCATCACGCTGCAGCGCCTGCGAGAGCATGCGCAAGGTGTCCTGCGCCTCGCGCAGCGTCACGGTTTCAGGCAGCAGCAGCATGGCGAGCGATCAGCTCTTGGCCGGCTTGGCGGCCCCGGCGCTCTTGTTCTTTTCGGCCAGCTTGGCGATCAGGCTGTCGACCCCGTTGGCGCCGATTTCCTGGGCAAAGCTGTTGCGGTATTGCTCCACCAGCCAGATGCCGCCGACGTTGATGTCGAACACGCGCCAGCTGTCAGCCGCCTTCTCCAGCCGGTAATCCAGCTGCACCGGCTCGCCGGCACTGCTGCGCACTTCCGTGCGGACCACCACCTCGTTGTCGGTGGGCTGCGCGCGCATGGGCTTGAGCTGCACCGTGGTCTGTTCCTTCACCTGGGTGAGCGCGCCGGCATAGGTGCGGATCAGCAGGGTCTTGAACTCGTCCTGCAGGCGCTTTTGCTGTTCCGGCGTGGCGCTGCGCCAGTGCCGGCCCACCGAGGAAGCGGTCATGCGCTGGAAGTTCACATGCGGCATCACCTTGGCGTCCACGAGGGCGTTGATGCGCTGGATGTCGCCGGCCTGGATGGCCTTGTCGGCCTTGACCGCATCGATCACCTCGTTGGAAACCTGCTTGACCAGGCCATCGGGGGTGGTTTCAGCGCGGGCCGCGCCGGCGCCCAGGAAAGCGCCCGTGACCACGAGCGCGGAGAAAAATCGTTGGATCCACATTGTTGGTCTGCTCCTTACATACCGTTGCACGAAGCCAGGCACCGAAGTGCCCGGTTCGCGGATGACCCGGTTCGAGACTGGGCCGACACAATGGTTCAACGCGCCAGCGGCGCAGCGGTTCACCGGCTGGCCGCCGAAGCGGGCGCGCTGGCCGCGGAGGCCGCTTCGGCATGGGCCGGGGCATCCCGGTCCGCATCGTCCACCGCCTCGCGTTCAGGCGGACTGCCGTCGTACACCAGGCTGCGCCGGCGCGCCAGGTAGCCGTCGCGCACGAAGCTGTACTTGTCCAGCGCGATGTCGTCGATGACGCGGCTGGCGCCCAGCAGATTGGCCCGGGTGTCGACCAGTTGCACACTCAGGATGCCGAGTTCGTCCGCGTAGTCCTTGAACACCACGGCCGGCGTGGCGCTGCGGTCCAGTGGCAACGCGAGCGAGTCGCGCACCGAGGAGGGCCCCAGCACTGGCCACACGATGTAAGCACCGGCACCAAAGCCCCAGCGGCCTAGCGTCTGGCCAAAGTCCTCCGGCTGGCGTTCCAGGCCCGCCTCGCTGGCGATGTCCAGCAGGCCACCAAACCCGAGCACGGTGTTGGTGTTGAAGCGCACCAGCATCTCGAAGCCCGACTGGCCCTTGCCCTGCAGCAGGTGGTTCACCGCGGACCAGCCGTCCTCCGCGTTGCTGAAGAAGTTGTGGATCGCCGTGCGGATGAAGGAAGGCACCACCTTCTGGTAGGCCGTGGCGACGGGCTTGAGCACGTGCTCGTCCAGCCCTTCATTGAAGGAGAACACCTTGCGGTTCCAGTTCTCCCATGGGTCCAGCTTCTGGCCGGCACTCTGGCGCTGGGGCGGGCCTTCCACCGTGGCGCAGCCGGCCAACCCGATGAAAGCCAGCAGCAGCACCAGGCGCGCTGCCCGGCGCGGCATTGTTGAAGGCCTCACTTCTTCGCCCCCGCATCGGTTGCCGTGCCGGCGTCGGCCGCCTTGTTGAACAGGAACTGGCCGATGAGGTTCTCCAGCACCACCGCGGACTGCGTCTGCTTGATCACGTCACCAGCGGCCAGGTTCTTTTCGTCGCCGCCCGGCTCGATGCCAATGTACTGGTCACCCAACAGCCCGGCCGTGAGGATCTTGGCCGACGAATCCTTCGGGAACTGGAAGCCCTTGGCGATGTCCAGGGTGACGACGCCCTGGAAGGTCTTGCCGTCCAGCGAGATGGCCGACACCCGGCCCACGGTGACGCCTGCGCTGCGCACGGGCGCCCGCACCTTGAGGCCACCGATGTTGTCGAAGCGCGCCTGCACCTGGTAGGCGTCGCCCCCGCCAAAGCTGCCGAGGTTGGCGGCCTTGAGCGACAGGAACACCAGCCCCAGGATGCCCAGCAGCACGAACAGGCCCACCAGCGTTTCGATTCCTTTTTTGCTCATTCTTTGATCCCTTGGGTCACGGCGTGGAGAACATCAGCGCCGTCAAAACGAAGTCCATGGCCAGCACGCCCAGCGACGAGATGACAACCGTGCGCGTGGTGGCAAACGCAACACCTTCGGGCGTGGCCTGGGTTTCATAGCCCTGGTACAGCGCGACGAAGGTGCAGATCACGCCGAAGACCGCGCTCTTGACGATGCCGTTGCCCACGTCGCGCCACACGTCGACCTTGCTCTGCATGATCGACCAGAAGTTGCCCGCATCCACCCCGATCAGCAGCACCGCCACCACGTAGGCGCCCAGGATGCCGATGGTGGAGAACAGGATCGCGAGGATGGGCATGGAGACGATGCCGCCGATGAAGCGTGGCGCCAGCACCCGGCTCTTGGGGTCGATGGCCATCATCTCCATCGCCGACAGCTGCTCCCCGGCCTTCATCAGGCCGATCTCGGCGGTGAGCGAGGTGCCGGCCCGGCCCGCGAAGAGCAGCGCAGTGACCACCGGCCCCAGTTCGCGCACCAGGGCCAGGTTGACGATCAGGCCCAGCGACTCCGCGGCGCCATAGGTCACCAGCGCGTAGTACATCTGCAGCGCGAGCACGAAACCCACCGCCAGGCCGGACGCCAGGATGATCACCAGCGACAGGTTGCCGATGGCATGCACCTGCGCCACCACCAGCCCGAAACGGCGCAGGGCCGCCGGGATGTTGCGCAGCAGGTCGCGGAAGAAGAACGCCGCCGCGCCCAGGGAGCGCAACCAGTTGAGCGTGCCCGCGCCCAGCCAGGTGATCGGGTTCGTCATGCCGGCACCTGCAGGTCCTCGGCCAGCGGCCGGGCGGGATAGTGGAAACGCACCGGGCCATCGGGTTCACCGCGGATGAACTGGCGCACTTCGGGATGCTCGGAGGCGTTGAGCTCCTCCGGGCGACCGTGCGCCACCACCTTGCCCTGCGAGGACATGAGGTACGCGTAGTCGCAGATCATGAAGCACTCCTGAACGTCGTGCGACACGATCAGCGAGGTGGCGCCGGTGGAATCGTTGAGCTGGCGGATCAGGTTGGCCGCCACGCCCATGGAGATGGGGTCCAGGCCGGCAAAGGGCTCGTCGTACATGATGAGTTCCGGGTCCAGCGCGATCGCCCGGGCCAGCGCGATCCGCCGCGCCATGCCGCCCGACACCTGCGAGATGCGCAGGCCGGCCGCGCCGCGCAGGCCCACCGCATTGAGCTTCATCAGCACGATGTCGCGGATCATGGTCTCGGGAAGGTCGGTGTGTTCGCGCAGCGGGAACGCCACGTTCTCGAACACCGTGAGGTCGGTGAACAGCGCGCCGAACTGGAACAGCATGCCCAGGCGCCGGCGCAGGCGGAACAGCGCATCCTTGTCGCGCGTGTCCACCGGCTGGCCGTCGAACAGGATTCGGCCCCGGTTGGGCGTGAACATGCCGCCGATCAACCGCAGCAAGGTCGTCTTGCCGCAGCCCGAGCCGCCCAGGATGGCAGTGACCTTGCCACGCTGGAACTGCAACGACACGTCATTGAGGATCGTGCGGCTGGCGTCGTAGCCGAAGGTGACGTGGTCGATGTCGATCAGGGGGGAATTGGGCATCGGGCGATGGGCGGGCTCGATGGCCAGCGTCTCAACGGCCAGGACCGGCCGCGAAGATTGTCGCATGCACAAGGGATTGCCCGCTTGCAGCCACCAACCGCCCGGGTATAGCGGCGAGCAGTGGGCCGGAGCTCAGAATCGGCGGGATGCCGCGGAGGGGCGACTCTCGAACTCCACCGCGATGCGGATGCGTGACTTCACGATGCTGCCGTCCACTTGGCCGGGCTCGAACCTCGCGTTCAGGAAGGCGCTCCTTGCCACGTCTTCCAAGGCCGCTGGCAGGTCCGCATCTTCGACTTCAACCCTGCGCACGATGCCGGCCTCGTCAATGAACAAGGACAGGACCGCAGCATAGCGGCCGTCCGCCAGTTTGATGTCCTCCGGCCAGGCGAGAAGCACTGAACTTCGAAGGACCGGCGGCACGGTGAGCAGCGGCCGGGGGACATAACCGTCAAACTCATCCCCGGCGCGTGCACTGCCCGCGGAGTGCACCACTGGTGCCTCGAGAGCGGGGCCGGGAGGGGAGCTGGTTGCCAGCTCGGCAGGAGGTTGCTCGCCAGGCGCGGCCGCGAGCGGCGGCGTTTCCAGCGTCCGTACTGGTGTGCCTTGTAAGGACGCCTCGGGGGGCGGGGAAGCACCTACTTCAGCCTCCCTTTCGGGCTCATTCCCCCGCAGGTCATCGGTCGACGCAGCGGTGAGCAGTCTGGCGGTGATCAGCGCCGCATGCCGAGCGGTGTCGCCGCCCGGGCGTGCCGGCCCGCTCGTCAGCACGCCAATCAGTGATGCGTGCACCGACAACGACACGGCTACGCACAGCGCGGCCGGAAGGCCGCGGCGTGCCGCCCCCGCCTCAGTTCGACCCGTCCACAAGTTCACGCCACGAAGTCCGTCGGGCTGGCCCTGCAGTCCCTGGTGAGAAGCCCTCACCCCCCTTGCCCAGGGTGCCGTCGGCATAGGTGTTCTCGGTCACCACCGTGCCATTGGGCAACTGGTACGAGGTGGCACCCACGATCTGCTTGTTGCCCAGCCACATGCCGGCCATGCCTTCCACGCTCGCCCCGGGCAGCGCACTGCCGGTGGTGAGATCGAGCCGGTACTGCCAGGAGCTGCCGCCGGCAGAGCAGGCGTCGGCGCTGGGAATGTTGCTGGAGACCGTCAAGACGTTGTAGACGATCTGCAGATCCACGTTGACCCGCTCGCCGGACGTCGGCAGATCGATGTACCAACCGTTCTTGGCCTGCCAGTCGACCGAGTTGCCGCTGATCTTGCGAATCTTCTGGCCCTTCGCATCGACTGCGTCGGTGAGCGTTTGCTGCACCAAGGTGCCCGTGGCCCGCACATCGCCCAGGCCGGCGTCGGTCAACGGATCCTTGATGCCGTAGATGGATTGCACCGCCTTGTCGCCCAGGTCGCTGGTGCCCAGGTAGCGCCCCGTACCGACGAATACCACCGGTACCTTGACGCCGCCTGACGTGACCTCCGCGACTTGAGGCTGCACGGTGATGGGCTGCGCCTTGCCGCCAACCACGAGCTGGGCCACCGGGTGCACGTTCGGTGCATGGTCGGAGCTCAGCAGGCCGTCGATGTCGAAGCGCCAGATATTGCCGAGCAGGTCACCGCCGTAAAAGCGCTTGGCGGTGTTGTCGATGTCGGACTCCACCCAAGCGTTGATGCGTGCGAGGCCGCTGGGCGTGCCAGTCGATCCTTCACCGGTATCCAGCGGCGTCATCTCCGGCACACCGGTGTAGGCATTCAACACGTAGAGGTGGCCGTGACCGTTGCCCCCGTCCGTGTTGTTGTTGTAACCCGACCCGAAAACCACCACCCACGTTCCGTTCGCGCGCTTTGCAATCACAGGCACGCTGAAGGAATACCCGAGGTTACTGTCGGTGTACTCCCAAAGCGACTTGGGCGAATCCGGATCGGTGATGTCCAGCGCGTAGTAGCCCTTTCCGCCAGCATTCAGGCCACCGATCAGGACCGTCTTCCATCCGCCGCTGGTATGGATATCGGCCACTGTTGGCGTCCCATCCACCAGGTACTGGTGCGACAGGCCGTAGTCCACGTCCGCCAAGCGGTACAGCTTGGGCATCACCATCGACGGCACGTAGGCCCACTCCTCCTCACCCGTGTCCGCATTGAACGCATGCAGCATGCCGTCATTGGCACCCACATACACCATGCGCTTACGCGACGCATTGGTGGACGTGAAGCCCGCGTAGTTGTACTCGGTGTACTTGAATGCAGGCTTCCCGACAAACACAGGAGCGGAGTTGCCGATATCCCCCAGGGCTGTCTTTCGGCTCCGGTAGACAGGGAAGGTACCGCCCTTCAGGTAGTTGACGAGGTTCAGGCCGGAATTGGCGACATCCTTGTCCGGAGTGCTCATGCCACTGCATTGGCTGAGCGCCGGCGACTTGGTGCAGACGTTGTCGAAATACCCCTTGTGCGCGGCATCCATGCCCGCATAGTCGAAGTCGCTCAGCGCAGTACCCGAGCGGTAGAGGATGCGGCGTGCCGTACCGGCGGCAATCTTCGCGTCCAATTGTTTGGCCGCGGACCAGTCAGCCGTGCTGATGACGTTGCCGTCCGCATCGAACTTGGTGGTCGGCACTTCGCCGGTCGTGAGGTCGATCTTGTAAGCGAGCAAGTCGCCGGTCCACGCTCCGGAGGTGAACTGCGCCACGTAGATGGCGTTATCCCCCTGCACCGGCTGCAGCGTGCTGGTGGCCGCGGCAGAGCCCGCACCGACCTTCTCAACGATCGAGTTCAACGCCTGCCTCAGGCTGGCTGCCACGCTCACTGGATCTGACGCGCTGAAGTAGGTGCCCCTGCCGTTGACAGCGGCGTGCCAGAGGTCGTCGATGTTGGCCGCAGTCGCGCTCGGGCCGGCGGGTGGCCAGTTCTTGGTGCCTTGCTTGATGTCGTAGAAATCGCCGACAGTCTGCGTCTTGTAGTTCGGGTCGTACTTCAGCACGCCCGACAAGCCAAGACCAATGGTGTAGGTGCTCATGTGCTGCCAGCTGGCGACGTCCTCGCCGGAAGGCGTGACGTTGTTGTCGCACACGCTGGTCCCCAACGCGCCGGTGCAGTTCGACAGCCCGCCGTCGCGCAGGTCGGTCTTGTAGTAGTACATCGCGACGTCGGCCAGCGAGTCGGAGGAGCCTCCAACCGTCGCCGTGGAACTCGTCACCGTCTTTTCACCCGACTCGGTCACGGGAGTGCCAGTCGACGTCACTGCCGAGCCGACGGTAGAGCCATTGGTCGTGTTGCTGGACACCACCGGGGCAGGCGCGGACGTGGTCGTGCCGCCGAGCTGTGTGGGGGTGCTCGGGTTGGGGCTAGGAACGGCCGAGACGCAACCACCGCTGACGGTCGGCGCCCCCGTATTCACCCAGGCTGTGTAGACGTCGGCACCGGCAGCGGTGCTGGTGTCGTTCGTGGTAACCGTGGGCTCGGTGCGCGAGGCGGTGGTGCTGGTGCTGCTGGACGTGGCAGAGCCGGAAGTGGTGGTATCGGATGTGACCTTGCCATCCATCTCGATGATGGTGTGGGTCTTGGGCGTCGAGACAACGGTGGTCGTGGTGACGTCCGACCACGTTGTGGTGCTGTCGATGCGCTTTTCGGTGAGGGTGGACACCGACGACTGGTCACGCGTTTGCATCTGCGTGCTGACCTTGCCCTGGTTTGCGGGGCAACCCATCGGCGACTTCAGTACGGTGATGGTTCCGCTCGGATTGCTCGGTCGGGAGGACTGCCCAGTCAGGGTGTAGGTAAACGTGTTGCCGCTGGCATTGGCAATGGCGAAACTGCCGTTGTACACGGACGGCGTGGCGCCGGAAATCTGAACGGTGTTGCCATTGGCGAACCCATGCGCGGCACTGGTCGTCACGCTGACCGTGCAAGAGCTTCCGCTGAGGGATGAGCACCGCGCCAGATTTGCACTGAACTGCGTGGTGACCCCCGTCAGCGTGTAGACGTTCTGCTTCCAGCCCTTGTAGGGCGTGGTGGTCTTGGTGGTCTTCGTGGTTGTGACGGTGGACGTGGTCGGCGTGCTCTTCAACGTCACCGTCGTCGTCTTGTCGGTCCACTTCTCGGTCGTTGTCACCTTCACGGCCTGCCCGTCCAGCATCGGCCGGGGAGTCCCTGTGCCGTCCTGCTGGCCAACGTTGGTGCCGTCCATCTTGTACGGTCCGTAAGTCGCACTCTCGTTGGGCGTGTTCCAGTAGCCGTCGGTGGCCAGGATGGTGAAGTTTTTCTGGCAGGAGTACTGAACCGGGTCGTAAGACTGGTCAGTCGCCCTCTTCGCGAAATATTGGCCCGCTTTCGACAAAGCTCCGCGCAAAGGCGTGTAGCCATTGGGGGCCGCGGAATTGAAGCGAGAGTAAAAGTTGGTCTTCTGCGTGCCGTCGAAATCGCGCACATCGAGGAACTCCGAGCCCTCCGCAACACCGGTTTCGCTGATTGTGCTAAAGCCGATGCGGTATTTGTCGTCCATCGGCTTGAACGCCAAGCTGAGCGCAGACCGCATCATCAGCATGCGGGTACGGTAGTACTTCAGCCAGTTGGCGAACTTCTGCGCATCCGGTGAGGCGGAATTGACCGTCACCAGTGTGAACACCGACGCGCCCGGCTCGGCGCCGATGACGCTTGCGCATTCCTTGTAGAACGTGGTGGTTTTGTCCAGAACGCCACCAGGGTACGACCATCCCATCTTGGGCTGGGTGCCGGTGTACTTGTAGTAGTACGGTGATGAGGGCAGACCAATGCCGACTCGGGGCGAGCTGAGTGTTCCTGTTCCTACGGCGGACTTGACGTCCACCGTAAGCAGAGCGGACGATGCATCCCAACCGGTGACCGTCGCGGTCATGTACTTCGAGTTGTCGCCATTGTTGAAGATGGTGACATCCATGCCCACCGAGTACCAGTTGGACTTCGGTGTGCTGGTCGTGACCTTCACTGTGAGGCTGCCGCTTGCGACGATGTTCACTGCCGCCGGGACGGACGCCGACAAGGTGCGCTGGCTGGTCGTCTGGGTGGTGGGAGCCGGGTCCAGAGCCAAGGTGCTGGCGTTGGCCAGGGCATTGCCACTCGCATCTACCGGCAGCGGATAGTCGACTTTAGGATCCGGGTTGTAGCCCAGCCCGTTGCACTGGTAGCTGTTTCGGCCGTACTGGTTGGAACCGAAATTCGCCTCGTCAGGCAGGTAGTCGTTGCCCATCGAACCCGAGTCGTCCAGCACGAACAGCAGGTTTGGCTTCACCGCTGCGGTCGACGACGTCACAAGGGGCACCTGCGCGATGTCCGTGGACGCTGCCCAGGTGGCAGGCAAAAGGCCGAACGCCAGCGCAACGGCACCCAGCATACGGGCACCTGGCAGGCGCGATGGGATGAAGGGGGTCGTCATGGTTGTTGCTCCTCGCTCTCATCCACCGTCAGAAATGCACCAGCGTCTCGGTGAAACTCACCGTGTCGCGAGCGCCCTTGGTACGAGTGATGACCCGGTAGTAGGGGCCGGAACCTCCGGCCGCCCAATGGTTGTTCTTGCCTTGGCTGATCGCGCCGCGGTCCATCGAATTGCCACCCGACGACTTGGCCGGGCGCGAGCAGTCCACTGCTGCCGGATCGCCTTCAGCGGCGCATAGGCGCGTGATGACAAAGCGAACCTCATTGCCCGTCTTGGCGTCCTTGATGGCTGGCGAAGGCACCACATTGCAGGTCGAGAAGGTGGCTGGATCCGCGCCCCCGCAGTTGCCATCCCCCTCCCAGTCGATCAAGGCGCGGTCCTTGGCTGTCGCTGTGCCGGTGGGGTCGAGCTTGTCCTTGCTGCTCGCGTAGTAGCCGGTGCCCGCCGCGCCGTCGGCATGCAAGGTGACGCCGGCGGAATTCGCCTGGATCCAGACGATGGCCGCGTCGGCGCCCTGGGCCGACGCGATCGTGGCGTCCTGCTTGAAGGCGAGGTTGCCGAGCGCGAGCTGGCCGCTGTCCACCGTTCTGACCAATGCAGCACCGCCGAGCAGCAACACCACGAGCGCGATCAGCGCAAACAGCATGGAGGCGCCGCGCTGGCTGCCTCGACGAGCAATTGGATGAAAACCCATGGCGCGCCTCAGGAGAACCACACCATGTTGCGCAGCGGCACCACGGTCTCGAACATCTTGTACCGGTAGTGCTTCCAGTCGGTGCTGAAGTCGTGCTTGAGCTTGATGCACTTGCCGCCACCGGTGGGGCAGTCCACCGCGCCCGCGGGAACCGTCACCCCAGAGCCAATGTTCCAGTAGAAGGCCGGGTCATCGTCACCAACCACCTCTTCCTTCTCGTACTGGCCACTGCGTACCAGAACCGCCACACGAACGGCAATCACGCGGCGCTCCTGCCACTCGGCAGCCGTGGGTGCGTCCGACGTGTAGGTGTCCACCGTGCGGGTCGGCGGCACCAAGGCGGCCGCTGTCTTGGTGTCCTTGCCGAACAGCGCCTTCATGTTCACGATGTTGGCTTGCAGGTCCTGCCAGTCACCGAGCGCAGGCGCAGCGCCGGTGGTGAGGCCGGTGTCCACGATCCGGGATTGCAGCTTGCCGTCCTGCACGCCGAAGCGGATGTCGCGGATGGCGCCAAGGTTCACCACCATCGCGTTGGAACCATACTTCACCGTCGGCCAGCCGTTGGGGTTCCACTTCGCATCGTCGTCACGCATCAAGCCACCGGCCGCCAACGACGTCACCTGGAACAGCTGACATTCGCTGGTGGCCTTCGGAACCGCTGCCACCGCCAGATCGTTCGCCGCAAACCCGACGACCGACGTCACCGGGAAGCGAAATGCCTTGCCACCTGCGGACTGGTCCGCCGGGTCGTAATAGGGCGGAAGAAGGGCGGTCGGCATCGAGAACGTTGCCCCACGACCACCCGCCGCGTCGGTCCGCGTCTGGAAACCGATCATGCGAATCGTGTCAGGCGCTTCACCCGCGCCCACAGTGATGGTCACCGGTGTCAGGGTGGCCGGCAACAGGTTCATGTCGGCACCCGCGTACTTCGCTTTTAGCGTACATCCCAGCACGTCGGCCGCGCTGGCCAGCCCGTATCCCGCAACGCGCAACTCGCGCTCGATGGCATACAGACCAAGTGCTCCGGTCACCTGCGCATCAGAGCCGGACGATGCGCTGCGTCTAAAGCCCTCCGCGACGTACAGCACTTGGGCGATGACGGCCGTGGTGAGCAGGCCGATGACGATTCCGACCATCAGCTCGATCAGCGTGAAGCCGCCGGTGACCCGACGGCCACGGCTCGAAGCAACGAACATGCGACTGATCATGGCGACACCGTGGTGGTGGTGAGGTACTTCTGCACTTCGCTGCTGCCCGGCATCTGCCAGCTGAGGCTTACCTGGACTGCGCCCGCGGCGCTCACCGACGTCGCGCCCTCTCCATTGGGCAACATGCCGGCCACCTTGTCCTGCCAGGCCTTGCAGCGGTCGTAGGTGTCGCAGTTGCCGTACTTGGCGATGTTGGCCGTGTCGGTCCACATCGTTCCGATGATTTCCGAGGCCAGGTTGGTCGCGTCGCCGCGCAGTTTGGAGCTGGTTTGTGCTCGCGTCATGGAGGCCTGGAGACCCACCAGTCCCATCACACCGAAGGCGAAGATCAGCATGCCGATCAAGGCCTCGATGAGCGCGACGCCGCGCTGCGGGCGGCAAGAGATGAAGCGTCTGTCCATGGTCTCGTTCAAGTGGCATCCGCGCACGCGCGCGTGTCTTCCTTGCCAACGTTGGGATCGCACATCCTCACCAACCCGCCCGTCGTGATGTCGATATCGAGCACGCGCACTTTGGTGTTTCCAGGCAATGACACACGGATCTTGCGAATGGGCGTTCCACCCGGTTTGACCTGCCCGAACGCGTTGAAAACGACGTTGTCAACACCGTCGGCGCCGTTCGACCCCTTGACGGCGACCGAGGACGCCGTGGCCGGAGTGGCGTACTGCTCGATCACCGTGCCCCCGTCGGCCACATTGGTGGCGCAGCCGCCGCTCGGATCGGCACTGCCAAGCACCACCACCCAGGAGCCCGCATCCGACGTTGCGGCACAAGCGTTTGTTCCCGCACCCTTCACGAGCCAGAAGCTCACATCCTGATTGCGACGCAGCGCCTCCATCCGGGCGCGCTGCACACCGCTCTGAAGCGACTCCGCCACCCCCCGCACCCGCAGCGTGTTCAGCCAAGACGATATCGACGGCAGCGTCGCCATGACCAACACGCCAGTCACCGCCATGACAACGGCGGCCTCGATCAGCGTGAATCCGGCCTGCCGACGCAGCTTCGCCGACGCAACCGGGACCGTCAGCTGTTGCATTCGTCCCCCTTGAACAGCCAGCACTTCTTGGTGGACGCTGCGCCCTTGAACTCCTTGGTCAACTGTTCGTTTTTCGCGTTGACGGTGTACTTGTGGCCGACTGCCTGGCCGGCGCTGCCCTCTGCCGTCAGAGTGAAGTCGGTGGCGCTCGCGTCACAGGCGACCGTGAAGTACTTGCCCGCATCAAGGGTGGGGCACGGCGTATAGGTTCGGTCGTTCTGGAACTTCTGCTCCATCAGGATGCGATAGTTGGACAGCAGCGTGCCCGCCTCCTGGACCTGCCCTCGCCGCACATAGTCCTGGTATGCCGGAAGCGCGATCGCTCCGAGGATGGCGATGACCGCAACCGTGATCATCAATTCGATCAGCGTGAATCCTTGCCGGGTACGACGCTGGCTGGAGGTGAAGGGCATGGCGTTCATGGGGATCGGCGGAATGGCATGGACCCTGGATCGGGGACTTGGTGGCATTCTGGACACGCCAAGCCGCGGCCGTCGTGCACAAGTTCACGAACGGTGGGCACGCTTCGACAGGCGGTCACGACCATCCGACGAGCGGATCGGGGTTTCGGTCGCCAGAATGAAAACGGCCGCCTCCTGGGCGGCCGTGGGTCCTGATCAGCGGAGCGCTCACCGCGGCAACGCGCTCTCCCCCATCAAAAACTCATCCACCGCCCGCGCCGCCTGCCGGCCCTCGCGGATCGCCCACACCACCAGGCTCTGTCCACGCCGCATGTCGCCCGCGGCGAACACCTTCTCCTGCGTGGTGCGATAACCCCCGGTGAACTCGGTGTGCGCCTTGGCGTTGCCACGCGCATCCTTCTCCACGCCGAACGCGTCCAGGATGGACGCCACCGGGCTGACGAAGCCCATGGCCAGCAACACCAGGTCGGCGGGCAGCACCTGCTCAGTGCCGGGCACCTCGCTCATCTTGCCGTTCTTCCACTCCACCCGCACGGTCTTCAGCGCCTTCACCTTGCCCTTTTCACCGATGAACTCCTTGGTGGCGATGGCAAATTCGCGCTGGCAGCCTTCTTCATGGCTGGAGGAACTGCGCAGCTTATAAGGCCAGTACGGCCAGGTCAGCGGCTTGTCTTCCTGCTCCGGCGGCATCGGCATCAGCTCGAACTGGGTGACGCTGACAGCACCGTGGCGGTTGCTGGTGCCCACGCAGTCGCTGCCGGTGTCGCCACCGCCGATCACGATCACATGTTTGCCGGTGGCCATGATCTGGCCCTTGAGCTTGTCGCCGGCGTTGACCTTGTTCTGCTGCGGCAGGAACTCCATCGCGAAGTGCACGCCGTCGAGCTCGCGCCCCGGCACGGGCAGGTCGCGTGACTGTTCTGCCCCACCAGCCAGCAGCACCGCGTCGAACTGCTGCTTCAGCTCCTCCGGGCTGATGATCTCCTTGGCGTGGTTGGTGATCTTGCTGCCCTCAGGCAGGTGGCCCACCATCACACCGGTGCGGAACACGACGCCCTCGGCCTTCATCTGCTCGACCCGGCGATCGATGTGCGACTTCTCCATCTTGAAGTCCGGGATGCCGTAGCGCAGCAGGCCGCCGACCCGATCGTTCTTTTCGAACACCGTCACGTCGTGGCCCACCCGCGCCAGCTGCTGGGCTGCCGCCATGCCGGCCGGGCCCGAGCCCACCACGGCGACCTTCTTGCCGGTCTTGACCTTCGGCGGCTGCGGCACGGTCCAGCCCTCCGCCCACGCGCGGTCGGCGATAGCGTGCTCGATCGACTTGATGCCCACCGGGTCGTTGTTCAGGTTCAGCGTGCAGGCCGCCTCGCAGGGCGCGGGGCAGATGCGGCCGGTGAACTCGGGGAAGTTGTTGGTGGAGTGCAGCACGATGCTGGCGTTGAGCCAGTCATTGCGGTACACGAGGTCGTTGAAGTCCGGAATGATGTTGTTGACCGGGCAGCCGCTGTTGCAGAACGGAATGCCGCAGTCCATGCAGCGCGCGCCCTGGATCTTGGCCTGCTCCGCGTTGAGCCCGATCACGAACTCCTTGTAGTTCTTCAGCCGCGCCTGCACGGGCTCGTAGCCCTCCTCGATGCGCTCGTATTCCAGGAAGCCGGTGACTTTTCCCATGATGTCTTCTCTGCTCTCTTACTTGGCCGGAATCGACTTGGCCTTGCCGCTCTTGGCAGGCGTGTCGGCGGTCTTCGCCTTGGCGATCGTCTGCACGGCTTCCTTGGCCGCACCCATCTCGTTGAGGGCGCGCTTGTACTCGTGCGGGAACACCTTGACGAACTTGGCACGCGAGTCGGCCCAGTGGTCCAGGATGTCGCGTGCGCGCAGCGAACCGGTCCACTTGTGGTGGTCCTCGATCAGCTTGCGCAGCAGCACCTCGTCGGCCTGGCCGCGGTGCCAGGTGGCCGGGTCGCCGGCGGCTTCCTGCTCCTCGCGGGTGAGCACCTTCTCCAGCGCCACCATGGCCGTGTTGCAGCGCTTGGCGAACTGGCCGTCCTCATCGAACACATAGGCCACGCCACCGCTCATGCCGGCCGCGAAATTGCGCCCGGTCTTGCCGAGCACGGCCACGGTGCCACCGGTCATGTATTCGCAGCCGTGGTCGCCGGTGCCTTCCACCACCGTGGTGGCGCCGGAGAGCCGCACCGCGAAACGCTCGCCGGCCACGCCGCGGAAGAAGGCTTCGCCGCTGGTGGCGCCGTACAGCACCGTGTTGCCAACGATGATGTTCTTGGTGGCGTCACCGCGGAAGTCGATACTCGGCCGCACCACCACGCGGCCACCGGACAGGCCCTTGCCGGTGTAGTCGTTGGCATCGCCGATGAGGTACAGCGTGATGCCCTGGGCCAGGAAGGCGCCAAAACTCTGCCCGCCGGTGCCTTCCATCTGGATGAACACCGTGTGGTCCGGCAGCCCTTCGGGCCGCACGCGGATGAGTTCGCCGGAGAGCATGGCGCCCACGGAGCGGTTGCCGTTGCGCACCTCCTCCATGAACTGCACCTTCTCGCCGCGCTCGAAGGCCGGCCGGCACTTCTCGATCAGCTTGACGTCCAGCGCCTTGGCCAGGCCGTGGTCCTGTACGTCCTTGTGGAAGCGCGACACGTCGGCGGGCACCGGCACTTGAGCAAACACGCGGCTGAAGTCCAGGCCCTGCGCCTTCCAGTGCGACACGCCCCTCTTCATGTCCAGCAGGTCGGAGCGGCCGATCAGCTCGTCGAAGCTGCGGACACCCAGCTGCGCCATGATCTGGCGCGCTTCCTCGGCCACGAAGAAGAAGTAGTTGACGACGTGTTCGGGCTTGCCCTGGAAGCGCGCGCGCAGCACCGGGTCCTGCGTCGCCACGCCCACCGGGCAGGTGTTGAGGTGGCACTTGCGCATCATGATGCAGCCCTCGGCCACAAGTGGCGCGGTGGCGAAGCCAAACTCATCGGCGCCCAGCAACGCGCCGATCACCACGTCGCGGCCGGTCTTCATCTGGCCGTCGGCCTGCACGCGGATGCGGCTGCGCAGGCGGTTGAGCACCAGCGTCTGCTGCGTCTCGGCCAGGCCCAGCTCCCAGGGCGTGCCCGCGTGCTTGATGCTGGACCACGGCGACGCGCCGGTGCCGCCGTCATGGCCGGCGATCACCACGTGGTCGGCCTTGCACTTGGCCACGCCAGCGGCGATGGTGCCCACGCCCACCTCGGACACCAGCTTCACGCTCACGGTGGCACGCGGGTTGGCGTTCTTCAGGTCGTGGATCAGCTGCGCCAGGTCCTCGATCGAGTAGATGTCATGGTGCGGCGGCGGGCTGATGAGGCCCACGCCCGGCACGCTGTAACGCAGGAAGCCGATGTACTCGCTGACCTTGCCGCCAGGCAGCTGGCCGCCCTCGCCCGGCTTGGCGCCCTGGGCCATCTTGATCTGGATCTGGTCGGCCGACACCAGGTATTCGGTGGTGACGCCGAAGCGGCCGGAGGCCACCTGCTTGATCTTGCTGCGCAGGCTGTCGCCGTCCTTCAAGGCGTAGTCGGCCACGATCACGTTGCCGCCGATCACGTCGCTCACCTTGGTGCCGGCGGTGATCTTGATGCCCTTGAGCTCGTTGCGATAACGTGCCGGATCCTCGCCGCCTTCGCCGGTGTTGGACTTGCCTCCGATGCGGTTCATCGCGATCGCCAGCGTGCTGTGCGCCTCGGTGCTGATCGAGCCGAGCGACATGGCGCCGGTGGCAAAACGCTTGACGATCTCTGCGGCCGGCTCCACTTCTTCCACCGGGATCGCCTTGGTCGGGTCCACCTTGAACTCGAACAGCCCGCGCAAGGTCATGTGGCGGCGCGACTGGTCGTTGATGAGCTGGGCGTATTCCTTGTAGGTGTCGAACTTGCCTGCGCGCGCTGCATGCTGCAGCTTGGCGATGGCGTCGGGCGTCCACATGTGCTCTTCGCCGCGGGCCCGCCAGGCGTATTCGCCGCCGGTGTCCAGCATGGTCTGCAGCACCGGGTCGTCGCCGAAGGCAGCGCGGTGCATGCGGATGGCCTCTTCCGCCACCTCGAACACGCCAATGCCTTCCACCTGCGACGCCGTGCCGCGGAAATACTTCTGCACGAGGTCGCGGTTCAGGCCGATGGCTTCGAAGATCTGCGCGCCGCAGTACGACATGTACGTGCTGATGCCCATCTTGGACATGATCTTCGACAGGCCCTTGCCGATGGCCTTGACGTAGTTGTAGATCGCTTTTTCGGCGCTCAATTCTCCCGGCAGGGACGCATGCAGCGAAGCCAGCGTCTCCATCGCGAGGTAGGGGTGCACGGCCTCGGCGCCATAGCCGGCGAGCACAGCGAAATGGTGCACCTCGCGCGCAGAACCGGTTTCCACCACCAGGCCGGCGGTGGTGCGCAGGCCCTCGCGCACCAGATGCTGGTGCACGGCCGACAAGGCCAGCAGCGCCGGGATCGCGACGTTCTCCCGGTCCAGGTGGCGGTCGGTGATGATGATGATGTTGTGGCCGCCCTTGATGGCATCCACCACTTCGGCGCACAGCGAGGCGAGCTTGGCCTCCACACCTTCCGGGCCCCAGGCCAGCGGGTAGGTGATGTCCAGCTCGTAGCTCTTGAACTTGCCGCTGGTGTGCTGCTCGATCTGGCGCAGGCGCGCCATGTCGTCGAAGTCCAGCACCGGCTGCGTGACCTCCAGCCGCATCGGCGGGTTCACCGCATTGATGTCCAGCAGGTTCGGCTTGGGGCCGATGAAGCTGTTGAGCGACATCACGATCGCTTCGCGGATCGGGTCGATCGGCGGGTTGGTCACCTGCGCGAACAGCTGCTTGAAGTAGTTGTACAGCGGCTTGTTCTTGTCCGACAGCACCGCCAGCGGCGAGTCGTTGCCCATGGAGCCGATGCCCTCTTCGCCGGCCTGCGCCATCGGGCTGAGCAGGAACTTCAGGTCTTCCTGCGTGTAGCCGAAGGCCTGCTGGCGGTCGAGCAGCGATTCGGTGAACTCGACCGGCTCAGCCTTCGCCTCGATGGTGTCCAGCCGCACCCGCACGTTCTCGATCCACTGCCGGTACGGCTTGGCGAAGGCGAACTGATTCTTCAGCTCTTCGTCATCGACGATGCGGCCCTGCTCCAGGTCGATGAGGAACATCTTGCCGGGCTGCAGCCGCCACTTCTTGACGATCTTGTTCTCGGGGAAGGGCAGCACGCCCGACTCGGACGCCATCACCACGATGTCGTCCTCGGTCACGACGTAGCGAGCGGGCCGCAGGCCGTTGCGGTCCAGCGTGGCGCCGATCTGCTTGCCGTCGGTGAACACCATTGCGGCCGGGCCGTCCCAGGGCTCCAGCATCGACGCGTGGTACTCGTAGAAGGCGCGGCGGCGCTCGTCCATCAGCGTGTGCTGCTCCCACGCCTCGGGGATCATCATCATCGCGGCCTGCGCCAGCGGGTAACCGCTCATGGTGAGCAGCTCCAACGCATTGTCGAAGGTGGCGGTGTCGCTCTGGCCTTCGAAGCTGATCGGATAGAGCTTCTTCAGGTCGTCGCCCAGCACCGGCGACTTCATCACGCCCTCGCGGGCGCGCATCCAGTTGAAGTTGCCCTTGACGGTGTTGATCTCGCCGTTGTGCGCCACCATGCGATAGGGGTGCGCCAGCGGCCACTCGGGGAAGGTGTTGGTGGAGAAGCGCTGGTGCACCAGCGCCAGCGCGGACACGGCGCGCGCATCCTGCAGGTCCTTGTAGTACTGCCCCACCTGGTCGGCCAGCAGCAGGCCCTTGTAGATGATGGTGCGGCAGCTCATGCTGGGCACGTAGTACTCGCGGCTGTGCGTGAGCTTGAGCGCCTGGATGGCACTCGACGCCGTCTTGCGGATGACGTAGAGCTTGCGCTCCAGGGCGTCCGGCACGATCACGTCCGGGCCACGGCCGATGAAGATCTGGCGGATCACCGGCTCCTTGGCGCGCACCGCCGGAGACATCGGCATGTCCTTGTCCACCGGCACATCGCGCCAGCCGAGCAGCACCTGGCCCTCGGCCTTGACGGCGCGCTCCAGCTCCTGCTCGCAGGCCAGGCGGGAGGCATGCTCCTTTGGCAGAAAGATCATGCCGACACCGTATTCACCTGGCGGCGGCAGCTCCACGCCTTGCAGCGCCATCTCCGCACGGAAGTACTCGTCGGGGATCTGGATCAGGATGCCGGCACCGTCGCCCATCAGCTTGTCGGCACCTACCGCGCCGCGGTGGTCCAGGTTCTCCAGGATCTTCAGGCCCTGCTCGATGATGCTGTGAGCCCGCTGGCCCTTGATATGGGCCACGAAGCCGACGCCACAGGCATCGTGCTCCTGCGTCGGGTCGTACAGGCCGTGTTGCGCCAGTTGCTGGATTTCGTCGGCGGATGCCGGGCCCGGGGCTGCCGTCGTCATGGCGCTCTCCACGTCAAAGTCAGGGATAACGCGGAGACTAATGCAGCGCAGCAAACACAACAAGCGTTTTTTAATGGGGTCTGATCCTAATACCGCAACGCAAGGGCTCATTGTTTTGTTAATTAGGGACAGACTGAAAAGTCTTCCTGGGACGTCCGCGCTGGCGGGCGGACAAAGGCCGCGGCGTCATGTCCGCCAGGCGGGCCAGAAAGGCGGGCGATCCGATGGCCCACGACTTCAGCATCGCTTCCAACAAGGCCGCGCCGTCCGCCGACGTGACACCCTGCTCCAGCGCTCGCCGATACGCAGCCTCGCGGTCGAAGGGTGTGTTGCCCAGGGCCCAGTACAGCCGGTGCTCCGTGACCAGCGGGCTGCGGGCCAGCCCCAGGTGGTGCCCCGCGCTGGACCATGGCCATAGCGCTGCGGAGGGCGCCAACCCGGCATCGACCGGGGCCGTCTCCAGTTGGCAAAGCGCCGGAATGAAGTAGCGCTCACTTTCGATCACCGCCCCACGAAAACGCCCTTCCCACAGCGTGCCGGTCCGACCATGCCGGCGATTGAAGGCCGCCACATAACGTCGACCCACGGCCTGGAGCGCCTTGCTGAGGGATTGTTGTGTCGCCGGCGTGGCTAGCAGGCGCACTTCGCTGTCAAGCAAGGCGTATGCGTGGACCGCGACGCCGTGCTCGTGCGCAGCGTCCCGAAGCGCGACCAGGAACAACTGGCGATCCGCGTCATCCACAAACACGGCCTGCCGGTTGTGGCCGCGCTGGATGAGGTGGTGCAGCTCGCCGGCGATGCACAGGCGGGGCAGTCGCGCCATGGGACTCTTAAGTCAGTGGATCTGACCCCATTATCGACGGCAAGCGCTGCCTGCTCAGAACAGCCGTGTGCCGGTCAGCCGTTCGTGCTCGCGGATGGCGAAGCGGTCGGTCATGCCAGCGATGTAGTCGGCGACCGCCCGATGCGGCAGCGGCGCATCGCGGTAGTCGGGGGGCATTTCCTCGGGCGCGGCGACGTAGGCGGCGAACAACTCGCGCACCACCCGCCGCGCATGGTTGGTGGTCTCCATGACTTGCGGATGCCGGTAGAGCGCCCGGAACAGGAAGCGCTTGAGTTCGGTGCTGGCGCTTCGCATCTCGCGGCTGAATCGCACCAGCGGCCCGGACAGACGGGCCTGCTGCGCGTCCGCTGGACGCTCGCGCGCCAGGGCGGCGCGCGTGGTGTCGATCACGTCGTAGACCTGCTGCGACAACATCCGCCGTATCACCTCGAACAGCAGACGCCTTCCTCGCTGGTGCAAGCCGGGGTGATGCGCCAGGGCCTCCTGGTGAAAGCGCGCGAACAGCGGCACTTCGGCCAGCTGATCCAGGGTGATCAGGCCCGAGCGGACCCCGTCATCCACATCGTGCGCGTTGTAGGCAATTTCGTCGGCCAGGTTGCATAACTGCGCCTCCAGGCTTGGCTGGGTGCCGGCCAGGAACCGGTGTGCCACGCCGTCGGGCTCCAGCGCTTCGATGTGGCGGGCGTGGCGGCGCGAACAATGCTTGAGGATGCCTTCGCGGGCTTCGAAACTCAGGTTGAGGCCATCGAAATCGGCATACCGGTGTTCCAGGCAGTCGACGACACGCAGGCTCTGCAGGTTGTGTTCGAAGCCGCCGTGCTGCGCCATGCAGTCGTGCAGGGCGTCCTGGCCGGCGTGGCCGAAGGGTGTGTGGCCCAGGTCATGCGCCAGCGCGATCGCCTCCACCAGATCCTCGTTCAGGTGTAGGCTGCGCGCGATGGATCGGGCCAACTGGGCGACTTCCAACGAATGGGTGAGCCGGGTGCGGAACAGGTCGCCCTCATGGTTGAGGAACACCTGCGTCTTGTAGACCAGGCGCCGGAAGGCGGTGCTGTGCACGATGCGGTCGCGGTCACGCTGGTACTCGCTGCGTGTGGGCGCCGCGGCTTCGGCAAAGCGTCGCCCGCGGGAGCGGGCGGGGTCGCACGCGTAGGGCGCCAGGCTCACGCGCAGTGCCCGGGCCCTCAGGCCGTGTGCGCTTCGATGACGCGCGACACCACGGCCGCGGGGGCCGGCATCATCGCCGCGCGGCCGAGCGCCTCGATCAGCACATAGCGGATGTCACCATCCTCGGCCTTCTTGTCCACGCTCATCAGCTCGAGGTAGCGCGCCACGCCCAGGGCAGGCCCGACCACTGGCAGGCCGGCCCGCTGCACGATGCGCCGCATGCGCTCGGCAAAGCTCGGTGGCATGAGCCCCAGCTCAACGGACAAGGCACTGGCCATCACCATGCCGCAGCCCACGGCCTCGCCGTGCAGCCATTCGCCATAACCGAGGCCGGCTTCGATCGCGTGGCCGAAGGTGTGGCCGAAGTTCAGGATGGCGCGCAGCCCGGACTCGCGCTCGTCCTGCGCCACCACCCACGCCTTGATTTCGCACGAGCGGCGCACGGCGTGGGCCAACGCGGCCTTGTCGCGCGCCAGCAAGGCATCGAGGTTGTGCTCGATCCAGTCGAGGAAATCCGGGTCGGCGATCGGCCCGTACTTGATCACCTCTGCCAGCCCCGCGGAGAGCTCACGTGCCGGCAGCGTGTCCAGCACGTCCAGGTCGCACACCACGCGCAGCGGCTGGTAGAAGGCGCCGATCATGTTCTTGCCGCGCGGATGGTTGATCGCCGTCTTGCCACCCACCGACGAGTCCACCTGCGCCAGCAGCGTGGTGGGCACCTGGACGAAAGGCACACCCCGCATGTAGCAGGCGGCGGCAAAGCCAGTCATGTCACCGACCACGCCGCCGCCGAGGGCGAACAACACCGTCTTGCGGTCGCAGGCCTCGGCCAGCAGGCGGTCGAAGATCTGATTCAGCGAGGCCCAGTCCTTGTGGCTTTCACCATCGGGAAGGGTGATGACCAACTGCCGCTGGTAACGAGGGCGCAGCGCGGCTTGCAGGCGCTCGGCGTACAGCGGCGCGACGGTGGTGTTCGTCACGATCGCAGCTGCGCCGGCCGGAGGGAGGGACTGCCAGGTCGAGGCCGCGTCGAGCAGGGCCGAACCGATGAGGATGTCGTAGCGCCGATCGCCCAGGTCGATCGGCACGGTGGTGCACGTCTGCACGTTGCCAGAAGCCGTCATGGCAGCAAGTGTACGGGCCGTGCGGCCCCGGGGCAGTCAGTGGCTGGAAGCCGGGGCGGCAGGCGCGCGATGGGGGTCCAGCACGCCGGCCAGCTCCAGCTGCATGAGGATCATGTTCACCAGCGTGGGCACCGAAGGCCGGCCCGTTTCGATGATGTAGTGAGCCGTGCGGCGATAGAGCGGGTCACGCTCATGGTGCATGTCGCGCAGGCGCTTGAGGGGGTCGCGCACTTGCAGCAACGGGCGCTGCGTGTCGTGGCGCAGGCGGCGAAACAGCTCCTCGGGGGTGGAGCGAAGGTAAACCACTGTGCCCGAGCGCCTGAGCGCGTCGCGGTTGGCTTCGCGCAGCACCGCTCCGCCGCCGGTGGCGAGCACCAGGCCGGCGCCGGGTGGTGCTGTCAATTCCGCGATGACCTGCTGTTCAACGTCCCTGAACGCGGCCTCGCCATGCTCATTGAAGTAGGCAGAGATCGATGTACCCAGCCGCCGTTCGATGTCGGCGTCCGAATCGACAAAGCGCCACCCGAGGTGGCGCGCCAGGTGGCGTCCGACGGTGGATTTGCCACCGCCGGGCATGCCGACCAGGCAAATCAGGGGCATGAACTCGGGCGCGCGCCTGCGATCACGTCAACCGAATAGGTGGTGGTCAAGCCACCCGGCGACTTGACGCTCACGGTGACCGTACCGGAGGTGACGCCAGCGTCGAACTCATATGAGACGCCGGCCGTGGTCGCCTCGCTGCTGTTGGCCACCGGCGAGCCACCCGCAACAGTGACCGACAAGCCGGTGGTACCGCTTGCGCTGATCGTCGTGCCAGCCGCCATGGGGTTCAGCCGGCCCACCACGGGGACGTCGTTGCCGGGATAGCCGGCAGGGTAGGTGTTCGCATCGGCCACGATGAAGCTCAGCACACCCCTTGAACCACCGTACCAGGTATCGCCGCCCGTGGCGAGAGTGTAGGTGCTGAAGTGTCCAAACGACGACTCGATGTAGGGCCCATCTTGCAGGGTGATCTTCGCGCAGCTCGCATCGAGCCCGGCCGTACTGGCCCAAAGCAGACGTGCACTGGAGGTGGACAGGACCGTCTCCACTGCTCGACGAACATAGGTCTGGGAGGACCACGAAGCGCTGCAGGTCGCGGGGCGGCTCGGGATGTTGGCGCTCAAGGCAAACTGCGGATAAGTGCTGCTGAAGTTGGTGCATGTCGCGCTGCCCGCTGCACTGCCTGACAAGGAGATGTACTGGTCCCCTCCGTTCGGCGTTGCCCCGGCGTCATAGAGACCATCGAACAGTCGGTCCAGCACGATGTCGCCCAAGTCCTGGAACGGCTCACCAAGGTCGAACTTGTTGTTGCCGTTCAGGTCGACGAACGACTCCTCGCCGAGCGCGTAGGAAACCACCGTCACGCGCCCGTCGGCCGGCCGCGTGCCGGAGGAGACGAAGCTGGCCGAAGCAGTCGCAATGCCGTTGGTGACGGAAGTCTGCGCGGTCGCGCTGATCTGGCCACCGATCTCCGACCAGAAGGTGATCGACGTTCCGTCCGGCACAGGGTTGCCGCTGCGGTCGGCTGCACGCACGGTATAGGTGTTCGTCGTGCCGTCGACGTTCATGCCCTCGATATTCTTGGTGGTCTGTGCGAGCGAGAAATTCAGCTCCGACGGCAAGCCCACCGCCACGGCGAGGCTGTTGGACACGGTGGAGATGCCGTTTGTCAGCGCGGCAGTCACACGAACCGGTGTGGGCACAGTCCCCGAGTTCACGATGGCCGTGACCTGGCCGTTGCCGTCCGTGGTCTGCGTAACTGCGGTCTGAACGCTATTGAGCATCAGACCCCCGGCGAACGTCGTCAGGTTCATCGTGACCTGCTGATTCGGCAACGGGTTGTTGTTGCTGTCCACGACCTTGAACACCACCTGCGAGGACTCCTGGTAGCCGGAGCCCTTGAGGTAGATGGTCTGAGGGCTGGCGCTCACGAAGCTGATGCTGTTCGCAGCAGGCGAGTTCAGGTTCATCACCAACTGCTGCGTCTTTCCGCTCCCACCGATCGTGGCGGTGATGGTGTCGGTGGCGTGCGAAGCTCCGCAGCCGCCCGTGTCTTTGTAGGTGAGAGAAATCGTGCCGGTCGTGCTGGTCAGCGAACTGGGTGATATGGATGCCTTGCCTTCCCCCGCACATGTGGAGGTGAAGCTCAGCGTCACAGGCGACGTTTCGGAAACGCCTGTCATCGACAAGGAGAGCACTGCCTGGCCATAAGCACTCAGCGCGTTGGCCGGGCTGTTTCCGACGTCCGAAGTGAACGAGTCGAATGCGACCGACGTGGCGGTCAACTGGAAGCCGGCTTGTGCGGACAGTTGTGTGGTGCCGATCTGTGCCGAGGCCACCACGTTGTCAGCGCCACTGCTCGCCGATGCCGACGGCGCCAACGTCACCGACGCCACGCCATTGGTGTCCGTCAGCGCGGAAGGGGCGCTCAGCGACCCCAGGCCATTAGCGGTGGAAAACTGGACGACCACGCCAGGAACCGGATTTTTGGACGCCGAACCGTCGAGCACTTGGGCCGAAACAGTGGCCGGCGTGGCACCCGTCACAGTGCTGGTCGAGAGTGACACCGACAGCGTCGGCGTCGCAGACGTGCCCCCACCCGTGCCAGGCCCGTCACCGCCAAAGACCGGCGTGCCGCTGTTGCCGCCCCCCCCGCCGCAGCCCACCAAGCCTGTCACCACGGCGCCGAGCGCCAGCAACGCTTTCATCCACTTCATTTCTAGAGACTCCAATGTCAGGCGCTACGCGGCACCAACGCACTCAGGCTAGCGCGCCGTGGCGCGATCCGTCACGACCTTCGGCGTGAGGAAAATCAGCAATTCGGTCTTCGTTGACGACCGGACGGTGTTCTTGAACAGGTTGCCCACGATCGGAACGTCGCCCAGGAACGGCACCTTGTTGACGTCGGTGCGGTCGTTCTGCGTGAAGATGCCGCCGATGACGACCGTCCCACCGTTTTCCACCAGCACCTGAGTGTTCACGTGCTTGGTGTTGATCGCCGGGCCAGAGAGCGTCAAATCGCCTCGGCTGTCCTTCGCCACATCGACACTCAGAATGACATTTCCTTCCGGCGTGATCTGCGGGGTGACCTCGAGGCGCAAACTGGCCTTCTTGAACTGGATCGAGGTAGCGCCGCTTGACGTAGCGACCTGGTAGGGTATTTCTTCGCCCTGCTCGATCACTGCCTTGATCTGGTCCGCGGTGATGACACGCGGGCTGGAGACGATCTTGCCCTTGCCATCCGCTTCAAGCGCAGACAACTCCAGATTGAGGAAACGGTTGGCAGTGGCACTGAACAATGAAAGTGCAAAGGTGCCTGCGCTGGCACCGCCCAGCGAGCTGACGTTGGCGGGGAGGTTGACGAACTGCGTGTTCGAAAAGTCCACTTGGGGCGATTGCCGCGTCTGGTAGCCGATGGCGCTGTAGTTGCCGCCAACGGTCACGTTGTTTCCGCCGCCCACGTTCCAACCGGGCACCCCGCCCTGGATGCCGCGGACATCGGAAGCACCCAGCTTGACACCCAGGGCCCGGCCGAACTTGTCGTCGGCTTCCACGATGCGCGCCTCGATCTGCACCTGCCGCACAGGCACGTCGATTTTGGCGATCATCGCCTGGATCTCCTCCAGCTTGGACGGGATGTCGGACACGAAAAGTTGGTTCGTGCGCGTTTCGAAGATCACGCTGCCCCGTGGGGAAAGGATCCGCGCTGACGTGTTGCTGCCACCGCCCTGGCTGGTGTTCTGCCCCGACAGCCCCTTGGCCACTTCCTCGGCCTTGGTGTAGTTCATCTGGAATGACTGCGTCCGCAGCGGCTCCAGTTCAGCGACCTTCTTCTTCGCCTCCAGGTCCACCTGTTCCTTGGCAGCCAGCTCGTCCTTGGGCGCGATCCAGATCACGTTGCCGGACTTGCGCATGCCGAGCCCCTTGGCCTGCAGAATGATGTCCAGGGCTTGGTCCCAGGGCACATCCTTCAGGCGCAGCGTGACGTTGCCGGTCACGGTGTCGCTAGTCACCACGTTGAAGTTGGTGAAGTCCGCGATCACCTGGAGCAGCGCCCGCACTTCGATGTTCTGGAAGTTCAGCGACAGCTTCTCGCCGTTGTAGCCGGGCCCCTGGGTGAGCTTGTTGGGGTCGAGCTTCATCGGGCGCACTTCCAGGACGAACTGGTTGTCGCTCTGGTAGGCGCTGTGTTCCCACACGCCACGCGGTTCGACCACCATGCGCACACGGTCGCCCACCTGCGTGGTGGACACCACCTGGATCGGCGTGCCGAAGTCGGTGACGTCCAGGCGGCGGCGCATGGCGTCCGGCGCGGTGGACCGCAGGAATTCAACCACCAGGTTCTGCCCCTGCTGCTTGATGTCCACTCCGACTTGGCTGTTCGGCAGGTCAACGATCACGCGGCCGGAGTTGTCGGCACCGCGGCGGAAGTCAACGCCGCGCAGCGCCAGCTGGTCACGATTGAGGCTGGGCGCAAAGTGCACCGGCTCGCCGCCGGCCGTGGCGCCTGAGGGCGCAGCCCCCGAGCCTTCCAGCGCGAGCAGCAGTGTCTTCCCGTCCAGCCGGGCGGTGTAGTTCGCGGGCTGCCGCAGGTTGAGCACCAGGCGCGTCCGGTCGCCCGACTGCGCCACGTTCACGGAGCGCAGGTTGCCCTGGTTGACCTCCATGCTCGGCTTGCCGAGGCCGTTGCCCACGTTCGGCAGGTCGATCGCGATGCGCGGCGGCGACTGGATGGTGAAACCTGCCGGCACGGCGGGCAACGGCTGGCTCAACTCGATTCGCACCACCTCCGAGCCGGCCTGCTGGCTGGTGGTGATCGACTGGATCATGCTTTGGGCCCAGGCGGCGACGGGCGAACCCACGGCCAGTACGAGCGCCAAGGCGCTGACGCGCCACTTCCTCATGATGGAGTTCTCCTGCATGGTTCTCATCGCGCCTTCTCCTGAAGCTGGAGGCCGGTGCTGCGCTCAATCCACTCGCCCGCGGCGTCCTGAACGATCTCGCGGAGCGTGATTTCGGTTTCGTTGATCTTGGTGATGCGGCCGTAGTTCTGGCCGAGGTAGTCGCCCACCTTCACCTGGTAAAGCAGGTTGTCCACTCTCAGCAAAGCGTACTGGCGGCCGTCCTTCACGACGCTGCCCACCATGCTCATGCTGTCCAGCGGATAGGCCTCCAGCGGCTCCTTGCGGCGGTTCAGTTCGCTGGCGAGCAGCGAACTAGGCTGCTTGGCTTCCTGCTTGAGCGCCACAGAGAGCTTCTGGTTGCTGAAGGGCTCCACCTTGTCCCCGCCTGCATACGGCTCGGGATCGAACTTCTTCGGCGGCGTGAGCGGCTGGACGTTCGGTTTCACCTCACGCTTTTGCTGCTCCATCCACTCCTGCAATTCCTGGTTTTCGCCGCCACAGCCAGTGAGCATCGCCGACAACAAGGCCGCCAAAGGCAGGAACAGGGACGCGGTTGGGCGTCTCATCATTTCTTGCCTCCGGCCTTCTTCGTGGCAGCCTGGGCTGCGCGCTTCTGCTCTTCGACCTCCGCCGGGTCGAGATACCGGTAGGTGCGTGCAGTGGCTTCCATGGCGAGCAGCCCGCTCGCATCCTTGCCGGCCGGCTGGATGTTGAGGTTGTGCAAGGTGACGATGCGCGACAGGTTCGCCACGTCAGCCGTGAACGAGCCGACGTCGTGGTAGCGACCTGCCACCCGGATGGCGATCGGCAGCTCGGCGTAGTAGTCCTTCACTGCCACCTGGCCGGGACGGAACAGTTCGAACTGCAAACCGCGGCCCAGGCCTGCCTGGTTGATATCCGAGAGCAGCGCATCCATTTCGGCCTTGCCGGGGAGCTGCTTCTCCAGCTGGACGACGTATTCCTCCACCTGCGACTTCTGCTTGCGCAGCTCCGGCAGGTTCACGGCCTGGGCCAGCTTGGCACGGTAGTCCTGCTTGAGCGCGGGCTCTTTGGCGCGCTCGGCTTCGAGCGTGTCGTTGCTGGTCGACAGCAGCAGGAACCAGCCCGCCACCACCACCGCCACCGCCAATGCCGAGAACGCTGCCAGCTTGGGCAGGATGGGCCATTGGCCCGGCTCGTTGGGGTTCAGGCCGCGGAACTGGTCCGCCGCATCGCTGAACAAGCGGTTGAGGTCAATATTGACCGATGTAGTCTTCGCCATGGGTCGCCTTCAGGACTTGCGCGCGGCCGCAGCGGGCGCGCTGGCGCCGCTGGCCGCGGGCGATGCCGCTTGCGGGCGCTTGAGCGTCAAGCGCATGGAAAAATCGAACAGGCGGCGTTGGTCACCCTTGGCTTCCTTGACATTGGCCGCCTTGATTTCGACCAGTTCGGGGCGCTCCAGCCACGGCGAGTTGTAGAGCGTGTTGCGCAGGAACTCGGACACCCGCTCGTTGGTCTGCGCCACGCCGCTCACGGTCACCACCTGGTCGGCCTGCTTGATCGCAGTGAGGTACACACCCTCAGGCGTCTGCTTCACCAGTTCGTTGAGCAGGTAGACGGGGATGTTGCGGTCGGTCTGCAGGTCCTCCACCGCCTTCTGGCGCGCCTTCAGCGCTTCGATCTCGGCCTTCAGCGTGGCGATGTCCTTGATCTGGATGTCCAGCTTCTTGATCTCGCCGTTGAGGAAATCATTGCGGGCGCGCTGGGTGGAGGTCAGCTGTTCCAGCACGGTGTACCAGAGCCCGACGACCACCAGGCCCATCGCGGCCGCAATACCCAGGCCGGTGAAAAAGGCTGCCTTGCGCCGCTTGCGCCGCTCCTCGCGGTGCGGCAGGAGGTTGATGAGGATCACTGCATGAACCTCCGCATCGCCAGACCGCAGGCGGTCAGGTACGACGGCGCCTCGCGGCGCACCTTCGCCTCACGCACGCCGCCACCGAGCTTCATGTTGTCGAACGGGTTCACCACCTGGGAGGCGAAGCCGGTGAGCTCCGTCACCCGCTCCTTCAAACCCGGCAAGGTGGCCGAGCCGCCGGAGAGCATCACGTAGTGCACCTTGTGGTGCGGCGTGCTGGTGAAGAAGTACTGCAGCGCACGGCCGATTTCCTGCGACATGCTGTCCACGAAGGGCTGCAGGATGGTGCTTTCATAGTCCTCCGGCAGGTCGCCGGTGAGCTTCTTCTGCTCGGCCTCTTCGAACGAAAAGCCGTACTGCCGCGAGATCACCGAGGTGAGCTGGGCCCCGCCGAAGGCCTGGTCGCGGTCGTACAGCATGTCGTCGTCGCGCAGCACCTTGAGGCTGGTGGTTTCCGCACCGATCTCGAACAGTGCCACCAGCGCGTCCTTGCCCTGGTTGGGCAGCGCCTGGACCACGCGGCTCATCGCCAGGCGGGAGGCGTGCGATTCGATGTCCAGCACCACCGGCTTCAAGCCGGCCGCCTCTGCCAGGCCTTGGCGATCCTGCACCCGGTCCTTGCGCGAGGCGGCGATCAGCACTTCCACGTCGCCGTGTGAGGTGGGGCTGGGGCCGATGACGCAGAAATCCAGGCTCACTTCATCGAGCGAGAACGGGATGTACTGGTTGGCTTCGGATTCCACCTGCAGTTCGAGTTCTTCCTCGCGCAGGCCGGCCGGCAGCATGATCTTCTTGGTGATCACCGCCGACTGGGGCATCGCCATGACCACCTGCTTGGTGCGGCTGCCGCTCTTTTGAACCACCCGGCGCACGGCATCGGCGACCTCGTCGAACTTCTCGATCTGGCCGTCGGCAATCCAGCCTTTTTCAAATGGCTCGGACGCAAAACGCTCCAGCACAAACTCGCCGGTCTGGCTCTGGCCGAGTTCCACCAGCTTGACGCTGGACGAACTGATATCCAGGCCGATCATGGGTGGATGCTTTCGGCCTAAAAGCGCATCAAGAAAGCTCACGGCCTGTTCTCCCAACGCGTCACAAGAGCGCGGCGCTTGTTAATAAGTTACTTCAATGCTAGCAGTAAACCCTTTGTGCAACAAAGAAAAAGTCCGTCCGCACGTGGCGAAAAGTCTCACTCCGCGGAGCGCTTACGTTGTGAAACTTCATCGTTTGCGCGCACTTTGGAAACCAGCCACAAACGCCTGATTGGGGAGAACCCCAAGCCGCACGCGACGATATGCCAACCAGTTCACGGTTTGGCCAGATACAGCCGATTGACATTCCTATAATGCGCCGCAACCCTCTTCAGGGAAACCCATGAGCGAAGCCGAGCGAGCCTCACCGCCTCCGTCCAAGAACCCCATATCCCGCCTCATCGCTTCCTGGCCCGCCTGGGCACAGTTCACCGTTCGGCTGCTGTTGCGGCTGATCGGCGTGGGGCTGGCCGCGGTGCTGGCCGGGTTCACGCTGGCGGCGATCGCCCTCGCGGTGGCCTACCCCAACCTGCCCGAGATCAGCGGCCTCACCGACTACCGGCCCAAGCTGCCGATGCGGCTGTACTCGTCCGACGACGTGCTGATCGGGGAGTATGGTGAGGAGCGGCGGCACTTCACGCCGATCCGCGAGATCCCGAAGGTGATGCAGGAAGCGGTGCTGGCCATCGAAGACGCCCGCTTCTATCAGCACAGCGGCGTGGACTACCTGGGCGTCATCCGCGCCGGGCTGGCCAACTTCGGCGAAGCGCGCAGCCAGGGCGCGTCCACCATCACCATGCAGGTGGCGCGCAACTTCTATCTCTCCACCGAGAAGACCTTCACCCGCAAGATCTACGAGATCCTGCTGGCGCTCAAGATCGAGAGCCTGCTCAGCAAGGAGCAGATCCTCGAGGTCTACATGAACCAGATCTACCTCGGCCAGCGGGCGTACGGCTTCGCTGCCGCCAGCGAGATCTACTTCGGCAAGGCGCTCAAGGACGTGACGGTGGCTGAAGCCGCCATGCTGGCCGGCCTGCCCAAGGCGCCGTCGGCCTACAACCCGATCGCCAATCCACGCCGCGCCACGGTGCGCCAGCAGTACATCATCGCGCGCATGCTGGACAACGGCTACATCACGGCAGAGCAGGCGGAGGAGGCGCGCGCCCAGGTGCTGCGCTACCGGCGCCAGAACGACGCACCGGTGCATGCCGAATACGTGGCCGAAGCAGCGCGCCAGCTGGTCTTCAACCAGTACGGCGAGGAGGCCTACACCCGCGGCATCAACGTCTACCTCACCGTCAATGCGAACGACCAGGCGGTGGCCTACCGGGCGCTGCGCAAGGGCTTGATGGACTACGAGCGGCGCCAGGTCTATCGCGGCCCCGAGGCGTACATCGACCTGCCGGCCGACCCCAAGGAGCTGGACGTACGAATCGCCGAAGCGCTGGTGGAGCATCCGGACAACGACGACCTGCGCGCCGCTGTGGTGCTGGAGGCGTCGCCGAAGAAGGTGGCCGCGGTGCTGCAGTCGGGCGAGGCGATCACCGTCACGGGCGACGGCCTGAAGCCGGTGGCGTCGGGGTTGTCCGAGAAGGCCGGCCCCAAGACGCAGATCCGGCGCGGTGCGGTGGTGCGGGTGATCAAGGGCGCCAAGGACCTGTGGACGCTGACCCAGGTGCCCGAGGTGGAAGGCGCGTTCGTGGCGCTGGATCCGCAGACCGGCGCGGTGCGCGCCATGGTGGGCGGCTTCGACTACAACAAGAGCAAGTTCAACCACGTCACCCAGGCGTGGCGCCAACCGGGCTCCAGCTTCAAGCCCTTCATCTACTCGGCAGCGCTCGAAAAAGGCTTCACGCCGGCCACGGTGGTCAACGACGCGCCGCTGTTCTTCGACGCCGGAGCCACCGGCAGCCAGCCGTGGGAACCCAAGAATTACGACGGCACCTTCGACGGGCCGATGGCGCTGCGGCGCGCGCTCGCCAAGTCGAAGAACATGGTCTCCATCCGCATCCTGCAATCCATCGGGCCGCAGTACGCGCAGGAGTGGATCACCCGCTTCGGCTTCGAGCCCGAGAAGCATCCGGCCTACCTCACCATGGCACTGGGCGCGGGCTCGGTGACGCCGATGCAGATGGCGACCGCTTACAGCGTGTTCGCCAACGGCGGCTATCGCGTCACGCCCGCCCTGGTCACACGGCTCACCGACAGCAAGGGCCGTACGCTGTACGAAGCCAAGCCACCCACGCTGGACGACAAGTTGCGCACGCTGGAGCCGCGCAACGCCTTCATCATGGACAGCCTGCTGCAGGAGGTGGCGCGCAGCGGCACTGCCGCCAAGGCGCAGGCGGCCCTCAAGCGGCCCGACCTGTACGGCAAGACCGGCACCACCAACGATTCCATGGACGCCTGGTTCGCCGGCTTCCAGCCTCACCTGGTGGCCGTGGTCTGGATCGGCTACGACACGCCGCGCAAATTGGGGGACCGCGAAACCGGCGGTGGGCTGGCACTGCCGGTGTGGATCGAATACATGGGCTACGCGCTACGCGACCAGCCGGTGCAGGAGATCCAGCCGCCCGAGGGTGTGGTGAACGTGGGTGGCGAGTGGTACTTCGAGGAGTATGCGCGCCAGCAAGGCGTGAGCAGCCTTGGCCTGGAAGACAAGCCAGCCAGCGCGCCCGCCGCGCCCACCGACGACGAGCGTAAGAGCATCCTCGACCTGTTCAAGCGTTAGGCCGGCGCCGCCGGCGCGAGCTGCGGTGGCGGCGTTGCCTAGAACGCCAGCGACTGACCCGCCTGGGCGCTGGCGCACTGGCCCAGCACCTCGAAGAACTCCCGGCCTTCGCGGTCCACCCAGCGGCCGTCGGCATGGTGGAAGTGGTAGCCACCGGCCCGGGCCGCCAGCCACAGCTCGTGCAGCGGGGGTTGCATGTTCAGCACGATCTTGCTGCCATCGGGCAAGGTGAGCTCCAGCAGGCCGCCGTTGCGGTGCGTGTCGATGTCGATCACGTCCTCGTCAAGCCAGCGGTCGACCGTGCTCTCCACCCGGGCGAGCACCTCGCTGGCCAGCCGGTGGTAATCGCTGTCGGTGAGCGACGAAGCAGGAGTGTCGGTGCTGCTGTTCATGGGGTGGCCTCTACAATCCGCGCCATGTTCGGCGAGGCACGTTCCAGTGTAACGACACCCCTGCAACCCGCTGCCCGCAGAAGGGGCATCGCGGTGAGCCTGTGCCTCGCGCTACTGGCCACAAGCTGCGGACAAAAAGGCCCCCTCACCTTGCCCGGCGCCGCGCCGGCCGCCTCAGCGCCCGGTGCAGCCTCCGCAGCCCAGCGCCCATCCTGAAGACGCTTCCCATGCCCTCGTCCCTTCGCCTGCCCGGCGCGCCTTTTGTTGCCCGCCGCGGCGACGCGCTTTACCTGGAGGACTGCCGCCTCAGCGACCTGGCGCACGAGTACGGCACGCCGCTGTACGTGTACTCGCGCAGCGCCATGCGGGCCTCGCTGGCTGAGTATGCGGACGCGCTGGCCGGCCGGCGGCACCTGGTGTGCTATGCGATGAAGGCCAACTCCAGCCTCGCGGTGCTGCAAACCTTCGCCCAGGCGGGCTGCGGCTTCGACATCGTGTCCGGCGGCGAACTAGAACGTGTCCTGGCCATCGGCGTGGAAGGCGCTCGCATCGTGTTCTCGGGTGTCGGCAAGACACGTGCGGAGATGCGGCGCGCACTCGAGATCGGCGTGCGCTGTTTCAACGTGGAAAGCGAGGCCGAGCTGGAGGTGCTTTCCGAGGTCGCGCAGCAATGCGGACGTATCGCGCCGGTGAGCCTGCGCGTGAACCCGGATGTGGACGCGGGGACGCACCCTTACATCTCCACCGGCTTGAAGGGCAACAAGTTCGGCATTGCGCACGACCGGGCGCTCGCCGCCTACCGGCGCGCCACCGAACTGCCCAGTCTGCGGGTGGCCGGCATCGACTGCCACATCGGCTCGCAGATCACCGAGCTGTCGCCCTACCTCGATGCGCTGGACCGGCTGCTGGACCTGGTGGAAGCGATCGAGCAAGCGGGCATCCCGGTGCACCACGTGGACGTGGGTGGCGGCCTGGGCATCAGCTACAAGGACGAAACGCCGCCGCCGGCCGGCGAGCTGGTGCGGCGGGTGCTCGAGCGCATGGACGCGCGCGGCCATGGCGAGCGCGAGCTGGTGATGGAGCCGGGGCGGTCACTGGTCGGCAATGCCGGCGTGCTGCTCACCGAGGCGCTGTACCTCAAGCCTGGCGAGCAGAAGAACTTCTGCATCGTGGACGCGGCCATGAACGACCTGATGCGGCCGGCGATGTACGAAGCCTGGATGGACATCGTGGCCTGCGAGCAGCGCCACGGCCTGCCACAAAGCTATGACGTCGTCGGCCCGGTGTGCGAATCAGGCGACTGGCTGGGGCGTGATCGCCTGCTGTCGGTGCAAGCGGGCGACATGCTGGCCGTGCTGTCCGCCGGTGCCTATGGCATGGCCATGGCCAGCAACTACAACACGCGCCCGCGTGCCGCTGAAGTGATGGTCGAGGGCGACCGCCATTGGCTGATCCGCGAGCGCGAGACCCACGCCGACCTGTTCAGGCACGAGCACCTGCTGCCCAGGTAAGAACAAGCAAAACGGTCACCTGAAGGAGGGATCCTTCAGATCCTTCCTTCTTCCACCGCGTGGCAAGCGACGCGGATTCCCTGGAAGTCCAGCAGCGCCGGCCGTTCCCGGCTGCAGCGCTCATTGGCATGCGGGCACCGGGGATGGAAGCTGCATCCGCTGGGCGGGTTCAGTGGGTTGGGCACCTCGCCCTGCACCGGCGTGCGCGAGCGGCCGCTCATCTTGATGTCGGGAATCGCGTCCAGCAGCATGCGGGTGTACGGATGCCGCGGCTGGGCAAACAGCGCCTGCTTGGGCGACAACTCCACCAGGCGCCCCAGGTACATCACGCCGACGTCGTCGCTCACATGGCGCACCACCGCCAGGTTGTGCGAGATGAAGAGGTAAGTGAGCCCGCGCTGGCGCTGCAGGTCCTTCATGATGTTGAGCACCTGCGCCTGCACCGACACGTCCAGCGCAGACGTCGGCTCATCGCAGACCAGGAACTCTGGTTGGGTGGCCAGCGCACGCGCGATCGAGATGCGCTGGCGCTGGCCGCCGGAAAACTGGTGTGGGAACTTGTGCACGTCGGCGGCAGCCAGGCCCACCGATTCCAGCAGTTCCGCCACTCGCTGTCTCAGCACATCGCCGCCTTCGGCCATGCCGTGTTCGCGCAGCGGCTCGCCCACGATGTCCAGCACCTTCCAGCGCGGGTTGAGGCTGGCATACGGGTCCTGGAAGATCATCTGCATGCGCCGCCGCAGCGTGCGCGCTTCGCCGCTCTTCAGCGTGGCCCCGGTGTCGCGGCCGTCGAAGCTGACCGCGCCGCGCGTGGGCGTGTACAGCCCCACCAGCAGCCGGGCGACCGTGCTCTTGCCGCAACCGGACTCGCCGACCAGCGCCAGCGTGCGCCCCTTTGCAATGCTGAAGCTCACGCCGTCGACTGCATGCACGAACTGGCGCGGCTTGCGCTCCACCACGCGGTTGAGCCAGGGCGCGGAGACGTCGAAGGTCTTCGCCAGGTCCTTCACTTCCACGAGCGCCATCATGGGGCACCCTTCGCGCTGCGCGTTTCCTGCCGGGCGGGAATTCGCCCCTTCGGGCGGCCGTGCGGGGCTCATGCCACCCTCCTTTGCTGGTCCGCCGCATGCAGCCAACAGGCCGCGCGCGTGGCGCCCGCATCCAGCAGGTTGGGCCGCTCCTGGTGACAGCGTTCGAAGGCACGTGGGCAGCGCGGGTGAAAGGCGCAGCCGGGTGGAATCGCGTTCAGCCGCGGCATGGAACCATCGATCTGCAGCAGGCGCTCGCGGTCTTCGTCCATCACGGGAATGGAGCCCATCAGGCCCACGGTGTACGGATGGGCCGGCGCATGGATCACCTGCTGCACCGGCCCGATCTCGGCCACGCGGCCTGCGTACATCACCGCCACACGGTCACAGGTTTCCGCGATGACGCCCATGTCGTGCGTCACCAGCATCACCGCCGCGCCATGCTCCTTGCACAGCCGCTTGAGCAGGGCAATGATCTGCGCCTGGATGGAGACATCCAGTGCCGTGGTGGGCTCGTCGGCCACGATGAGCTTGGGCTCGGCCGCCAGCGCCAACGCGATCACCACGCGCTGGCGCATGCCGCCCGAGAACTGGTGCGGGTACTGGTCCAGCCGCGCTTCGGCGGCCTGGATGCCGGTTTCCTGCAGCAGGCGCACGGCACGCTGACGGGCCTCTTCATGGCTCACCGGCAAATGGGTCTGGATCGTCTCGATCAACTGCCGGCCAATGGTGTACAGCGGGTTCAGCGACGTGAGCGGATCCTGGAAGATGGCGCCGATCTTGCGGCCGCGGATGCTGCGCAGGCGCTCGTATGGCAGGTTGTCGATGCGCTGGCCTTCGAGCCGGATTTCGCCGGCGGCAATCCGGCCGGGCGGCTCCAACAGGCCGATGATGGCCGCTCCCGTCAGCGACTTGCCGGCACCGGATTCGCCGACCACACCCAGCACTTCACCCGGCGCGATATCGAAGGTGATGTCGTCCAGCGCCACCAGCGTGCCGCGACGGGTGGGGAATTCGACGCGCAGATGGCGCACCTCGAGCAGGGGAGCAGTCATGAGGTGGAGCGCAGGCGGGGGTTGAGGGCGTCGCGCAGCCAGTCGCCCAGCAGGTTCACGCTGAGCGCGATGAGCACCAGCATCGCGCCGGGAAAGATGGTGATCCACCATTCGCCCGAGAAAAGGAAGTCGTTGCCCACCCGGATCAGCGTGCCCAGCGACGGCGACGTCGGCGGCACGCCCACGCCCAGGAAGGACAGCGTGGCTTCGGTGATGATGGCCAGCGCCACCTGGATGGTGGCCAGCACCATCACCGGCCCCATCACGTTGGGCAGCACATGGCGCAGCATGATGCGCCACGGGTGCACGCCGATCACGCGGGCCGCCTGCACGTACTCCTTGTTGCGCTCCACCAGCGTGAGGCCGCGCACGGTACGCGCGTACTGCACCCAGAAGCTCAGTGCGATGGCGACGATGAGCACCGCAAAGGCGAGCGTGTCATGCGCGTTGGGGAACATCGCCCGGCCGGCACCGTCGATCAGCAGCGCGATCAGGATGGCGGGAAACGACAGCATCACGTCGCAGATGCGCATGATGAAGGCGTCCACACGGCCACCCACAAAACCGGACAGCAGCCCCAGCGCCACGCCGATCACCACCGACAGCAGCACCGACGCCAGCCCGACGGCCAGCGAGATGCGGGTGCCGAACATCAGCGCCGACAGGATGTCGCGCCCCTGGTCGTCGGTGCCCAGCAGGTACTTCGCCTTGCCGTCGGGCTCCCAGGCGGGCGGCAGCCGGGCGTCCGACAGCTCCAGCGTGGCCAGGTCGAACGGGTTGTGCGGCGCCACCCAGTTGGCGAACAGCGCGCAGAACACGCACACCAGCGCGATCAGCGCCGCGACGATGGCGACCGGCGAGGTGCGAAAGCTGTGCCAGACATCGCCGGCAAAGAAGCGGCTCACCGAGCCGCCGGTAGGTGGGGAGACTGCGCTCATCGACGGCTGAGGCTCACTTGCCCTTGACGGTGATCCACTTGAAGAACATGCGGTTGTCGGGCAGTTGCACCACATCCACCTTCTTGTTCAGGCCCCAGGCCAGCGCCTGCTGGTGCAGGGGAATGTGGCCGATGTCGTCCTGGTGGATCTTGAACGCCTCGCGGATCATCTCGTTGCGCTTCTTGTCGTCCGTCTCGGATTGCACCTTCAGCGTCAGTTCGTCGAACTTCGGGTTGCTGTAGGAGCCGAGGTTGAACTGGCCCTGCCCCTTGTCGTTGGGCGTGGCCATGATGTTGGTCATGGTGTCGTGCGCATCGCTGGTGGTGGGCGTCCAGCCCAGCAGGTAGAAGCTGGTGTCGCGGCGCAGGATCTTCGGGAAGTAGGTGACCTTCGTTTCAGCCTGCAGGTTGATCTTGACTCCGATGCGCGCCAGGTTGGCGGCCACCGCCTGGCAGATGGCGCCGTCGTTGACATAGCGGTCGTTGGGGCAGTTCATCGCGACTTCAAAGCCGTTGGGATAACCCGCCTCGGCCATGAGTTTCTTCGCGCCTTCCGGGTCATAGGGCAGGCGCTTGTTCATGTCGGCCTGGAAGCTGCGCACGCCGGGGCCGATCATCAGAGCGGTCGGCGTGGAGGCATTGCGCATGACGCGCGACTTGATCGCCTCGATGTCGATCGCCTGGTAGAAGGCCTGGCGCACGCGCTTGTCCTTGAAGGGGTTCTTGCCCTTGATGTTGGAGAACAGCAGCTCGTCGCGCTTCTGGTCCATGCCGAGGAAGATGGTGCGCAGTTCGGGCCCTTGCAGCACATTGAAGTTGCCGCTGCTCTTGACACGCTCCACGTCCTGCAGCGGCACCGGCTCCATCACATCGATCTCACCGGACAACAGCGCCGCCACGCGGGTGGCATCGTTGCCGATCGGGGTGAAGACCACCTCGTCGACGTTGCCCTCCACCTTGTCCCAGTAGTTGAAGTTGCGCACGAGCACGGTGCGCGTGGACGGCTGGCGCTCCTTCAGGCGATAGGGGCCGGTGCCATTGGCCTTGAAGCTGGCCACGTTCTCGATGCCCTTGCGGCGGTCCACCGGGCGTTCAGCCTTGTTGTCCTCGCACCACTTCTTGCTCATGATCCACAGGCTGGTGAGCAGGTCCGGCAGGATGGGATTGGGCGCGCTGGTTTCCACCTCGACGGTGTAGTCGTCGATCTTGCGCGTGTCCTTGAAGGAGGCCGTGTAGCCCTTCATGTCGGAGCCCTCGCCCGCCGCACGCTTGAAGGTAAAGATCACGTCGTCGGCGGTGAATGGTGTGCCGTCATGGAATTTGACGTTACGGCGCAGTTCGAAGCGCCACAGGGTGGGCGACTTCTGCGTCCACTTGGTCGCCAGCATGGGCACCAGCCCCATCTTCTTGTCGCGGCCCACGAGCGGCTCGTACACGCTGCCGGTGAAGCTGAGCTGCAGGCTCTCGTTGAGCGAATGCGGGTCCATGGACTGGACGTCGCCTGCATTCGCCACCCGCAGGCTGACCGCCTGGGAGGCGCCACAGGCCAGGGCGATGGCGGCAGCGAGCAGTGTGGTGTGGAGCTTCATCGTGGTCTCTCCTCAGGTTGTCATGAAGGGTCGTACGGCATGGCGCGCTCAGCCAGCGTGGCGAACAACGCAGCGCCCAGGGGCAGCACCTCGTCGTTGAAGTCGTAGCGGCTGTTGTGCAGGTAGCAGCCACCCTCGCCGCCCTGGCCCAGCCGCAGGTAGGCGCCCGGCCTGGTCTGCAGCATGAAGGAGAAGTCCTCCGCGCCCATGCTGGGCGGGAGGTTGCGCACCACCTTGTCCTCGCCCACCAGCGATGCGGCCACGTCGCCGGCAAATTGCGCCTCGGCGGGCGTGTTGATGGTGGCCGGGTAGTTGCGCTGGTAGTTCAACGTGGCGGTGGCGCCGAACGCCATGGCGACCGAGTCGACCAACCGGGCCAGGCGCTCCTCGATCATCTCCTGCACCTCGCGCCGGAAGGTGCGCACCGTGCCGGTGAGCCTGCATTCGCGCGGAATCACGCTCATCGCGTTGAGGTCTCCGGCCTGCAAGGCGCAAAGGCTCACCACGGCAGCATCCAGCGGATTGACGTTGCGCGATACCAGGCTCTGGGCCGCAGTGATGATGTGTGCGGCGACGAGCACCGGGTCGATCGTCAGGTAGGGGTGCGCCCCGTGGCCGCCGCGGCCATGCACGGTGATGTCGATACGGTCGGAGGCGGCCATCATCGGGCCGGCGTTGACGCCGATCGTGCCGGCCGGCAGCTGCGGCCAGTTGTGCATGGCATAAACCGACTGCACCGGAAAGCGATCAAACAGGCCGTCGTCGATCATGGCCTTGGCGCCGGCAAAGCCCTCCTCGCCCGGCTGGAAGATCAGCACCACGCGGCCGTCGAAGTGGCGGGTGCTCGCGAGATGGCGCGCAGCGCCCACCAGCATGGTGACGTGGCCGTCATGGCCGCAGCCGTGCATCAGGCCGCGGGTGGACGAGCGCCAGGCAAACTCGTTTTCCTCGGTCATGGGCAGCGCGTCCATGTCGGCACGCAGGCCAATGCTGCGGCCCGAGCGGGCCGATCGCCCTTCGATGATCGCCACCACGCCGGTACGGCCGATGCCGGTGTGGATCTGGTCGATGCCGCAAGCGCGCAGCGCCTCGACCACGCGGTGCGCCGTGCGATGCTCCTCGAAGCCGATCTCGGGATGGGCGTGCAGGTCGCGCCGGAACGCCGTGAGCTCGCCGTGCCATTCCACCAGGCGGCGATAGGCTCCCGATTCTTGTGCGCGGCTGGCGAGGCTCATCAATGCCCCCCCGTGCCGCCGCTGATGCGCAGGCGCGGGTCCACCGCAAAGTACAGCAGGTCCACCACCAGGTTGATCACCACGAAGATCAGCGCAATCAGGCAGAGATAGGCTGCCATCACCGGAATGTCGGCGAACTGCACCGCCTGAATGAACAGCAGCCCCATGCCAGGCCACTGGAACACCGTCTCGGTGATGATCGCAAAGGCAATGAGCGATCCCAGCTGCAGGCCGGTGATGGTGATCACCGGCACCATCGTGTTCTTCAGCGCGTGGCCAAAGTAGACCGCGCGGTTGGTGAGCCCACGTGCCCGCGCAAACTTGATGTAGTCGGTGCGCAGCACCTCCAGCATCTCGGAGCGCACCAGCCGCATGATCAGCGTCATCTGGAAGATCGACAGCGTAATAGCCGGCAGGATCAGGTGCTTCCAGCCGTCTGCCGTGAGAAAGCCCGTGCTCCACGGCCCGATCATCACCACCTCGCCGCGCCCGAAGCTGGGCAGCACCTTCAAGGTGACCGCAAACACCAGGATGAGCAGGATGCCGATGAGAAAGGTAGGCAGCGACACGCCCAGCAGCGACAAGGTCATGGCCGCCTGAGACCAGAACCTGCCGCGTCTCAAGGCCGCATACACGCCCATTGGAATGCCGACGCCCAGCGCCATGACCGCGGCCACCAGCGCCAGCTCCAGCGTGGCCGGAAAGCGCTCTGCCACCAGCGACGACACCCTGCGGCCCTGGCGCAGGCTCAGCCCGAACTCGCCCTGGGTGGCGTTGCCCACGAAGCGCGCGAACTGCACCGGAAACGGCTGATCCAGCCCCAGGTCGGCGCGCAGCTGACGGCGCTGCTGCGGGGTGGCATCCTGCCCCAGCAGATTGGTGACCGGATCACCCACGTACTGGAACAGCATGAACGCGATGAACGCGACCGCCAGCATCACGAGGACGGCTTGAGCGAGTCGGCGAAGGATGAAAGCAAGCATCAGTTGGAGTGCGGGCGTCTGCCAGCCCGGTCAACGGGCTGTGATAAGCGAAAGCTGTGCCGCCTGCACGAGCGATAGAACCTCAGCGCCGAAGGGTAGGGATTTTGCGGCGCGCACCGCAGAGGGTTTTCCTGCACGAGAAGTACGGACGAAAAAAAGCCGCCCGGAGGCGGCTTTGGTAGGCACGCTTGCGCGTGCCGCCCGAGGTCGATCAGAACGAGTGGCGCAGGCCGGCTTCGAAGCCACGCGACTTGGCATTCACGCCAGCAGCCGGGGGCGTTGCCACGACGAAGGACGTACCACCTTGGTTCTTCAGGTCCGACACAGTGCCGTACAGCGCGGTGCGCTTGGACAGGTTGTAGACATAACCGACGGCGAACTGGCGAGCCTTCATGCCTTCGATGTCTTCCTTGCCCTTGACCTGGTCATACGCTGCGTGCAGCTCGCCCTGGCCCAGCGCAACGATCGCGCCCACTTGCCACAGGTCTGCCTTGACGTCGAAGCCGCCGAGGTCAGACTGCATGCGGATGTACTGGCCGGTCAGCTTGGCAGGACCAAAGGCGAACGAGCCACCCAGGTCGAACTGCTTGTACTTGCGGTCGCCAGCGATTTGCGTTTGACCATAGGCGGTAGCAATGTCCACCGGGCCCGCAGCGTAGCCGATGCGGCCGCCAGCGTACTTGTTGCCCGAGGTGCCTTCGCCGGCAGCCACCATGGCTTGGCCGTACAGGCCGCCGATGCCGGACGGCAGGAAGTAGCCGATGGAGTTGTCAGCACGAACCAGCGTGTTGGCGCCAGAGGCCAGCGGGGTCGTGACAGGACCGCTGGCAACCAGGTTCAGCAGCGAGCCAACGCCGTTGGTGCCGAACGGGTCGAACACGGTCATGTTCCAGAAGGTCGGGGTGTAGTCGCGGCCGAGGCGCACTTCACCGAAACCACCCAGCAGGCTCACCGTGGAGCGGCGACGCCAGGTCTGGCCACCGGCCGTGCCGTTGTCGGGAGACAGGGCACCTTCGATCCAGAAGCCAGCCTTCAGGCCGCCACCAAGGTCTTCCACGCCGCGGAAGCCCAGACGGCTGCTGTTGATGCCGTCCGTGCCGAGCTGCTTGACGTTTTGGTCGCCGTTCTTCACGTAACGGGCATTGACGTCCACGATACCGAACAGGGTCACCGACGACTGGGCCGACGCAGCACCAGCAAACGCGCCGAGCACTGCGAGAGCGAGCAGAGATTTTTTCATTGCAACTATCTCCTAGGTTGAACAAGAGGTCCCGATCGGGGGAGTTACCCGGCAAGGGGCTGATCAGGCCAACCTCCTCATCGGAAGTTGCTGCTATTGCACCAGACGGTCTGACGCTTGCAAAGGAAATGAGGTTGAAATGCGCCAGGGCTGTTGTCTGGCAACAACGAGGGCTGCGGTCCACCTCTGAACGTCGTTCCGTTATGCTTTTCGGATGCCGGGAAGCTCGCTCGCTCTGGATTCACTGCTGTCCGCCGCGGACGCCGCATTGCGCACGCTCTCCGGCGGCGCGCACGCGGCGCGCCCGGCGCCCCAAGCGCCAGCCGCCGTACTGGACGCCGCCCAGCGCCGGCTGTCAGGTGCTCTGATGCGCGTGAACCATGTCGGCGAGGTGTGCGCGCAGGCGCTGTACCAGGCCCAGGCACTCACGGGCCGCTCGCCCGAGCTGCGTGCGCAGATGGCGGCCGCAGCGCGCGATGAAGTCGATCACCTCGCCTGGACCGAACAGCGCCTGGCGGAACTCGGGGATCGGCCAAGCCATCTCAATCCGCTGTGGTACGCCGGCGCATTCGGCATCGGCCTGCTGGCCGGACGCGTCAGCGATCGGGTGAGCCTGGGGTTCGTCGTGGAGACCGAGCGCCAGGTGGAAGAACACCTGGCCGGTCACCTGGAGCGCCTGCCCCGGGACGACCTGCCATCACGCGCGATCGTGGAGCAGATGAAGGCCGACGAGGCGCGCCATGCACACCATGCGGAGCAGGCCGGTGCTGCGCAGCTGCCCCCACCGGTGCGCCTGCTGATGCGCGCCGCGGCCAAGGTGATGACGACCACGGCGCACTACGTCTGACGCGCCGTCAGCTGGCGACGATCTCGTAGCTGGTCGTTACCTCGGCGGTCTTGGCCAGCATGATGGTGGCCGAGCAGTACTTCTCGTGCGACAGCTCGATCGCGCGCGCCACGGCCGCATCGGGCAGGCCCTTTCCGCTCACGATGAAGTGCAGGGCGATGCGCGTGAACACCTTCGGGTCGCTGTCTGCCCGCTGCGCCGTCACCTTGACCTGGCAGCCCGTCACCGCATGGCGGCCACGCTGCAGGATGAGCACCACGTCGTAGGCCGTGCAACCACCGGCTCCTGCGAGCAGCATCTCCATCGGCCGCGGCGCAAGGTTGCGGCCGCCGCCATCGGGCGCCCCGTCCATGACCACGAGGTGCCCGCTGCCGGTCTCAGCGGCGAAGGCCATGCCGACCGACGGCATCCAGTTGATCGTGCACTCCATGCGCCCTCCCGCTGTCTAGACAAGTCCCGCGCATGGCGGCAAACGTGTGATTTTGCACTGGGGCGCCCGACGCCATGGACTGCCCGCTCTACGCCCTGCGGCGCCACGGTTATTGCACTGCAGCATCCAAGGCGCTAGACTTGGCCCCGTGTTCGCGAATTGGCGAACGTGACAGTTGTCTCCTCCACCTCCTCCAATGGTGGATTCAGCCCGAGGCTCACGCCTCGGGCTTTTTTCTGTCCGGCCCTCCTGTTACAGCGCCCGGTATCATGCGGCGCTGCACAAAACCGGAGGAGCCGCCATGGCCGGCGCACGCAAGACGCCCCGCCCGACACCTGTCCGCACCCGCGGCCCGAAGATCGACTACCTGCAAAAGATCCTCACCGCCAAGGTGTACGACGTGGCGATCGAGTCGGCGCTGGAGCCTGCGCGCAGCCTGTCCAAGCGGCTGGGCAACCAGGTCTTGCTCAAGCGCGAGGACAGCCAGGCGGTGTTCAGCTTCAAGCTGCGCGGCGCCTACAACAAGATGGCGCATTTGAGCCCGGAGCAGCTGGCCCGCGGGGTGATCTGCGCGTCTGCCGGCAACCATGCCCAGGGCGTGGCATTGGCCGGCAAGCGCCTGGGCTGCAAGGCAGTGATCGTGATGCCCGTCACCGCGCCCAAGGTGAAAGTGGACGCGGTCGCCGCCCTCGGCGGCGAGGTGGTGCTGCACGGCGAAAGCTACACCGACGCCTACCAGCACGCGCTTCAGCTTGAAAAGGAGCGCGGCCTGGCGTTCGTGCACCCTTTCGACGACCCCGATGTCATCGCCGGCCAGGGCACCATCGCGATGGAAATTCTGCGCCAGCACCAGGGGCCGATCGACGCGGTGTTCTGCGCCATCGGCGGCGGCGGGCTGATCTCGGGCGTGGCCTCGTACATCAAGGCGGTGCGGCCGGACATCAAGGTGATCGGCGTGCAAACCAGGGACTCCGACGCCATGGTGCGCTCGGTGCGTGCTGGCAAGCGGGTGCAGCTGAACGACGTGGGGCTGTTCGCGGACGGCACCGCGGTGCGCCTGGTGGGTGAAGAAACCTTCCGCATCACCCGCGAGCTGGTCGACGACTTCGTGGTGGTGGACACCGACGCGGTGTGCGCCGCCATCAAGGACGTGTTCCAGGACACCCGCAGCATCCTCGAACCCTCCGGCGCCATGGGCGTGGCCGCCGTGAAGCAGTATGTGGACACGCACAAGCTCAAGGGCAAGACCTTCGTCGCCGTGACCTGCGGCGCCAACATGAACTTCGACCGCCTGCGCTTCGTCGCCGAGCGCGCCGAAGTGGGCGAGGAACGCGAAGCCGTGTTTGCCGTCACCATGCCGGAGGAGCGCGGTAGTTTCCGCCGCTTCTGCGAGCTGATCGGCCCGCGCAGCGTCACCGAGTTCAACTACCGCATCTCCGACGCCAACGTGGCCCACGTGTTCGTCGGCATCGCGATCGCCAAGCGCGAGGAGGCGGAGAAGATCGAACGCAACTTCGTGCGCCACGGTTTTGCCACGGTCAACCTCACCGACAACGAGCTGGCCAAGCAGCATGTGCGGCACATGGTAGGTGGGCGCTCAGAACTGGCCGAGGACGAGCAGCTCTACCGCTTCATCTTCCCGGAGCGCCCGGGCGCGCTGATGCGCTTCCTGTCGTCGCTGCACCCCGACTGGAACATCAGCCTGTTCCACTACCGCAACCAGGGCGCCGACTACGGCCGCATCCTGGTGGGCATCCAGGTGCCGCGCGGGGACCGCAAGGCGTTGCGCGAGTTCCTGGACACACTGGGTTATCCGTTTGTCGATGAAACGGCCAATCCGGTCTATCGCCTCTTCCTGCGCTGACCCCATGCGCGGGCCGGGCAAACGTGGTGGGCAGGGCTACAGGCACCGGCCCACAATCACCCATCGCGCTCCACGGCCGAGGCCATGTCCGTCCATCGCTCCCTGATCGCCGCCACCTCCAACCCGCTGCTCGAGCGTGCGCTGCACGACAAGCTCGGGCGGCGCAGCGACACCACGGGCAGCCTCGGCGAGCTGGAGCCGCTGGCGGTGCGGCTGGGCTTGCTGCAGAACACGCTCAAGCCCCGCCTGCGCGATCCGCAGGTGTTGTTGTTCGCATCAGACCATGGCTTGGCCGTCGACGGCATCGCACACCCCCAGCGCTGCTCCACCGCGGAACAGGTGCGGCAGCTGCTCAATGGCCAGTTGCCGCTGGCGGTGTTCGCCCGCATCCAGGGCATGGAGCTCACCGTGGTGGATGCCGGCGTCTCCGATCGCCTGCCGCCGCACGACCGGCTGCTGATGCGAAAGATCGCCCACGGCACCCGCAACGCGCGCGTGGGGCCCGCGATGACGGTGGACCAGGCCCATGCCGCCATCCGCGCCGGCATGGAGATCGCCGACGCCATGCGGGGCAACGTGGTGGCCTGCGCCGGCATCGGTATCGGCTCGCACGAAAGCTCGGCGCTGCTGCTGTCGCGCCTGACCGACGCTCCGGTGCGCGAGCTGCTGGTGTCCGGCCCGCGCATGAACCGCGACCACCTGGCCCACCTGCTGCTGGTGGCGCAAGGCGCGCAGGGCCGTCACAAGGATGCGGTGGACCCGGTTGAAGCCCTGGCCGCCTTCGGTGGCTTCGAGATCGCGATGATGGTCGGGGTGATGCTGGTGGCGGCCGGCAAACGCCACCTGGTGGTGGTGGACGGCATGGCCGCTTGCGCCGCGTTGATGGTGGCCAGCCGCATTGCCGAGGCGGTGACCGACTACTGCGTGTTCGCGCGCAGCCATGGGCACCTGGGGCTGGACCAGGCCCTGCACCTGTTCCGTTCGTCGGCGCTGCTGGAGCTGGGGATGGACAGCCTGGACGGCACCGGCGCCACCCTGGCCTGGCCGCTGATCCGCAGTGCCGCCGCGCTGTTGACCGAGGTGGTCGACGGCGAAGACCCGGGGCCTTCACGTCCCAACCACATGGCAGCGGTAGAGCCGCCCTCCGCTGGCGGCGCAAGCGACCACACGGTACCCGAGGGCTGAAGCGCCCCGCGCGTCAGGCGCTCAGCGGGTCACACCTTCCTGCATCATCGGCGCGGGCGGTTGCTGCTCCTGCACCGGTTGCTGTTGTTGTTGCTGCTGCTGCACCTGTTCGGGCACCTGCTGCGGCGGTGCCTGCGGCGGCTGCCCGGTCGGCGCAGGCAAGCGCACCGCGGTGGGCGGGACCATGTTGCCGCGCGGCGGCTGCTGCCCTTGCACCGCCGCAACGGGCGGGGGCAGCGGTGCTGCTGGTGCAGGCGCCGCGCCGAACGATGGCGGCGGAAGCGCGCCGGTCGCCGCGGCGGGCAACGGCGGCAGTTCCAGGCGCACAGTGGCAGCGCCGCCCTGCGGGCCGAGCGCCACGCCCCGCGCCTGCACGTCCTGCAGCACCATCTCACCATCCACCGCGGCACCCAGCCGGTAGGCACGAGGCGGCTTGCCGTCCACCGCGATCAACGCGACACCCGGTGCACCGGCCACACGGGGCGCGACCACCCCGAGCAGATGAAAGCGGCTGCTGACCTCGGGCGCCGGCGCCTCCGTGGGTGCGGCCACCGGTTCGGCGCCGAAGATGCGCGTGAGGTCGGCCCGCTGCACGACCACCTCGCTCACCGGCACGGTGTGAGCCGGCGCGGTGGGTGACCCCGCGCCCAGGCGCAAGGCCCAGAACACGGCACTTGCTGCAAGCGCGGCCCACACAAAGAATGCTGACAATCGTGCCGTCATCCGACGATTATGATTCAAAGGCCTGCGCCATTCGACGCAGTTTCCGTGCGCCTGCCAGGCGCATCTTCATCCCAACTTCCGCCGCCATGACGCCTTGCTCCCGCCCCCGCCTGCGTTCCCGCCGCCACCGCGGTTTCACGCTGATCGAGTTGATGGTCGTGGTGGTCATCATCGGCGTGCTGGCCGCGCTGATCGTGCCCAACGTGCTGGAGCGTGCCGACGACGCCCGCGTCACGGCCGCACGCACCGACGTGTCCCAGCTGATGCAGGCGCTCAAGCTCTACAAACTGGACAACCAGCGCTACCCCACGGCGGAGCAGGGCCTGGAGTCCCTGGTGCGCAAGCCCACCGCCGGCCCGATCCCGCCCAACTGGAAGCCCTACCTCGAGAAGCTGCCGCAGGATCCCTGGGGCCGCTCCTACCAGTACATCAACCCGGGGGTGAAGGGCGAGATCGACGTCTTCAGCTTCGGTGCTGATGGCCAGCCGGGCGGCGACGGCAAGAACCAGGACATCGGCTCCTGGCAGTGACCGTGCGCTCAAGCCGCGCCGCGCGCGGCTTCACCCTGATCGAGCTGATGGTCGTGGTGGCCATCATCGCCATCGCGTCCGGGGTGGCGGCGCTGGCCCTGCGCGACCCCGCCTCCACACGCCTGGAACGCGAAGCGGTGCGCCTGGCCGCGTTGCTGGATTCAGCCCGGGCAGAAGCCCGCGCCTCCGGCCTGCCGGTACGCTGGATGCCCGTCAGCCCGGACAACGCCGGCCCTGCGGGCGACCAGTTCCGCTTCATCGGGCTGCCGCCTTCAGCGCAGATGCCCACCCACTGGCTGGGTGAAGGCGTGAGCGCGCAGGTGGTGGGTGCGCCTGCCGTGCGCCTGGGCCCGGAAGCCACCATCGGGCCGCAGCGCATCGTGCTCAGCCTGGACCAGCAGCGCCTGGTGCTGGTCACCGACGGACTGGGGCCCTTCGTGGTGGCGGACAGCGAAGGCCAGGGGTCATGAGCCGCCCTGGAGCGGCTCGCAAGGCGCGCCCTGGCGTGCGCAGCCGGCGGGACATCGCCCCGCAGCACGGCTTCACACTGATCGAGGTGCTGGTGGCGGTGGCCATCGTCGCGGTCACGCTCACCGCAGGCATCAAGGCCGCCGGCGCCCTGGTCAACAACGCCCAGCGGCTGACCGACGTCAGCGCAGCGCAATGGTGCGCCGACAACCAGCTCACCGAACTGAAGCTCATGCGCAACACGCCGGGCGTGGGAGACACCGATTTCGCGTGCGAGCAGCTCGGCCGCCGCTATGCGGGCCACCTGGTGGTGCGGCCCACGCCGAACCCGAACTTCCGGCGCGTGGACGCCGTGATGGCCGACGAGGCCGGCGTGCCGCTGGTCACCCTGTCCACCGTGCTGCCGACCCGGCCATGACACAACGGCCTGCACGCGGCTTCACGCTGATCGAGGTGCTGGTGGCGCTGTTCGTGATGGCGCTGCTGGCCGCCATGGCCTGGCGCGGCGTGGACGGCATCGCACGCGCCCGCACCATGGGGCAGGACAAGATGGAGCAGACCCTGCGGCTGGACACCGTGCTGACCCAGTGGGAGCAGGACCTGGCCGCGCTGCATGACAGCGCCGCCGTGCCCGCGCTGGCCTTCGACGGCGCCACCCTGCGCCTGACCCGCCGCGCCGAAAACGGTGTGCAGCTCGTCGCCTGGTCGCTGCGCGAGGGCGAGTGGCTGCGCTGGGCTGGGGCGCCCGTCACCCGCTCCTCCGAACTGCAGGACCAGTGGATGCGCAGCCAGCAGCTGCTGGGCACCGAGCCGCAGCAGCTGCATGCGCTCAAGGGTGTCGCCGGCTGGCAGCTGCACTGCTTCCGCAACAACGCCTGGAGCAACTGCCAATCCACCGGCGACGTGGCCGAGCCGCCGGCGCCGGCGGCCAGCGCGCCGCCCGCCACGCCGGGTGCGGCGCCGCGCCAGCTGCTGCCCACCGGCGTGCGCCTGGTGCTCAACTTCAGCGGCACGCCCTTGCAGGGCTCGCTCACGCGCGACATCGCCCTCGCGCCGCAGGCGGTGCAATGACACGCCGGCGATTCCCGCCCGCCGGCGGCCAGCGCGGTGCCGCGCTGCTGCTGGCCATGATCATCCTCACGCTGATCACCACGCTGGCCGCCGGCATGGTGTGGCAGCAATGGCGCGCCATCCAGGTGGAGGCCGCGGAACGTGCGCGCACCCAGTCGGCGTGGATCCTCACCGGCGCACTGGACTGGGCCCGGCTCATCCTGCGCGAAGACGCCAAGACCGGCGGTGCCGACCACCTCGGTGAGCCCTGGGCCGTGCCCCTGGCCGAGGCGCGCCTGTCCAGCTTCCTGGCGGCGGACAAGAATAACAACGCCGACGACGGCAGCGGGCCGGACGCCTTTCTCTCCGGCGCGATTGCCGACGAGCAGTCGCGCTACAACCTCCTTCGCTTGCGCGCCAAGGAAGGCAAGCCGAACACCGAGGAGCTGATGGTGCTGCAGCGGTTGTGCGAAAACGCGGGCGTGCCCGCCGCCACGGCCCAGACCATCGCCACTGGCCTGCAGGCCGCGTGGGACGGCTCGGCCGACGCTGCCGTGCAGCCGCAATCCGTGGAGCAGCTCGCCTGGCTCAACGTGGACCCCAGCGACCTGAAGCGGCTGCTGCCCTTCATCACCCTGCTGCCCACCGCCACCACGGTCAACCTCAACACCGCGCCGCGCGAAGTGCTGGCCGCGGTGATGAACCTCGACGTCGGCAGCGCGGAGCGCTTGGTGCAATCCCGGCAGCGGGACCCCCTCAAGGGGGTGGAGAATGCCGCCGCCTTGCTGCCCAATGGCGTGGTGCCCAACCCGGCGATGGTGGGTGTGAGCAGCGAGTACTTCGAGGTGCAAGGCCAGGTCCGCCTGGGCGACCGGGTCTTGCAGGAGCGCTCGCTGGTGCACCGGCAAGGCGCCAACGAGGTGACCGTGATCCGCCGCGAGCGTGTCAACCTGCACATCGACGGCACCTGACCTCGGTGCCGCCCCTGCCGTCACAATGCTGTGAAGACGCTACAAAAACAAAGCCTAAGTCTTTGATTTACATGGATACATCATTGCCGCACCCGGCCAAAGACGGTAGCCTGCCCCACTTATGTCGATTCTTGTCGTCCTGATACCGCCGCGTCCGCGGGGCGGCGCCTCGGCGTCCGGGGAATTCAGCTACGTGCTGAGCCCGGACGGGCTGGCCATCGGTACCCAGGGCCGCTGTGCGCCGGCGCTGCTGCCGCGCGCAGACAGCGTGGTGGCCGTGCTGCCCGACTGCGATGTGGGCTGGCATCGCATCACCTTGCCCAAGGCGCCCGGCGCGCGCATGCGCGCGGCACTGGTCGGGGTGATGGAGGAGGCGCTGCTCGAGGAGCCGGAGCTCACGCACCTGGCCACCGCGCCAGGCGCTTCAGCCGGCCAGCCCACCTGGGTGGCCGCCGTGCACCGGCCGTGGCTGGCGGCACAGCTGGCCGCGCTGGAGAAGGCCAACCGCAGCGTCGAGCGCGTGGTGCCGGCTGCCTGGCCGGACGACGTGCCGCAGGGCCACTTTGCCGAAGGCGCGGGAGAGGACGGCGCCAGCACCGACCAGATGACGCTGGTGTGGTCCGACGCGAATGGCGTGGCTTGCCTGCGCCTGCAGGGCACGCTGGCGCGCGCGCTGCTGCCGTCGCAGACGGCCCAGCCCGCACGCTGGAGCGCCACGCCGGCCGTCGCGGCCCAGGCCGAGCGCTGGCTGGGTGCCCCCGTGATGGTGCTGTCGGCCGAACAACGTGCCCTCCAGGCCACGCGCTCCTTGTGGAACCTGCGCCAGTTCGACCTGGCGGCGCGCCACCGTGGCACGCGCGCGGTGCGCGACGCCTGGCTGCGTTTTCTCAGTCCTGGCTGGCGGCCGGTGCGCTGGGGCCTGGTGGGGTTGGTGGCGCTCAACCTCCTTGGCCTGAACTTGTGGGCCTGGCACCTCAACAGCGCGGTCACCGCCAAGCAGCAGGCCGCCTCCGAGCTGCTGCGCAGCACCTATCCCAACGTGCGGGCGGTGATCGACCCGCCGGTGCAGATGCGGCGCGAAACCGAGAACCTGCGTGCCGCAGCCGGGAAACCGGGTGACAACGACATCGAGGTGCTGCTGGCCGCCGCCGCGTCGGCCTGGCCGGCGGACCGGCCGCCCGCAGACACCTTGCGCTTCGAGCCCGGCCGCCTCACCGTGTCGGCCACCGGCTGGACGCCGGAGCAGGTGGCGCAATTCCGCAACCAGCTGCAGCCGGCGGGCTGGCAGGTGGAGTTCGACGCCGGCCGGCTCACCGTCAGCCGCGCCAGCCGGGGAACCACATGAACATGCGCCGCCTGGCCCTGCCACCCTCCGTCACCGCCTGGCAGGCACCACTGCGAGCGCGCTGGCAGGCCATGGCGCTGCGTGAGCGCCGCCTGGTGGCCGCCGGCGGCAGCGTGCTGGCCTTGTTCGTGCTGTGGCTGGTGCTGGTGCAGCCCGCGCTGAGCACGGTGCGCGCAGCACCGGCACGCCTGGACCGGCTGGACACCCAGTTGCAGGAGATGCAGCGCCTGGCGGCCGAAGGCCGCGAGCTGCGCAATGCCACGCCGCTGTCGTCGGCCCAGTCCGCCATCGCGCTCAAGGCCGCCACCGATCGGCTGGGCGAACGCGCCCGGCTGTCGGTGCAGGGCGACCGTGCCGTGCTCACCCTCACCGGTGTGAGCGGCGAACAGCTGCGCAGCTGGCTGGCCGACGCCCGCAACGGCGCCCGCGCACGGCCGGTGGAAGCCCAGCTCAACCGCGTCGGCACCGGCTACAACGGCACGCTGGTGCTGCAGCTCGGAGGCGCCGGATCATGAGGTCGTTCCGCGACACGCTGAACTGGCTGCCCAAGCGGCGCAAGCGCTTCGCGCGCACCGGCTTTGCCGAGTCCACGCTCGCGGAGCTTGCCTGGCAGCGCACCCGCAGTGCGGCTTCCCGCTGGGGCGGTTGGGGCGTGCTTGCCGGCGTGCTGTACGGCCTGGTGGCCTTTGCGCCCGCCGGCTGGCTGGCGCGCAGCGTCGCGTCGGCCACCGACAGCCGGCTGCTGCTGACCGAAGCGCGCGGTACGGTCTGGAACGGCAGCGCGGTGCTGGTGCTCACCGGCGGCCCTGGCAGCCGCGACGCCAGCGCCCTTCCCGGCCGATTCGCGTGGGACCTGGGCCTGCGTGGTGCCGGCCTGGAGCTCAAGCTGAGGCAGGCTTGCTGCCTGAACGGCGAAGTGGCCGTGCGCATCCGGCCGGGGTTCGGCCGCATGCAGATCGAGCTGGTGCCGCCCGGCACGGCGCAAGCCGGCGGCGCGGTGGCGCAATGGCCCGCAGCCTGGCTGGCCGGGCTGGGCACACCCTGGAACACCTTGCAATTGGGCGGCGTGCTCAAGCTCGCCACACCGGGCTTCACGCTCGAATCGGCGCAGGGCCGCTGGCACATGAGCGGCCAGGCCGACCTGCTGTTGCTGGGCGCGTCCTCGCGCCTGTCCACGCTGGACACGCTGGGCAGCTACCGGCTGTCGCTGGTGGGCGCGGCCAGCCCGAGCGCGGCCACGCAGATCAACCTCAGCACGCTGGACGGCGGACTGCAGCTCAACGGGGCCGGCCAATGGACGGCCGGGAAGGTGCGATTCCGCGGTGACGCCCGTGCCGCGCCGGGCAGCGAAGCCGCCTTGAACAACCTGTTGAACATCATCGGACGGCGCCAGGGTGCGCTGTCGCTCATATCGATCGGATGACCATGAACGAGCGCCTCCTCTCCACGCCAGCACGGCGCCGCCGCGCCGAACGCGCCAAGGCGTTCACCTGCACCGCGTTGGCCACGAGCGTGCTGCTCGCCAGCTTGCCACTGCAGGCCCAGACCGAAGACGACACGGCGCCGCGCCAAAGTGCCACCGGGCGCGCGGCGGCCAACCGCTCCCGCACGCCGGTGACGCTGAACTTCGTCAACGCGGACATCGAGGCGGTGTCGCGCGCCATGGGCGCGATGCTGGACCGGCCGATCATCGTGGACCCGCGCGTGCGCGGCACCATCACCGTGTACAGCGAGCAGCCGCTGTCGGTGCGCGAGGCTTACCTCAACTACCTGGCGGCGCTGCGCGGGCTGGGTTTCACCGTGGTGGAAAACACCGGCCTGCTGAAGGTGGTGCCGGAAGCCGATGCCAAGCTGCAGGCGGGCACCGTGTCGGTGGGGGCGCCGGTGCTGCGCGGCGACCAGATCGTCACCCAGGTGTTCCGCCTCAACCACGAAAACGCCAACAACCTGGTCACCGTGCTGCGGCCCTTGATCAGCCCCAACAACACCATCAACGCCAACCCGGGCAACAACACCCTGGTGGTCACCGACTACGCCGACAACCTGCAGCGCATCTCCCGCATCATCGCGGCGATGGACACGCCGGCGTCCACCGACGTGGAAGTGGTCCCGCTGCAGCACGCGGTGGCGGCGGACCTGGCGCCGCTGGTGCAGCGGCTGGCCGAAGGCGGCAGCACCGGCGGCTTCGTCGGCGCGCCCGGCGTGCCGGGCATCGCCACGCCGGGCGGCTCGTCCGTCATTGCCGACACGCGCAGCAACTCGCTGATCGTGCGCGCGGGCAACCAGGCCAAGCTGTCGGTGATCCGCAACCTGATCGAGAAGCTGGACCGGCCGATGGGCAGCGCCGGCCCGGCGGGCAACATCTATGTGGTGTACCTGCGCAACGCCGATGCAGCGAAGCTGGCGACGGTGCTACGCGCCGCGTTTGCGGGTGGGAGCGGCGGCAGCGGAAGCGGGGGCAGCAGCGCGTTGGGTGGCGGCGGCAGCAGCGGTGGTTTTGGCGGACAGAACCCTTCTGCGAACGTCACCTCGCTGGGTAGCAATTCGGCCGGTGGCACCGCGTCCACCGCGGCCACTGCGCCGCTGGCGGCTTCCGCCAGCCCGTCCACGGGTGGCTTCGTGCAGGCCGATCCCGCGACCAACTCGCTCATCATCACCGCGCCGGAGCCGCTGTACCGGCAGGTGCGCGCAGTGATCGACCAGCTCGATTCGCGCCGCGCGCAGGTGTACGTCGAAGCCCTGATCGTGGAGGTGGACGCCGACCGCGCCGCCGAGCTCGGCCTGCAGTGGCAGGGCATCTCGGGCAACAAGGGGGACACCAACATCATCGGCCTGGGCACCAACTTCGGCAGCGGCGTCACCAGCATCCTGGGTGCAAGCAAGCTGCTGGCGCAGGGCATCACCGGCCTGGCCACCGCGGACGAAACAGCGCTGCAAGGCATCAACTTCGGCGTCGCCCACCAGATCGGCAGCCGCTACACCCTGGGGGTGCTGGCCCGCGCACTCGAATCGAACACCGGCGCCAACATCCTCTCCACGCCCAACCTGGTGACGCTGGACAACGAAGAAGCCAAGATCGTGGTCGGCCAGAACGTGCCTTTCGTCACCGGCTCGTTCACCAACACCGGCACGGGCTCGGGCGCCACCAACCCGTTCCAGACGGTGGAGCGCAAGGACGTCGGCCTCACGCTGCGCATCCGGCCGCAGATCGGCGAAGGCAACACCGTGCGCATGACGATCTTCCAGGAATCGTCCGCCGTGGTGGCACCAGCGGCCGGCACGCAGAACGCCGGCCCCTCCACCTCCAAACGCTCCATCGAGTCCACGGTGGTGGTGGATGACGGTGAGATCCTGGTGCTGGGCGGCCTGATCGAGGACAACTACACCGACACCAAATCCAAGGTGCCGCTGCTTGGCGACATCCCGTTGGTGGGTGGCCTGTTCCGCAGCGAGAACCGCTCGCGCCGCAAGACCAACCTGATGGTGTTCCTGCGTCCGGTGGTGATGCGCACCCAGGAAGCCAGCACCAAGCTGTCGATGGACCGGTACGACCTGATCCGCAACCTGCAGACCGACACGCAGCCGGAGCCTCGCGTGCTCGTTCCGGTGAACCAGGCGCCCATCCTGCCGGCGCAACCCAATGCCGCGCCCGGCAAACCGATGACCGGCAGCACCGGCCTGCCGACCAAGGAACCCGCACCGGTGCGGACGGCACCAACCACTCCCGCCGTCCCGTCCGGCACACCGAACTGACAGGTTGTCATCATGGGCGCCCGCCATCCCCTGCCCTACGCCTTCGCCAAGGCGCACACCGTGCTGCTCGAAGACGACGGCGCGCAGCTCACGCTGTGGGCCGGTGAAGCCACGCCAATGTCGGCGCTGTCCGAAGTGCTGCGCGTGTACGACGTGAAGAGCTTCGAACGCGAACCCGCTGCCACGCTGGAGCAGCGCATCGCCGCTGCCTACTCCGGCGGCGAAGGCAGCGCCGCGGCGGTGGTGGGCGAGGTGGAAAGCGCGGTGGACCTGAGCCGCATGATGCAGGACCTGCCTGCGGTGGAGGACCTGCTGGAGGCGGCCAACGACGCGCCCATCATCCGCATGCTCAATGCGCTGCTCACGCAGGCCGCGAAGGATGGCGCGAGCGACATCCACATCGAACCCTACGAGCGCAGTTCGTCGGTGCGCTTCCGCGTCGACGGCACCCTGCGCGAGGTGGTGCAGCCCAACCGCGCGTTGCATGCGGCGCTGATCTCGCGCCTGAAGATCATGGCCGAGCTGGACATCGCCGAGAAGCGCCTGCCGCAGGACGGCCGCATCTCCCTGCGCATCGGCGGCCGCGCGATTGACGTGCGTGTGTCCACCCTGCCCTCCGCCCACGGCGAGCGCGCGGTGCTGCGCCTGCTGGACAAGAGCGATTCGAAGTTCACGCTCGAGAGCCTGGGCATGAGCGGCACCGCACTCTCGTCGTTCGCCCGCCTGCTCCAGCAGCCGCACGGCATCGTGCTGGTGACCGGCCCCACCGGCTCGGGCAAGACCACCACCTTGTACGCCGGGCTGCAGACCGTGGACACCAGCACCACCAACGTGCTGACCGTGGAAGACCCGATCGAATACGAGCTGCCCGGCATCGGCCAGACGCAGGTGAACGCGAAGATCGACCTCACCTTCGCGAAGGCGCTGCGCGCCATCCTGCGCCAGGATCCGGACGTGATCATGATTGGTGAGATCCGCGACTTCGAAACCGCGCAGATCGCGATCCAGGCCTCGCTCACCGGGCACCTGGTGCTCGCCACCTTGCACACCAACGATGCGCCCAGCGCCGTCACCCGCCTCACCGACATGGGCGTGGAGCCCTTCCTGCTGTCGTCCTCGCTGCTGGGCGTGCTGGCCCAGCGCCTGGTGCGCAAGCTCTGCCCGGTGTGCAAACGCGCCGATGCGCGCGGGCGCTACCACCCGGTGGGCTGCCCTGCCTGCGCCAACATCGGCTACAAGGGCCGCACCGGCGTGTACGAGCTGATGGTGGCGGACGACAAGGTGCGTTCGCTGATCCATTCGCGCGCCGCCGAGAGCCAGCTCTTCGTGGCGGCCGAAGCGGCCGGCCTGCGCTCCATGCGCGAGGACGGCGAACGGCTGGTGGCCGAAGGCATCACTTCACCTGAAGAAGTCATGCGCGTCACCCGCGAATGACCGTACTCTGCTGAGCTGCCCCGATGCCTGCGTTCAAGTTCGAAGCCCTCACCGCCGGAGGCAAGGCCAGGTCCGGCCTGCTGGAGGCCGACAACGCCAAGGCCGCGCGCGCCCAACTGCGCTCGCAGGCGCTGGTGCCGCTGCAGGTGACGCAGGTCGCCGCCGGCACTGCGTCCGAAGGCGGGCTGTCGCGTTTCGGCCGGCGGGTGTTCAGCACCACCACGCTCACGGTGTGGACCCGGCAGCTGGCCGGCCTGGTGGGTTCCGGCCTGCCGCTGGAACGCGCGCTCACCGCTCTGGCCGACGAATCGGAAGAGCCGCGCCAGCGCGAGCTGATCGCGCACTTGAAGAGCGAGGTGAACGCCGGTTCGCCGTTTGCGCGCGCGCTCGCGAGCGCGCCGCGCGAGTTCGACGACGTGTACCGCGCGGTGGTGGCCGCCGGTGAACAAAGCGGCGCACTGGGTGGCGTGCTGGAGCGGCTGGCCGACGACCTGGAGGAGCGCCAGGCGCTGCGGGCCAAGCTGATCGGTGCCACGCTCTACCCCGCGATCGTGTCGATCATCGCGGTGGTGATCGTGATCTTCCTGGTCACCTACGTGGTGCCGCAGGTGGCCTCGGTGTTCAGCAGCAGCAAGCGCGCGTTGCCGGGCCTCACGGTCGCCATGCTGGCCATCAGTGCCTTCATCCGCGACTATGGCTGGCTGATGCTGGGGCTCATCGTCATCGGCGTGGTGAGCCTGCTGTATTCGCTGCGCAACGAAGCCTTCCGCGAGCGCTTCGACGCCGGCTTCCTCAAACTGCCGCTGCTGGGGCGCCTGGCACGCGGCTACAACGCGGCGCGCTTCGCCGGCACCTTGGCGATGCTGGCCGGTGCCGGCGTGCCCATCCTGAAGGCGCTGCAGGCGGCAGCGGAAACGCTGTCCAACCGGTCCATGCGGGTGGACGCGATGGACGCGCTGGTGCAGGTGCGCGAAGGCGCGCCGCTGGCCTCCGCGCTCGCAGGCAAGAAGCGCTTTCCCGGCCTGCTGGCGATGTTCGCCCGGCTCGGTGAACAGACCGGCCAGCTGCCGCTGATGCTGGAACGCGCGGCACGCCAGCTGGGCGCCGAAGTGCAGCGCCGTTCGCTGGCCGTGGCCACCATCCTGGAGCCCTTGCTGATCGTGGCGATGGGCCTGGTCGTGATGCTGATCGTGCTCGCAGTACTGCTCCCCATCATCCAGCTGAACACCTGGGTGAAGTAGTTGGCCCCCGGCCAACGGGCGGCCGCCCCCCGTGGGGGCTGCGACACACGGCCGGGCAACCCGTCCGCGTGTCGCTCCCGCCTCCACCGGTGCTCCCCTGGCCCGCGGCCTGTCCCGAGGGACAAGGCCCTTGCCCGGCACGGCTTCTGACCTGCGGCCTGTCCCGTGGGGCAGGTCCTTGCGCCGCTTGCTTTGATGGCAGCACTCGATCAGGGCGACTGCCGGTGCGCGGGACTAATCCGCGGATGGGCACAAGGGTTGCTTTGAACGGCTTGTAGGCCTCTGCGGGCCCATGGCAAATTCATCGGCAATAGCGCTGGGTTCACCGCCCTTATCCGTGGCTGGTCGCCTGGGGTCTTTGTTGGAATCGACGTGACTGGTGAGTACATGGAGGTCGTCATGAGCAGCGCATCGACGGAACTGGTGCCGGTGAGCCGGCGGGGCGGGATTCCGATCGCCAACATGCGCAATGTGTACCGGGTCGACGAGGTGGAGCGCCGGCTCGGCAAGCTGCCGCCCAAGGAACATGAAGGCCTGCGCGCGACCTACGAGCGCATGATCGAGAAGGGGCCGGAGCGCTTCCAGGTCAAGCCCTCGGGCCTGCCGGTGATGGAGCACCTCTATGACGAGCTGCCCAACTTCCATGCGGTGCTGGACGACGTGAAGCGCCAGCTGGCGCTGTGCCAGGACAGCCGCGACGCACTCGAGATCACGCCCATGCTGCTGCTGGGGCCCCCGGGTGTGGGCAAGACCCATTTCGCGCGCGAGGTGGCCCAGTTGCTGGGCACCGGTCTGGGCTTCGTCTCCATGAGTTCGCTCACTGCGGGCTGGGTGCTGTCCGGTGCGTCCAGCCAGTGGAAAGGCGCACGCCCCGGCAAGGTGTTCGAGACATTGGTCGATGGCCAGTACGCCAACCCGGTGATGGTGGTCGACGAGATCGACAAGGCGCGTGGCGAACATGCCTACGATCCACTGGGCTCGCTGTACAGCCTGCTCGAGGTGGACACGGCCGGCAGCTTCACCGACGAGTTCGCCGAGGTGGCCATCGACGCCAGCCAGGTGATCTGGGTGGCCACCGCCAATGACGAACGCAGCATCCCGGAACCCATCCTCAACCGCATGAACGTGTTCGAGGTGCAGATGCCCGATGCGGATGCCGCCCGTGCCATCGCGCGCCGGCTGTATGCCAGCATCCGCGGCGCGCACGACTGGGGCCGCCGATTCGACCCGGAGCCGTCCGAGGCGATCCTGGAGCGCATGGCCGAGCTGGCGCCGCGCGAGATGCGCCGCGCCTGGATGACGGCCTTCGGCAATGCCAAGCTGGACGGCCGCGGCGCGGTCGAGGTGCGCGACCTGCCGGATCCTTCGGCCAAGAAGTCCGCCATCGGCTTCGTGCACTGAACCGCCCACCGGGCGGCTCCCCCCACTGGCTGGACCTCGTCCTGGAGGGGGCTGGGGAAGCCTCATTTCGCCCGCGAAGCGGGCATGCGCCGCATATCATGCGGCGCATGCCCGCTTCGCTTGCCGGACGCCTCGTCGTCGCCATCTCGTCCCGCGCCCTGTTCGACTTCGAGGAAGAGAACCAGGTCTTCGAAGCCAGCGACGACCGGGCCTACATGCAGCTGCAATTGCAGCGGCTGGACAGCCCGGCCCGCCCGGGAGTGGCGTTTTCGCTGGTGAACAAGCTGCTCGCCTTCAATGCGCATGAGCCGCTGGTGGAGGTAGTGATCCTGTCGCGCAACGACCCGGTGTCGGGCATGCGGGTGTTCCGCTCCGCGCAGCATTTCGGCCTGCCGATCGAGCGCGGCGTGTTCACCCGCGGCACCAGCCCATGGCGTTACCTCAAGCCGCTGAAGGCCCACCTGTTCCTCTCCACCAACGAACCCGACGTGCGCTCGGCACTGCAGGCCGGTGTGCCGGCGGCGCGGGTGTATCCGCATTCGGCGCGCGCCTCGGCGGCGCATCCGAACGAAGTGCGCATTGCCTTCGACGGCGACGCGGTGCTGTTCTCCGACGAGGCGGAGCAGGTGTTCCAGCGCGCCGGGCTGGAGGCCTTCCAGGCGCACGAACGGGAGCAAGCGGACACGCCGCTGGCCGCCGGCCCCTTCAAGCCGCTGCTGCAGGCGCTGCACCAGCTCCAGCTGGCGTCCGGCGCCGACATGCGGCTGCGCACCGCGCTGGTCACCGCACGCAGCGCGCCGGCGCACGAACGCGCGATCCGCACCTTGATGGACTGGCACATCGAGGTCGATGAGGCCATGTTCCTCGGCGGCCTGGCCAAGGGCGAGTTCCTGCGCGAGTTCGAGCCCGACTTCTTCTTCGACGACCAGACCGGCCACATCGAAAGCGCCGCGCTGCACGTGCCCTCGGGCCACGTGGCCGCCGGCATCGTCAACGCGTCGTAGGCGCCTTCACTCCAGCCAGGGCTGCAGCCACTGCAGCGGCCCGAGCTCGTCCACCGGAGCGGCGCAGGCGGCCAGGCCGGCGCTGCCGAGCCGGCTGCGCAGGCCGGCCGCGGTGCGGCGCGCGGTGGCCTCCTCCACCGGAAAGCGGCGCAGCCCTTGTGCGCGGCGCGCCGCCTGGGCCTGCTGCCAGGCGCGGCCGGCCGCTTCGGCGGCATCGGCGCGCAGCAGCCAGCCGGCCGCCGCTTCCAGGGTGCGCACCTGTTCCAGCCGCCAGCTGCCGCCGAACTCCAGCACCAGCGCGGCCAGCGTGCGGCGCGCGGCGTCGGATGCGCCGCTGCGCGCGGGTCGGTCGGCCATGGATTGCGCGCGAAACAGCCACAGCAACAGGTCCAGCCCATCCCACGGGTCGGCCAGGTCGTCGCGCCGTTCCGCGGCCCGCGTGAGCAGGGCCAGCGCGCGTTCACCCTGGCCGGACACCAGCGCCAGCTTGCCCTCGTGGGCCGCACACGCGAGCTGCCAGCCGGGCAGCCGCGCCTGGCCGGCCGCCGTGCCCGCCTGCGTGAGCGCGCGGGCGGCTTCGTCCGCCTGGCCGATGCAGCAGGCCATCCAGCAGCGCCGCAGGTGGATGAGCAGCAGGCGCGCGGCGCGCGGCACGCCGGCGTGTTCGTGGCGCAGCGCGTCGTCCAGCAAGGCCAGCGCCTGCGCGTGCCGGCCTTCGTAGTGCGCCACCAAGGCGAGGTTGTGCACGTAGGCCACGCGCGCCTGGCTGGTGCCGGCGGGCAGCTCCGCGTCGCAGGCGACCCAGGCGGCGCTGGCGCGCGCGAGGTCGCCAGCGCAAAGATAGCCGTTGCCCACGTTGTTGAGCGCCGAGCGGCGCAGCGCCGCATGGGCCGGATCGCGCAAGGCCGCGCGCAGGGCTTCCAGCTCGCCGATCACCGTGTGCGATGCACCGAGGTGATAGGCCGAGGAGGACAGCCGCAACATGGCCTGCGCCTGCAGCGCCAGGTCGCCGCGCTCCCGCGCCCGCGTGGCCGCCCGGCCGGCCCAGGCGTGGGCACGCCGGTGGTGATGGGCGTCATGCCAGTAGCCGGCAATCGCCAGCAGCAAGGTGGGCTGGTCGGCTGGCGGCAGCGACGCGGCGGCCGCTTCAGCGCGCTCTATCCACGGCTGGGCGCGCTGCCACGCGCCGGTGCGGCTCCAGTAAGGTGCGAGGCCCTGCACGGCGCGGCACAGCAGTTCCGCATCGTCCACGGCGTCGGCGGCTGCCAGGGCAGCGAAGAAGTTGTCATGCTCGGCATCGAAGGCAGCGAGCGCGGGCCCGGCATCCGCCGCGGCCAGGCCGGCCGCCAGGCGCTGTGCCAGTGCGGCGTACCAGGCTGCGAAGCGGCGCAGCAGCCATGGCGAGGCGCCGGGGATGCCAACGCCTGCGCTGCCGTTGTCACGCTCCGCCTCCCCGCGCAGGAAGGCGCGCGTGCCGGGCAGCTCCTGCCAGCGTGGCGGCGCGGCCGGGTCGTGCTGCGCCGCGCGAGCCAGCAAGCCGAGGTCGCCCAGCGCCTGCACCACCTGGGCGATGTCGCAGGGCACATCGACACACAGCGCGGCCAGGCAGGCCAGCTCGAACGGCGCCACGAACAGCGCCGCGCGCTCCAGCACCGCCCGCTCCACCGGCGTGAGCAACTGGTGGCTCCAGGCCAGCGAGGCCTGGGTGGAGCGGTGGCGCTCGGGCCGGTCAGGCCCGCCGCCGGCAGCCACCGCCTCGCTGTGCGCGAGCGCCTGCCGCAAGGCCGCGGGTGGCATGAGCCCCACGCGCGCGGCCACGAGTTCGATGGCCAGCGGCACGCCCTGGAGCTGCCCGACGATGGCCCGCACGTCAGCGATGTTGGCAGCGTCCAGCACGAAGCGGGGCGACGCCGCGTGCGCCCGCTCGGCGAACAGGCGCACCGCCTCGTCGTCGGTGGCGGCCAGCGGCGGCACCTCCACCACCTGCTCGGCCCGCAGGTTGAGCCGGCGCCGGCTGGTGGCCAGCACGGTGAGCAAGGGCGCACGTTCCAGCAGCGCTGTGAGCAAACCCAGCCGGTCGGCCACATGTTCGCAGTTGTCGCACACCAGCAGCAGCTGGCGGTCGCGCAGGCGCTCCGCCAGGCTGTCCAGCGAGTCCTCGGTCAGCGGCTCGGCCAGGCGCAATGCACGGCGCAACCGGTCGGCCACGCCGTCGCCGTCCACCTCGGCCAGCGAGACGAAACAGGCGCCGTGGCGGTATCGCCCCTGCAGCTCATGGGCCACGCGCAGCGCGAGCTGGGTCTTGCCCAGCCCGCCGGCGCCCACCAGGGTGACCAGCCGCGTGCCGGGCTCTGCCAGCCGGGCGCCCAGCCGCTGAGCCAGCGTGTCGCGCCCGATCAGCGGCACCAGCGGCACCGGCGCCAGCCAGCGTTCGGCCGACGGTGGCAGCGCGGCCGGCTCGGCGCCCGCGGGCTCCTGCAGCATCGCGGCGCGGTAGGCCTGGTGGGTCGCGGCACTGGGCGCCACCCCCAGCTCGGCCGACAGCGCGGTCTTGCAGGCCGCGTACTGGCGCTCCGCATCGTCGCGGCGGCCCAGCGCGGCATGCAGGCCGATCAGTTCGCGGTGCGCCGCTTCGTCGGCCGGCAGGCGCTGCAGCACCTGCTGCAGGCTGCCCATCGCGTCCTGCAAGGCGCCGCGCTTGGCCTGCCGCTGCGACAGCACGCGCAACAGCTCGGCGTGGCGCAGCTCCAGCGCCAGGCGCTGCGCGTCGAACTCCGCATCGTCGATGTCGCCCGGCAGCAGCGGCCCGCCATACAAGCCGAGCGCCGCGGTGAGCGCTGCCTCGTCGCCCGCGCGCAGCGCCGCTTCGGCCGCGGCGTCGAAAGCCCGCACGTCGAGCGTGATGGCGCCAGCGGCCAGCCGCACCAGGCCCTCGTCGTGGAACACCGCCGCGCTGCCGGTGCCGCGAACATCGAGCGCGCCCCGCAGCAGGTAGACCTGGTGGTGCAGGCGCTGCCGCACCCGCTCGCCGTAGTCGTTGGGCCACAGGGCGGCGGCCAGGCGAGACGGCGGGAGCGCGTGCTGCGGCGCCAGCGCGAGCAGCTTGAACAGGCGCTTGGCTCCGGCGCGCCCCCACGCCGTGACCGGAACACCGTTGCAGCGCACCTCGAAACGGCCGAGCAGGAAGACCTCGAGATGCATCGCGTCGGGTGGGCCGGAGGCTGCGGAGAGTGAACGGAGAGCGGGCTGCGATTCCATGGCGGCTGGCGCCACCGGTGCCCGATGCGGGTTTTTGATCAGAGAGGGAGCAAAGAATGAAGAGCGGATTCTTGCGCAGCTACGCCATGGCGTTGTTTGCGCTGTTCGTCCTGGCCATTGCGGCCAGCTTGAGCGGCTGCGGCGGCGGTGGCGGCGACGACCCGCCGGCCGTGGCCGAGAAGGGCAGCGTCACCGGCCGCGTGCTGGCCAGCGCTGACTCGTCACCCGTGGCCGGTGCCACCGTGTCCATCGGCAGCGCCAGCACCCAGAGCGCCGCCGACGGCAGCTACACGCTGGCCGACGTGCCGGCCAGCGAGCGCGCCGTGGTGCGCGTGCAGGCGGCCGGTTATGTGGATGCGCTGGTGTCCACCCCGGTGGCCAAGGGCGCCACCCGCCAGGCCGTGGCACGCCTCGTGCGCGAAGCCGCCGCGGTGAGCTTCGACGCGGCACAGGCCGGCGTCGTGACCGCCGCCGGCTCCAGCGCGCGGGTCGAGCTGCCTGCCGCCAGCCTGGTGAACGCGGCCACCGGCGCCGCCGCCAGCGGCAACGTCAGCGCCTCCGTCACGCCGATCGACCCCGGCGCGGACCCGCAGACCATGCCGGGCGACTACACGGTGGCCGACGGCTCGCGCATCCAGAGCTTCGGCGCCATCAAGGTCAAGCTGCAGGACGCGGCCGGCAATGCGCTGCAGCTCAAGGCCGGCAGCCAGGCCACCATCCGCATCCCGCTGGCTTCGCGCACGGCCAACCCGCCGCAGAGCATCCCGCTGTACTACTTCGACGAAGCCGCCGGCCGCTGGGTGCAGGAGGGCAGCGCCACGCTCACCGGCAGTGCGCCGAACGCCTACTACGAGGGCCAGGTCTCGCACTTCACGTACTGGAATGCGGACATGCCGCAGGACACGATCTACGTGAACGGCTGCGTCGCCACACCCGCGGGCCAGCGCGTGCAAGGCGCCCGCGTGGTGTCGCAGGGCATCGACTACTCCGGCTCGGCCTATGACACCACCGACGACCAGGGCCGTTTCCGCGTGGCCATCCGCAAGGCCAGCCGCGCCAGCGTGTGGGCCGAGCTGGACCGCAACTCGAATGCCGTGGTGGTCGGCCCGTCCAACACCGACATCACGCTGACCGACTGCCTGGTTCTGGACACCACGCCCTTCGCTCCCACCATCGTGGAGCCGCCGGTGGGCACCAGCGCGGCACAGGGCACCTACGCCTTCTTCTCCGTGGTGGCCAGCGGCACCCGCCCGCTGCGCTACCAGTGGCAGCGCAACGGCGTGGACATTCCCGGCGCGGTGTACGACGTGCTGCTGCTCACTTCGGTGACCCCCGGCGATGCCGGCACCTACCGCGTCATCGTCAGCAACGCCGTCGGCAACGTCACCAGCAACGGTGCCGTGCTCACGGTGACCGCACCGGTCGCGCCCAGCGTCATCGCCCAGCCCGAGTCCTTGAGCGTGGCGGCGGGCGCGACGGCCAGCTTCTTCGTCGCGGCCGACGGCACCGGGCCGCTGTCGTACCAGTGGCTGCGCGACGGCACCGCCATCGCCGGTGCGATCGGCGCGGTCTACACCACGCCGGCCACCACGCTGGCCGACAGCGGCGCGCACTTCCAGGTGCGTGTCACCAATGCGGTGGGCAGCGTGCTGAGCAACAGCGTCACGCTGACGGTGACGCCGCCGGTGCTGGCCGCGCCGCAGATCACCACGCAGCCGGCGGACCGCACCGCGGCCGTGGGTGACACCACCAGCTTCATCGTGCTGGCCACCGGCAGCCCCGCGCCCACCTACCAGTGGCAGCGCAACGGCAGCCCGATCGCCGGCGCCACCAGCGCCAGCTACACCACGCCCACGCTCGTGGCCGGCGACAACGGCGCCACCTACAGCGTGGTGGTGAGCAACAGCCAGGGCAGCGTGACCAGCCGCAGCGCCACCCTCACGGTGACCAATGACGGCAGCACCGAGCAGAAGATGGCGCTGATGCGGCTGATGAGCCTCAGCTTCAACTTCTACGAAGCGGCCAGCCTGCCGATGCTGGTGGTGGACGAGGACACCGCCGCCTTCGTCAGCGCCGCGAGCGTGTGCAGCGCGGGAACCCTGAGCGCCACCTTCAACGGCGCTGCCCTGCCCGCCCCCGGCACCGCGTTGCCCGCCTCCGGCACGCTCGCCGCCACGGCCACCAGCTGCAACACCGGCGACGGCCTGCTCTACAGCGGATCGACCTCGGTGAACTACAGCTTCAGCGGGTTCGAGCCGGCCAACGGCAGCGCCACCTCCACGGTGAGCAATGTGCGGGTGCGCAGCCCCGCCACGGGCGATGCCCAGAGCGACCTCACCGCCAACGGCAGCGCCACTGCCACCGTCGCCAGCAGCGTCTCCGGCGGCCAGACCACGGCCAACGTGACGCTCACGCTGGCCAGCGGCGCGACCCTGCGCAACGAGCTGAGCAGCCTGACGGCCACCTTTGCCAGCGGCAACGTCGCCTTCGTGTCGGTGACCACCGGCAGCAACACGATGCCGCTGCGCACGCGGGTGACCTACAACGACCTGCGCTTCGCGGTGGACGGCGTGAACTACGCGGCCACAGGCTTCTACGAGCTGACGTTCTCCCCCGCGGGCGCCTTCACCGGCGGCTCGGGCGAAGCGGTGCTCAGCAGCGGTGGCACGCAGGTGGGCCGCATCTTCGCGAACGCCAGCGGCCTGTTCATCGAGGTCAACGGCGTGGTGCAGCCCTTTGGCGGCGTGCCGCGGCCGCTCGCGAGATAGGTTTTTCCAAGGAGTTTGCGGGGCGCTTCGGCGCCCCTTTTTTATGCCTGCCGATAGTCGCGCAGGCCCTGCAGCGACAGCACCCGCACGCCGCCGTATTCGATGCGGATCACGCCGGCGGCCTGCAGGGTGCGCAGCGCCTCGTTGACCCGCTGGCGCGACAGGCCCACGAGGTAACCCAGCTCTTCCTGCGTGATGCGCAGGATCTCGCCCACGCCGGGATACAGCACCGGATGGAACAGCGCCGCGAGGTTGCGCGCCACGCGTTCGTCAGGATGCGTGAGGCGGTCGATCTCGCGTGCCGCGATGAACTGGCCCAGCCGTTCGTTGAGCTGCTGCATGACGAAGCGGTTGAAGGCGATGCTGCGGTCCAGCAGCCAGTCGAACATCTCCACCGTGATGCCGGCGACCACGCTCTTGCGCAACGCCTGCACGTTGTAGCGGTAGGGCTCGTGCTTGAGCACGGTGCCCTCGCCGAACCAGCCGCCGGGTGGCAGGCCGGCAAAGGTCATGGGCACGCCCATGGCGGTGTCGTTGCTCATCTTGAGCAGGCCGTCCACCACGCCGAACCAGAAGGTGGCCGGGCGGTTCACGCGGCAGATCAGCTCACCCGGCTCGACGTTGACCACGCGCACATCGGCTTCGGCGCGCTGGCGTTCAGGGGCCGGCAGGTTCTGCAGCCAGGGGATGGTGAGCAGTTCGTCCGGTCGCGGCGAACGGGACCGCGCCAGCAGCGTGGTGGGTACACGCGGGGCATCGTCGACGGCTGCAGGCTGCATGGCGGCGAGGGGCCCTTGGGGAAAGCCCGGTGGGGACGGACCCTAGGATTGTCGTCGTAACGACAACTGGGCGTCAAACATCTTCCCAGAATGCAACGCAAGACTTGCGTCTTTCCCGCCTGCATTCAGGAGCCACGGATGCCAACGACCTTTCCTCGCTTGTTGCTGGAGCACGCCAGGCAGCGCCCCGATGCGCCGGCCCTGCGCGAGAAGGAATACGGCATCTGGCAGACGCTCACCTGGGCGCAACTCGCCCGGCTGGTGCGCCAGCTGGCGGTGGGCCTGGCGCAAGCCGGGCTCACGCGCGGCCAGCACCTGGTCGTGGTGGGGGAGAACCGGCCACGCCTGTATGCCGCCATGCTGGCTGCACAGTCGCTGGGCGCGGTGCCGGTGCCGCTGTACCAGGACGCCGCCGGCACCGAATTCGTCTTTCCGATCAACAACGCCGAGGTGATGTTCGCGGTGGTGGAGGACCAGGAGCAGGTGGACAAGCTGCTGGAGATCCGGCCGCAGTGCCCGCAGCTGGCGCACATCTGGTTCGACGACCCGCGTGGCCTGCGCCACTACAGCGAGCCGGGGCTGCAGCCGCTGGACGCCCTGATCGCCAGCGGCGCGCAGCAGGAAGCCGCACTCGGCCCCAGTGTGGACGCGGCGATCGAAGCCACCACGCCCGACGACGTGGCCGCGCTGTTCTTCACCTCCGGCACCACCGGGCATCCCAAGGGCGTGGTGCACCTGCATCGCACCCTGATCGACCGCGCGATGGCCGGCGCCCGCTTCGACAAGCTGACGCACGACGAAGAGGTGCTGGCCTACCTGCCGCCGGCGTGGATCGGGCAGAACATCTTCAGCTACTCGCAGTGGCTGGCCTGCGGCTACGTGGTGAACTGTCCCGAGTCCGCCAGCACGGTGACCATCGACCTGAACGAGATCGGGCCCACCTACTACTTCGCGCCGCCGCGGGTGTTCGAAGGCCTGCTCACCAGCGTGATGATCCGCATGGAGGACGCCTCGCGCATGAAGCGCTGGCTGTTCGAGCGCTTCATGGCGCTGGCTCGCCGCGTCGGGCCGGCGCGCATGGACGGCAAGCCCGTCGGCTCGCTGGACCGCATGGCCTATGCGCTGGGCAACCTGCTGGTGTACGGCCCGCTGCGCAACACGCTGGGGCTGTCGCGCGTGCGCGTGGCCTACACCGCCGGCGAAGCCATCGGCCCGGACCTGTTCAGCTTCTACCGCTCCATCGGCATCAACCTGAAGCAGCTCTACGGCTCCACCGAAACCGCCGTGTTCGTGTGCCTGCAGCCGGACAACGAAGCCCGCTCCGACACCGTGGGCGTGCCGATCGAAGGCGTGGAGATCCGCCTGGCCGACAACGGCGAGATCCTGATCCGCTCGCCGGGCCTGCTGCAGGGTTACTACAAGAACCCGCAGGCCACCGCCGAGGTGCTCACCGCCGATGGCTGGTACCACACCGGCGACGCCGGCTTCCTGGATGCAGGCGGCCACCTGAAGATCATCGACCGGGCCAAGGACGTGGGCCGCATCAAGGGCGGCGCCAACGACGGCGCGATGTTCGCGCCCAAGTACGTGGAGAACAAGCTCAAGTTCTTTCCGCACATCAAGGAGGCGGTGGCCTTCGGCGACGGGCGCGACAAGGTATGCGCCTTCATCAACATCGACTTCGAGGCGGTGGGCAACTGGGCCGAACGGCGCAACCTGCCCTACGCCGGCTACACCGACCTGTCGCAGAAGCCCGAGGTGGTGGAGCTGATCCGCGACTGCGTGCAGAAGGTCAATGCCGACCTGGCGGCCGATGACAAGCTCGCCGGTTCGCAGATCAGCCGTTTCCTCATCCTGCACAAGGAGCTCGACGCGGACGACGGCGAGCTCACCCGCACGCGCAAGGTGCGGCGCGGCCACATCGCCGAGAAGTACCAGGTGCTGATCGAGGCGCTGTACGGCGGCAAGGCCGAGCAGTACATCGAGACGCAGGTGCGCTTCGAGGACGGCCGCACCGGCATGGTGGCCGCTACATTGCGCATCGTCGACACGACGACCTTCCCCGCGATGAGGAGCGCCGCATGACCGCATCGGCCACCGTGGCGCTGCGCGCCGCACCCGACGTTGCCGACACGGCGCCGCAGGCCCATGCCACGGCGCAGCCCAGCGTGGGCCGCCAGGTGGGCGACGTGATCCTGGACGTGCAGAACATCTCGCTCGCCTTCGGCGGCGTGAAGGCGCTGAGCGACATCAGCTTCAACGTGCGCGAGCACGAGATCCGCGCCATCATCGGCCCCAACGGCGCGGGCAAGAGCTCCATGCTCAACTGCATCAACGGCGTGTACACGCCGCAGCAGGGCTCCATCACCTTCCGCGGCCGCACCTTCACCCACATGAATTCGCGCCAGGTGGCCGAGATGGGCGTGGCGCGCACCTTCCAGAACCTGGCGCTGTTCAAGGGCATGAGCGTGCTGGACAACATCATGACCGGCCGCAACCTGCGCATGAAGAGCAACCTCTTCCTGCAGGCGCTGCGCTGGGGCCCGGCCGAGCGCGAGGAGATCGCGCACCGCGAGTTCGTCGAACGCATCATCGACTTCCTGGAGATCCAGCCCTTCCGCAAGACGCCGGTGGGCCGCCTGCCCTATGGCCTGCAGAAGCGGGTGGACCTGGGCCGTGCGCTGGCCATGGAGCCCAGCGTGTTGCTACTGGACGAGCCCATGGCCGGCATGAACGTGGAGGAGAAGCAGGACATGTGCCGCTTCATCCTGGATGTGAACGACGAGTTCGGCACCACCATCGTGCTGATCGAGCACGACATGGGCGTGGTCATGGACATCAGCGACCGCGTGGTGGTGCTGGACTACGGCAAAAAGATCGGCGACGGCGCGCCCGACGAGGTGCGCGCCGACGAGAACGTGATCAAGGCCTACCTCGGCACGTCGCACTAGGAGCGCAGGATGGGCTTTTTCATCGAGACCTTCTTCGGCGGCCTGATGGCGGGCATGCTGTATTCGCTGATCGCGCTGGGCTTCGTGCTGATCTTCAAGGCCAGCGGCGTGTTCAACTTCGCGCAGGGCGCGATGGTGCTGTTTGCCGCGCTGGCGATGGCCCGATTCTCCGAATGGCTGCCCCGGTGGCTGGGCTTCGAAAGCGTGATCCTGGCCAACCTGATGGCCTTCGTGGCCGCGGGCGCCGTCATGTTCACCATAGCGTGGCTGGTGGAGCGGCTGGTGCTGCGGCACCTGGTGAACCAGGAAGGCGCCACGCTGCTGATGGCCACGCTGGGAATCGCCTATTTCCTGGACGGCTTCGGCCAGACCGTCTTCGGCAGCGACATCTACAAGATCGACGTGGGCCTGCCCAAGGACCCGATCATCGCGTTCCAGTCCACCTTCGACGGCGGCATCCTCATCAGCAAGGAAGACGTGATCGCGGCCATGGTCGCCGCCGGCCTGGTGGCCCTGCTCACGCTCTTCTTCCAGAAGACGGGCACCGGCCGTGCGCTGCGTGCGGTGGCCGACGACCACCAGGCCGCGCAGTCGATCGGCATCCCGCTGAACCGCATGTGGGTCATCGTGTGGTGCGTGGCCGGCGTGGTGGCGCTGGTGGCCGGCGTCATCTGGGGCTCCAAGCTCGGCGTGCAGTTCTCGCTGGCCACGGTGGCGCTGCGGGCGCTGCCGGTGGTGATCCTCGGCGGCCTCACTTCCGTGCCGGGCGCCATCATCGGCGGGCTGATCATCGGCGTGGGCGAGAAGCTCTCCGAGGTCTACCTCGGCCCCTTGGTCGGCGGTGGCATCGAGATCTGGTTTGCCTACATGCTGGCCCTCATGGTCCTTCTCGTGCGGCCCCAAGGGCTGTTCGGCGAAAAAATCATTGACCGTGTATGAGCACGAGCAATGATTTTTCGGTGCAGGCTCACTTGCGAAGCAAGTTAAGCGAAGCGCGCCGTAGCCAGAAGATCATCGACCGCGTCTGACAAAGGCCCGACATGCTTTACAGAGAGAACGGCCAGTTCAAGACCTCCTACCGGGCGGACCAGCAGATCTTCCCCATCCTGCAGGACCGCTGGATGGTGGCCGCCTTGCTGCTCGTCGCCTTCGTGGCCGTGCCGATGCTGGCATCCGACTACGCGTTCCGCGCGATCCTGATCCCCTTCCTGATCATGTCGCTCGCCGCGTTGGGGGTGAACATCCTGGTGGGCTACTGCGGCCAGATCTCGCTGGGCTCCGGCGCGTTCATGGCCGTGGGTGCCTATGGCGCCTACAACATCTTCATGCGCGTGCCCGACATGCCGCTGCTGCCCGCGCTGCTGCTGGGCGGCCTGTGCGCCACCGCGTTCGGCATGGTGTTCGGCCTGCCGAGCCTTCGCGTGAAGGGCCTGTACCTGGCGGTGGCCACGCTGGCGGCCCAGTTCTTCGCGGAATGGATGTTCCTGCGCATCAAGTGGTTCACCATGGACACGCCCTCCGGCTCGGTGGCGGTCTCCAACCTGCAGGTGCTGGGCCTGCCGATCGAAAGCGCCGCCAGCCGGTACCTGTTCTGCCTGTCCATCCTGGCGGTGCTGGCGCTGCTGGCGAAGAACCTGGTGCGCGGCGCGATCGGCCGCGAGTGGATGGCCATCCGCGACATGGACGTGGCGGCCGCCGTCATCGGCATCCGGCCCATGTACGCGAAGCTGAGCGCCTTCGCAGTCAGCTCCTTCATCATCGGCGTGGCGGGCGCCCTGTGGGCCTTCGTCTACCTCGGCGCGTGGGAGCCGGCGGCCTTCTCGGTGGACATGTCCTTCCGCCTGCTGTTCATGGTGATCATCGGCGGGCTCGGCTCCATCATGGGCAGCTTCTTCGGCGCCGCCTTCATCGTCGTGCTGCCGATCTTCCTCAACCAGGCGTTGCCCGCGCTGGGCTCGATGGTGGGCGTCACGATCTCCACCGCCGCCGTATCGCACACCGAGTTCATGGTGTTCGGCGCGCTGATCGTGTGGTTCCTGATCGTCGAGCCGCACGGGCTCGCCAGGCTGTGGTCGATCGGCAAGCAGAAGCTGCGGCTGTGGCCGTTCCCGCATTGACCGGGTAACTGCCGACGGCAAGCCACCAGCATCCGGTCCAAGCTCTCACGTTCACGTCAGACACATCCATTACACCGAAGGAGACAGGCATGAAGTTGCGCAACGTAGTTCTGGCTGCGGCCATGGTGGCGGCAGCGGCGACCTCCGGGCTGAGCACCAGCGCCTTCGCCCAGGCGAAGGAGCAGTACGTCGCGGTGCTGTCCTACCGCACCGGGCCGTATGCGCCCAACGGCACGCCGTGGGCCAACGGCTATGTCGACTACCTCAAGCTGGTGAACGCGCGCGGCGGCATCAACGGCGTGAAGCTCACCTGGGACGAGTGCGAGACGGGCTACGACACGGCCCGCAGCGTGGAGTGCTACGAGCGCCTCAAGAGCAAGAACCCCGCGTTCGTGCAGCCGCTGTCCACCGGCGCCACCTACGCCATCACGGAAAAGGCCCCGATCGACAAGATCCCGCTGGTCACGATCGGCTATGGCCGCAGCGAAGCGGCCGACGGCACGGTGTTCAAGTGGAACTTCCCGCTCGCCGGCAACTACTGGGTTGCGGCCGACGCGATCCTGCAGGCCATCGCGAAGAAGGAAGGCGGCTGGGACAAGCTCAAGGGCAAGAAGATCGCGCTGGTCTACCACGACAGCCCCTATGGCAAGGAGCCGATCCCGCTGCTGCAGGAGCGGCAGAAGCTGCATGGCTTCGAGTTGCAGCTGCTGCCTGTCACCGCACCCGGCGTGGAGCAGAAGTCCACCTGGCTGCAGATCCGCCAGTCGCGGCCGGACTACACCCTGCTGTGGGGCTGGGGCGTGATGAATTCCACCGCGCTGAAGGAGGCCGTGGCCACTGGCTATCCGCGCGAGAAGATGTACGGCGTGTGGTGGGCGGGCGCCGAGCCGGACGTCAAGGACGTGGGCGACAACGCCAAGGGCTACAACGCCGTGACCATGCAGCATGGCGCGGAACCGCAGTCCAAGCTGGTGAAGGACGTCCTGGACATGGTGCATGGCAAGGGGCAGGGCACCGGCCCGAAGGACGAGGTGGGACAGGTGCTCTACATGCGCGGCGCGATGAGCGCGATGCTCGGCGTGGAAGGCATCCGCGCCGCCCAGGAGCGCTACGGCAAGGGCAAGGTGATGACCGGCGACCAGGTCCGCTGGGGCCTGGAGAACCTCAACCTCACGCAGGCCAAGCTGGACGGGCTGGGCTTCGCAGGCGTGATGCGCCCGATCAGCACCTCCTGCGCGGACCACATGGGCTCGGCGTGGGCGCGCATCCACACCTGGGACGGCAAGGCCTGGAAGTTCAGCTCCGACTGGCTGCAAGCCGACGAGCAGGTGATCAAGCCGCTGATCAAGGGCACCGCCGCCCGGTACGCGCAGGAGAAGAAGCTCACGCCGCGCACACCGGCAGACTGCCAGTCATGACCCACCCCCGGAGCGGCTGCGCCGCTTCCCCCTCGAGGGGGCCGCGCCTGCGGCCCGGCGCAGCCGGGTCCGCGGTGCGCGCTGGAGTGGGAGGAGCGCGGCCGCCGAGGGAGCGTGTCGCAAGCTGAACTGAAGGATTCCGATGAGCGCTGCTCTTCTCAACGTCAACGGCATCGAGGTCATCTACAACCACGTGATCCTGGTGCTCAAGGGCGTGTCGTTGCAGGTGCCCGAAAAGGGCATCGTGGCACTGCTCGGCGGCAACGGGGCCGGCAAGACGACGACGCTGCGCGCCATCTCCAGCCTGCTGAAGGGAGAGCGAGGCGAGGTCACCAAGGGGTCGATCGAACTGCGCGGCCAGCGCATCGAGGCGCTCACGCCCGCCGACCTGGTGCAGCGCGGCGTGGTGCAGGTGATGGAAGGCCGGCACTGCTTCGCCCACCTCACCATCGAGGAGAACCTGCTCACCGGCGCCTACACCCGCACCGACGGCAAGGCCGCGGTGGCGCAGACGCTGGACAAGGTCTACACCTACTTCCCGCGCCTGAAGACGCGCCGCACGTCCCAGGCCGCGTACACCTCGGGCGGCGAGCAGCAGATGTGCGCCATCGGCCGCGCGCTGATGGCCAACCCGAAGATGGTGCTGCTGGACGAGCCCTCCATGGGCCTGGCACCGCAGATCGTGGAGGAGGTGTTCGAGATCGTGAAGGACCTGAACACCAAGGAAGGCGTGACCTTCCTGCTGGCCGAGCAGAACACCAACATCGCCCTGCGCTATGCCGACTACGGCTACATCATGGAAAACGGCCGCATCGTGATGGACGGTGCCGCCGCCGACCTGCGCGAGAACGAGGACGTGAAGGAGTTCTACCTCGGCATGGGCGGCGGCGAACGCAAGAGCTTCCGCGACGTGAAGAGCTACAAGCGGCGCAAGAGGTGGCTGGCATGACCGACTTCTTTGCCCCGCCTGCGTTCAAGCCGGCCGAGGCCCTGGTGCAGCTGAAGCGCCAGCTGCGCGAGGGCAAGGGCCTGGCCGAACGCGGCGACGGCTTCGACCTGAAGGGCCAGGCGGTGATCCACCTCGAAGCCACCGCCACCACGATCGAGGCCCAGCTCGCCAAGCGCCCCGCCCGCAGCCCCGAATGGACAAAGCACTCGCTGAAGAACAGCGCCGACGTGCGCAAGTTCGTGGACACGGTGAAAGCGCAGCTCACCCGCTGGAGCGCTGACGAATGAGCTACTACGACGCGCTGGAAACCCGCGACCCGGCGCAGCGGGAAGCACAGCTCATGAGCCAGCTGCCGCACCTGCTGGAGCACGCCAAGCTGCACGCGTCCGCCTTTGCCGACATCCTGGCCGACGTGTTGCCACGCGAGGTCACCAGCCGGGAGGCGCTGGCGCGGCTGCCCGTCACGCGCAAGCATGAGCTGCTGGAGCGCCAGCAGGCGCAGCGCGAGCTCGACCCCTTCGGCGGTTTTTCCGCCATCGGCTGGGCCGGGCTGCGCGCCCCGCGCGGGGCGCGCCGGGTGTTCCAGTCGCCCGGCTCCATCTATGAACCCGAAGGCCAGGCGCCGGACTACTGGCGCGCAGCACGGGCGCTGTACGCGGCGGGCTTCCGCGCCGGCGAGCTGGTGCACAACAGCTTCAGCTACCACCTCACCCCGGCCGGCGCCATCATGGAAAGCGGCGCACATGCGGTGGGCTGCACGGTGTTCGCCGGCGGCGTGGGCAACACCGAGCTGCAACTGCAGGCGATGGCGGAGCTCAAGCCCCACGGTTATGTGGGCACCCCCAGCTTCCTGCGCATCCTGCTGGAGCGCGCCGACCAGCAGGACCTGTTGTTGCCCAGCCTGCGCAAGGCGCTGTTGTCGGGTGAGGCGGTGCCGCTGTCACTGCGCCAGTGGCTGCAGCAGCGCGGCGTGCAGGCCTACCAGTGTTATGCCACTGCCGACGTGGGCTTGATCGCCTACGAAACCGAAGCGCGCGAAGGCCTGGTGCTGGACGAAGGCGTGGTCGTGGAGATCGTGCGCCCCGGCACCGGCGACCCGGTGCCGGAGGGCGAGGTGGGCGAGGTGGTGGTCACCGTGCTCAACCCGGACTACCCGCTGGTGCGCTTTGGCACGGGCGATCTGTCGGCCGTGCTGCCCGGCACCTGCCCCACCGGCCGCACCAATGCCCGCATCAAGGGCTGGATGGGCCGCGCGGACCAGACCGCCAAGGTGCGCGGCATGTTCGTGCACCCGGGCCAGGTGGCCGACGTGCTGCGCCGCCATGCCGACGTCGGCCGTGCGCGCCTGGTGGTGAGCGGCGAGATGGCCAGCGACCAGTTGACATTGCATGCCGAGGTGGCGGGCAGCCCCGAAGGCCTGGTGGAACGGCTGGCGCAGAGCGTGCGCGACGTGACCAAGCTGCGCGCCGACATCCAGCTCTGCGCGCCGGGCAGCCTGCCCAACGACGGCAAGGTGATCGAGGACCTGCGGCGCTACGACTGAAGCGCCCAGTGCACCGCCCGCTGCACCGCCGCTTCGGCCAGCAGCTGGGTGGCATCGAAGCTCGGCACACCGGCCGCCTGCGGCTGCAGCACCAGCGGCACCTCGGTGCAGGCGTACACCAGCGCCTGCGCGCCCTCGGCCACCAGCGCGCGAGCCGCAGCCAGCAGCAGCTTGCGGCCCTGCGCCAGATCACCGGCCTTCACGGCGGCGATGCCTGCGGTGACCCGCTGCTGATCGCCCGCCTGCGGCGCCAGCCAGCGGATGCGCCCGGCGCTGTCGCGCTGCCGATAGAGCCCCGCCTGCACCGTGGCGGTGGTGCCCAGCAGCCCGGCTTGCGCGATGCCATGCCGCTGCAGCGCCTGCAGCACCGGGTCCACGATGTGCAGCACCGGCACCCGCACCGCCCGTGCCACCGCGTCGTGCCACAGGTGCGCCGTGTTGCAGGGCATCACGATCATGGCAGCGCCGCCTTGTTCGAGCCCGCGGGCGATCTCACCCAGCATGGGCGCCGGCGAGGGCCCGCCGTGCAGAAAGCAGCTGGCACGGTCGGGGATCTGCGGCACCGAGTGGATCAGCACCGGCAGATGCTCCTGGTCGCAGCGCGCCGGCGTGGCGGCCACCAGCTTGGCGAAGAAGTCCGCCGTGGCAGCCGGGCCCATGCCGCCAAGCACGCCGATGGTGGGGAAGGAAGAAGCCGTTGGCATGGCGCTGCCCGCCCTGGCGCTCGCGCGCCGGGCAGTGCAATGGTCGGGAGGTGATGCGCCTTAGAGGGCCGGCTTGTCGGTGGGCGTCTTCAGGTGCTGGCGCAGCTGCTCGCTCATCGGCACGTTCAGGCTCACGTTGCGCGGCGGAATGGGCGACTGGAACCACTTCTTGTAGAGCTTCTCGAACTCGCCGCTCGCGATGACGCCCTTCAAGGTGTCGTCCACCAGCTTCTTGAACTCGGGGTCGTTCTTGCGCAGCATGATCGCGTAGGGCTCCACCTGCAGCGGATCACCCACCACGTCCCATTCCGCAGGGTTCTTGGCGTTGGCCATCAGCCCGTAGAGCAGGATGTCGTCCATGCCGAAGGCCACCGCGCGGTCGCTGTCCACCAGCAGCATGGAATCTGCGTGGTCCTTGCCGCTAATGACCTCGAGGTCCAGCTTCATTTCCTGGCCGTACTTGCGCAGCACCTGGAAGTTGGTGGTGCCTGTGGTCGTGGCGACCTTCTTGCCCTTGAGGTCGGGCCAGTTCTTGATGCCCGAGGCCTTCTTCACCAGCAGGCGCGTGCCGGTGTAGAAGTGGTTGATCGCAAATTCCACCTGCTCGCGGCGCACCGTGTTGTTGGTGGTGGAGCCGCACTCCAGGTCCACCGTGCCATTGACCACCAGCGGGATGCGGTTGGCCGAGGTCACCGGCTGCATCTCCACCTTGAGGTCGGGTTTCTTCAGGCGCGTCTTCACCGCCTCCACGATGTGGCCGCACAGGTCCATCGCAAAACCGACCGGCTTGTTGTTGTCCAGGTAGCTGAAGGGCACCGAGGACTCGCGATAGCTCACGCGCAGGCTGCCGGTCTCGGCGGCCTTGGCCAGCGTGGGCCGGGTTTCCTGGGCCTGGGCGGCAGGCAGAACGCCGGCGGCCACGGTGATGGCCAGGCAGAAGGCGGTGCGCAAGGGATGTGGCATGGCGGGCGGTCCTTTGTGGGGTGGCGAAGCAGCAGCAGCTGGCCGCAGTCTAGGCAGCAGCCCGGCGCGAAGGAAATGTCAAAGCCCGCACAGGCTATGCCGGCAAGGCATGCGCCGCAACGCCGATTCCCCGTAGGCACGGGGGCGGCTTCAAGTTCAGGGCGCCGGACTGGCAGCGCCGGCCAGCACGCGGCGCATCTGCGCCACCAGTGCATCGGCGGCGGCGCTGGAGGGCAGGTCGCGGGGGCGCAGCCAATACACCGTGACCGGGATCTCCGGCACCAGCGGCTGCACCGACAGGGCGGGGTGGCGGCTGGCATAACCAGCGGTGATGCTGTCCACCAGTGCCCAACCGAAGCCATGCGCGGCCAGCTCGATGGCCGCGTGGTAGCTGTGCGCCAGCACGCGGGCGTCCGGCTGCACCTCGTGCGCCAGGCAGGCCGAATGCAACAGCCGGCCCAGCGGATCGGCCGGGTCCAGGTCCACCACCGGATGCGTGGCCAGGGCCTCGATGGCGACGGATGAGTCCAGCCCGGTGCCCACGCACACCAGGCGGGCGTGCGCCAGCACTTCGCTCAGCAAAGCCGGATGCGAGGAGGGTTCGAACGCAAAGCCGACATCCGCCTCGCGCAGGGCCAGGCTCTCGGCAATCTGGCGTGAATGCAGGGTGCGCAGCGAGATGCGCGCCTTGGCGTGCTGCCGGCTCCAGCGGCCCAGCGCCTGCGGCAGCGCTTCCAGCGCGAGGCCCGGCACACACAGCACGCGCAGCATCGCCTCCGACGTGCGGCCCAGGTTCGTGGCCACCCGCCGCACCGCATCCAGGTGCAGGTAGAGCTGTTCCACCTCCGGGAAGAGCTGGTGCGCCTCGGCGGTGGGCAGCAGGCGGCCGCGCACCCGCTGGAACAGCGGCACGCCCACATGCGCTTCGGCCTGCTGCAACAGGCGCGTGGCGGCCGGCTGCGTGATGTGCAGCAGGTCGGCCGCGCCCTTGACCGTGCCGCACTGCATCACGGCATGGAAGATCTCGATGTAGCGGATGCGCATGGATGGGTTGCCGGTGCGGGGCGATTATGCGGGCGTGCATGCGGGCCGCGCAGCCGGACTGCCTGCCTGGGGCACACCCCTACGTAGTTCCCGATGAACACGCGCGGTGCCACGCCGTAGCATGGCGGCATACCGTCCATCGCCGTCAGCGGCAAGGAGTCCCCATGAAGAAAATCCTCATCGGCAGCCTGGCGCTCGCAGCAGCCACCACCGTGTTCGCCGACTATCCCGACAAGCCCGTCACCATCGTCGTGCCGTTCGCTGCCGGCGGCCCCACCGACAAGGTGGCGCGCGACCTCGCCGACGTGCTGCGCAAGCCGCTGGGCGGCCAGAGCGTGATCATCGAGAACGTGGGGGGTGCCGGCGGCACGCTGGGCGCCGGCCGCGTGGCCAAGGCCTCGCCGGATGGCTACACGCTGCTGCTGCACCACATCGGCATGGCGACCGCGCCGGCGCTGTACCGCAACCTGCCGTACAAGACGCTGGACGACTTCGAGTACCTCGGCATGATCAACGAGGTGCCGATGACGCTCATCGGCAAGCCCTCGCTGCCCGCGGCCAACTATGCCGACCTGCACAAGTGGCTGGCGGCCAACCAGGGCAAGGTCAATCTCGCGCACGCCGGCCTGGGATCGGCCTCGCACCTGTGCGGCCTGCTGCTGCAGAGCGCGCTCAAGATGGAAATGACCACCGTGCCGTACAAGGGCACCGGCCCGGCCATGACCGACCTGCTGGGCGGCCAGGTGGACCTGATGTGCGACCAGACCACCAACACCAGCGGCCAGATCGAAAGCGGCAAGGTCAAGGCGTATGCGGTCACCACCACCAAGCGCCTGAGCGCGCCGCTGCTGGCCAAGTTGCCGACGCTGGACGAAGCCGGGCTCAAGGGCTTCAACGTGACGATCTGGCATGCGCTGTACGCGCCCAAGGGCACGCCGAAGCCGGTGCTCGACAAGATCAATGCCGCGCTGAAGGTGGCACTGAAGGATGCGGAGTTCATCAAGCGCGAAGAAGCGCTGGGCGCCGTGATCGTCACCGACAACCGGGTGGGTGGTGCCGAGCACAAGAAGTTCGTGGAGTCCGAGATCAACAAGTGGGGCCCGGTCATCAAGGCGGCCGGCCAGTACGCCGACTGACCCTGCGCAGCTCCGGCCCAAGCCACCTCCGGGTGGCTTTTTCATTGGCGTCGTCAGGCCTTGTCGATGTCGATCGGAATGGTCACCGGCCCGTCGTTGACCAGGTGCACCTGCATGTGGGCCGCGAACTGCCCCTGCGCCACCTGCGGATGCAGCTCGGTGGCGCGGCGCAGCACCAGCTCATAGAGCCGGCGGCCTTCGTCGGGCGCGGCCGCCAGCGTGAAGCTCGGACGGTTGCCGCCGGCAGTGTCCGCGGCCAGGGTGAACTGCGACACGATGAGCAGGCCACCCGCGCGGCCCTGGCCGTCCAGGTCCTGCACGCTGCGGTTCATGCGGCCCTGCTCGTCGCTGAAGATGCGCAGCTTCAGCAGCTTGGCTACCAGCCGCTCGGCATGAGCGTCGGTGTCGCCCTTCATCGCACACACCAGCACCAGCAGGCCGGGGCCGATGGCGCCGACGGCGTGGCCATCGACCTCCACACGCGCCTCGCGCACACGTTGCACCAGGGCCTTCATCGGGCTGCCTCCTGCAGCGGGGCATCGGCCAGCGGATGCAGTTCCACCAGCACCTCCATGTCGGGAAAACGCCCCTGCAGTTCGGCCAGCAAGTCCTGGCGCAGGCGCGCGGCACGCTGCATGGTCCACTGGGATGGCACGTCGCAGCGCAGCTCGGCATGGCGCCGGCTGCCCACGATGCGCGTACGCAGCCGCGTGAGCGCGGCTTCCGCATGCTGGCGCGCCAGGGTGCGCTCCACCAGCTCACGCACCTGCGCCTGGTCGCCCGGCGCCATCGCGCGGTCCATCAGGCCATCGACCGACCGGTGCACCAGCGACGCACCTTCGCGCGTGATATTCAGCGCCACGCCGATCGCCAGCAGTGGGTCCAGCCACAACCAGCCGGTGAGTGGCACCAGCAGCACACCGGCCACCACGCCGACGGAGGTCCAGACATCGGTGAACAGATGCCGTGCATCGGCTTCCAGCACGATGCTGCGGTGGGTGCGTGCCGCAGCCAGCATGCGCCAGGCGAGCAGCCCGTTCACCGCCGTGGCCAGCAGGGTGAGGCTGGCGCCCCAGCCCAGCGCCTCCAGCGCCCGCGGATGCAGCAGCCGCTCGATCGCGGCCCATACGATGCCCACCGCAGCACCCAGGATGAGCAGGCCTTCGAACCCCGCCGAAAAGTACTCCGCCTTGCGATGGCCGAAGGGGTGCTCCTCGTCCGGTGGCGCGTCCGCAATGCCCACGATCCACAACGCGAACACTGCCGCCGCGAGGTTCACGAACGATTCGAGCGCGTCGGACAGCAGGCCCACCGAGCCGGTGAAGGCCCAGGCGGCCGTCTTCAGTGAGATGGTGGTCACCGCGGCGGCGACCGACAGCTTCAGGTAGCCGCGAACCTGCATCAGCGGTTCAGCGCACGGCCTCGATGCGCGCCAGCTCGGCGCGCAGGAAGTCGCCGCTCGGCACCTCGCGGCCATCGGCCAGCCGCACCTTGTAGATCTGCCCGCTGGTGGAGGACTTGCTGGCGATCAGCTCGATGAAGTCGTTCACCGTCTTCACCCGGTCGCCATAGGCATCGAGCTTGCGGCGCAGGAAATCGGCCGCATCGGCCGGGCTGTAGTCGCTGCCGTTGCGCACAAAGCGCGCCTGCTTGTTCTGCGCCACCGCGTCGATCAGGCGGTCGATGCGCGCCTGTTCGGCCGCAGACGGCACCGAAGCGGCATGGCCGGACAGCGCCACCAGCAGCGCCAGGCAACCGGCCCGCCGCAGCCGGTTCATGACAGGGTCACCCGCGCAAACTTGCGCTTGCCCACCTGCAGCACCATGGTTCCTGCGTTCACCTTGAGCCCCTTGTCGCTGATGACCGTGCCGTCGATGCGCACGCCGCCCTGCTCGATCATGCGCAGCGCCTCGCTGGTGGACGGCACCAGGTTGGCCTGCTTGAGCAAGGCGCCGATGCCGATGGGCGCGCCCTGCACGGCGATCTCCGGAATGTCGTCCGGGATGCCGCCGCGGGCGCGGTTGTTGAAGTCCGCTTCCGCCGCGTCGGCCGCCTGGGCGCTGTGGAAGCGCGCGGTGATCTCCTTGGCCAGCAGCACCTTGGCGTCCTTGGGGTTGCGCCCGGCCGCCACCTCGGCGCGCAGCTGGTCGATCTCCGCCTCCGGGCGGAAGCTCAGCAGCGCGAAGTACTTCCACATCAGCGCGTCGCTGATGGACAGCAGCTTGGCGAACATGGTGTTCGGCGGCTCGGTGATGCCGACGTAGTTGCCCTTGCTCTTGGACATCTTCTCCACGCCGTCCAGCCCTTCGAGCAGCGGCATGGTCAGGATGCACTGCGGCTCCTGGCCGTATTCGGCCTGCAGCGCACGGCCCATCAGCAGGTTGAACTTCTGGTCGGTGCCGCCGAGCTCCAGGTCGCTCTTCAGCGCCACCGAGTCGTAGCCCTGCATCAGCGGATACAGGAATTCATGCACGCTGATCGGCACGCCGGCCTTGAAGCGCTTGGTGAAGTCGTCGCGCTCCAGCATGCGCGCCACCGTGTACTTCGCGGCCAGCTGGATCATGCCGCGTGCACCCAGCAGGTCGCTCCATTCGGAGTTGTAGCGGATCTCGGTCTTGTCCGCGTCCAGCACCATGCTGGCCTGCGCGAAGTAGGTCTTCGCGTTCTCCTCGATCTGCTCGCGCGTCAGCGGCGGGCGCGTGCTGTTGCGCCCGGACGGGTCACCGATCGTCGAGGTGAAGTCGCCGATCAGGAAGATCACCCGATGCCCCAGGTCTTGCAGCTGGCGCATCTTGTTCAGCACCACGGTGTGGCCCAGGTGCAGGTCCGGCGCGGTCGGGTCCAGGCCGAGCTTGATGCGCAGCGGCTGGCCGGTGGCCTCGGCACGCGCGAGCTTGGTTTCCCATTCGCCCTGGGGCAGCAGTTCGTCGCAGCCGCGCAGCGACACCGCCAGCGCGTGCCGCACCGCATCGGTCACCGGGTACTTCTTTTGCGCGGTTTCCGCGGACGAAACTGTCTGTGACATAAGGAAATTACGGGGTTTTTGACGCTTTTGCCGAAAGAGGCGGTTGTTATACTGCCCCGCGGTCACCAGACCGTCACACGGGTGCCCAGCCGCTGCCAGCGGTGGCCAAATTCTAGGCGACACCCGTTCTGCATCCTCGCACGCAGCCACACTCGCTGCGTCGCATCACACGAAGTCAAGGAGCCGTCGGCTCGGGGCCTGAAGTCACGTGAGTCTGTTGGGACAGTTGTCGCTGGCGTCCACCGCCACCCGCGAATTCCTGAAGCGCCATCCGCGCAGCATCGCCACCGCGGTGGTCATGCTGCTGGGCGGCTTCGGCGTCACCGCGTTCGGTATCGCCCCGCTGGCGCCGGACGCGGCCGACCTGCCCAAGCACCTGGTGACCGAAACCGTCACACCGGACGGCATCCAGGCTCAGCTGGACGCACTGGCCGAACACGCGCTCGAACTCTCGCGCAGCGACCTCACCCGCGCCAGCGACACCGCTGACAGCCTGTTGCAGCGCCTGGGTGTGTCCGACCCGGCCGCCGCCGCCTTCCTGCGCCGCGACCCCACCGCGCGCCGCCTGCTGGAAGGCCGTGCCGGCAAGATGGTGCAGGTGCGCGCCAATGCCGAAGGCCAGCTCATCGAGCTGGTCGCCCGCTACCCCGCCGAACGCAGCGAGCAGGCAGCCACCCATTTCACTCGCCTTACCGTGCAGCAAGCCGCCGGCAGCTGGCAGGCAAAGGTGGAAAGCGCCCCGCTGCAGACCCAGGTCAAGCTGGGCAGCGGCACCATCCGCACGTCCCTGTTTGCCGCCACCGACGACGCCCACATCCCGGACGGCGTGGCCAACCAGCTGGCGGACATGTTCGCCACCGACATCGACTTCCATCGCGAGCTGCGCAAAGGCGCCACCTTCAGCGTGGTGTACGAAGCGCTGACGGCGGACGGCGAGCCGGTCACCTGGAACCAGGCCGCCGGCCAGGTGCTGGCGGCCGAGTTCGTGAACAACGGCCGCGCCTACCAGTCGATGTGGTACCGCGATGCCAGCAGCAAGGGCAGCTACTTCGGCTTCGACGGCCAGAGCAAGCGCCGCTCGTTCCTGGCCAGCCCGATGGAGTTTTCCCGCGTGACCTCCGGGTTCGCGATGCGCTTCCACCCGATTGCGCAGACCTGGCGCCAGCACCTGGGCGTGGACTACGGCGCCCCCACCGGCACGCCGGTGCGCGTGGTCGGCGAGGGCGTGGTCGACTTTGCCGGCGTGCAGAACGGCTACGGCAACGTGGTGATCGTCCGGCACAGCAACGACCGCACCACCCTGTACGCCCACCTCAGCCGCATCGACGTGCGCACCGGTCAGCGTGTGGAGCAGGCCCAGCGCATCGGCGCGGTGGGCGCCACCGGCTGGGCCACCGGCCCTCACCTGCACTTCGAATTCCGCGTCAAGGGGCAGCACGAGGATCCGCTGAAAATCGCCAAGGCCTCGGAGACGCTCACCATCGCGCCGGGCGCGCGCGCGCAGTTCGCCGCGCTTGCCAAGAGTGCCAAGGCGCAGCTTGAAGTGGCTGCGTCCATGGCGGGCGCCAGCCGCTCCATCGAATAAGCAGCACGGCGGCCGCACCCGGCCGCCGTCCGCATCCATGCCCCTGTACATCGGCCTCATGTCCGGCACCTCGCTGGACGGGGCCGACGCCGTGCTGGCCGACATCGGCGAACACGGGCTGCGGGTGCTCGCCCACGGCTACGAAGCGTTCGACGCGCCGCTGCGGGCCGAACTGCTGGCGCTGAACCGACCGGGCGACAACGAGCTGCATCGGGCCGCACTCGCCGCCAATCGGCTGGTCCAGGCCTATACGCGGGTGGTGCAAACGGTGCTGCGCGACGGCGATACGCCGGCCACCGCCGTGCGCGCCATCGGCGCCCATGGGCAGACCGTGCGCCATCGCCCCGGCGATTTCGACGGCCTGGGCTACACGCTGCAGATCAACAACGGCGCCCTGCTGGCGGAGTGCACCGGCATCGACGTGGTGTGCGATTTCCGCAGCCGCGACGTCGCGGCCGGCGGGCAAGGCGCACCGCTGGTGCCCGCCTTCCACGCCGCCATGTTCGCCCGGGCTGGCGAAGCGGTGGCGGTGCTCAACCTGGGCGGCATCAGCAACCTGAGCCTCATCGACCCCATTGGGTCCGTGCGCGGCTTCGACTGCGGCCCGGCCAATGCCCTGCTGGATGGTTGGTGCGAACAGCACACCGGCCAGCCCTACGACGACGGCGGCCGCTGGGCGGCGAGCGGGCAGGTACTTGTGCCCTTGCTGGCCGCCCTGCTCAGCGAGCCCTACCTGCACAAACCGCCGCCCAAGAGCACCGGACGCGACCTGTTCAATCTCGCCTGGCTGGCGCCCTTTCTGGCTGCGCACGCGGCAGGCGCCGCGCCGCAGGACGTTCAGGCGACGCTGGCTGAGTTCAGCGCCTGCGCGGTTGCCGACGACCTAACCCGGCATGGCACAGGGACGGCCGAACTGCTGGTGTGCGGCGGCGGCGCCTTCAACGAAGACCTGCTGGCCCGCCTGCAGCACCGGCTGCCCGACATGCAGGTGCACAGCACCGCGGTGCGCGGCCTGCCGCCGATGCAGGTGGAGGCCGCCGCGTTCGCCTGGCTGGCGCATGCGTTCTGCGAGCGGGAACCCGGCAACCGGGTCGAAGCCACCGGCGCCCGCGGACCACGCGTCCTCGGCGCGCTGTACCCGCGCTGAGCCATGAAAAAAGCCGCCCGTGGGCGGCTTCATGTTGCGCGGGTTGGCCTCAGGCGGAGAAGCTCGAGCCGCAACCGCAGGTGGTGGTGGCGTTCGGGTTCTTGATCACGAACTGCGCGCCCTGCAGGTCTTCCTTGTAGTCGATCTCGGCGCCCATCAGGTACTGCAGGCTCATCGCATCGATCAGCAGGGTGACACCGTTCTTGGACATCTGGGTGTCGTCCTCGTTCACGATCTCGTCGAAAGTGAAACCGTACTGGAAACCCGAGCAGCCGCCGCCTTGCACGAAGACGCGCAGCTTGAGTTCAGGATTGCCTTCTTCGGCGACCAGATCGGCCACCTTGGCGGCTGCGCTGTCGGTGAAGATCAGCGGCGCGGGCATCTCGGTGGTGGGGGTCTGTTCGGCAACGGCGCTCATGGCAAAAACTCCTGGCTAGAGGCGGAATGATCCCATAGATGGGGATGGACGCCGGTTTGAAAAGCACAAAGCCGCCCGGAAAGAGCGGCTTTGTCGTGCGGTCCGGGGGCTGCGTCCACCCTTGCAGGGTAGGGGGCCACCCTGACAGAGCGGCTGGCCACCCTTGCAGGGCAGGTGCCGCCCGCCGCGCCGGGCCGCCCCAAGCAAGGGCGGCACCCCCTCGGGGGGTGGACTGCGGTACTCCGCAGCCCGGGGGCCAACACTTAGCGCTTGCTGAACTGCTTGCGACGGCGGGCGCCGTGCAGGCCGACCTTCTTGCGCTCGACTTCACGGGCGTCACGGGTCACGAAGCCGGCGTGGCTCAGTTCGCCCTTGAGCGCTGCGTCATAGTCGATCAGCGCACGGGTGATGCCGTGGCGCACGGCGCCGGCCTGGCCGGACTCACCGCCACCCTTGACGTTGACCTTGATGTCGAAGGCTTCGACGTTGTTGGTCAGGTACAGGGGCTGCTTGACGATCATGATCGACGTCTGGCGGCCGAAGTACTCGTCCACCGTCTTGCCGTTCACCGTGATCTGGCCGGTGCCCTTCTTCATGAACACCCGGGCCACCGACGACTTGCGGCGGCCGGTGCCGTAGTTCCAATTTCCGATCATCAACCGCTCCTTAGATCTCGAGGACCTTGGGTTGCTGGGCGGTGTGCGGGTGGGTTCCACCGGCGTACACCTTCAGCTTCTTCACCATCGCGTAGCCCAGAGGACCCTTGGGGAGCATGCCCTTGACGGCCTTCTCCAGTGCGCGGCCGGGGTGCTTGGCCTGCATGTCCTTGAACTTGGTGGCATAGATGCCGCCGGGGAAGCCCGAGTGACGGTAGTACACCTTGTCGGTGGCCTTGTTGCCCGTGACACGGAGCTTGTCGGCATTGACGACGACGATGAAATCACCGGTATCGACGTGAGGCGTGTAGATGGCCTTGTGCTTGCCGCGCAAACGGAGTGCCACTTCGCTGGCAACACGTCCGAGCACCTTGTCGGTGGCGTCAATCACAAACCACTCGTGCTTCACCTCGGCCGGTTTGGCGCTGAAGGTCTTCATGAGGGTCTTTCAATGGGGCGCGCCGCAGACTGCAGAGGGCGGCACACCGGTTCACGGCGAAAATGTCTTGATCGCTTCGTCGGTGCCACTTCAGTCAGGTGGCCTCTCGGAACGCGCCTTTCCCTCGCCGTTGACGGGAAAGCCCGCCAGTATAGCGCAGGCGAGCCACTCGGCGCCAGCCACTCCGCGGGGTTGCTGCAGCGCAGCAGTGGAGCACGCTCCCCAGTCAGCTCAGGTAGTATCAGGGTAACTACCTAATTTCTGGAGGGCCCGAATGGGATTCCCCGGTGACTTTCTTCAGCGGGCGCTGCCCGCCGAGCACCCATCCGCCGACACGGCCGAGGCGCCTGCCGCGCCGGCGTTCCGCTGGATACCGATCCGCTCGCTTGCGGCCCGCCACCGCACGCGCATCCTCACGCACCTGCTGTCGCTCAACGAGAGTGACCGCTACCTCCGATTCGGCTACGCGGCGTCGGACGAGCAGATCACCCGCTACGTCGACCTGATCGACTTCGAGCGCGACGAGGTGTTCGGCGTCTTCAACCGTCGCTTGCAGTTGATCGCGATGGCGCACCTGGCGTATCCGGACACCGCCGAAGCCTCCCTGGCCGAGTTCGGCGTCTCGGTGCTCGGCAAGGCGCGTGGCCGCGGCTATGGGGCGCGCCTGTTCGACCATGCGGTGCTGCATGCGCGCAATCGCGGCGTCGATACCCTGGTGATCCACGCGCTGAGCGAGAACCTCGCCATGCTGCGCATCGCGCGCAACGCCGGCGCCAGGATCCTGCGCGAGGGCGCGGAATCCCAGGCGGTGGTCAAGCTGCCACCCGAGGACATGGCGTCCCGCGTGGGCGAGCTGGTGGAGGACCGGGCTGCCGAGCTGGACTACCAGCTCAAGGTGCAGGCCCGCCGCATGGACGCCTTGCTGCTGGCGATGGCCGAAGTGAAGCAACAACTGGGACGCACCGGACGCAGCAGCGAGAGCTGAGCCGCCCCGCAACTCAGGGGATAGCCCGCGTTGCTCTGCGCGGTAATATGGCCTAATTGCAACCAATTGTCGCAAGAGGTCGCTCCACTGTCGGGGCCCCGCGGCTTCCGTTCAGGCCAGGCGATGCAGCAAACGCTCCCGTGGATGATTGCGCTCGCTGCGGTGGCGCTGCTGGTGCCCGCGGCGCTGCTGCTGGGCATGCGGCAGCGCAAGCCACCTCCGCCGCGGCCGTTGCCTGCGGAGTGGAACCTGGTGCCCCGCCCGGTGTTCAGCACCGACGAGCGCCGGGTCTACCGCCAGCTGCGCGAGGCGCTGCCCCACCACATCGTGCTGTCCAAGCTGCCGCTGGTGCGGTTTTGCCAGCCGAACGACCCGCAGGAGGTGCGCTTCTGGTTCGACCTGCTGGGCGCCATCCACGTCACCTTCGCGATCTGCAGTGCCAACGGCCGCGTGCTGGCGGCGATCGACCTGGACACGGACCGCGGCAATTCGCGGCGGGTGCTGCAGATCAAGCAGGCGGTGCTGGGCGCCTGCCGCGTGCGCTACCTGCGCTGCCCGGTGGACCACATGCCTTCGGTCTCCGAGCTGCAGCTGCTGGTGCCGCACAGCGCGGCCACCCGCGGCCCGCAGCCCGCGCCCAGCATCCACCAGGCGCGCGATTCCCTGTCCAGCACCGTGGCCACGCGCCGGCGCGAACGCACCGCGCTGTGGCAGGACTCCAGCGTGTTCCAGGATTCCTTCTTTTCGCCGGACAGTCGCGCCGACGCAAGCAACCCGAGCGGCTTCGGGCCTTTGTCGGCCACCGCGGCGGCGCGCCAGCCGCGCGACGCCGACGACTCGGTCCCGCCCGCCGAAAACCCCAGCGACATCGTCGGCGTGGTGGTGGACCCGCCGCGCCGCGGCAACCCGCCGGTTCGCCACTGACGGCACAGCCGGCCAGCCGCGTAGGATGCGGCGATGGCCGCTGACCTGCCCTCCACCACCCACAACGACGGTTATGCCGGCCTGACGCCACAAGCCGTGCTGGACGCGCTGCAGGCCGCCGGGCTGTATGGGGACGGACGCCTGCTGCAGCTGAATTCCTACGAAAACCGGGTGTTCCAGGTGTTCCTGGAAGACGGGTCGGCAGTGGTCGCGAAGTTCTACCGGCCCGGGCGCTGGACCGACGCGCAAATCCTGGAGGAACATGCCTTCGCGCTGGAGCTGGCCGCCCAGGACATTCCGATGGTGCCGCCCCTGCCCTTGCCCGACGGCAGCACGCTGGGCCACGTGACGCTCGAGGGCACCGCCCATCGTTTCAGCGTCAGCCCGCGCCGTGCCGGGCGGGCACCCGAGCTGGATGATCCGGACACGCTGCAGTGGCTGGGCCGCTTCATCGCCCGCATCCACGCCGTCGGACGGCAACAGGCCTTCGTCCACCGGCGGCGGCTGGACATCGTCACCTTCGGCCACCGCCCGCGCCAGCTGCTGCTGGACGGCGGCTTCGTGCCGGACACCCAGCGGGCCGGCTGGCAAGCCGCTTGTGACGCGGTGCTGGCCCGCGTCGAGCAGGCGTTCGCTGATGCAGGGGACATTGCGCTGTTGCGCCTGCACGGTGACTGCCATCCCGGCAACGTGCTGTGGCGCGAAGGCGAAGGCCCGCACTTCGTGGATCTGGACGATGCCTGCACCGGCCCGGCCATCCAGGACCTGTGGATGCTGATGTCGGGCGACCGCGCCGGCATGACGCGGCAGCTGTCCGAGCTGCTGGACGGCTACCTGCAGTTCATGCCGTTCGACCGCCGCGAGCTGCAGCTCATCGAACCCTTGCGCACCTTGCGCATGATCCACCACAGCGCCTGGCTGGCCGAGCGCTGGGGTGACCCGGCCTTCCCTGCGGCGTTTCCCTACTTCGGCAGCGCCGCCTACTGGTCGGAGCAGACCACCCAGCTGCGCGAGCAGCTGGAGGCCATGGACGAACCGCCGCTGGAGGTCTACTGAAGGCCGTTACGCCGGCGTGAGCAGCCGGGTGACGCGCTGCACATAACTCGCCGGGTCTTCCAGCTGGCCACCTTCGGCCAGCCAGGCCTGGTCGAACAGGATCTGCGCCAGGTCGTCGAACCGAGCATCACCGTCCAGGCGCTTCACCAGCGGATGCTCGGCGTTCACTTCCAGGATCGGCTTGCTCTCGGGTGCCTTCTGGCCCGCCTGCTTGAGCATGCGCGCGAGGTGGGCGCTCATGTCGCCTTCCTCCATCACCAGGCAGGCGGGTGAATCGACGAGGCGGGTGGTCACGCGCACGTCCTTGGCGCGCTCCTTCAGCGTTTCCTTCAGCCGGTCCAGCACCGGCTTGAAGGCGGTAGCCGCTTCTTCGGCTTTCTTCTTTTCCTCTTCGTCCTGCAGCTTGCCGAGATCGACCGCGCCCTTGGAGATGTTCTGCAGCGAGTGGCCTTCGTACTCGTACAGGTGGCTCAGCATCCACTCGTCCACCCGGTCCACCAGCAGCAGCACCTCGATGCCCTTCTTGCGGAAGATCTCGATCTGCGGGCTGTTCTTGGCCGCGGTCAACGTGTCGGCGGTGATGTAGTAGATCGCGTCCTGGCCTTCCTTCATGCGGCCCACGTAGTCGGCGAAGGACACGCCTTCATCGGCATGGGTGGATGCAAAGCGCAGCAACTTGGCCAGGCGCTCCTGGTTCTGGTGGTCTTCGCCGATGCCTTCCTTGAGCACCGGGCCGAACTCCTTCCAGAACGCGGCGTACTTGTCCTTCTGGTTCTCGGCCACGTCCTCCAGCATGGACAGCACCTTCTTGGTGGAGCCCTCGCGGATGGCCTTCACGTCGCGGCTTTCCTGCAGCAGCTCGCGGCTCACGTTCAGCGGCAGGTCGGCGGAATCGATCACGCCCTTGACGAAGCGCAGGTACACCGGCATCAGCGCCTCGGCGTCGTCCATGATGAACACACGCTTGACGTACAGCTTCACGCCGCCGCGCTTGTCGCGGTTCCACAGGTCGAAGGGCGCCTTGGCCGGGATGTACAGCAGCTGCGTGTATTCGGTGCGGCCTTCCACCCGGTTGTGGGTGTAGGCCAGCGGCGCATCGCTGTCGTAGCTGATCTGCTTGTAGAACTCCTGGTACTGCGCGTCGGTGACCTCGCTCTTGGGCCGCGTCCAGAGTGCGGCCGCCTTGTTCACGGTCTCCCACTCGTCCTTCAGGTGGTACTCCGCCTTGTCGGCGTCCCATTCCTCCTTGCGCATCAGGATGGGCAGGGAGATATGGTCGGAGTACTTGGAGATGATGGACTTGAGCTTCCAGGTCTTGAGGAACTCCTCCTCGCCCTCGCGAAGGTGCAGGATGACATCGGTGCCGCGTTCGGCGCGTGTGATCGGCTCCACCTCGAAGTCACCGGTGCCGTCGGAGCTCCAGCGCACCGCCTCTTCCGGCTTGAGGCCGGCGCGGCGCGACTCCACCGTGATGCGGTCGGCCACGATGAAGCCGGAGTAGAAGCCCACGCCGAACTGGCCGATCAGATTGGCATCCTTCTTCTGGTCACCCTCCAGCTTGGCCATGAACTCGCGCGTGCCGCTCTTGGCGATGGTGCCCAGGTGCGCCACGGCTTCCTCGGCGCTCATGCCGATGCCGTTGTCGCGGATGGTGATCGTCTTGGCGGCCGCATCGAAGCTGACGCGGATCTCCAGATTGGGCTGGTCCTCGTACAGCGCGGAGTTGTCCAGCGCCTCGAAACGCAGCTTGTCGCAGGCGTCCGACGCATTGGAGACCAGCTCACGCAGGAATATCTCCTTGTTCGAGTAGAGCGAATGGGTGACGAGGTGCAGGATCTGCTTGACCTCGGCCTGGAAGGACAACGTTTGTTTTTGCATGGCGTTCAACGCTCTCGCTGTGGTGTTTGGGCGCGCTCGCAGATAAGGGCCACTCGCCCGGCTTTCAAGAGGCGGGCTCTTGCAGCCGGCCCGGGCGGTCCCATGTTATGCCTCCATGCTCCGAGCCCAGATCAACCAAGATTTATCATTGCCGACCATGCAAACAGGCTCACGCGACGTCGCGCAGGTCCGGCTGGACAACGCGCTCGCCCTGTTTGACGAGTTCGTGCGCCATACCGTCAAACACCCGGACGCCGCCACCTTGCGCGGCCTGGAACGGCGTTTTGCGGAACGGCTGCAGATCCAGCCGAGCTACTGGAGCCAGATCAAGAGCCGCTCGCGCCAGATCGGCGAACGGCTGGCGCGCCAGTTCGAACAGCTGTGCCACAAGCCCCCCGGCTGGATGGACGTGCCGCACGACGGCGTGAAGCCGCATGCTTCTGGCCGGGAGCCGCTCGTGGCCGCGGCGGCCGCAGGGCAGGACACCGACAGCAGCCTGCCGCAGGACGACGACGAGCGCTTCATCGTCGGCCTGGTGCTCACCTACTACCGGCGCCACCCCGAGCGCGCCCGTACGCGGCTGCTGGACCTGCTGGGCGAAGTGCTGATGCCCTCGGCGGACGCGCCACCCGCCGCTGTTTCCGTGGCCAAGCCCGCCAAGCCTGCGACGCCCGCCCGCGCGCCGGCGGCCGCCCCCGCGGACGACCCGCACTCGCTCTGGCAGCGCAGCCAGCACGGCGTGGCGCCGCTCAAAGGCAAGCGCTGACGCTTGCAGCGCGCGCGTGGCGCGCGTCACACATCGTCACCCGCATCCCTTGTTCTAGGGATAAATTGTGCTTGCGCAAGATAATGACTCGTTTATCATTTGCGCAAGCCTGCAAAGCACTTTGCCGGCGACGCCCCTCCCTCCACTTCCACCGGATTGCCATGTCGTTTGCCCCCGCCCGTTCACTGCTGCCGATCGCTGCCTCCAGCTGCGCCGGCGCCGTGCATGGTCGCCGTGTCAACCGCCAGGCCGTTCGAGCACCCCGCTACAGGGACGCTGCACCACCAGCCTGCTGATCCATCAGCAGGCGGCGCAAGCGGCCCGGTGGCATCTGCCCCGGGCCGCTTTGCTTTTGGCCGCCCGTCCAGGAGACCTCGCATGAAGAAGCTGACCCTTTCCGCCCGCAAGCCCCGCAATCCCCTGGTCGCCGCCGCGCTGTTCCGCCGCGCCGGACGCCATGGCAGCGAAGGCCACGGCGCACGCCAGCAGGCCCAACGGGCGCTGCGCCACGAACTCGATCGCCTGCGACACCACAGCCCCTGAACCGCAAGGCTGACTGCGCTCCACCCTGAAGGCGCAGGACAGCCCCCGATGGAGACTCTCATGAAGACTTTGAGCTGGACCCGGACCCCTCCCGCCTATCCCGCCGGGAGCTTCCTGCGCCGCACCGCCGCCAGCAGCCTGCGTGCTGCCAGCGCCGTGCTGGCCCGCCTCGCACGCCGCTTGCGCGTGGCACCGGCACCTGCCGGCGCCCGCCTGCCCGTGATCGAGTTCCAGGCGTTCCACCACGAAGCCGGCGCACCCGAAGGCGCGCTCTACGTGGACGGTGAACTCGTGGGGTTCATCCCCGTGAGCCGCCTGTGACACCTGCACGCCCGTGATGCCGGCCGCAACGCCGGCGTCACGGGCGTGACAGCGTGCGGCGGCGTCCCGCGCGATGCTGGTTCCCCGGTCCCACAAGGACATTGCTGAAGGACGCCCGCCATGCCCGCCACCCCCGGACTGCGCTTCGAGGTCGACACCCACGACCTGCGCCGCACCCGCGTCGTCGAGACCTCCGATGCCGATGCGGCCTTGCCTGAAGGCGCCGCCCGCCTGCGTATCGCCCACTTCGCGCTCACCTCCAACAACATCACGTACGCCGCCTTCGGCGAGGCGATGAAGTACTGGCAGTTCTTCCCCACCAGTGAGCCCGGGTGGGGCTGCATTCCGGTGTGGGGATTCGCTGAAGTGGTGGAGTCGCGTGCGCCGGGTGTGGAGGTGGGCGAGCGCCTGTACGGCTACCTGCCGATGGCCAGCCACCTGGTGGTGCAACCCGGTCGGGTGAACGACGCCGGCTTCATGGATGCGAGCGTGCACCGCCGCGAGCTGCCGGCGGTGTACAACCAGCTTCTTCGGTGCGCCACCGACCCGCTGTACCACGCGCAACTCGAAGGCGCGCAAGCCGTGTTGCGGCCACTCTTCGTCACCTCGTTCCTGATCGACGACTTCCTGGTGGAGAACCAGGCCTTCGGCGCCAGCCAGGTGCTGCTGTCCAGTGCATCGAGCAAGACGGCCTACGGCACCGCCTTCTGCCTGGCCCAGCGCCGGGGCACCACCAGCGCCCTGCGCGTGGTGGGCCTCACCTCCCCGCGCAACCTCGGCTTCACCGAGTCGCTTGAGCTGTATGACCAGGTCGTGAGCTATGACGCCCTGGCCAGCCTGGACCCTGGTGTTCCCACGGTCTACATCGACATGGCGGGCGACGCGCCGCTGCGCCAGCGCGTGCATGCGCACTGGGACGGCCAGTTGGTGCACAGCTGCTCGGTGGGCGGCACCCACTGGCAGCAGCTCGGGTCCGCGGCCGGCCTGGCCGGGCCGCGGCCGGTGCTGTTTTTTGCGCCGGCGCAGGTGAAGCGCCGGGCCGCACCGCCACCCGATGGCTGGGGTCAGGAGGGCCTGCAGCTGCGCATCGCCCAGGCCTGGGCCGGGTTTGTCAAACACGCCACCGAGGGTCGATCGCCTGCGCTGCGGCTGGTGCAGGCACATGGCGCCGAAGCGCTCACTGCCGCGTATCTCCGCCTGCTGCAGGGCGAGGCGGACCCGCGCGATGGATTCGTGATGTCCCTGTAGCGCGCTCAAGCTCGCGGGCGCATCGTCCGATAACCCGGTACGTTGCCTGGCAAAACGCGATGAACGCCCCGCTCCACTCGAACCTGCTGCAGCAGCCGCTGCGTGACGTGTCGGCCTGGGCGCAGCACTTCATGCGCAGCGAGATACCGGTGCTTGGCGAAACGGCCGACACGCTGGAAGCGCTGCGCCTGAACGAGGACGCGGTCGACGCCAACCTGCTCGGCGAGACGATCTCCGGGGACCCGCTGATGACGCTGAAGGTGATGGCACATGTGTCCACCCACCGCTCCAGCCGCCGGGTCACAGACGCGGAAACCGTGACTGCGGCCCTGGTGCTGCTGGGCATCTCGCCCTTCTTTCGGACCTTCGGGCCGCAACCTACCATCGAGGAGCGGCTGGCCGACCTGCCCGGCGCGCTCGACGGACTGCAGGCGGTGCTGCACCGCGCCGGCCGCGCGGCCAAGTTCGCGCTGGGCTTCGCTGTGCACCGCATGGACCACGACGCGGCCGTGATCCACCAGGCCGCCCTGCTGCACGACTTTGCCGAGATGCTGCTGTGGTGCCATGCACCCGCGCTGGCGCTGGAGATCGCCGCACGGCAGCAGGCCGACCCCAGCCTGCGCTCGGCCGTGGTGCAACACGAGGTGCTCAACATCGAGCTGGCCGACCTGCAGCAGGCGCTGATGCGCGCCTGGCGGCTGCCGGAGCTGCTGATCCGCATGAACGACGACAAACACGCCCACACGGCGCAGGTGCGCAACGTGCTGCTGGCGATCCGGCTGGCCCGGCACAGCGCGAGGGGCTGGGACAACGCCGCCCTGCCGGACGACCTGGCCGACATCGCCCAGCTGCTGAATCTGGGCCTGGAGCCCACCATCAAGCTGGTGCATCAGCTCGACGACTGAAGGGGCGGGCGCTGCGCCCGCTACACCGGCAAGGCGGTGGTGTTCTTCACGTGGTCCAGCACGAAGCTGGTCTTGCAGTCCTGCACGCTGGGATGCTTGAGCAGGGTTTCCATGATGAAGCGCGAGTAGTGCGCCATGTCCTGCACCATCACCCGCAGCAGGAAATCCATCTCGCCGGTGAGGGCCGCGCACTCCACCACCTCCGGCCAGGTCTGCACGGCCGCGCGGAACAGGTCCATTGGGTTGCGCTTGTGGGTCTCGGTGTGTTTTTCCAGCCGCACGTTGAGGTAGGCGGTGAGGCTCAAACCCACCCGGTCGGCACGCACCAGCGCCACATAGCCGGCGATGACGCCTGCCTCCTCCAGCCGTTTCACCCGCCGCAGCGCGGCGGATGAGGAGAGGCCGACCTGCGAGGCCAGCACGTCGTAAGTCATTCGGCCATCGGCCTGCAGCGCGTGAAGAATGCGCCGATCGACGGCATCGAGCGGAATCGCTGTTTCCATGATCTGGATCATGCACCTTTCCTGCGCCGACCGGGCCGCGCGAGGTGGAAAACGCAGAAAAACTGCGCCCGCATCGGCCTACAGTGCTGAATTCTTCCAGCGCCGCCGACAGGAGACAGCCATGCAATTCACCCCCTGGGACAACCCGATGGGCACCGACGGTTTCGAGTTCATCGAATATGCGGCGCCGGACCCGCAGGCCATGGGCGCGCTGTTCGAGCGCATGGGGTTCACGCCGATCGCACGCCATCGCCACAAGCAGGTCACCCTGTACCGGCAAGGCCAGATCAACTTCATCGTGAATGCCGAGCCCGACTCCTTTGCGCAGCGCTTCGCACGCCTTCACGGCCCCAGCATCTGCGCCATCGCCTTCCGCGTGCAGGACGCCGCCAAGGCCTACCAGCGGGCGCTGGACCTGGGCGCCTGGGGTTATGCCGGGCAGGCAGGCCCGGGCGAGCTCAACATCCCCGCCATCAAGGGCATCGGCGACTCGCTCATCTACTTCGTGGACCGCTGGCGCGGCAAGAACGGTGCACGCGAAGGCGACATCGGCAACATCGGCTTCTACGACGTGGACTTCGAGCCGCTGTCACCAGGCTCGAGCGCGGCGCTCAATCCCACCGGCCACGGCCTGACCTACATCGACCACCTCACGCACAACGTGCACCGCGGCCGTATGGCCGAGTGGGCGGACTTCTACGAGCGGCTGTTCAACTTCCGGGAGATCCGCTACTTCGACATCGAGGGTCAGGTCACCGGCGTGAAGAGCAAGGCGATGACCAGCCCCTGCGGCAAGATCCGCATCCCGATCAACGAAGAGGGCAACGAGAAGCCGGGGCAGATCCAGGAGTACCTGGACATGTACCGTGGCGAGGGCATTCAGCACATTGCGCTGGGCTCCACCGACCTCTACAAGACCGTGGACGCCTTGCGAGAGCGCGGTGTGAAGCTGCTGGACACGATCGACACCTACTACGAGCTGGTGGACAAGCGCATCCCCGGCCATGGCGAGGACCTGGCGGAACTTAAAAAACGCAAGATCCTCGTCGACGGCAAGGCGGGTGAACTGCTGCTGCAGATCTTCTCGGAGAACCAGCTCGGTCCCATCTTCTTCGAGTTCATCCAGCGCAAGGGTGACCAGGGCTTTGGCGAAGGCAACTTCAAGGCGCTGTTCGAGAGCATCGAGCTCGACCAGATGCGCCGCGGCGTGCTGCAGCCTAAGACCGAAGCAAGCGCATGACGGCCTCGAACACCTGGGGATGAAACGCCAGGTGCACATGCGACCAGCCCACGATGTGGCGGTTGTCCGCCCCGGGCAGCGTGGCGGTCGAGGGCGGGAACACGATGTTGTCGCAGTGGCTGTAGAAGCAGGTGAAGCGCTGGTAGCGCGCCGGCGGCTCGGCTGACGCCAGCTGCCGCAGCCATTCACCGCCCAGCCGCATCTGGCGGGTATTGGTGGTGCGCGAATACCGGCCCAACCAGGTGCCATGGTGGGGCGTGCCGATGGTGAACACGCGTTGTACACGCTCGTCATTGCCGGTGCGGCGCAGCCAGGCGCGCACGGCCAGCCCACCCATGCTGTGCGCCACGATCACCGGCTGCACGCCGGTGGCCGCCTCGAGCTGCCGCAGGCCCGCCTCCACGATGTCGTCGTAACGGTCGATGGAGCCGAACACCGGCTCCAGGTTGACGGCCACGAACGGGATGCCGTCTGCGCGCAAGCGCCGCATCCAGGGGTTCCACAGGCCGCGGTTGCAGACGAAGCCATGCACCAGCAGCACGCCACGCCGGCCGCGCGCGTGTGCCGGCAGGTGATCGGGTTCCGCGCGCGAGCGGAATGGCTGGCGCCAGTAGAAGACGCTGGGCGCCGTGATCACCTCGCCCCACCAGGCGCGCAACAGCTGGAAGCCACTCGCACGGGGCGCGGGGTCGGTGCCATGCGCTAGGCGCAGCACCATGAACTCGAAGCCCAGTACCAACGCGTAGCCGAACACCATCAGCAGGGCGCCCCCGACAGCGAGCAGCGGCCGGCCTGCCGCCGCCCAATGCGCCAGCCACGCCCCGGTGGCGAGCAGCAAGGTCAGAACGATCAGCTGCTGAAGACGGGCCAGCATGCGGTGCGGTGCATCAGGCCAGTGCCACATCACGCCCCGCCAGCCGCTTGGCGAGCTGGGTCGCGAGCCGGTTGGTGAGGCCGTAGATCGACAGCTGCGGGTTGGCGCCGATGCTGGTGGGGAAGAGCGAACCATCGTGCACCGACAGATTGTCGATCTGCCAGTGCAGGCCATCGGGCCGCACCACGCCATGCCGTTCATCGCCCGCCATGCCGCAGCCGCCCATCACATGGGCGCTGGCCACCCGCGTGAGCAGCGGCTTCATCGGGAGCGCCTGGATCGCCGCACGCGCTTCGCTCCACGAGCGGTAAGGCAGCGCCAGCTCATGCAAGGGCATCACCGTCTGCGCACCGGCGGCAAATTGCAGCTCGGCCATGCTGAGCAATGCACGCCGGGCGCCCTCCATCACAAAGTCGGTGAGCGGGTAGTCCAGCACGGCCGAACCGTCCGGTCGCAGGCCGACGCGGCCGCCCGGCGATTCGGCATGGAAGCCGTCGCGCAGCAAGGCCAGCAGCATGTGGGTGTTGGGATAGCTCTTCAGCCGGTCCACCTGCTCGCGCCCCAGGCCCACCTGCTTGGAGGTGTAGATCAAGGGATGCACCGGCGGCGCTTCCAGCTTGTAGCCCATGGGGCCGTCGATGGCGGCCACGTGCAGGAAATGGTCGGTGTACACGGTTTGCGGGGCACCGCTCCAGGGCTCCACCCGATGGTCGAACACGCTGGACGACAGCACGGTCGGATGGAGGAAGGTGCGCCGGCCCAGGGCGCCATGCGGATCGGGCGCACCGGAGCGCAACAGCAACGCCGGCGAGTTGATGGCACCACCGGCAACCACATAGTGCTTCGCGTTCACACGCACCAGCGTGCCGGTGGGCTGGCCGGCGTCGTTCATCGGCTGGCACAGCAGCGCGCGCACCCGGCCATTGGCCAGCTCAAGCGACTGCGCGCGCGTTTGCACCCACAGCCGCGCGCCGCGTTCCAGTGCCGCAGGGATGGTGGTGATCAGCATCGACTGCTTGGCATTGGTGGGACAGCCCATGCCGCAGGAGCCCAGGTTCCAGCAGTTCTTCACGTTGCGCCGGATGCCGGCCGCGGGAATGCCCAGCGCCTGGGCACCGCGCCGCAGCAGGTCATTGTTTTCGTTGGGGGCCACTTCCCACGGCGCGATGTTGAGCCGCTTCTCCGCCTGGGCGAACCAGGGCGCCATGCTGTGTTCGTCCAGGCCGCCCAGGCCGAACTGCTGCTGCCAGTAGCGCAAGGTTTCGGGGGGCGTGCGAAAGGAACTCGTCCAGTTGACGGTGGTGGACCCGCCGACACAGCGCCCCTGCAGGATGGTGATGGCCTTGTCGGCGCTCTGCCGGCTGGCGCTTTCCTGGTAGAGGCTGGGATAGGCTTCGCTTTCCAGCTGGCGGAAGTCGCTGCTCGACTTGAGCGGCCCTTCTTCGACGATCAGCACGTCGAGCCCAGCAGCCGTGAGCAGCTCGGCGGTGATGCCGGCGCCCGCGCCGCTGCCGACGATCGCCACATCACAGGTGTGGGTGGATGGCAGGGCGGCATGCGGGCCGCCGTGCACGCGCCAACCGCGTGCCAGGCCTTCGCGAATGGGATCCGGGCGTTGACTCATCGTGTTGGGGTGGCTCAAACGTCGTTGGGGCCGGGATACCCCAGCCACGCCCAGGTGGTTGGGTCGGCGAAGTAGGCCGCGTTGGTGAGTTCCCGCAGTGCGAAGTACGCCTGCTGGCGCACCGCCAGCGCGGATGTGCGCATCGCCTGCAGTGCGGCATGCACCTGCGCGACGCTCGCGTCGGACCAGTCGGTCGTCAGCCCCGCCAGTCCGACACGGCCCGGCGCGCTGGCCAGCAGCGCCAGCAGCGTGGACAACTCGTCCTGTGCGTGTGGTGCCAAGCCGGCGATGGTGCCCTCGAGCCGGGCGAGCAGCCCGTCGAGGCTGCGCAGTCGGGCGCTGGCGTCCGTGGGCAGCGCGCCGTCCAGCACGGCGGCACCGACGGCACGGAACACAGCACGCCCCCCCGCCGACAAACGCCCGCCCGTCAGCCCCGGGCGGACCAGCGCCACGCCGGCGCCGGCGAGGGCCAGCACGGCAGCGCCGCCCAGGCCGAGTTGGAGGAGTCGTCGTCGTTGCATGGTGGCAGGCAGTTTTGCATCCCCGGGCGCTGGCACCGTAGAGGCGGGCGACTAGATCGCCACCACGGAAACCCCAGGGGTCCGCTGCTACGCTTGCGCCTCATGACGCCAGCCGGCCAACGCATCCTCACGCACCTGCAGTCCGTGGCCGACGAACGCGCAGGCCGCCAGGCCATGCCAGGGCTGCAGGACCGTGTGATGGCCGTCAAGGCGTATCAGCAGGCACGTTTCCGGCGCGGCTACGCCGATCTGCTGGGTGACGCCCGCTATCGCGGCGCGGCCACGTTCTTCCTCGAGGAGCTGTACGGGCCTGGGGACTTCTCCGAGCGGGATGCCCAGTTCGTGCGCATCGTGCCAGCCCTGGTGCGGCTGTTCCCGGAAGAGATCGTGCAGACGGTGGAGGCGCTGGCTGCCTTGCACGCCTTGTCCGAGCGCCTGGACACCCGCATGGGCATGCACCTGCCGTCGGCTTCGTTAACCCGGGCTTCCTACGTGGCGGCATGGCAGGCGACCGGCGAACCGGACGCGCGCAGTGACCAGATCCGCATGACGCTGGACGTTGGACGCGCCCTCGATCGTTTGACACGCAACCCGGTGCTGCGCCATAGCCTGCGGTTGATGCGGGCGCCGGCGCGCAGTGCAGGGCTGGCGACGCTGCAGGCCTTCCTGGAGCGTGGATTCGACACCTTCCGGCAGATGCGCGGCGCCGAACGTTTCCTGGCCACGGTCGCAGAGCGCGAAGAGGCCTTGCGGCAGCGCCTCTTCACAGCGGATGCTGTCGCGATGGCGACAGTACCCGCCGTATTTCGCCTGGAAGCCGGCGATCCGTTAGTGCAACTACCGTAGCTCCGGCCGCTGGGCGCCGCGACCATGCCGCAAACACCTTGCGGAGCCCGCGTGCAGAAACCCTGGTTGAACCACTACCCCCCCGGCGTACCGGCTGAAGTGCGGACCGACGTGTACGAGTCGCTGGCCCAGCTGCTGGAGGATTCCTTTCGGCAGCACGCTGCACGCGACGCGGCCGATTGCATGGACAAGCGCATCAAGTTCCGCGACCTCGACGAGATGTCACAGGCCTTGGGCGCCTGGTTGCAGAGCCGCGACCTGGCGCCCGGCGCGCGGGTGGCGCTGATGATGCCCAACCTGCCGCAGTACATGGTGGCGATCGCCGCGGTGCTGCGCGCCGGCTACGTGGTGGTGAACGTGAACCCCCTGTACACCCCGCGCGAGCTGGAGCATCAACTCAGGGACTCGGGCGCGCAGGCCATTGTGGTTCTGGAGAATTTTGCGCACACGCTGGAAGAGGTGATCGCCCGGACCGACGTGCGGCATGTCGTGCTCGCATCCATGGGGGACCTGCTCGGTTTCTGGAAGGGACAACTCGTCAACTTCGTCGTGCGTCACGCCCGCAAGATGGTGCCGGAATACCGCCTGCCCGCGGACGGTGGCTACAGCGTGACCCGCTTCAACATGGCCTTGGCCGAAGGCACGCGCCTGTCCTTGCGTCGGCCCACCATCGGCCCGGAGGACGTGGCCTTCCTGCAGTACACCGGCGGCACCACAGGGGTGAGCAAGGGCGCGACCCTGCTTCACCGCAACGTCGTTGCCAACATCCTGCAGTCCGAGGCCTGGTTCAAGCCCATGCTGGACAAGCTGGGCGACAAACCGCTGACCGTGGTGTGCGCGCTGCCGCTGTACCACATCTTCGCGTTGACGGTGTGCTACATGCTGGGCGTGCGGATGGGGGCGATGAACCTGCTGATACCCAACCCGCGCGACATCCCGGGGCTGGTGAAGACGCTGAGCCGGCATCGGGTGAACATGTTCCCCGCCGTCAACACACTGTTCAACGCGCTGTCGAATGACCCGGAGTTTGCGCGGCTGGACTTCAGCGAGCTGGTGGTGTCCAACGGTGGCGGCATGGCGGTGCAGCAGGCAACCGCGGAACGCTGGCTGCAGATCACCGGTTGCCCGGTGGTGGAGGGCTACGGCCTGTCGGAAACCTCGCCAGTCGCCACCAGCAACCGCCTCGATCTTCAGGAGTTCACCGGCACCATCGGGCTGCCGGTGCCGTCCACGGACATCGCCATCCGCGACGACGAAGGCAACGACGTGGCCTTGGGACATCCGGGCGAGATCTGCATTCGCGGCCCGCAAGTGATGGCGGGATACTGGAACCGGCCCGACGAAACGGCCCTGGTCATGACTTCCGACGGCTTCTTCCGTTCCGGCGACATCGGGGTGATGGACGCGCGGGGTTACGTGAAGATCGTGGACCGCAAGAAGGACATGATCCTCGTGTCCGGATTCAATGTGTACCCCAACGAGATCGAGCAGGTGGTCAGCCTGCATCCCGGCGTGCTGGAGTGTGCGGCGGTCGGTGTGGAGGACGAGAAGTCCGGCGAAGCGGTGAAACTGTTCGTGGTCAAGAAGGACGCCACCCTGTCGGAAGACGACCTCGCCCGGTATTGCCGCGACAACTTCACCGCCTACAAGCGACCGAAGTACATCGAGTTCCGCGACGACCTGCCAAAGACCAACGTCGGCAAGATCCTGCGTCGCGAATTGCGAACGCCCGCGTGAATGACCGTGACACCGATTGACGCCTCCGCCGTCGGTGCACTGTTCGGCCGGCTGGGCCTGCGGGTGTTCGAGCGTGGCTGGCTGTCGTCCAACAACGTGTTGTTCGCCGAGTCACCGGCTGCCCCTGCGACTGTGGTGGACACCGGTTATTCAGCCCATGCAGCGCAGACCGTTGCGCTGATCGAGAAGGGCCTCGCTGAAGGGCCGCTCGCACGCATCGTCAACACGCACCTGCACTCAGACCACTGTGGCGGCAATGCGGCCCTGCAGCGGCGCTGGGCCGTTGAAACACTTGTCCCCCGAGCGTGCTATGAGGCGGTGAACACATGGGACGAGCAACAGCTCACGTTTTCAGCGACTGACCAGCGATGCGAGCCGTTTGTTGCGGACGGCGCGCTGTCAGCCGGCGATGCCCTGCAGCTCGGTGCCGCCACATGGGAGGTTCATGCGGCGCCCGGGCACGACCCCACCGCGCTGATGCTGTTCGAGCCGGCGTCTCGGGTGTTGATTTCCGGCGACGCGCTGTGGGAGCGGCGCTTGGCGATCATTTTTCCGGAATTGGTCGGTGAGCCTGGTTTTGGTCCGTGTCTGGACACGCTGGATGCCATCGAGGCGCTGGATCCGGTACTCGTGATCCCAGGGCATGGCCGGCCCTTTGTCGATGTCGCCGCGGCCTTGCGGGCGAGTCGCGGGCGTTTGCAGGCGTTCATCCGCGATCCAGCGAAACACCGACGGCACGCCGTGCGCGCCTTGGTGATGTTCCACATGCTGGAGGTTGGCGAGTGCCGTGGGTCCGAGTTGGTGGAGTGGCTGGCCCAAACGCCCATCCATGGCGGGATGGAGATCTCAGCGGCGACGGAGGTCGTCGAAGGCCTGCTGGAAGACTGGGCGTTGAAGTGCGCCGATGGTGTATTGCGCCCTGCTTAGAAGGCAGCCGACCTGATACTCAGATATGGAGTCGAGTTTTATTGGAAACTCAATTCGATTATTGCCGCCGCAAAAGCAAAACCCCCGCCAGATTACTCTGGTGGGGGTTTAAATAAATAGCCTGACGATGTCCTACTTTCACACGGGAATCCGCACTATCATCGGCGCAGAGGCGTTTCACTGTCCTGTTCGGGA
>NZ_JAZARE010000011.1:0-271111 GCF_036231905.1 Ideonella sp. BN130291 | reverse complement strand
TCCCGAACAGGACAGTGAAACGCCTCTGCGCCGATGATAGTGCGGATTCCCGTGTGAAAGTAGGACATCGTCAGGCTATTTATTTAAACCCCCACCAGAGTAATCTGGCGGGGGTTTTGCTTTGGAGCGACGGTTCGCTTATCAGCGACACCGGATCAAGCCGTCCGGTCCGTGCGCACCGCGAGTACCACTGACGTGGTCGTCTTGATCACGCCCTCGATCTCTCCGATCTCGTCCAGCAGCGCGTCCAGCCGGGGCATCGATTCAGCGCGCAGCAGCGCGATGTAGTCGAATTCGCCGCTCACCGAGCACAGTTGTCGAAGCTCCGGTATCCGGGCGAGGCGGCGGGTCACGTCGCGACCCGATTTGGGCTCAGTGGTGATACCCACGTACGCGTTGACCCCACGATCCGCCTCGTCCTGCCCCAAGCGCACGGTGTAGCCCACGATCACGCCTTCGCGCTCCATGCGGCTCACCCTGGCCAACACCGTGGTGCGTGCTACACCGAGCTTGCGTGCGAGATTGGCGGCTGATTCCCGCGCGTTCGCCTGCAGCAGGGCGAGCAGGTCCCGATCGAGCTGGTCTTTGACAGTGGCGGGGAAAGCCGGGCGCGCGGAGATTCTGGGCATCGCGTAAAACGGAAACTCTGACGATTCGCATCGTAACGCTGACGATACGTCAGCCACACACGGGTTTTCGACGAACTCGCGCTATCTTCCGACCCCCACGCTCTCTAGACTTCGCCATCATTTCTTGAGGAGAACACCATGCGCGTCGTGCTGCTGGGAGCAGGTCATATCGGTCAACTCATCGCTCGGCTGCTGAGCGAAAGCGGTGACTACCAGGTGACCGTGGTTGACAAAAGCCAGGCCTCGCTGGCCAAGCTGGGCAACATGAAGGTCCGTACCACCGTGACGGACACGTCGGATGCGCGGGCGTTGCTGGAAGCGCTGCGTGGTCACGATGCGGTGATCAACGCGCTGCCCTACCACTTGGCCACCGTTGCCGCGACGCAGGCGCGCGAAGCCGGTTGCCACTATTTCGACCTGACCGAAGACGTGGCCGCCACGCGTGCCATCAAGGATCTGGCCAAAGGCTCGAGCACGGCTTTCATGCCGCAGTGCGGCCTGGCGCCCGGTTTCATCGGCATCGTCGCGCATCACCTGGCCAAGCAATTCGACAGCGTGCAGGACGTGAAGATGCGTGTGGGCGCGCTGCCAGCGTTTCCGACCAATGCGCTGAAGTACAACCTCACCTGGAGCGTCGACGGCCTGATCAACGAGTACTGCCATCCCTGCGAATCCATCCGTGATGGCAACCCGGTGGAGGTGATGGCGCTCGAGGGACTTGAGCACTTCTCGCTCGACGGGGTGGAGTACGAGGCGTTCAACACCTCCGGTGGCCTGGGCACGCTGTGCGAAACCTGGGCCGGCAAGGTGCGTTCGCTGGACTACAAGACCGTGCGCTATCCCGGCCATCGCGACCTGATGTGGATGCTGCTGGAAGAGCTGCAGCTGAAGAGCGACCAGGAAACGCTGAAGGACATCATGCGCCGCTCGGTGCCGATGACCATGCAGGACGTGGTGCTGGTGTTCGTCACCGTCAGCGGCCTGCGCAACGGCTCGCTGGTGCAGGAGGTGTTCGCGCGCAAGATCTTTGCCGACCGCGACGAAAGCCATCCGCTGTCCGCCATCCAGATCACCACGGCGGCCGGCATCTGTGCCGCGGTGGACCTGTTCCGTGAAGGCAAGCTGCCGCAGAAGGGCTTCATTCGCCAGGAGGAAGTAGAACTGCCGGCGTTCCTTGCCAACCGGTTCGGCAGCGCCTATCAGCAGTCGCGCCAGGTCGAGTCGATCGGCTGACGCACGGCAGGGGAGCGGGGCGACCGCTCCCCTATGATGGCCGCATGCAAGGCTGCGCGTACATCGATGGCGCCTTCGTCGCTCCGGAAGACGCCAAGATTTCCATCTTCGATTGGGGCTTCCTGCACTCCGACGCCACCTATGACGTCGCGCACGTGTGGCAGGGCCGCTTCTTCCGGCTGGATGACCACCTTGACCGCTTCGAACGCAGCCTGAAGGCTCTGCGCCTGGACCCCGGCGTCACGCGCGAAGAGATGCGCAGCGTGATGCACGAATGCGTGGCCCGCGCCGGCCTGCGCGATGCCTACGTGGAAGTGCTCTGCACACGCGGCATGCCCACTCCGGGCTCGCGCGACCCGCGCAGCTGCACCAACCGTTTCATGGCGTTTGCCATTCCCTTCGTGTGGATCGCCGACCCCGACAAACAGCGCCGCGGCGTGAACCTGATCGTCAGCGACGCGCAACGCATCCCGGCGCAAAGCGTGGATCCGCGCATCAAGAACTACCACTGGCTGGACTTCGTGAGCGGCCTGTTCAAAGCCTACGACCGCGGCGGCGAGACGGTGGTGCTGCCGGATGCCCAGGGCCATGTCACCGAAGGGCCTGGCTTCAACGTGTTTGCGGTGTTCTCCCGCCCAGGCGCTGCGCCGCTGGTGGTGACACCCGATGCCGGTGTGCTGGAGGGTGTCTCGCGCCGCACGGCGATCGAGCTTGCCCGCGCTGCCGGGTATGAGACACAGGAGAGGCCGCTCGCGGCCGACGAATTGCGCATCGCGGACGAAGTGTTCCTCACCAGCACCGGTGGTGGTGTGATCGCCATCGCGCAGGTGGATGGCCAGCCGGTGGGTGGCCGCGCCCCCGGCGCGTTCGGCCCGGTGACCACGCAGTTGCAACACGGGTATTGGGCCTTGCATGCCGACCCGCGCTACAGCGAAGCGGTGCGGCCGCTTCCCGGCGACCGCGCCTGACGCGGACGGGGCCGCAGCTATTGCGGCGTGAGCGCCGGCCGCGACAGGTTCAGCGCCGGACCGCCGGTCTGTTCCCGGTCATAGTCCTTCTGCGCCTCGACGATGCAATTGCGGCGCGTACGGCGCGGCTCCTTGCGGCAATCGGCCCGGGCACGCTCATAGGCTGCCTGCTGGTCGCTCTGGCGATCGGCCCGGGCCGTGCCCACCGGGCCTTGCGGCATCGCATTCGGGTCATTGCTCGCCGTGCCGGTCTGCGCCCACGCGGCGGGCATGGCGAGGGCCAGCGTGAGCAGGGCGGTGGTGGCGTTCATGGCGGTTCCTTCGCAAAGCGGGACAGCCTTGCTCCGCAACCGCCGTGCCCGCCAGCTACACCGCGGCCAGCGCCCGCTGCAGCTCGCCGCGCAAGTCGTTCACGTCCTCGATGCCCACCGACAGGCGGATCAGCGTGTCACCAATGCCGAGTGCGGCCCGCTGCTCGGCGGGAATGGACGCGTGCGTCATGATGGCCGGATGCTCGATCAGGCTTTCCACGCCGCCCAGGCTTTCGGCCAGGGAGAAGAGCTCGCAGGCCTCCAGGAAGCGACGTGAGCCGGCCAGGTCGGACTGGAGCTCGATGGAGATCATGCCGCCGAAGCCGTTGCGCATCTGGCGGCGGGCCAGGGCGTGCTGCGGATGCGTCTCCAGGCCGGGGTAGTGCACCTTTGCCACCTTCGGTTGGCCCTGCAGCCACTGCGCCAGCTGCAGCGCATTGCTGGAGTGGCGCTCCATGCGGATGGCCAGTGTCTTCACGCCACGCAAGGCCATGAACGAATCGAAGGGCGCCGCGATCGCACCCACCGCGTTGTGCAGGAATGCCAGCTGCTCGGCCAGCGCCGCATGGTGCGGCTGCTTGCCGACCACCGCCACGCCGCCCACGATGTCGGAGTGGCCGTTGAGGTACTTGGTGGTGGAGTGCACCACGATGTCGAAGCCCAGGTCCAGCGGCCGCTGCCCCCAGGGGCTGGCAAAGGTGTTGTCCGCCACGGCAATCAGGCCGTGTTCGCGCGCGATGGCGGCTACTGCTTCCAAGTCGGTGAGCTTGAGCAGCGGGTTGGAGGGTGTTTCCACCCACAGCATCCTGGTGTCCGGCCGGATGGCCGCGCGCAGGCGGTCCGGATTCGTGAGGTCCACGAAGCTGAAATCATGGCCCGCGCTGCGCCGCCGCACGCGCTCGAACAGGCGAAAGGAGCCGCCGTAGAGGTCGTCGCTGGCCACCACGTGCGAGCCGCTGTCCAGCAGCTCCAGCACGGTCGACATGCCTGCCAGCCCCGATGCGAAGGCATAACCGCGCTGGCCGTTCTCGAGGTTGGCCACACAGCGCTCGAAAGCCTCACGGGTCGGGTTCTGCGAGCGTGAATACTCGTAGCCCTTGTGCACCCCCGGGCTGCTTTGCACATAGGTGGAGGTGGCGTAGATGGGCGGCATGATCGCGCCCGTGGTCGGGTCGGGGGTCTGCCCGCCGTGGATCACGCGGGTGTTGAATCCGTGGTCGTTGTCGTTCGCACTCATGCGAGGCTTCTCCGCAGGTGGTTCAGCAGGTCGAACCGGGTGATGAGTCCATAGAAACGCTGGCGGTCGGCGATCACGGCCACCAGGCCGGCGTTGAGGGTGGACAGCAGGGTGTTCAAGTCGGCGTTGGGTGGCAGTGTTTCCACCCGCTGGCTCATGGCCGAGCGCACCGGCTCACGAAAGCGCTCCGAGTCACCGTGCACCCGCAGCAGCACGTCGGATTCATCGAGCAGGCCGATCAGGCGCCCCTCCTGGATGACGGGCAGCTGGGACACGTCGGCCGCGCGCATGCGCTGGAAGGCGGTGAGCAGGGCGTCGTCGGGGTTCACGCTGATCACCGCGTCGTCCTCGAAACGGCGCGAGATCAGGTCACGCAGGTCGCCCACCGTGGTGCGATGCAGCAGCCCCTGGTCGAACATCCAATGGTCGTTGAACACCTTGGACAGATAACGCGTGCCGGTGTCGCACACGAAGGTCACCACGCGCTGGGGCGTCTTCTGCGCGCGGCAGTGGCGCAGCGCCGCCGCCAGCAGCGTGCCGGTGGATGAGCCGCTGGCGATGCCTTCGCGCTTGAGCAGCTCGCGCGCAGTGCCGAAGCTCTCTTCGTCGTCGATGGTGTAGGCGGTGCGCACGCCGGACAGGTCGGCGATGGAGGGGATGAAGTCCTCGCCGATGCCTTCCACCGCCCAGGAGCCGGCTTCCCCCACCTTGCCGGTGGCGATGTAGTCGGCCAGCACCGAGCCCTTGGGGTCGGCGAGCACGATCTCGGTGTTCGGGCTCACCTTGCCGAAGTAGCGCTTCAAGCCGGTGAGGGTGCCGCCGGAGCCCACGCCGCACACGATGGCATCGATGCGGTGCCCCATCTGCTGCCAGATCTCCGGAGCGGTGGTCGTCTCATGGGCCAGCGGGTTGGCGGGGTTGTTGAACTGGTCGATGTAGTAGCTGTCCGGGATTTCTTTCGCCAGCCGCGCGGCGAAGTCCTGGTAGTAGGCGGGGTGGCCCTTGCCCACGTCCGACCGCGTGGTGTGCACTTCCGCACCCAGGGCCTTGAGGTGCAGCACCTTTTCGGCCGACATCTTGTCCGGCACCACCAGGCAGACCTTGTAGCCCTTGGCGCGCGCCACCAGGGCGAGCCCCAGTCCGGTGTTGCCGGCCGTGGCCTCGATCACCGTGCCGCCGGGCTTGAGCCGGCCCTCGCGTTCGGCCACCTCGATCATCGCCAGGCCGATGCGGTCCTTGATGGAGCCGCCGGGGTTCTGCGATTCGAGCTTGAGGAAAAGCTGGCAACAGCCGGTGTCGAAGCGCGTGACCTGCAACAGGGGTGTGTTGCCGATCAGGTCCAGTATCGCGGGCCGGGTGGAAGGGGTGGAAGTCACACTCATGGCGTTGAGGCTGCGTCGGTCTGCAGCCGCTGGTGGCCGCCACAGTGCGCGCAGCAAAGTTGTCGGTAGAGGCGGTGGAGCATACGCCGCGCGACCGGGGCCCACGATCCCCAAGGCATGAGCATGGTCGTTATCCGCATGAGGGCAAGCACCGAGGCGGCGGCCCACGGTTTACGCTTGCGGCCATGGCCTTCATGACCCTGCCGGCGCCGCCACCGCTGCGTCCCTTCGTGGACAAGCTGTGGGACTGGCATGTGGCGCCAGGCGCTTCCTTTGCGCTGGAGCGGGTGCTGCCGATGCCGATGGTGTCGGTCATCATCAATCTGGCGGAAGAGGAGACACGCGCCTATTCCGACGACGACGTGCACACCTGCGAGCGGCGTCCGGCCGCGGTGCTGGCTGGGCCGCAGACGCGCAGCATCATCATCGACACGGACGAGCAGGTGGCGGTGATGGGCGTGGTGTTCCAGCCCGGCGGTGCCGCTGCCTTTCTGCGCGAGCGCCTGGATGGCCTGTGCGATCGCGAAGTTGGCCTGGAGGCCTTGTTCGGCGCTCGCGCGCGACTGTTGCGTGAGCAGTTGCTGGAAGCGCCTGCCGCCGCCCAGCGGCTGGTGCGGTTGAGCGATTGGCTGACGCGGCAGGTGCCTCGCGCCGGCCCTGCATCGCCCGTGAGCTGGGCGCTGGCTGCGCTTGCACGCGAGCCCACGATGGCGCGTGTCGCCGGGCTGGCGCACCACTGCGGCCTGAGCGAGCGGCGCTTGCGCGCGCTGTTCAACGAGCAGGTGGGCATGAGTCCCAAGCGTTATGCCCGCGTATGCCGCTTCCGCGCCTTGATCGGCCACCTCCACGGCGGCGGCCCCGTGGAGTGGGCCCGGCTGGCAGTGGACGCCGGGCTGCACGACCAGGCTCACCTGGTGCATGAGTTCAAGGCCTTTGCCGGCATCACGCCCAGCGCCTACCTCGCCAGGCCGCGCAAGGATCCGATGCACGTGGCGTTGTAGCGCGGCGGAACCCTCCCTGGACCCTGTAGGCGCTGTCCGACACCGGCGTCAGCACTTCTCGGATTCGCGCAGCGAGCCACCCGCCCTACGATGGCTTCAACTGCAACGAGGACATCACATGCCGGACGAGAACACCAACCCGACCTGGATCCAGCGCTGCGCACAGCGCATCCAATTGCGCCACCTGGTGGCCGCGCCCGAGGCGATGGAGCTCGCCACCGAAATGCACCTGGCCTACGGCACGGCGGCCTGCCCGGAACGCGTGGCCGACGAACTGTTCGCCGAGCAGGACTGCCTGTAGGCAACCGCCAGCGGCACCGCCTGCGGGGCAGGCGAAGTCACCGTCCAGAAGCAAGACGGTGACTCCGCTTCGCTTTAGATGTGCAGTGCGTGCCCCAGGGCGCGCAGGGCGGCTTCCTGCACCGCCTCGCCCAGGGTGGGATGCGCATGGATGGTGCCCGCCACATCCTCCAGCCGGGCGCTCATCTCGATGGAATGCGAGAACGCCGTGCTCAGCTCGGACACGGCCCGGCCCACCGCCTGCCAGCCCAGGATGAGGTGGTTGTCGCGCCGTGCCACCACGCGCACGAAGCCGTCGGTGGATTCGATGCTCATGGCGCGCCCATTGGCAGCAAACGGGAACATCGCGCTGATGCAGTCGAGCCCTGCGTGTTCGGCCTCCGCGGGTGACTGGCCGACGACGACGACTTCCGGGTCAGTGAAACACACGGCCGGCATCGCCGCCGGCGCAAAGCGGCGCTTGTGGCCCGCGATCACCTCCGCCACCATTTCGCCCTGTGCCATCGCGCGGTGCGCCAGCATCGGCTCGCCGGTGAGGTCGCCGATGGCCCAGACGTTGCGCATCGAGGTGCGGCACTGGTCGTCCACCTTCAGCGCGCGGCCTGCCGTGTCCAGCTGCAGCGATTCCAGGTTGAAACCTTCGGTGCGCGGCTTGCGCCCCACGGCCACCAGCACGCGGTCAGCCGGCAAGGCGAACTCATCGGCGGTGGCGCTGCGCACCCGCACCGCATTGCCAGTGTCGGTAAGGCCTTGCACGCTGCAGCCCAGGTGCAGCACCACGCCCATGCGCTTGAGCGCTGCCAGCACCGGCTTGGTCAACTCTTCGTCGTAGGTGGGCAGCACGCGTTCTGTGGCTTCCACCACCGCCACCTCGGCGCCCAGCTTGCGGTAGGCGATGCCCAGCTCCAGCCCGATGTAGCCGGCACCGACGACCACCAGGCGCTTGGGCAGGGTGGCTGGAGTCAGCGCCTCCGTTGACGAAATCACGTTGCCGCCGAACGGCATGGAGGGCAACTGCACTGGCACCGAGCCCGTCGCCAGCAGCAGGTGTTCGCACTGGATGCGCTGCGTGCTGCCGTCGGTCGCCTTGACGTCCACCGTCTTGCCGTCCGCGATGCTGGCCCAGCCCTTGACCACCTGCACGCCGTTCTTCTTCAGCAGCGCACCGACTCCGCCGGTGAGCTTGCCCACGATGCCATCCTTCCAGCGCACCGTCTGAGCCAGGTCGATGCCGGGTGACTGCACGTGGATGCCCAGCGGCGAGCTGTTGGCGTAGTGGCGCACCTTGTCGAACTCTTCGGCGGCGTGGATCAGCGCCTTGGACGGAATGCAGCCGATGTTGAGGCAGGTGCCGCCCAGCTTGTCGCCTTCGACCAGCACGGTGGGGATGCCAAGCTGGCCGGCCCGGATGGCGGCCACGTAGCCGCCCGGCCCGCCGCCGATGACCAGCAGCGTTGTTGTTTGTGTGGCCATCGCTTACTCCACAAAGAGCATCGCCGGCGACTCCAGCATCGCGCGAATCGCCTGGATGAACTCCGCTGCATCCATGCCGTCGACCACGCGGTGGTCGAAGGAGGACGACAGGTTCATCATCTGCCTCGCCACCACCGCGCCGCCGCGGATCATCGGCCGCTCCACGATGCGGTTGACGCCGATGATCGCCACCTCCGGATGGTTGATCACCGGCGTGGTGACGATCCCACCCAGCGCGCCCAGGCTGGTGATGGTGATGGTGGAGCCGCTCAGCTCCTCGCGCGAGGCTTTGCCGGTGCGCGCGGCCTCCGCCAGGCGGCTCACTTCAGCCGCGATCGCCCAGGGATCACGCGACTCGGCATGCTGCACCACCGGCACCATCAGCCCCGCCTCGGTCTGCGTGGCGATGCCCAGGTGCACGGCGCCATGGCGGGTGACCACGCCGGCGTCGTCGTCGAAGCGTGCGTTCATCATCGGGAAGTCGCGCACCGCCAGCACCACCGCGCGCGCCAGCAGCGGCAGCAAGGTCAGCTTGCCGCGCTCGGCCGCGTACTTGGTGTTGAGCTTGGTGCGCAGCGCTTCCAGCTCGGTGACGTCCACTTCTTCCACATAGCTGAAGTGCGGGATGCGCCGCTTGGCGTCCTGCATCTTCTGCGCGATCTTGCGGCGCAGGCCGATGACGGGAGTGGCCTCTTCCTCATGGCGCTCTGCGTAGGCACTGCTGAGGCCGGTGCCCATCGGCTGGCCGCGCGAGGCCAGGTAGACGTCCAGGTCCTCATGCACGATGCGCCCGGCCGGGCCGCTGCCATGCACGTACTGCAGCTCGATGCCCAGCTCCCAGGCGCGGCGGCGCACGGCCGGCGAGGCGATCGGCTTGTCGCCGGCCGGGCGCGTAGGCGCCACCGGCGCACGCGCGACGACCGGCTGCTTCGCCTGCTCGGCGGGTGCGCCCTTGGAAGTGGTGCTCGGTGAAAGCACCGGCGCGACCGCCGTGCCACCTTCGGGGGACACCGGCGGTGAACTGGTCAGCGGCGCCGACGATGCGGATGACGCCGGTGCTGGCCCAGGCGCTGTCGCAGCCGGCCGCGCCGGCGCATCGCCCTTCACATTGCCTACACCGTCCACCTCCAGCCGGATGAGCTCGGCGCCCACCGCCATCTGCTCACCCACCTTGCCGCCCAGCGATACCACCTTGCCGACCACCGGCGAGGGAATCTCGACCGTGGCCTTGTCGGTCATCACGTCGGCCAGGATCTGGTCTTCCTTCACCTCGTCGCCCGGCTGCACGCGCCAGGCCACAAGTTCCACTTCAGCGATGCCTTCGCCGATGTCCGGCATCTTGATCACATGCATGCCCACGGTCAGGTCTCCATCGCACGTTTGAACGCGGCACCGATGCGCTCGGGGCCCGGGAAATAGGCCCACTCCTGCGCATGCGGGTAGGGCGTGTCCCAGCCCGCCACACGCTCGACGGGCGCTTCCAGGTGATAGAAGCAATGTTCCTGCACCAGCGAGGTCAGCTCGGCGCCGAAGCCGCTGGTCTGGGTGGCTTCATGCACCACCACGCAGCGGCCGGTCTTCTTCACCGATTCGACGATGGTGTCCAGGTCCAGCGGCCACAGCGTGCGCAGGTCGATGATCTCGGCGTCCACGCCGGTTTCAGTGGCCGCCGCATCCGACACCCAGACCATGGTGCCGTAGGTGATGACGGTCAGGTCCTTGCCGGGGCGGAACACCGCGGCCTTGTCCAGCGGCAGGCTGTAGTAACCCTCCGGCACCTTGCCCATTGGGTGCTTGGACCAGGGCACCACCGGGCGGTCGTGGTGGCCGTCGAACGGCCCGTTGTACAGCCGCTTGGGCTCCAGGAAGATCACGGGATCGTCGTTCTCGATCGAGGCGATCAGCAGGCCCTTGGCGTCGTAGGGGTTGCTGGGCATCACGGTGCGCAGGCCGCACACATGGGTGAACAGCGCCTCCGGGCTCTGGCTGTGCGTCTGGCCGCCATAGATGCCGCCGCCGCAGGGCATGCGGATGGTGATGGGCGCGGTGAAGTCGCCCGCCGAGCGGTAGCGCAGGCGCGCTGCTTCCGACACGATCTGGTCAGACGCCGGATAGAAGTAGTCGGCAAACTGGATCTCCACCACCGGCCGCAAGCCGTAGGCGCCCATGCCCACCGCGGTGCCCACGATGCCGCCTTCGGAGATGGGCGCATCGAAGCAGCGGGACTTGCCGTACTTGGCCTGCAGCCCTTCGGTCACGCGGAACACGCCGCCGAAGTAGCCCACGTCCTGGCCGTAGACCACCACGTTCTCGTCGCGCGCCATCATCACGTCCATGGCCGAGCGCAAGGCCTGGATCATCGTCATCGAGGCCGTCTTGCCGAGCTCGCTGCCCGGCTCGCTGCCCGGCTCGTTGCCGGGTGCGGCTTCCTTGGTCTTCGTGAGCATGTTCATACCCCCAACTGCTGGCGTTGCCGGCGCAGGTGCTCCGGCATGTCCTTGTAGACGTCCTCGAACATCGAGGCCGCGCTCGGGATGTGGCCGTCCAGCAGGGTGCCGTGGCTTTCGGCTTCCTTCTGCGCGGCGGCCACCTCGGCTTCCAGTTCCTTCTGCACCTGGTCGTGCTGGGCGTCCGACCATTCGCCGATGGCGATGAGGTGCTGCTTCAGCCGAGCGATCGGGTCGCCCAGTGGGAAGCGCTGCCAGTCGTCGGCCGGCCGGTACTTCGACGGGTCGTCGGACGTGGAGTGCGGGCCGGCGCGGTAGGTCACCCACTCGATCAGCGTGGGGCCCAGGTTGCTGCGTGCGCGTTCGGCCGCCCATTGCGACGCGGCATACACCGCGAGGAAGTCATTGCCGTCCACCCGCAACGACGCGATGCCGCAGCCCACGCCGCGGGCAGCGAACGTGGTCGCCTCGCCGCCCGCGATGGCCTGGAAGGTGGAGATCGCCCACTGGTTGTTCACCACGTTCAGGATCACCGGCGCGCGGTACACGTGGGCGAAGGTGAGGGCGGTGTGGAAGTCCGATTCCGCCGTGGCGCCGTCGCCGATCCAGGCCGACGCGATCTTGGTGTCGCCCTTGATCGCCGAGGCCATGCCCCAGCCCACCGCCTGGATGAACTGCGTGGCCAGGTTGCCCGAGATGGTGAAGAAGCCGGCGCGCTTGTACGAATACATCACCGGCAGCTGGCGCCCTTTGAGGGGATCGCGCTCGTTGCTCATCAGCTGGCACATCATCTCGACCATGGAGATGTCGTCGCGCGCCAGCAGCAGCCCCTGCTGCCGATAGGTGGGAAAGCACATGTCGCCCTGTTGCAGCGCCAGGGAGTGGGCCACCGCAATCGCTTCCTCGCCCAGGCACTGCATGTAGAACGACAGCTTCTTCTGGCGCTGCGCGATCAGCATGCGGGCGTCGAAGATGCGCGTCTTCATCATCGCGCGCAAGCCCTTGCGCAGCCGGGTGGCATCGATCTCGGGCGCCCACGGCCCGACGGCCTGGCCGTTTTCGTCGAGCACGCGCACCAAGGCATACGCCAGGTCGTGCGTGTCCTGAGGGGTGGTGTCGGTGGGGGGGCGGCGCACGGTGCCGGCGGGCGACACGTGCAGGTAGGAAAAGTCGGTCTTGCAGCCGGGGCGCCCGGTGGGCTCCGGCACGTGCAGACGCAGCGGCGCTTGCTCTGTGCTCATGCGCATTCAGCTCCGTGCCCGATCGTGTCGAGCGGTGTGTCGCTTGAAAGAGGCCAGCACGCAGGGTGGCCGCGTGCCATGCCGGTGGGGCAAACCGCGTGCGGGGTGTCCGTGCGCGGCATGCGAGGCAAGGGTACTGGATTTTTGCGGACCACCGCGGCGCCAAGCCCGCCCGGCCGGAGAGGGGAATCCCTGGTGTTTGGGGGCGGGCGCATGGGCGCCGGCCGGCATGATGCGCGCCATGACAGCCCAGCACCTGCGTTCCGTCGAGGCCAAGGCCTTTGTTCCCGCCAAGGACTTTGTCCTCGCCCAGCGCTTCTACCAAGAGCTGGGTTTCACCATGGAATGGGCCAACGACGAGGTGGCGCAGTTCCGCCACGGGCCCTGCAGCTTCCTGCTGCAGAACTTCTACCGGGCCGAGCTGGCCGACAACTTCATGATGCACCTGCAGGTCGAGGATGTGGACCGCTGGTGGGCGGCGCTGCAGCCGGTGGTGCTGCGCCACGGCGTGCGCTGCGAAGCGCCGTCCGACAAACCCTGGGGCATGCGCGATTTCGCGATGGTGGACCCCAGCGGTGTGCTGTGGCGCATCGGGCAAACCCTCTAAGGGCGCCATTCAACCGGCGTGGCGAACCGGCCGATACTGCTTTTCAGCGCGGCACTGCAGCCCTGCTTAAGGGTTTACACGAGCATGACGCTGTCACCATCGAAGCCAGTCGCCGTGGAGCGCAAGCTGGCCTACGGCATGGTGGCCGTGGGCTGGCTGATGGTGGCGGCGGTGGCCTCCAGCTATTTCATCAAGGTGGCGGCCGACCGCGTGGAGGAGCTGGGTGCCGAATCGCTCGCGCGCTCGGTGGAGCTGGACCGTGCGCTGGTGAGCATCCTGGATGCCGAAACCCGGCAACGCGGTTTCCTGATCACCGGCCGGGACGAGCAGCTGCAGCCTTACGAGGGGGCACGTGTGCGCGCCGCCTCCGCCTTCACCAACCTGCGCTTCGTCTATGCCGAGGATTCGGCCACCTTGCACGACATCGAGCTGCTGGCCCAGACCGCGCAGCGCAAGCTCACGCAGCTGCAGGCGGCCATCGACGCCCGCAAGGCAGGTGCGTCCGAGCGTGCGCGCGCGCTGGTGGCAGCGGAGGATGACCGCGAGACCATGGAGCGCGTGCTGGGCACCCTGGCCGACCTGAAGCAGCGCGAAGCCGCCACCCATGACCACCTGGCCCGCGTGGTGGATGGCCGCCGTACCGTGCTGCTGTATGTGGAGGTGCTGGTGCTGGCGCTGATGCTGGGTGGCGGCGTGGTGGCCTATCGGTCGCTGGCGGCCCAGGTGCGCGCGCGCCAGGCCTTGTCCGACCGGCTGGCGCAACAGGCGCTGCAGGATGCGTTGACCCTGCTGCCGAACCGGCGCCACTTCAGCGACGAGCTGGCCCGCAGCATCGCACGCGCGGCGCGCAAGGACGAGCAGCGGGCGCTGCTGTTCATCGACCTGGACGGTTTCAAGCGCATCAACGACGAGCTGGGCCACCATGTGGGCGACCAGCTGCTGCAGGCGGTGGCCCAGCGTTTTGCCGGGGTGGTGCGCCGCAGCGACTTCGTGGCCCGCCTGGGCGGCGACGAGTTCGCGGTGCTGCTGGAAGCCTACACGGCTGAAGGCGCGCAGCTGCTGGCACAGCGGCTGATCCAGGCCGTGCAGGAGCCGCTATTGCCCGCCCATCCGGAGCATCGCATCAGCGCCAGCATCGGCATAGCCGTGTACCCGCAGGACGCCAACGAGCCCACCGGCCTGCTCAGCCGGGCCGACGCGGCCATGTACCTGGCCAAACACGCCGGCAAGGGCACCGTGCGCACCTGTGCCTGAGCCCATGGCATATTGGTCCGCATGAAACCCATCGATCCGGACATCGGCAGCGCACGCGCCTGCGTGATCGACGGGGACCTGGCCTCGCGCGCCGAGCTCACCAGCGCGCTCAAGCGCTTTGGCGTCGGCCACGTCGACCAGCTGCAGAGGCCCACGGACGCGGCCCGGGTGCTGCCGGCACTGCAGTACGACATCGTGCTGTGCGACTCGAGCTTTGCCGACGACCCCATGACCGGCCAGCAGCTGATCGACCAGCTGCGCCAGGCCCAGCAGCTGCCGCTGTCCACCATCGTGATCCTGATCTCCAGTGACGCGGGTTATGCGCAGGTGGCCGAAGCCGCCGAGGCTGCGCTGGATGCCTACCTGATCCGGCCCTATACCCGGGAGGCGCTGCGCCACAAGCTGCAGGAAGCGCGGCGGCGCAAGCGCCTGCTGCAGCCCATCCTGGACCGGGTGGAGAACAAGGCCTTTGCCGAAGCGGCGCAGCTGTGCACCGCGTTGTACGAGGCCAAGACCGAAGGTTGGGTGCAAGCCGCCCGCATCGGCGCTGAACTGCTGCTGCAGCTGGGCGATGCGCAAGCGGCGATGCGCCTGCAGGAGGCGGTGCTGGCCACCAAGGCCTTGCCGTGGGCGCGCACCGGCATCACGCCCGCGCCACCGGGCGAAGCCGGTGCCCCGGCGGCGTCCCGTCGCACGCTGGAGAGCCTGCTGGCGCAACAGCCCGGGCAGTCGGATGCCTACGACCTGATGTGCCGCACGCTGCTGGAACAAGGCCATTCGCAGGACGCGCTGGCCGCGATGCGGCGCGCGGCGCAGCTCACGCCGGGCAGCGTGCCGCGGCTGCAGAAGCTCGGTGTGCTGGCCTTCTACTATGGCGACCCCACGGAAGCCACCGACGCGCTGCAGCAGGCCACCGACATCGGCCTGAGCGCGAAACAATACGACCTGCAGGGCCTGGTCCTGCTGGCCACCTTGCAGTTCGACCGGCGCCAGACCCGGCCGCTGGCGCAGCTGCACAGCAGCTTCGGCCGCATCCTGGCCAGCGTGCCCGGCAGTGCGCGCCTGGTGCGCTTTGGTGCGGTGCTGGACACGTTGCGCCTGCTGTCGCTAGGCCGCATGGCCGATGCGGTGGCGCAGGTGCGGCAGATGCTCGAAGCGGTGCACGATCCGCTGTTCGATTTCGAGGCCGCCTGCAATGCGCTCATGCTGGCCGCACGGCTGGCCCGTGAAGACCACCCGATGGAGGACATCGACGCGTCGCTCACCCGGCTGGCGCGGCGCTTTGCGGTGTCCAAGGCCAGCACGGAGCTGCTGGCCAGTGCCGCCCGGCTGGAGGCCGACGTGGTGGGCACCATCCGCGAGGGCCACAGCCACATCGGCAAGCTGGCGGAGCAGGGCGTCACCCTGTCGGTGCAGCGCAAGCCGCAGGCGGCGGTGGAGGCGCTGCTGGCCGGCTCGGAAGAAACCCTCAACCGCCGGTTGCTGGACCTGGCCGAGCACACGCTGCAGCGCCACCATGCGGCCATCCGCGAGGCCGACGCGCTGCAGCACCGCATCGACGAGCTCCGCAGCCGCTATCACAGCTACGGCGCGCAGCTGCGGCTGGCCACGCCCGGCGGGCCTTGAGGATCAGGCGGCTGGCGTGACGCCAGACCGCACGGGGTACACCACCTCAAACCGCTCGCACACCACCGGCATCTGCGGTGTGGGCGTTCGCTGCAGGCGTTCACACTCGCGGCAAAAGTAGCGCCAGTGTGCGTCGCGCCAGTAGGCGAGCGATCCATCGCCTTCGCCCTCGGCCGCGGCAAACTCGGAACTCACCTGGTCGAACGGCAGCAGTTCAACCGCCGTGGTTTCGATCACGCATACCGGCGCGCCAGCCCAGGTGGTCACGACGCTCAACGCACCCGGTGTCGGCATGGGCGTGCCGTGGTGTTCGTTGCTCCACGCCAGCCCGGCGGTCGCCCGTTTGGTGCCCGCGAGGACCAGCGCGGCCAAGGCATCCGCGTCGGCTTCGTTGTCGCAGAAGCAGAACGACTCGTAGAAGCGGGCGTGCACCCCGTTTCCATGCTGGCGGGCGAAGTCGTTCCAGAATGCCTGGATGGCTTCGGGGAGGGTGGTTGCCGGGATCATGGGGGGGAGGTAGCCAGACCGTTCAGCGCTGGGTCCGTTGGTTCACCAGGCGCTTGGGTGCCTTCGCTTCCCAGGCATGCAGCACGAGTGGCTCCACCACCGATGGGTCGGCCTGGCGCAGGTCGACGCGAAGGCCGACCACCTTGCTGCCCCAGGTGAGCTTCTCAAGGAAGTGGGGATGCATGGCCAGCGCCGGTTCGCGATGCGGTTCGGCGGCGAACACGTGCATGTGCTGTCCGTCCGGCGGCACGGTGACGAAGATCTTGCCTCGGACGCGCCAGGAGGCGTAGTCGAAGTGCGGCTCCTCGGTCACTTCGGGCAGTGCCAGGGCGAAGCGGCGCAGCCGCGCCAGCAGGCGCTCAGCCGGCATGCGGGATGCGGTAGAGGTCACGGTCCAGCCCGTCGGGAAAGCGCTGGCGGCCGATCTTCTGGCCGCCCAGCCGTTGCACCAGCGCCCTGGCCGGCCCGTTGTTGTCGTGCATGTAGGTCTCCACGCTGTCCCACTTGAATTCACGATAGGCGTGCGCCACCGCGGCCTGGGACGCTTCGTACGCCAGCCCCGCGCCGCGCGCCTCGGGCAGCAGCCACCAGGTGAGTTCGCGCGGCCAGCCCAGGCCCTGCCAGAAGCCGCACACGCCCACCAGGTCACCTTGTTCACGCCGCTGGATCAGCCAGACACCAAAGCCCTGCAGCTGCCAGCCGCCCAGGTCCGCGGCCAGCCGGGCCCAGGCAGCGCCCGGTGACAGCGGCCCGCCATAGGCGGCGGAGGCCGACGCATCCGTATAGAACCGTTGATACACGGCCTGCGCTTGCGCACCGGGCGGCTGCAGCACGAGGCGGTCGGTGGTGAGGGTAGGGATGTGCATCGGTGGGCTTCGTGCCGGGTCGCCATGCAGAGGCGCCATTGTGGCGGGCCTGCGGGACCCTTGCCGGCGCAGGCCGCGCGCTGCGCCCTGTGGCGCGGCCGCGGGTGCACGCGGGTGGAGCGATAGACTTCACGGCTGGTGTCCGGCCGCCTTGCAGGGCGGCCGTGGTGCTGCCTCCCACCATGTACGCCTCCTTCTTCGGCCTCAAGCAAGAGCCTTTTTCCATCGCACCCGATCCGCGCTACCTCTTCATGAGCGAGCGCCACCGGGAGGCGTTGGCGCACCTGCTGTACGGTGTGCGCGGGGGCGGCGGCTTCGTGCTGCTCAGCGGCGAGATCGGCGCGGGCAAGACCACGGTCTGCCGCTGCTTCCTGGAGCAGTTGCCCAAGCGCTGCAACGTCGCCTACATCTTCAACCCCAAGCTCACAGTGGAGGAGCTGCTGCGCTCGGTGTGCGACGAGTTCCGCATCCCCTATGAACATGCCGGGCCGGGCCAGCCGACGGTGAAGGACTATGTCGACGCGCTGAACGACTACCTGCTGCGTACGCACGCGGTCGGCCAGAACAACGTGCTGATCATCGACGAGGCGCAGAACCTGTCGGCCGATGTGCTTGAGCAGCTGCGCCTGCTGACCAACCTGGAAACCAGCGAGCGCAAGCTGCTGCAGATCGTGCTGATCGGACAGCCGGAGCTGCGTAGCATGCTGGCCCGGCCGGAGCTGGAGCAGCTGGCCCAGCGGGTGATTGCGCGTTTCCACCTGGACGCGCTGTCCGAGCGCGAAACCGAGCAGTACATCCGCCACCGCCTCGGTGTGGCGGGGCTGGGCAAGGCCTTGCCCTTCGACCGCAAGGCGATGCAGCGCATCCACCGCATCTCGCGCGGTGTGCCGCGCCGCATCAACCTGTTGTGCGACCGCGCCCTGCTGGGCGCCTATGCCAGCGGTCAGCCAGTGGTGGACCGGCGCATCGTGGACAAGGCGGCCGCCGAGGTGTTCGACCTCGGCGCCGCACCGGCATTGCTGCCTGCGCACGGATCGCCGCTGCATGGCGGGGGGGGCCCACCGGCACGCCCGGGCCGCTCTGCGGCGCTGCGCCTGGCGCTCGGCCTGGTGGCAGGTGCCGGCTTGTTCGCACTGGCGGCCTTGACCTTGGACACCGGCTGGCGGCGCGGCGCCAGCACCGCGCCGGCCGGTACCGCGCGGGCCCATGCAGCGTCTTCCACCGGCGCGGACGGCGCGGTCGTGGCGCGGGCACGAGCTGCCCCTGCGGCATCCACGGCGGTGGCGAGCACGGTCGTACCAATGCCGCCCCTGGCCGACGACGCAGCAGTGGGCTGGCTGGCGTCGGAGAAGGAAGCATGGCGCCAATTGGCGGCCGCCTGGGGCCTGGCATTGGGGGAGGGCGAGCCTTGCCAAGCGGCGCAGCGCCAGCAGGTGCAGTGCTTCCGCAGCACGGCCGGCAGCCTGGCCCTGATCCACCAGCTCGATCGCCCCGGCATCCTCACCCTGCATGACGACCGTGCCGGCGCACCGCGCCCCGCCTATGCGCTGCTGCTGGGCTTCAATGCGCAGGGCGCCGTGCTGCGCACCGCTGACGGCCCGCGCACGGTGTCGCTGGGCCGGCTGGCGCAGCTGTGGCGCGGCGACTTCGCCACCTTCTGGCGCGCGCCGCCCACTTATCCCGGCAAGCCTGCGGAAGCAGCGGGCGGCGCCCTGGCTGACTGGCTGGCCGCGCGCTTGGCCCAGCTGCCCGGCGAAGCCGGCACGGCGGCGTCCGGTGAACGTCCGCTGGGCGCGCGCATCGCGGCCTTCCAGGTGGCCCAGGGCCTCAAGCCGGACGGCCTGGCCGGCCCCATAACGCTCATGCAGCTCAACCGCGCCACCGGCATCGACGAGCCGCGCCTGACTTCGCCGAGGTAAAGCCCGTGTCCTATGTGCTCGACGCCCTGAAAAAAGCAGACGCGCAACGCGAGCTGGCGCGCGGTGGCGTGCCGGGGTTGCACACCCAGCCGATGCCCGCCGCATCGGACGCTGAGCGTGGCCCGGTGGCGTTGGCGCCGTGGATGTGGACGGCGGTGGGCGCGGGCGCCGTGCTCGTGGGCGCGCTGGTGTGGCGGTTGTGGCCGCAGGCCGAAGCGCCGGCGGGCCCCATCGCTGTTGCGCCTGCGCTGCTGCCGTCTGCTGCGCCATCGGTGGTGGCCACACCACCGGCCCCGATGCCGGCACCGATCACGCAGGCGCACGGATCGGCCGCCACGCAGGCGCCTGCGCCAGCCCCGCCGGTCGTCCAGCCGCCGCCGGCCGTTGCGCACCCACCGGCGGCCACGCGAGTCGCCGAGTCGCCTGCCGTCGTCGCCAGGCCGCCCACACAACCACAGCCAGCACAGCCAGTACAGCCAGCACAGAAGGCCCCGCCAGTGGCCGCGCGTACCACGCCCGGCCCGGTGCCCGATGCAACGGCAGCCGCGCGCCCGGCAACCGACGCGGCCGGCCACGACACCCAACCCGAAGGCCGCATCCTGTCGCAACGCGAGTTGCCGCCGGAGATCCAGCGCGAGCTGCCGCCGCTGGTGGTGGGGGGGTCCATCTATTCGGAGAGCCCGGCGAACCGCTTCCTCATCCTCAATGGGCAGGTGCTGCACGAGAACGACAAGCTCGGTCCGGAGCTCACGCTGGAGCAGATCCGCTTGAAGCTCGCCGTGCTGCGCTACAAGGGCTACCGCTTCCGCATCACGTACTGAAGCCCGATCGGCGCGGCCGTGCATCACGCGCCGCTGTCGCCGGCGTGATTCGCGTTTCGTCCTGTCACGTTTGACGCATTCGCTCGCAGCTCACCGTCAAAAACGGTCAACCGTTTCTTCGGTGACCGGATGAAAGCCGCTCGCGCGCTGCCAACTAGTGACGCCTTTTTGCAGCGTGCCGGTCGCATCATGCGCGGCATTGCGGGCACGTGACCTGCGTAGGTCCAGCCATAAGGCCGGGCCTGCGTGCCCGCCGCAGATCAGCAAAGAGGGGTTGAAGTGCACTCACTTCGTGAGGGACATGCGCCGGGCGCAGCCTTGCCGTGGCAACAGCGGGCGCAGGCGGCAGGCGGCTGGTTCCAGCGTGAAGAAGCCATCATGGGCACGGCCATCAGCGTGCAGCTGTGGGCCGCCCAGCGGGCTGACGCCAACGCCGCCATGTCCGCCGTCATGGCGGAGATGCACCGCATCGACCGGTCGATGAGCCCCTTCAAGCCGGAGTCCGAGCTCTCGCGCATCAACCGCAACGCGGCCCAGTGGCCAGTGCATGTGAGCGAGGAGATGTTCGGCCTGCTGCAGCGCGCAGTGCAGTTCTCGCGCCTGTCGGCCGGCGCCTTCGACATCACCTATGCCGGCGCGGGCCACCTGTACGACTACCGCGAGCATGTGCGCCCGAGCGAGGAAGCGCTGGCCGCAGCGCGCCAGGCCATCGGCTATCGCCATCTGCTGCTCGACCCGGTGGCGCGCACCGTGTGCTTCGCGCGCGAGGGCGTGCGCATCGACCTGGGCGGCTTCGCCAAGGGCCACGCGGTCGACAATGCCACCGCGATCCTGCGCCGCCACGGTGTTGCCCACGCCATCGTGTCCGCCGGCGGCGACAGCCGCGTGATCGGCGACCGGCGCGGCCGGCCCTGGACCATTGCGATCCGCCACCCGCGCCGCCCCGGCGAGGTGGTGGCCGTGCTGCCACTAGAAGACGTGGCGATCTCCACCTCGGGCGACTACGAGCGCTTCTTCGAACAGGACGGCGTGCGCTGGCACCACCTGATCGATCCGAAGACCGGCAAGTCGCCCACCAGCATCCACAGCGTCACCATCCTGGCAGCCGACGGCCTGACGGCCGAAGCCTTGTCCAAGAGCGTGTTCGTGATGGGTGTGAAGGATGGCCTGCGCCTCGTGGAGTCGCAGCCTGGCGTCGATGCTGTCGTGGTCGATGCGGCCGGGGTGCTGCACTGTTCGTCGGGCTTGCTCGGCGGCGCTGCATCCCAGCAATAAGAACCAACAACCGCCAGCAGCTCGCTCAGGGATCGAACGTCAGGAGGATCAGATGGACCATTCAACAGCAATCCGGGCCCGGGGCGCCGCAGCGGCGGCGCTCGCCGTGCTGGCCGCGGCGCTCAGCGCCTGCGGCAGCGGCACCAGCAGCGAGGAGAGCACTGTCACCGTGCAGGGCGACGTGCCCATCGCGTATGTGAAGCGCGTCAACACGATCGGCATGAACCCCACCAACGGCGCGCCGAGCGCGCCCGGTGGCGACCTGATCATCCGCGAGAAGTCCTCGCCCAGCGCACCCGAGCACAACATCACCGCGCAGTTCACGCAGGGCCAGGGCGATGCGTCCGACCCCGAGGTGTCGTACGACGGCAAGAAGATCGTCTTCTCGATGCGCTGCCCCGCGTCGAACACGTCCAAGATCGGCGGCCAGCCGGCTTGCACCGGCCACTGGAACATCTGGGAATACGACATGACCACCGGTGGCCTCACCGGCGGCAGCTTCCGGCGCATCACTGCCTCCACGCAGGACGATGACGTGGACCCGGTGTACCTGCCGGCCGGCAAGGGCTTCGTCTTCTCGTCCAACCGCCAGACCAAGTCGTTCCAGAAGCAGGCGCTGGGCAAGAGCTACTACGCGCTGGACGAGTACGAGCGCGAGCGGGTGTTCAACCTGCACCAGATGGACGCGCAGGGCGGCCACATCGAGCAGACCTCGTTCAACCAGAGCCACGACCGCAACCCGGTGATCCGGCCCAACGGCGACGTGATGTTCTCGCGCTGGGACCATGTGGGCGGACGCAACCACTTCAAGGTGTTCCGTGCCAAGCCGGACGGCACCGACGTGTTCGTGCTGTACGGTGCGCACAGCGAAGGCAACAGCTTCCTGCATCCGCGCGACATGGACCCGGCCGGCCCGTACAAGGGTTTTCTGTCGTCCGACCTGATGCCGCTGTCGCGCACCCATGAAGGCGGCGCGCTCGTGTTCGTGGATGCGGCCAACTATTCGGAGCAGAACACGCCGGCCAATTCCACCGTGCCGGTGCAGGGCGGCCAGATGCAGCCCGTGGATCCGACCAAGCCGCTGAACCTCAACGGCGGCTTTTCGCGCTGGGGCCGCGTGACCACGCCTTATCCGCTGTGGGATGGCACCAACCGCGTGCTGGTCGCCTACCGGCCCTGCGAGGTCACCCGCAAGGGTGTGGTGGTGCCGTGCGCCACCTTGACGGAAGCCGAGGTCGCGCGCCTGTCCGAAGAGGAGCGCACCATGGACGAGGCAGCGGCCGACGAGGTGCAGGACAACGTGCCGCCGTCCTACGCCATCTACATGTTCGACCCCGCCAAGCAGACCTGGCTCAACGTGGCCGCGCCGCCCCCGGGCTTCATGTACACCGACCCGGTGGCCATCCAGGCACGCACCGAGCCCAACGCCACCGAGCCCACCAACGTGGACCCGGTGCTGGCCACCGAGGACATGGGCCTGCTGGAAGTGCGCAGCGTCTACGACACCGACGGCCTGGGCCGCATGGGCGACGCGGTGCTGACCGCCGCCGACCTGGGCCCGAACTGCACCACCGCCATCCCCAAGACCGCGCCCACCGACCCGGGCGACACGCGTGCGCAGGTGGCCGACCTCAAGCGCATGAAGGACCCGGCCGACCCGGCCTACCTGTGCTCGCCGGCCCGCTTCATCCGTGCGGTGCGTGCGGTGGCGCCGCCCTCCAGCACCATGGGCCTGCGCAGCGCGATCGGCGAGACCGAGTTCGAGATGCAGCAGATCCTGGGTTATGCGCCGATCGAGCCGGATGGTTCCTTCAAGCTCAAGGTGCCGGCCGACACGCCGATCGCCCTGGCGGTGGTGGATGCCGAAGGCCGCGCCTTCCAGACCCACACCAACTGGATCCAGGTGCGCCCCGGCGAGCGCCGCACCTGCGACGGCTGCCACAGCCCGCGCCGCGGCGGTGCGTTGAACTCCGGCGCCATCGTGGACAGCGTGCCCGCAGGCCTGAAGACGGCCATGGCCGCCGCCCACCAGGCCGGTGAAACCATGGCCTCCACCCGCACCCGGCTGGACCCGACGGCCCTGAGCCTGGTGGCCGACATGGTGAGCAGCGACATCTGGGCCGACACCACCAAGAGCGGCGTCACCGCGCGGCCCCCGGTCGCCGTGCGCTACACCGGCAACACCAACCCGGCCGACAACCTGGCCACCCCGGTGCCCACCAACGGCATCATCAACTACCCCGACCACATCGCCCCGTTGTGGACGCGCGACCGCGGCACCAACACCTGCGTCAACTGCCACAGCACGCCGGCCAAGCTGGACCTGCGGGCCACCGTGGCGGGCACCGGCCGCGTCACCTCGTATGAAGAGCTGATGGTGGGTGACCCGGTGATCGACCCCACCACCGGCCGGCCGCAAACGCGCATCGAAGAGGGCGTGCCCGTCATCGTGCGCGGTCCCGCGCTGGTGGACACGGCCGCCAGCGAAGGCGAAGCCTTCGGCCTGGCACGCAAGAGCCGGCTGGTGGAAATCCTCTGGGGCCAGCAGCTGATGGCCGGCGCCTCCGCGCGCACGGCACATCCCACGCCGCCCAGCCCCGCGCCCAACCACGCCACCATGTTGAACGCGGCCGAGAAGCGCCTGGTGGCCGAGTGGATCGACCTGGGCGGCAAGTACTACAACGACCCATTCGATGGCGCCAGCGGCGTGCGCACCGTCAGCACGCTGAGCCAGGCCACCTTCGAGGCGCAGGTGTACCCGACCTTGCGCTCGCAATGTGCCAGCTGCCACCAGGCGGTGGGCAGCAACGGGGCGGCGCCGCTCACCACCTCGTTCCGCGACAACCGCTTCGTGCTCACCGGCGACGCGGAGGGCGACTTCAACGTCACGCTGACGATGATTTCCGACACCTGCCATGCGGACCAGAACTACCTGCTGAACAAGCCGTCCACCGTGCCGCATCCGGCGGCAGTGACGACGCAGACCACCGCGGTGTTGCCGGTGGGCAGCACGGCCTACAACAGCATCGCCAACTGGATCCTCACCGGATGTCCCAACCCCTGAGCCTGCGCCGGCGCCTTCGGGTGGCCGGCACCTGCCTCGCCGCAGCGGCCGCCCTGGCCGGCTGCGGCGGTGGCGGCAACCCGCTGGACAACCCGCCGGACGTGAGCAACCCGCCACCGCCGGCTTCCGGCCAGCGGCTGTCGTTCGCGTATTTCCAGAAGTGCATCAACCCGGTGTTCAACGCGCCGCTGCCCAGCACCGTGAACGGCGTGACCACGGTGAACACCTGCGCTGCATCGGGCTGCCACGCCACCGCCACCGGCACCGGCGGTGCCTTTCGCGTGGTGCCCACCGCGCAACCCGTGGACCTGAGCGACCCGGCCAACACGCCGGACGCGGTGCGGCTGACCGACATGTACAAGAACTTCTATTCGGCGCAAGGCGAGGTGGTGATCGGCTCCACCACCGACAGCCGCTTGATCGCCAAGCCGCGCCTGCTCAACGTGCTGCATGGCGGCGGCCTCATCTTCCCGAATGACCAGGACCCGCTGGTCAAGCTGTTCGAGTACTGGATCACCCATCCCACGCCGCAAGGCCAGGACGAATTCAGCACCGCCGCCAACGGCATGTTCACCCCGCCCGATCCGGCGACCGGCACCTGCAACACCCAATGAACAGCGCCCACGACGAGCCTCCGATGAACGGTTTTGCCGTCATCTTCCTGCGCGCGGTGGCCATCCTGGCGCTGTGCTGCGCGGTGCTGGGCGTGGCCTCCGCGTTCGCCGAGGACGCGCCGCTGGAAAAGCTGCAGGTCACCGACCCCTACATCGAGCTGCACACCGGCGCCGGCCGCGGCTATCCGGTGTTCCACGTCGCCGCCAAGGGCGAGTGGATCGAGGTGCTGCTGCGCCACACCGACTGGTACAAGGTGCGCACCGCCAACGGCAGGGAAGGGTGGGTCACGCGCCAACAGCTCGAAACCACGCTCACCTCGGCTGGCGGGCAGAAGACCTTCCGCGACGTGCTGGTGGACGACTACCTCAACCGCCGCGTGCAGCTGGGCGCCGCCTGGGGCCGGTTCAAGTCCGAGCCGATGCTGAAGTTCTATACGAGCTATCGCCTGTCGGACACGCTGTCGGCCGAGTTCAGCCTGGGCCAGGTGCAGGGTGTGTTCTCCGGCACCGACTTCTGGCATGTCAACGTGCAGGCCGAGCCCTGGTCAGACCGGCGCCTGTCACCTTTCCTCGGCATCGGCCTGGGCAAGTTCAAGAACATTCCCAACTCCAGCCTGGTGGGCGCCAGCACCACCAACGCCCAGCTGGCCAATGCGGTGGTCGGTGCGCGCTACCACCTGAGCGACCGCTTCGTGGTGCGACTGGACTACACGCTGTACACGGCCTACGTGGCCGACACCCGCACCACCGAATACCGGGCCGTCACCGCGGGCCTGTCCTTCTTCTTCTAAGAACAACCCATGCGCCACTTCTCCAAGCTCTCTTCCTTGCTGGCCTGTGCGCTCGGCCTCCTGCTGCCCAGCGCCCACGCAGCCGACGCGGCGCCCGCTGCGGCGGGCAGCCAGCAGGTCATCGTGCCCGAGGTGGACCGCCGCGACGTGAAACCGCCGCGCATTCCGTCCAACGACTTCGAGGTGGGCCTGTTTGGCGGCACCTACGCCACGCAGAACTTCGGCGCCAGCGCGGTGGGCGGCTTGCGCCTGGGCTATCACATCACCGAGGACTTCTTCGTCGAGGGCGTGTACGCGCAGACCAAGGTGAGCGACGAATCCTTCCGGCAGATCCTGCCGGGCGGCGTGTTCGCCGAAGAGACGCAGACGCTCAAGTACTACAACCTGTCCATTGGCTACAACATCCTGCCGGGGGAGATCTTCCTCGGCAGCAAGCGTGCCAAGGCCTCGGCCGTCTACGTCATCGGCGGCGTCGGCAGCACCAGCCTGCTGGAGCAGAAGCGCCAGACCTTCAACGTCGGTGTGGGCGTGCGGGTGTTCCTGGCCGACTGGGCTGCGCTGCAGGTCGACATGCGCGACCACATCTTCTCGCTCGACGTGCTGGGCAAGCGCCAGAGCACGCAGAACCTCGAGCTCACGGCCGGCGTGACCTTCTTCTTCTGAACCCCATGAATTACCTCCGAAGTGCCTTCGCGAGCAGCCTGCTGTTGCTGTCGCTCTGCGCGCACGCCGTCGCGCCCTCTGCCGCGGCGCCCGACTTCACCCTGCGCGCGCTCGACGGCCCCAACCTGCGGCTGCAGGAGCAGCGCGGCCGCGTGGTGATGGTGAACTTCTGGGCCACCTGGTGCGGTCCCTGCCGCCAGGAGATGCCGCAGCTGAACAAGCTCTACGACAAGTACAGGAGCGCCGGCTTCGTGCTGCTGGGCGTGAACGTGGACGACGACACCAGCAACGCGGCCGGTGTGGCGGGCAAGCTCGGCGTCAAGTTCCCCGTGCTGCTGGACACCGACAAGAAGGTCAGCAAGCTCTACGACCTGAGCACCATGCCGTCCACGGTGATCATCGACCGCGATGGCAAGGTGCGGTACGTGCACCGCGGCTACAAGGACGGCTACGAGGCCACCTACGAGCAGCAGATCCGCCAGCTGCTGAAGGAATGAGCATGCTGCGTTGTCTGCTGGCCGCCATCGCGGCCTGTCTGGTGAGCGGCTGCGCCATCCAGCCCTGGGTCAAGCCGTATGAGCGCGAGCGCCTGGCCGATCCGATCATGAAGGCCAGCCGCGGCGCACTGTCCGACAAGCATTTCGAGCACGTGCGCGAAGTGCGCGAAGGCGCGCATGGCGCCAACGGTGTGCAAGGAGGCGGCTGTGGCTGCAACTGACGCTCTGCTGGCTTGGGCGCGCTGGTGGCAGCGTGCCTTGCAGGCGGTGCTGGGCCTGATCGGCGGCGCGCTCGCCGGTGGTGCCGCCCACGCGGTGGACCTGCCGGAGGACACCGCCGAAGCCATGATCCATGTGTACGACGGCGGCGGCGTCAAGGCCACCGGCCCGGCCCTGCTGGTGCGGAAGAGCATCGCGGACAAGGTGTCGGTCTCCGGCACCTACTACGTGGACATGGTGAGCAACGCGTCCATCGACGTGGTCACCACCGCCAGCCCCTACAAGGAAACGCGCAACGAGTTCGGCCTGGGCCTGGACTATGCCTACCGCGATTCGCTGATCACGCTGTCGGGCACCAGCAGCAAGGAACCCGACTACGACGCGAGCAGCATGAGCCTGGACGTGTCGCAGGAAGTCTTCGGCGGCATGACCACGGTGGCCTTCGGTTTCAGCCGCGGCTCCGACAAGGTGCGCCGCCATGCGGACGAGGCCTTCTCCGACACCGCGCAGCACTGGAAGTACCGCCTGGGCGCCACGCAGATCCTGTCGCCCACCTGGCTGATGAGCCTGAACGCCGAGGTGGTGTCGGACAACGGCTACCTGGGCAGCCCCTACCGGGTGGCGCGTGTGTTCGGCGCCGCGGTGCCAGAGCGCAACCCGCGCACGCGCACCAGCCGGGCGATCAAGCTCGGTGTGACCGGCAACGTGGTGGAGCGCACCGCCATCCACGCCGACTACCGCTACTTCTGGGACACCTGGGCGATCAAGGCGCACACCTTCGACGTGGGCGCCAGCCGCAGCTTCGGCGATGCGTGGTTGGCCGACGCCACGCTGCGTTACTACAGCCAGCAGCATGCGCTGTTCTACAGCGACAACGCCGCGTTCGAGACGACCTATGTGTCGCGCAACCGGCAGCTCAGCAGCTACAACACCGTCGGGCTGGGCGCCAAGGTGGCCTACAAGCTCAAGAGCGTGCCCGGCAAATACGAAGTGAAGCTCAACGGCGCCTACGAACTGGTGCGCTTCAGCTTCAAGGACTTCACCGACATCCGCACCGGCGCGGCCTACACCTACAACGCGAACGTGTTCCAGGTGTTCGTGTCGGCAACCTATTGATCGAGAGAGTGCGTCGCATGTTCCAGCCCACCTTCCGCGCACTGATCGCCGCCGTGTGTTTCGCGGCGGCCCTCGTGCCCCCAGCCTGGGCCGCCGATGCCGCGGCGGCGCCCTCGGCCGCCGCCAGCGCGCCCGCTGCAGCAGTGCCCGCAGCCGCTGCCGCCAGCGCGGCCCAGCCCCAGGCCAGCCTGGACAACCGCATCCAGGATGCCAAGGGCGACGTGATTCGCTTGAACCGCGACCTGCTGGTGCTGGAGGAGGAACTGCTGTTTCCCGCCAGCACGCAGGTGGCGCTGTTCGTGTCCATGGACGTGGGCGCGCTGTTCTCGCTGGATTCGGTGCAGATCAAGCTGGACGACAAGGTCGTCACCAACTACCTCTACACCCCGCTGGAAGTGGCGGCGCTGCACCGCGGTGGCGTGCAGCGGGTGTATCTCGGCAACCTGAAGGCCGGCGAGCACCAGATCGTGGCCTTCTTCACCGGCAAGGGCCCGCACGACCGCGACTACAAGCGCGGCACCACGCTCAAGTTCGACAAGGGCACCGAGCCCAAGTACATCGAGCTGCAGATCAAGGATTCCGAGAAGAAGCTGCAGCCCGAGTTCGACGTGAAAGTGTGGCAGTGACGTGATGCGGCTGTCGGGTTCGGTCTCCTTCGTCTGGCCACGGGCGCGTGCAGTGCGGCGTGCCGTGGTGGCCATGGCCGCCGTATCGGCGCTGGGCGCTTCGGCGGCGGCGCCGCAGCCGGCTGCCCACCTGGTGCAGGACCCGCACTATGGCGACACGCTGTTCCACTTCTACCAGGACCACTACTTCAGCTCGGTCACCAGCCTGATGGTGTCCCAGCATTTCGGCCGGGTGGGCCACCATGCGGACGAGGCCGAGGTGCTACGCGGCGGCCTGCTGCTGTCCTTCGGCCTGCACCGCGAAGCCGGCGAGATCTTCGCCCAGCTGATCGACAAGGGTGCTGCGCCGCCGGTGCGCGACCGCGCCTGGTTCTACCTCGCCAAGATCCGCTACCAGCGTGGCCTGCTGGCCGAGGCCCAGGAAGCGATCGGCCATGTGGAGAACCACCTGCCGCCGGCGTTGGAGGACGAGCGCCGCCTGCTGCAGGCCAACATCCTGCTGGCGCGCGGTGACCATGCCGGCGCGGCCAACGTGCTGCAAGCCATGACGGCCAGCCCGAGTGCGGGCCGTTATGCCCGCTTCAACCTCGGCGTGGCGCTGGTGCGCAGCGGCGACACCGCCGGTGGCACCCGCTGGCTGGACGAACTCGGCCGCACGCCGGCCGAGGACGAGGAGCAGCGCAGCCTGCGTGACAAGGCCAACGTGGCGCTGGGCTTTGCGGCCCTGCACGACAACCAGCCGGAGGCCGCCCGCGGCTACCTGGAGCGGGTGCGCTTGGCCAGCCTGCAGTCCAACAAGGCGCTGCTCGGTTTTGGCTGGGCCGCGGCGGCGATGAAGCTGCCCAAGGCCGCGCTGGTGCCCTGGACCGAGCTGGCCAAGCGCGACCCCGGTGATGCCTCGGTGCTGGAAGCGCGCATCGCCGTGCCTTATGCCTATGCGGAGGTCGGTGCCTACGGCCAGGCCCTGCAGCGTTACCAGGACGCGATTGCCGCGTTCGAGCGGGAAGCGAAGGCGCTGGACGAGTCGATCGCCGCCATCCGCGCCGGCAAGCTGGTGGACGGCCTGCTGGAGCACAACCCGGGCGAGGAGATGGGCTGGTTCTGGACGCTCAAGGAGCTGCCGCAGATGCCGCATGCCGGCCACCTGAGCCAGGTGCTGGCCGAGCATGAGTTCCAGGAAGCCTTCAAGAACTACCGCGACCTGCGCTTCCTCGCCAGCAATCTGCAGCGATGGGCCGAGACCATCGGTGTGTTCAGCGACATGCTCGCCACCCGGCGCCAGGCCTTCGCCGAGCGCCTGCCCAAGGTGCGCGAGCAGGCGAGCCAGAGCGGCCTCGCAGCGATGCAGCAGCGGCAGCAGGCGCTGGCCGATGAGATGAAAGCGGCCGAAGCGCGGGGCGATGGCGTGGCCTTCGCGGATGCGAAGGAGCGCGAACTGATGGAGCGCCTGGCGCGAGTGCAGGCCATCCTGCAGCAGCCGGGCGATGACCCTGAACTGGCCACCGCGCGTGAACGCGCACGCCGCGTGTCAGGCGCGCTCACCTGGCAGCTGGCGCAGGCCCAGCCGGCACGCGCCTGGGCCGCGCGCAAGGGGCTGGAGACCATGGCCCAGCAGCTGGAGCAGGCGCAACAGCGCGACGTCGCGCTGGCGCAGGCCCAGCGCGACGAGCCGGTGCGCTTCGAGCGTTTTGCCGAGCGCATCGCGGCGCTGGACCGGCGCGTGCAGGTGCTGATCCCGCGCGTGCTCGCCTTGAGCGGCGAGCAGCAGCGCCAGGTGCAGGACATGGCCGTGGCCCAGCTCACGCGCCAGAAGGAGCGCTTGGCCGAATACACCATGCAGGCGCGCTTTGCGGTGGCCCAGCTCTATGACCGCGCGTATGACCGCGGCCAGCAGGTGAAGGAGGGCGGCAATGCGGCCCGGTAACAGCCTCACCGTGGTGGCGCTGGCCTGCCTGCTGTGCGCCTGCGCCAGCAAGCGCGGCACACCGGACAACGAACCCACGCTCAAGACCCTGGCCGGCCGCGAGATCGCGGTCGAGAAGGACCCGGGCATCGCCAGCAGCGAAGACAAGGCGATCGCGGCGTATCGCGACTTCCTGGCTGCCGCTCCGCGCGCCACGCAACGCGCCGAAGCGCTGCGCCGCCTGGGCGACCTGGAGATGGACGGCGCGGAGAACCGCTACGCCGCCACCGGCCAGGCGCACAACGGCGCGCCCGACTACCGGCCGGCCATCGCGCGCTACCAGGACTACCTGGCGGCCTATCCCAAGGACCCCGGCAACGACCGCGTGCTCTACCAGCTGTCGCGGGCGCAGGAGCAGGGCGGCGATCTGGAGAGCTCGCTCAGGACGCTGGACCGCCTGGTGCGCGACTACCCGGCCACCGGCTACCGCGACGAGGCGCAGTTCCGCCGCGGCGAACTGCTGTTCACGATGCGCGACTACGCCAAGGCCGAAGCCGCCTACGGCAGCGTGCTCAAGAGCGAATCCAGCGCCTACCAGGAACGTGCGCTCTTCATGCACGGCTGGTCGGTGTTCAAGCAGGGCCGGCTGGAAGAGGCACTGGCCTCCTTCTTCGGCGTGCTGGACCTCAAGGTGGCCGGCCTTGAAGACGAAGCCGACCTCACCGCGATCGCTGCCTTGAGCCGGGCCGACCGCGAGCTGGTGGAAGACACCTTCCGTGTCACCGGCCTGTGCCTGGAGAACCTGCAGGGCGCCGAAAGCATCCCCGCCTTCATCACCAGCGACACCCGGCGCACCTACGAGTTCCGCGTGTACCAGCAACTGGGCGAGCTCTACCTCAAGCAGGAGCGGGTGAAGGACGCGGCCGACACCTACAGCCTCTTTGCCCGCCGCAACCCGCTGCATGCGCAGGCACCGGTGCTGCAGGCACGCGTGATTGAGATCTATGCCCAGGCCGGCTTCGACGCCCAGGCACTGAACGCCAAGAAGGAATACGTCGGCCGCTATGGTGCGGACAGCGAGTTCCGCCGCACCAACCCGCAAGGTTGGGAACGCGCGCAGCCGCTGGTCAAGACCCACCTGGCCGAGCTGGCCCGCCGTTATCACGCCAGCGCGCAGAAGAGCAAGGCCAGCGCCGACTACCAGGAAGCGGTGCATTGGTACCGCAGCTACCTGAAGGCCTTCCCGTCCGAGCCCGACACCGCGCAGAACAACTTCCTGCTGGCCGAGCTGCTGTTCGAGGACAAGCACCATGCCGAAGCCGCCGTGGAGTACGAGAAGACGGCCTATGGCTACCCCACGCATGAGAAGAGCGCCGACGCGGGTTATGCGGCGCTGCTGAGTTATGCCGCGCTCGAGAAGGCGGCACCGGCCGCGGAGCTGCCGGCGCTGCAGCGCACCGACGTGGCCAGCGCGCTGCGTTTTGCCAAGACCTTTGGCAGCGACGCCCGCACCGGCCCGGTGCTCACGCATGCCGCCGAGCAGCTCTACGCGCTGAACGACACCGAGCAGGCCACCAGCGTGGCGCAGCAGGTGCTGGCGCTGCAGCCGCCGGCCGCCGCGGCGCAGCGGCGTGTGGCCTGGACGGTGGTGGCCCACACCGCCTTCGAGCGCGGCAGCTTCGACCGCGCCGAGCAGGCTTATGGCGAGGTGCTGGCGTTGACCCCCGAGAAGGACGCCGCCCGCGCCGACCTCACCGAACGCCTGGCGGCATCTGTGTACAAACAAGGCGAGAAGGCCCGTGCCGATGGCCAGGCGCGCGATGCCGTGGCGCACTTCGCACGGGTGGCCACCGTCGCGCCGCAATCGGCCGTGCGCGCTACCGCGCAGTACGACGCCGCCGCGCAGCTGATCGCGCTGAAGGACTGGGACGCTGCGGCTCGCACGCTGGAGGATTTCCGCCAGCGCTACCCACAGCACCCGCTGCAGGGCGAGGTGAGCACCAAGCTGGCGCTGGCCTACAGCGAGAAGGGCCAGTGGGGCTCGGCCGCGGCGGAGTTCGAGCGCCTGTCCGCTGCCAAGAAGGAGCCCGAGGTGGCGCGTGCCGCGCTCTGGCAGGCGGCCGAGCTGTATGAAAAGGCCGGCCAGCGCGCGCCCGCGGCCAAGGCCTACGAGCGCTACCTGCAGCAGAACCCGCAACCGCTGGAGCTCGCGGTGGAAGCACGTTACCGGCTGGCCAAGATCGCCAGGCAGGACGGCAACTCGGCGCGTGAGCTGGCCCTGATGAAGGACGTGTTCCAGGCCGACCAGGCTGGTGGCACCGAGCGCACCGCCCGCACCCGCACCCTGGGCGCCACGGCGGCGCTCGCCCTGGCGGAGCCGGTGCTCGAGGGCTACCGCAAGGTGGCACTGGTGGAGCCGCTGGCCAAGCAGCTGAAGCTCAAGAAGACCGAGATGGAGAAGGTGCTCAAGGCCTACGCCGTGGCGGCGGACTACGGCGTGGCCGAAGTCACCACTGCAGCCACCTTCCACACCGCCGCGCTTTACCAGGACTTCGGCAAGGCGCTGATGACGTCTCAGCGCCCCAAGAAGCTGTCGAAGGCGGAACTGGAGCAGTACAACGTGATGCTGGAAGAGCAGGCGTTTCCCTTCGAGGAAAAGGCCACCGAGCTGCATGAGCTGAACGCACGTCGCACCGCCAACGGGATCTACGACCCCTGGGTGCAGAGCAGCCTGAAGGCGCTGGCGCAGTTGCGGCCCGTGCGTTATGGCAAGAGCGAGCGCAGCGAAGGAGCAATCGATGCGATCCGCTGACACGCTGCTGCGCGCCGGGCTGCTGGCGGCGCTGTGCGCGCTGGCGGGCTGTGGATCCTTGCCCGAGGCGCTGGGTGGCAAGCCGGCGCCGGCGCCTGCAGGCGCGGCGCCGGCCGCGTCGCCGACGACGACCGCAACCAACCCAGCAGCAGCGCCGGTGGCCCGCGCTGCCCCCACGACGCCGGTGAACCCCTCGGTGCAACGTGCCTTTGACGATGCACTGCGCCTGCTGCGCGCCGGCCGCACCGACGAGGCCGAACGCGCGTTGCGCGCACTGGCCCAGTCCAAACCGGAGTTCGGCGGCCCGCATGCCAACCTGGGCCTCATCCATCGCCAGGCCGGCAAGCTGCCCGAGGCGGTGGCCGAGCTCGAGCGGGCGGTGCAGGCCAGCCCCGAGCAGCCGCTGTACCTCAATCAGCTCGGCATCGCCTATCGCCAGCAAGGCCAGTTCGCCAAGGCTCGCGAGGCCTACGAAAAAGCAATGGCGCTCGACCCGAACTACGCCGCGGCCGTGCTCAACCTGGCGGTGCTGCACGACCTGTACCTGTGGGACGGCGCCCGCGCGCTGGCGCTGTACGAACGCTATCTCGCGCTGTCGCCCGCCGGCGACCCGGTGGTGAGCAAGTGGGTCGCGGACCTCAAGAACCGCAAGCCGCCCGCGGTGGCGGCCAGCGGCAAGGAGAAATCATGAAGATGCTCGCAGCATGCCTGGCGGTGCTGTGCCTGCCCGCATGGGCGCAGACACCGCCGCCCGCTCAAAGCCCGGACCAGGCCAACATCGACCGCACCCAGATCATCGGCAACCGCGAGTTGCCCAAGGTGCTCTACATCGTGCCCTGGAAGAAGCCCACGGCGGGCGACCTGTCCGGCCGCCCGGTGGTGAGTGTGCTCGACGAGGCGCTCGCCCCCGTGGACCGGGATGTGTTCCGCCGCCACGTGCAATACGACGCACAGGTGCAGGCGCGTGCTGCGGCAGCGCAGCCGAAATGAAGTGATTGAAGACTCAAAGCGACTTTGGAGAGTGACCCCATGAATGCATTCAGCACGGCAGTGAAGTTCTTCCAGGACTGCGGCCTGTTCATCTATCCCAGCCTGTTGATCATGGCGCTGGGCCTCGCGATCGCGATCGAGCGCTTCATCTTCCTGAACAAGGCCCGCAGCGAGAACCGCAAGGTCTGGTCGCATGTGCTGCCGATGCTGCAGCAGGGCCAGTTCAAGGAAGTGCACGGCATCACCGCCAAGTCCGACGCCGCGATCGGCAAGATCGTGAGCTATGGCCTGGCCCGCATGCAAAGCCCCGGCCGCCGCGAGGACCTGGACGCGGCGATGGAGGAAGGCATGATGGAAATCGTGCCGCGCCTGGAAAAGCGCACCCACTACATCGCCACCTTCGCCAACGTGATCACCCTGGTGGGCCTGCTGGGCACCATCATCGGCCTGATCAAGGGCTTTACCGCGGTGGCGCAGGTGAACCCGGCCGAGAAGTCCGAGATGCTGTCCGCATCGATCTCGATCGCGATGAACAACACCGCGTTCGCGCTGATGGTGGCGATTCCCTTCCTGCTGATCCATGCCTTCCTGCAGGCAAAGACCAGCGAGATCGTGGACGGGTTGGAGGCCGCGAAGATCAGCTTTCTGAACCTGGTTCAGCGCTTGAAGGCTGAGCAGGGGCGCTGAGTTCATGGACCGAGCGAGACAAGTGGGCTGGGCGACCAGCCCCGTTCATGTCCCCCGGCCGCGGCCTGCGGCCGCGGCCTCCTCCTTTACTTCACTGCGCTGGCCACCCAGCCCACTCGTCCAATCACCGATGGGGCCGCTCGCGGCAGTGCTCCCGTGGTGCCAGATCGGGCCGGTGGGGCGTTGTGCAGAGCGAAGTAAAGGAGGAGGCGTGGGCGCAGCCCGCGCCGGGGGACATGAGCGGCGCACAGCGCCCCGCCGGCCCGATCCCGCCCGATCGCCGAAAAGAACAACACCGCTGGAGCAACCCCCATGCGAGTAAGACGCCTGCGCAAGACGCCGGCCCACCTGGAGATCACGGCGTTCATCAACCTGATCGTCGTGCTGGTGCCGTTCCTGCTGTCCACCGCGGTGTTCTCGCGCCTGGCGGTCATCGACCTCACGCTGCCGGCGCAAAGCAGCGGTGCGGTGGAGCAACTCAAGCCCGACAACCTGCAGCTCGAGGTGGTGATCCGCCCCGACGCGCTGGAGGTCGGCGACCGCATCGGCGGGTTGATCCAGCGCATCCCCGTCACGGCCAAGGGCCAGGACGTGCACTCGCTGGCCGCGCTGATGGTGCAGATCAAGACGCGCTTCCCGGACAAGGCCGACGCCACCGTGCTGGCCGAGCCGAACACACCGTACGACACGCTGGTGCAGGTGATGGATGCGATGCGCTCGGCCAACACGGCCAAGGACGGCAAGGTGGTGAAGGCGGACTTGTTTCCCAACATCTCCGTTGGCGATGCGCCGGTGAGGAAGTGACATGAACCAGCCCCCACGCTCACTTCGTTCGCTGCCCCCCGCGGGGGCGTCAGTACCTTCGGACGGCCGGGCGGTACCGACATGAAACTCACCCCGATCCAGAAACGCGCGGAACGCAAGAACCGCAACCAGACGATGGTGGACATGAACCTCGTCTCGTTGATCGACGTGTTCACCATCCTGATCTTCTTCCTGCTCTCCAGTGCGGGGGGTGTGGAGCTGCTGCCCAGCACCAAGGCGGTGAAGCTGCCCGAGTCGGTGTCGGAAAAAAGCCCGCGCGAAACCGTGGTGGTGGTGGTCAGCGGCACCGAGATCCTGGTTGAAGGCCGGCGCATTGCGTCGGTGACCGACACCTTGGCCGGGCAGGGCGATCTGATCGAGCCCCTGAAGGCCGAGCTCGACCTGCAGGCCAGCCGCCAGGTGATCCGCAAGGAGAACGAAGGGCAGGCCAAGGCCGTCACGCTGATGGGTGACAAGGACATCCCCTACCAGCTGCTGCGCAAGGTGATGTACACGGCGGCCCGCGCGGGGTTCAGCGACGTATCGTTTGCCGTGCGGCAGAGGGGGTCGTGATGAGCGCCACACTCGCCGTTTCATTCCGCGCGCCGGTCCTGCCATGGTCGGTGTCCAGCGACGACGAGGTGCGCTTCAAACGCATCGTGCAGCGGGTGCTGCTGGTCAGCCTGCTGCTGGCCATTGCCTTGCCGTGGTTGCCGGTGATGAAGGAAGACCGGGCCCGGCCGCAGGAGCTGCCGCCGCGCCTCACCAAGCTGGTGCTGGAACGCGAAGCGCCACCGCCACCACCACCCCCGGTGGTGAAGGCGGAGCGCACGAAAGAGCCACCGGTGCCCGCGCCGACCGCCAAGGCGGAGGCCGCCAAGCCAAGCAAGCCGGTGAAAGCCGAGCCGACGATGAAGCATGCGGTGGCGCCCGAAGCGCGCAACCCGCAGCCCAACAAACCGCCCGGTGAAGTGCTGGACGGCATCCGCCGCAAGGCGGCTGGCGTCGGCCTGCTGGCCATGAGCAATGAGCTGGCAGAACTGCGCGGCGCGCCGGTGGCCGTGCAGCTCAACCAGGACATCAAACCGGGGAAGGGGGTCGGCAGTGGTGTCGGCGTGGGCGTGGGAGCGGGCAAGGAGCCCGGCCTGCCGGATCGATCGCTGATCACCTCCAACGCCACCGGCGGCAGCGGCGGCATCAACACCGCGGGCTACAGCCGGGACACCGGCGGCGGCGGCCTGGCCGGCCGGGCCACCACGCTGGTGGCCGGCGTGGCCGGTGGCGGCGGTGGGGGTGGCGCAGGCGCCGGCGGTGTGCGCGGCGGCAAGGGCGACGGCAACGGCATGGGCGTGGGCAGTGGCGGCGGCAAGGGCGGCACCTTGCAGGCCGGCGGTGGCGGCAAACCGTCGCGCTCGATCGAGGAGATCCGCCTCGTGTTCGAGCGCAACAAGGGCGCGATCTACGCGATCTACAACCGGGCGCTGCGCGAAGACCCCTCGCTGCAGGGCAAGGTGGTGCTCAAGCTCACGATCGCACCGGCTGGCAACGTGGTGGACTGCCGTATCGAGTCCAGCGATCTGCATGCCGCCGAGCTGGAAGGCAAGTTGCTCGCGCGCATCCGCCAGTTCGACTTTGGCGCCAAGGACGTGAACCAGATCGTGATCACGTACCCGGTGGACTTTCTCCCGTCCTGATGGCCCACCCTCGGAGCGCCTGCGGCGCTGCCCCCTCAAGGGGGCGCCGCCAGTGGCCTGGCGGAGCCAGATCCACGGCGGCCGCTGGGCCGCGCTGCTGCGCAGCTGCGGAGGCTGGAGGTACTCACGCTTCCAGGTCTTCGTGGTGCGCGATGGCGCCGCGCTTCCAGTAGGCGCTGGCGCGGACCGCGTGGCGGTCCAGGCCTTTTTCGTCCACCAGCACGCGACGCAGCTGGGCCATGGTGCCGGCTTCGCCGGCGCACCAGGCGTAGCCCTCGCCGGGCGGCAGCGTGAGCCGGCGTGCGGCAGCGATCAGGCCTTCGGCATCGTCCACCCATTGCAACTCTACGTTGGCGCGGCTAACAAGCGCGCGGCGGTCTAGCGGGTCCACCTGCAGCAGCACGATCGCGTGGGCGCCGGCGGGCAGCTCTTCCAGTCGGCGCGCGATAGCTGGCAGGGCGGTGTCATCACCGGCCAGCAAGTGCCAGTCATGGTCCGGCGAAATGACGAACGAACCGCGCGGTCCGGCCACAACCACCCGTTGGCCGGGCTGCGCCTGGGCCGCCCAGGCGGCGGCGGGGCCATCGCCATGCAGTGCGAACTCCAGCACCAGCTCGCGGGCAGCGGCGTCGTAGCGGCGTGGCGTGTAGTCGCGTCGCACCGGCTCCGACGCGCCCGTGTCCAGGATCAGCTTCACATGGTCGTCGAAGCCGCTGCTGGCGAAGCCATCCAGCGCGTCACCGGTGAGCGTGATGCTGCGGATGTGCGGGCTGAGGTCGTGCACACGCAGCACCTGCAGCTCACGGCGGTGGATCTCGTGGCGGATGCGCTGCACACGCGGCGCGCTCAGGTGGTCGCTCATGGCGTCGGTGTCCTGTTTGGTTGACAATGTCACCCATCATGACCAAGTCAGTTGATAAAGTCAACCATGCGCGAACGATGCTGGGCGACGATGACGTGCTGGAGCTGGTGCACACCGTGATGCATCAGTACCGGTCGCTGCAGTACCAGGTGCTGCGTGACGGGCCACACGACATCACCCACATGGAAAGCAAGGTGCTGGGCTTCTTTGCCCACCATCCCGATGCCACGCAGAGCGACCTGGTGGCGCACAGCGGCCGCGACAAGGCGCAGCTGGCGCGCCTGATCAAGGGCCTGCGCGAGCGGGGGCTGCTGGAGGCGCAAGCCGACCCGGCCGACCGACGTAACCTGCGGCTCGCGCTCACCGTGCAAGGCGAGGCCGTGCAGCGCGCCTTGCGCCAGCAGGGACAGAAGGTGAGGGCGCTGGCCGTGGCGGGCCTGAGCGACAAGGAGCGGGCGCAACTCGCTGCGCTGCTGCAGCGCGTGAAGCACAACCTCGACGCTCACGACTGAGTGCCAGGCTGCGCCCGATGGCGGGCTCAGGCCCCGTAGTGGCTGAGGAACAGGTCCACCGCGGACGTGGCCACCTGGCGCTGCGCGCGCGCATTCAGCTTGGGCTGCCCCATCGCCACCTGCGGCCAGAAGGCCGCGCCCTTGACCAGGCTCTCGAGCTGCTGGGCAGCCAGGGCCGCATCACCTGCCTTCAGGCGGCCATGTTTTTGCGCCGCCCGTATCCAGCCCACCAGGCCGCTTTCCTTCTCGCCCAGGCGCTGCACCATCTCGTGCGCCTGTTCCGGTGTGTGCAGGGCGCGGGCGATCGCCACGCGGGCCAGGTCCAGGAAGCTGTCGTCGCCCAGCAGCGCCATCTTCTGCATCATCAAGGCGACCAGCTGGTCGCGCAGCGGCGCATCGGGGTCGTAGGGCCGTTCCTCCAGGCTGGCGCTGCAGCGCCAGAGCTCGCGCAGGATCTCCTCGAAGAGCTCGTCCTTGCTCGGGAAGTGGTTGTACAGCGTGCGCTTGGACACCTCGGCGCGCGCAGCCACCTTGTCCACGCTGGTCGCGTCGAAGCCATTGGCGCGGAACTCGGCGATCGCGGCCTGCACGATGGCTTCGCGTTTGCGGTCGGTGAGGCGCTGTGCCGGGGTCATGCACAAATCTTACACCGGACGGTTTACTTTTCCGAAAACGAAACTACACTGTGCAGTGTACTTATCGCGTTGCCAATGTCTGTCGCCTCATGCGACGCAAGGAGCCCGCCGCATGACACGCCTGTCCCGTTCACTGCTCGCTGCCGGAGTCATCAGCACCATGGCCTACCTCTCCCTTTGTGCCTGCACCACCTTGCCCGCCGCCCATGCCGATTCACCGCAGCAGCGCGACGGCAAGTTCCACAACGTGGTGCCGCGCCAGGCGCCGGGTTTTGGCAAGACGCTGCAGATCAGCTGGCGCTTCATGACGCAGAAGCCCGATACCACCGTGCCGCGCGCGCCCATCCCGGTGCAGGCGCTCAGCACCGAAAGCCTGCTGCAGGCGCCCGACAACAGCCTGTACCGGCTGGGGCACTCCACCATGCTGCTCAAGCTGGGCGGCGCGTTCTTCCTCACCGACCCGGTGTTCAGCGAGCGCGCCTCACCGGTGCAATGGGCCGGCCCCAAACGCTTCCATGCCCCGCCGATCAGCATTGCCGAGCTGCCGCCGATCAAGGCCGTGGTGCTGTCACATGACCACTACGACCACCTGGACCACGACGCCATCCTCGAGCTCGCGCCCAAGGTGGCGCTGTTCATCACGCCGCTGGGCGTGGGCGACCGCTTGATCGCGTGGGGCGTGGACCCGGCCAAGGTGCGCCAGCTTGACTGGTGGCAGCAGACCACGGTGCAGGGCGTGCGCCTGGTCGCCACGCCGGCACAGCACTTCTCCGGGCGTGGGCTGAACGATGGCGACCGCACGTTGTGGGCGTCCTGGGCCATCCTCACCGACGGCCTGAAGGTGTTCTTCAGCGGCGACACCGGCTACCACGCCGATTTCAAGACCATCGGCGAACGCTTCGGGCCCTTCGACGTGACGATGCTGGAGACCGGTGCCTACGACGCCCAATGGCCGGAGGTGCACATGCAGCCCGAAGAGACCCTGCAAGCGCACCTGGACCTCAAAGGCGGCTGGCTGATGCCGGTGCATAACGGCACCTTCGACCTCGCGATGCACGCCTGGCATGAACCTTTCGACCGCATCCAGGCGTTGGCCGACGCGCGCGGTGTGCCGCTCGCCACGCCGCGCATGGGGGAGCGCTTGTCGCTGAAAGCGCCGCAGGCGGGCGAGCGCTGGTGGCGTGAGGTTCAGCCGCCCAGCACGGCGTCGTCCCAGGGCCAGCCCAGCACTTCGGCGAGCCGGCGCACCACCCAGCCGGCTTCCGCACCGCTGAAGCCGGAATCGGCCGAGCACAAGCCGGCGTAGCTGCGCGCGAGCACCTCGTCCTGCGACACGCCGAGGTCGTGATGCACCTGCTGGCTGTGGTCCACCAGCTGTTGCGCCAGGTCCTCGCAGAGCTCATAGCGAGCGCGCAGCTCGGCCATCGGCACGCTCAGGCGCTGGCGCGCGTCGCTGTACAGCGCGGTGAACGAGGGCGGGACGTGGATCTGGTTCTCGTCGGACATGAGGGCATTGTCGCTAGCCGGTGAAGGCCTGCGCGACCAGGCGGCCCACTTCAGCGTGCACCTCGGCGAGCCGTTCGGTGGACCAGGACGATCCGCTGAGGTAGCAGGCAACGAGGATCGGTGGACGCCCGGGTGGCCACGCGATGGCCACATCGTTCACGGCGCCGCGCGTGCCGGTACCGGTCTTGTCGCCGACCTTCCACCCCGGCGGCAGGCCGGCGCGCAGCCGCTGCAAGCCGGTGGGCGAGGCGGCCAGCCAGGAGATCAGGCGCTCGCGTGAGGCGGCCGAGAGCACATCGGCCGTGAGCAGCTTTTCCACCGTGCGAACCATCGCCTTGGGTGTGGTGGTGTCGCGCTCGTCGCCGGGCAGGTTGCTGTTCAGCGCAAGCTCGTACCGGTCCAGCCGCGTCACCGTGTCACCCAGGCCGCGCACGAAGCGGGTGAGCTTTGCAGGCCCGCCAATGCGGCGCAGCAGCAGGTTGGCCGCCGGGTTGTCGCTGACCTCCACGATCGCCTGGCACAGCGTCTCGACGCTCAGCCGGCCCTCGGCCAGGTGTGCCGAAGTGACTGGCGCATGCGGCACCATGTCGGCCTGGCCGTAGGGCACCGCCTCCTCCAGCGCGATCGCCTTGGCGTCCACCTGGTGCAGCACCGCCGCCGCGAGCAGCAGCTTGAAGGTGGAGCACATCGCAAAGCGCTCGCTGGCGTTGAAAGCCAGCTCGGCCCTCGATGCGGTGTCCAGCGCGTACACGCCGATGCGCCCGCCCGTGCGGGCCTGCAGGGCAGCAAGCGCGGCGCTGGCGTCGGCGGGTGCGGCCCGCGCAGCGCCGCTGGCAGCCCATGGCAGCAGCGACCACAGCAGCGTCCGGCGTCGGATGGCGCCGCTCACTTGCTGCGCCCGTCGTAGGGGATGCGCTGGAGGGCCGCGAGGTCCACGCCCTCCAGGCAGCGCACGTTCACCGCGGCTTTCGGCTTGCCGGCCGGGTCGGTGCCCTGGCCCAGGGGTGCACAACCGCAGTTGGGGCAGAACTGGTGCCGGATCACGTGTTTGTTGAACAGGTAGGTCGAGAGCTGGTCTTCGCCTTCATGGAAACGCAGGTTCTCCCGCGGCACGAACCACAGCAGGTAGCCCTTGCGGCTGCAATGCGAACAGTTGCACTCGATGGCCTGCTGCAGGTCGCCTTCGACTTCGTAGCGCACGCGGCCGCAGTGGCAGCTGCCTTGGTAAAGCATCTCAACATCTCCTTTTTCGCAAATCGACGGACGGCAAACGATAGCCCACGACTGGACTGCGGCAAATCCCGGGGGGCATGCAGCTTGCCGAACCAGGGTACCGGGCCACCTCGGCCCGCCCACATCAAGGACAGACCACATGTCAGACAGCTACGACACCCTGGCGGTGCATGACCGCATGCGCATCCTGCTGAGCGAACCCTGGCAGGTGGCCTACTGGACGCGCGTGCTCGAAGTGTCGGAGGACGAGTTGCGCAGCCTGGTGCGGGAGGTCGGCAACGAGACGCACCTGGTGCGCATCCGCCTCACCGAACTGCGCGAAGCCGCCGCTGAAAGCCAGCAGGCGGCCTGACCGAGGCGTCGCCGGGCTGCTGCGGCGGTTCAGAGGGCACTGGTGCGCCCGCCTTGCAGGCGGTGCAGCACGTCGGGCAAGGCCAGGCTGCGAGTGAGCAGCGCGGTCATGCTCTTGGCGCAGCGCTGCGGCACGTCGGCGAAGCGGGTCCAGGCGAATCCGTCCATCTCCGGGCGGGAGCGGCCCCAGTGATCGACGAAGTGCGATCGGCACACCAGCCGGCCGGTGTCCACCCGCTCGGTCAGGGCGGCGAACAGGTAAAGGTCCTTGCCCGGTCGGTAGAGGAAGCGCCCAAGGTCCAGCAGCTGCGCGGGCTCGAAGTGCAGGCTGGTTTCTTCGCTGGTCTCGCGCAGGGCGGCCTCGCATTCGGTTTCGCCTGGGTCCATGCCGCCTTTGGGAATGTCCCAGTAGGCCGTGCCGGTGGCGTGGCACAACAGCAGCTCGGCCTGGCCGTTGAGCACGAGGATGCCGCAGCTCGTGGTCTTCATGGCCTCATTCTGCGCGCTCGCAACGGGCACGGCATTCGCAGCAAGCCCTTGCCATGTTGATCCGTTGTCTTCTCGCTTCATGGGTGCTGTGCGCGGCGTGGTCGGGCGCGCCTGCTGCTGCTGCTGGCGATCCGGATCTGGCCGCGGTGCAGCGCGCGATCATCGAGCAGACCAACCGGTTTCGCGAGGCGAACGGCCTGCGGCCCACCACGCCCGCGCCGGAGCTGAACGACGCCGCGCGGCAGTTTGCGCAGTTCATGGCGCGCACCACCAGGTACGGCCATGAAGCCGATGGCCGGCAGCCGTCGGATCGGGCCATGGCGGCTGGCTACGAGTTCTGCCTGATCGCCGAGAACATCGCGTACGAATACAGCTCGGCCGGCTTCCAGGGTGCGCAGCTCGCTTCGCGGTTGGCCACCGGCTGGGAGCAGTCACCGCCCCACCGGCACAACATGCTGGACCCGGATGCGCGTGAGACCGGCGTGGCGGTGGTGCACAGCAGCGTCAACGGCCACTACTACGCGGTGCAGATGTTCGGCCGCCGCATGACGCAGGCGATCCGGTTCCGCCTGGGCAACACGGCGCCGGTGGCGGTGGACTACCAGCTGCAAGGCAAACGCTACACGCTGCCGACTGGCGTGACGCGGACGCACCAGGTGTGCCGGGCGCCGGCGGTGGAGCTGCGCCTGCCCGGCGAACGCGAGGCGGTCACCGTGCGGCCGGCCGACGGCGAGCGCTATCTGGTGGAGCGCGCCGGCGCCAGCGGCCGCCTGAACGTCGTAGCGCGCCGCTGAACAACCTCTAGTCGCTGGCCTTGGCCGCCAGCACCTTGCCGCTGCGGGCGTCGAACTCGCAGCGGTACTTGAAGGCATTGGCGTTCATGCCGGGCGCGCGCTGCAGGCTGCCCTGGCCCTCGAGGCCGATGCGCGCATTGGGGGCCGGCTGCAACTGCCGCGTGTCGGCGCGGAAAGCGATGCCGCTGACACGCGGATGCTGGTCCTTCAGCAGGGCGGCCACGGCCGTCTCGCAAGCCTGCGGCGACACATTGGTGAGGTCGGGCTGCCAGGCGGCCTTGGTGTCGCCGCTGCCGGTGTCGGCCGCTTCCTTGAACACCACACCGGACGTGCCGCCGGTCTTGACGTTGAAGGCGCAGCTGTAGGTGAAGGGCACCGTGGCGGCGGCCCGGCGATAGCGGCCTTCGCCCTTGACGCCGATGTCGTCGCCGTCCGAGGTGATCGCGCGCTTGGTGCCGATGAACTGCACGTCCTGCGCCTGCTTGCCGCGCGTCTGCACGATGGTGTCCGAGACGGCGTCTTCGCAGCGCACCGCGGCCTTGCCGTGGTTGGGGTCGGCGGCCGATGCCACTGCAGTGACCAGGCCAAGAGCGATGCCGAAAGTGGTGTGCCAAGTGTTCATGCTGGGGTACCGCAAGCGATGTGAAGGCATGGCCAGGATGGTACGAGCCTTCGGCCTCCGGGTTCTCCCTGAAGCGCAAACCACGTGCCCGCCGATGGCCGGCCAAGGTCACCAGCTTGGCCGCGCAAGCCAATGCCAGCGGGCTCCTGAGCGCCCACCATGCAGCCCAACAACGATCCCAACCAAGGTGACCTGCATGAGAAGTTCAAGCTTGTGGCGGCGTGCACTCGGCGCCGTCGTGTTGTTCTGTGGCAGCGCGGTGTCCGCGCTGGCGGCGAACCACCATCCGGTGGTGCTGGTGCATGGTTTTGCCGGCTTCGGGCCCACCGAAATGCTGGGCTACAAATACTGGGGCGGCCTGACCAATCTGGAATCGCAGCTGCAGTCGCGCTACAGCGACCAGCTGGTGCGCACGGCGGTCGTGGGGCCCTTCAGCTCCAACTGGGACCGTGCGGTTGAGCTCTTCTACCAGATCAAGGGCGGCTGCGTGGACTACGGCATGCTGCACGCCAACGACGCTGGCCACCTGCGCAAGCCGGAGGACACGTATCACAACGGCCGCACCTGCTATCCCGGCCTGTACCGGGACTGGGATGCCAACCATCCGGTGCACCTGGTGAGCCACAGCATGGGCGGGCAGACCGCACGCATGCTGGTGCAGATGCTCGCCGCCAACGGCGCGCCGGCGAACCCGGGGCTGTTTCCCTACAGCGTGAACGCGAGCTGGGTGAAGAGCGTCACCACCATCGCCACGCCGAACGACGGCACCACGCTGGCCTACCGCATCGTCGACTGGGTGCCGGTGGTGCAGCAGCTGGTCACCGGCATCGCGGGCGTTGCCAACGCCACCGGCGCCAACAAGATCTACGACTTCAAGATGGACCAGTGGCGCATTGGCCCGCAGACCAGCAGCGAGACCTTCAGCCAGTACATGAACCGGGTGATGGGCTCGCCGCTGTGGAGCAGCGGCATCAAGGACCTGTCACCCTACGACCTGAGCCCCGCGGGCGCGATGGCCGAGAACGACTGGGTGAAGGACCAGCCCAACGTCTACTACTTCTCCTGGAGCACCAACTCCAGCTACACCGGCCTGCTTACCGGCTGGTCGTATCCCAACCTGGACACCAACCTGCTGATCGGTGCCTTTGCCGGCCCGGGCTTCATGGGCAACTACTACCACGACAGCCGCCCGTTCCCGCCGGTGAGCGACAGCAGCTGGTTCCCCAGCGACGCGGTGGTGAACACCGTGGCGCAGAAGGCACCCACCTGGGCGATGAACGGCGCGGGCCAGGTCTATGCGCGGCCGGTCACCGTGCGTGACATCAGCCGCGGCGGCACGCCACAAGCCGGGGCCTGGAACTGGAAAGGCCTGATGGGCGGCTACGACCACTTCGACATCATCGGCTGGACGCTGTTCTTCGACAGCGTGGGCTGGTACAAGGCGCACGTCGACCAGTTGCGCAGCCTCTAAACCGCCCCATACGCCGCTTCAGTACTCCGGCTTGAGCAGGCCCTCGATCGCGTGGGCCTGCTCGATGTGCTGCAGCTGGTCCACCACGCGGCAGGTGAGGTGCTCGCGCACCTCGGCCGGCAGGCCCTCGAAGTAAGGCCGTGTCACCTGCAGGTCGTGCCGCGCCGCATTGCCGGCGCCGGGCGCGTCCACGCCCACCACCAGCACCGGCCGGGACCACTGCGACCGGTTCGCCGTGCCGCGGTGGATGGTGAGCGCCGAGCGCGCGGAGATGTCGCCGCGCTGCGGCATGCGGGTCTGGGCGCGCGCTTCGTAGCGCGGATACAGCGACTTCGGCGGGAACATGCCGGCCTCGCGGTTCGGCGCGTCGCGGCCGCCGAAGTCGTCCCACTGCGTGCCGGGCGCAATCTCCAGCGGGCCCATCTCCGGCGTGGTGTCCACCGCGGTGAGGTTGAAGGCCAGCGAATCGAGGCTGCGGCCGATCACCGTGGCGTCCGGCGCCGGGAAGTCGCGGTGCCAGGGCTGGTCCTGCGCGCCCGGGCCGGGGATGTCGAAGCCCACTTCCACCACCTGGTACTGCGGCCCCAGCACCGCGCGGCAGACGGCCACGAACCACGGGTGGGTGACGATGTCCACGAAGCCGCGCAGGCGTTCGGGATGCACCTCGACGTAGTAGCGCGCGGGCCCGCGCGGCAGTGCACCGCGCGGTCGTGAGCGGGCTTCCTCGAACAGCTGCAGGATGTCCTCGTGCATCCGGTCGGCCCAGTCGGGGCTGAACGCGCCTTTGAGCGCGATGATGCCGTCGCCGTAGAGGCCGCCCATGATTGCGGCCGGGTCGTACTCGTGCGGGTTGCTGGCCATGCGCTCTGCCGGCAAACCCTGTGCCGGCGCGTGCGTAGTTGCCGTCGCCGTCGCGGGCATCTCGGGTGCTAAGTTCCAGCCCATGGATGCGCCCCGCGAACGCCCGCCCAGTGAGCGCCCGATCTCCGCCTGGACCCCGCTGACCGCCAACCCGGTGTTCGGCATGTTGTGGGGCGTGTGGGTGACGGCCAACGTCTGCATGTGGATGAACGATGTGGCCGCTGCCTGGCTGATGACCTCGCTGAGCAACTCGCCGGTGATGGTGGCGCTGGTGCAGTCGGCCTCCACCTTGCCGGTGTTCCTGCTCGGGCTGCCCAGCGGTGCGCTGGCGGACATCGCCGACCGCCGGCGCTATTTCATGGTCACCCAGGTATGGGTGGCCGCGGTGGCGCTGCTGGTGTGCGCGGTGGTGGTGTTCGGGGCGATGAACGCGCCGCTGCTGTTGCTGCTCACCTTCGCCAACGGCGTGGGCCTGGCCATGCGCTGGCCGGTGTTCGCGGCCATCGTGCCGGAGGTGGTGCCGCGCCAGCACCTGCCCACCGCCCTGGCGCTCAACGGCGTGGCGATGAACGCCTCGCGCATCATCGGCCCGATCGTGGCCGGCGCCATCATCGCCGCGCTGGGCAGCGCCTATGTGTTCGCCTTGAACGCCGTGCTGTCGGTCGGCGCCGCCTTCGTGATCCGGCGCTGGAAGCGCGAGGAGAAGGCCAGCGCGCTGCCGGCCGAGCGCTTCCTCGGCGCCATGCGGGTGGGGCTGCAGTACGTGCGCCAGTCGCGCCGCATGCATGCGGTGCTGCTGCGGGTGGCGCTGTTCTTCCTGCAGTCCATGGCGATGCTCGGTTTGCTGCCGCTGGTGGCCAAGGGCCTGCACGGTGGCGGCGCAGGCACCTTCACGCTGCTGCTCGCCTGCATGGGCGCCGGCGCCATCGTGGCGGCGCTGTACCTGCCGCGCCTGCGTGCCAGCGTGTCACGCGACGGGCTGGTGGCCTATGGCACGGTGCTGCAGGCAGCGGCCATGCTGGTGCTGGGCGTGGCGCCCAACCCCCAAGTGGCCGGCGCCGCGATGATCGTGGCGGGCGCCGCCTGGATCACGGCGGCCAATTCGCTCACCGTGTCGGCGCAGCTCGCCTTGCCGGACTGGGTGCGGGCGCGCGGCATGTCGATCTACCAGATGGCGCTGATGGGCAGCAGCGCGGCTGGTGCGGCGCTGTGGGGCCAGGTGGCCACCTGGACCGACGTGCGCACCAGCCTGGTGTGCGCCGCCATCGGGGCGGTGCTCAGCCTGGCGGTCACCCGCCGCTTCCGGCTCGAAGCCGGCCTCGTGAGCGAGGACCTCACCCCGGCGGAGTTCACCCGGCCCGCCGGCACCGACATCGACCTGGGTCCCCACGAAGGGCCGGTGCTGATCACCATCGAGTACCGCATCGATCCGGCCACCGCGCCGCAGTTCCTGGCGGTGATGCAGGAAAGCCGGCGCAACCGGCTGCGCCATGGCGTATTGTCGTGGAGCCTGTTTCGCGATGCCGCCGACAACGGGCGCTACGTGGAGCAGTTCGTCGATGAATCATGGGTGGAGCACCTGCGCCATTTCGAGCGCATGACGGCCTTCGACATCGCGCTGCGCGAGCGCCGCTTGGCCTTCCACATCGGCGACACGCCGCCCGCCGTGTCGCGGTACCTGGCCCAGGCGGTGGAGCGCTGAGGCATAGTGGCCGCATGCAGCCATTGCCCAACCTGCGCTGCCCGCTGTGCGGCGGGCCCAACGACTGTGCGCCCGCCCGGTGCGGCCGCTTCGACGTCGACTGCTGGTGCAGCCGGGCCACCGTGTCGCGCGAGGCGCTGGCGCGCGTGCCCGAGGCGCAGCGCAACCAGGCCTGCCTGTGCCCACGCTGCGCCGCCGGGCCGCAAGTGCCCCGGGGCGAATAGGCAGCAGGCACATCCGCTGCCGCGCTAGTGCAGGCCAGCCGCAACCAGGAGCCCACCATGCCGATGTTCGCGCCCCAGGTCCTGCAGCCCCTGCAGCTGGGATCGGGTGAAGGCCCGTACCTGCTGGACGATCCGCAGTTCCGCTGGCACCTGCTGGCCGAAGGCGACTCGTGGTTCACGATCTCCGGCCTGCCGTCGTCCAACCTGCTGCTGGAGCTGCGCCTGCGCGACAGCGCGCAGATCTTCAACCTGGCCTATCCGGGCGACACCTTGCGGCACATGGCGGCGCTGGCCGGCAACCCGGACCTGGTGCGCCTGCTGGCCAAGCCCCGGTTCAATTACCGCTGGGATGCGCTGCTGCTCAGCGGCGGCGGCAACGACCTGATGGAAGAGGTGCACACGCTGCTGCGGCCGGCGCCTCAGGGTGATCCGGCGCAGCCGCAAAGCCACGTCGATCTCGACCTGCTGGAGAGCTTGCTGGGCAGCGTGCAGCAGGACGTGGCGCGCATCGTCGCATTGCGCGATGCCCCGGGCAGCCTGAGTGTGGGCGTGCCGGTGGTGCTGCATACCTACGACTACCCCACGCCACGCGGTGCGCCGGCCTCCTTCCTGTTCGCGCCGGTGCGCGGACCGTGGCTGTTCCCGGCATTCCAGGCGCGTGGCCTGGCACCGGCGCTGCAGGTGCAGGTGACCGACTTCCTGGTGGACCGCCTGGCGCAGGCCCTGTTGGCCTTGGACGCACGCGCTGGCGGGTCGGCCGCGCTGCCGGGCGTGGTGGTGGTGGACACCCGCGGCACGCTGGAGCGGGCGGCCCTCGGCAGCACCGGCAACAGCGCGGACTGGGTGAACGAGATCCATCCCAATCCGGGCGGCTACCGCAGGCTGGCGCAGGTGCTGGCGGCCGAGCTCAACCGCGTGCTGCCTCCGTAGCCCCGGCGGACACCACAGCGGATGCGGCTGCGCCCGGGGCATGGCACACGGTTGGCTGGTGGGCCAGGGAGTGCACTTTCCGGAGCATCTTCATGGCCTTGTCCCACGCCAAGCCTTGGCAAGCGATCGACATTTCGCCGCTCGGCGACCAGCTGAACCGGTCCGCCAACCACGCGATCCTGAAGACACATTCGCTGGAGCTCATGCGCATCGTGCTGCCCGCCGGCCAGGCGCTGCCGCCGCACAGCGTGTACGGCGAAGTGACGGTGCAGTGCATCGAGGGTGAAGTGGCGCTCGAAGGAGAGGGCGGCGCCTGCCAGCTCTCAGCCCAGCAGCTGGTGCTGCTGCCGGCGCAGACGCGCTATACCGTGCGGGCGCTGCGCGACGCGTCGCTGCTGGTCACGGTGCAGCTGCCACCCGGCATGCCGGGCAGCGGCTCGTCCACCAGCTGAGGCCCCGGCTACCGGCCCTGCAGGCGCCGGTGCCCGCTGGCGAGTTCGGGGAAGGTGAGCTGCCGGTCGTGGTTGACGTCCATGGCCTCGAACATGCGGCGTGAGCCGGCCGCATGTTCCTCGGCCGTCAGCACGCCGTCGCCATTGCTGTCGATGGTGCGGATCTTTTCGGCTGCCGGCATGTCGCCCGGCTTGCTCTTCTCGCCGGTGATCTTCTGGTGCGCAGCGTCCATCTCGGCGGCGGTGACGCGGCCGTCCTTGTCGGCATCCATGGCCTGGAACATGCGCTGTGCGCCGGCGGCGTGTTCCTCGGGGGTGAGCTTGCCGTCGCTGTTGGTGTCCATCATGTTCATTTCGGTGTGCACCGGGCCGGTCTGGATGGCGACCGGGCCCGCTTGAGCGGCCCAAGGCGCGAATGCGGCCGCAAGCGCCAGGGCGGCGGAAGATGAGATCCGGTTCATGAAAGGCTCCTTCGGGCAGTGGACATCCCTGCCCGAGCAGCAAGCGGGGTGCCGGCATGGCCGGCAAGCCAAGCTACTGGGTGCGCTTGGACTTCAGCAGGGCCAGCTTGGCGGCGTACAGGTCGTGGTCGCCGCGCGTGGTGCTTTGTTCCAGGGCCAGCTGCAGGTGCTGGCGAGCCTGCGCCGTCTCGCCCAGCCGCAGGTGGGCCACGCCGAGCCAGAAGTGGAACTCATGGTAATAGCCGGCACGGTCCACTTCCTTGGCAAACCAGTCGCGTGCGGATCGGTAGTCGCCCGTGCCCATGGCGGCCACGCCCAGCTTGAAGAAGTGGAAGGGTGGATACGGCTCGAGCTGGGCCAGGCGCTGGGTGATTCTTTCGGCTTCAGCGTCGCGGCCCAAAGCGCGCAGGGCAGCGGCCCGGTTCGACAAGGCCACCAGGTTGGCCGGGTCGCCCACCAGCACCTGGGCGAACACCTGGTCCGCTTCGGCCGCATGGCCAGCGCGCAGGTACACCACGCCCAGGGTGTTGTAGGCCGGCCGGAAGGCCGGATCCTGCAGCACCGCTTCACGGGCCAGCCAGTACGCGTCATCAATGTTTCCATGCGCCATCGCTTCGGCGGCACGGTTGTTCATGTACATCGCCACCACGGTCGCTTCGCTGATTTCGCGGGTGCGCAGGCCGCGGATGTCCGAGGCCGGCAGGAAGTCCACCACCACGTACTGGTCTCCGTCGTAGACGGTCCGGGCGTCGGCGAGCCGCCGGCCCAGCGCCAGGTTCACATGGCCGTTGACGAAGTACAGGTCGCCGGTGCGGCTCCACATGTCTTCAACGATGGCGCTCTGGTAGTGCACCGGCAGGCCCAGCTCCTTGGCGAAGGCGGCCGTCATGATCACCAGGGACAGGCAATTGCCCGAGCGGGCGGCGAAGGCTTCAGCCGCGTTGCGCGTCTGCGCGGTGTCGTATTCGAGCTTGAGCTCCTGCTGCCGGTACAGGGTTTCGACCAGCGCACGCTGGCTGCCGTTGGTCTGGCGCAGCTTGAAAGTGAGTTGCTGGTCGATGAAGCGACGCATGTCGTCGCTCAGGCGGAACACTTCCTTGGCGCTCACCGGCCGGGCTGGCGCTGCGAAAAGCGCGTCCTTCAGCAGCTGGGTCGGGGCGGGCACCGCGGGCGGCGCGCTCGCGCAGGCAGCCAGCAATGCGCAAAGCAGGAGCGTGATCCAGTGCCGCATGGCGGTCTCCGCGGGCGTCCCCATCATGGAGCGTTCAGCGTAGCAGCCGCACGCGCCGCTGCCTACGGCATTTGCGCCTGGCAGTGCGGGCATTGTTGGCAGCCGGCGCTGCCTGGCCGGCCCTCAGGCGCTGCGTTCGCGCTGCGGCTTGCCGTCCTGGCGCGGTCGGTCGGGGCGGTCAGGCCGGCCCTGGGGCCTGGGCGGGCGCTGGGGGCGCTGCGGTGGGCGGCCGGGGCCGTCACGGCGCGGCGGTGGCGCTTCGGCGGCCTCCTTGCGCGCGATGTCCAGCAGGCCATCGAGTTCGGCTTCTTCCACTCCCTTGAGGGCACAGAAGTTGGCGCGAGTGAGGGTGGTGCGTTCGTAGTCGCGCAGCAGCTGGGCGCGGTTGCGGCGCTGTTCGTCCTCCACCGCGCGCCGCGCCTGCTGGTTGGCGCGGCGGCGCTCCAGTTCTTCCGTGGCCGCCTTGCGGTGCTCTTCGCTGATCTCGCCGGCGGGCTGGCCGTCGAGATCGAAGCGGTGCGGCGAGCGCGTGAGCGCGATCAGGTACGAGGTGCTGCCGGTGTAGCGCCGGAAGAAGGCCGACAGCGCCTGCTTGGTGAAACTGCCGGGCGCACGCTCCTGGATGTCGGCCTGGATCTTCAGCTTCAGGGGTTTGGCGGGGCCGACAAAAAGCGCCGGGAACAGCGCCTTCAGCTGGTCGGCGCAGGCCGCTGCGTTCGATTCGGCGGAGGCGGTTGCGGTCTGCGGAGGAGTGGAGGACATGAAGCGTCGGCGGAGCGGCAAAGGCGCCATTGTGCCCACTCGCGCGCCGGCAGGGGGGCCCGGCATGCGGCGCGCTCACTCCGGCCGGAGCACCTGGTTCACCGCGGCCTGCAGCTCGGCCGGATCCAGCGGCTTGGTGAGATACGCCACATAGCCGCTGGCGCGGCCCTGCTCCACCGCCGTGGCGGACGCGTTGCCGCTCAGCGCAATGATCGGGATGCTGGCCGTGGCCGGCTCCTGGCGCAACAGGGCATGCGCTTCGCGCCCGCTCATGTGCGGCATGTTGTTGTCCATCAGGATCAGGGCTGGCTGGTGCTGGCGCGCCAGCTCCACGCCGCGCCGGCCGTCGGTGGCGCACAGCACCTGCAGGTCGGGCCGGGCGGCGAGCACCTGCTGCACCAGTTGCAGGCTGGCGGCGTCGTCCTCCACCACCAGCACGGTGGTGCGCTGCGCGGCGGGGGCCGGGTGGGGCACCTCGGCCGGCAGGTCCACCCAGAACAGCGTGCCCATGCCCGGTGTGCTGTTCACGCCGATCTGGCCGTCCATCAGCTCCACCATGCGCTTGGTCACCACCAGCCCGATGCCGGTGCCTTCGGCGCTGCCGGCCTCCTGGCCCAGCCGGTTGAAGGGCTGGAAGAGCGCCTCCACCTGGACCGCCCGCGGGCCGCCGCCGGTGTCCTGCACGGTAATGCGCACCCGGCCGGGCGCGATGGTGCTGTGGTCCACCACCACCGCGCCGCGTTCGCGGTTGTATTTCACCGCGTTGGACAGCAGGTTCAGCAGCACCTGCTTCAGCCGGGTGCGGTCGGCCAGCACCTGCACGTCGGCCTCGGCCGGAAACAGCAAGCGGATGCCGCGTTGCTGCGACTGCGGCTCGATCATGGCCTGGCATTCGGCCAGCACTTCGCCCAAGGGCAGCCGGTCGATGGCGACCTTGAACTTGCCCGATTCGATCTGCGCCAGGTCCAGCAGGTCGTTGATGAGGGTGAGCAGGTGGCGGCCGGCGCGCACGATGTGGTTGACGAACACCACGGCCTGCTCGGGCGAACCGAGGGGGCCCTTGGGTGCGGCCAGCAGCTGCCCGAAGCCGATGATGGCGTTCAGCGGCGTGCGCAGCTCGTGGCTCATGTTCGAGAGGAACTCTGTCTTGGCCCGGTTGGCCCGCTCGGCCGCCGCGGTGGCCAGCGCCAGTTCGTGGTTGGACACCTCGAGCTGCGTGGTCCGCTCGCGCACACGCTGCTCCAGCTCCTCGTTCAGGCGCATCACCCGCGCCTGCGCCTGCTTCTGCTCGGTCACGTCCTGCAAGGTGCTGAACCAGCGCACGTGAGCCGGATCCCGGCTACCCTCGATCGGCTCGATCACCTGGCGAATCTCCACCAGCCGGCCGCCGGGCTGCACCAGCCGGTACTCCACGTCCACGCGGGTGCCGGTGCGCGCCGCTTCCACGCTCTTGGCGCGGAAGGCTTCGCGGTCGTCCGGATGCACGAGGCGGCCCAGCCACTCGCGGGTGCTGGTGGGCATGTCGGCCGGCTGGATGCCGGCCAGCTGTGGCAGGGTTTCGGACCAGCTCTCGAAGCCGCCGTCCGGCCCGGTGATCACATGGCCCAGCGCGGTGAGCGCCTGGGCGCGCCGCAGGCCGGCCTCGCGCTCGCGCAGCGCGGCCTCCGCGCGCACACGCTGCGTCACGTCGATCGGGCAGACAAAGCGCGTGCGGCGGCCGTGATAGATCATCTCGTGGGAGGTGATCTCCACATTGATCAGCGCGCCGTCCTTGAGGCGGTGGCGCCAGATGCCGGAGTTGAAGCTCTTTTCCGGCGTGTCCCGCACCGACGCTTCCATCTGGGGAATGTCCTCGGGGGGGCGGATGTCGCGGATGGTCAGCGCCAGGAACTCTTCGCGGCTGTAGCCGTACTTCTGGCAGGCGACCTCGTTGACGTCGAGGATGCGAAGTGTCTGCAGGTCGTAGATCCACAGCGGCAGCGGGTTCGCTTCGAACAGCAGCCTGTCGAGCTGCTGTGGCGTGCCGTCGCCGCCCGCAGGCGGACCGGTGGTGTCGGAGCTCTCACTCATCGTTTCTCCCTGAGCCGCGGCGCCATGCGCACGTCGGCCAGCTTCCTACTCTACGGAAGCCGGCCGCGGCGCACACCTGTCAGGTCTGGCAGGTGCCCGCCTGGGAGAGCAGCGGTTGCAGAAACTCCACCAGCAGTGCGTTCACCCGTTCCGGCTCCTCGTGGTGCAGCCAGTGGGTGGCCTGCGGCAGGTGGATCACTTCCCCTTGCCCGCAGGCGGCGGCCGACGCTTCGGCCAGCGGCGCTTCCAGCGCGCTGTCGCGGTCGCCCCAGAGCAGGCGCACCGGCAGGCGCACCCGCGGCCACCGGGCCGAGCGGTTCAACGTGATCGCGCGGTACCAGTTCAGCATGCTCGTGAGCGCGCCCTCCTGCGACCAGGCGTCACGGTAGACGCGCAGTTCCTCCTCGGAGAACGTGCCCTCGCGGCTGCTGCCGACCAGCGCCTGCTCCAGCAGCGCGTGGCCGTGGGCGCCCAGCAGGGCTTCGGGTGCCCAGGGCAGCTGGAAGAAGGCGATGTAGGCGCTTCGCAAGGCTTGCGTCGGGCTGCGCCACAGGTGCTGCCGAAGCGCCTGTGGATGTGGAGCGTTCAGGATGGCGGCACGCTGCACCGTGTCGTCGTGGCACGCGGCGAGCTGCCAGGCCACCAGCCCGCCCCAGTCGTGCCCAACCACGCTGAACCGGTCGCGGCCCAGCGCCCGGGCCAATGCCACCACATCGCGGGCGAGCTCCGGCAGCGCGTAGGCGGCGTGGCCCTTCGGTTTGCTGGAAAGGCCGTAGCCGCGCTGGTCCGGCGCCACCGCGCGCAGGCCGGCCGCAGCCAGCGCGCCCAGCTGGTGGCGCCAGCCAAAGGAGAACTCCGGAAACCCGTGCAGCAGGATGACCAGCGGCCCGTCAGCCGGGCCGGCCGCCGCGGTGTACAGGCGCTGGCCGTTCGCTTCCAGGACCTGGTGCTCAACCTCCGGCGGATAGATCACTGCTCGCCGAACATGCGGTGGCGCAGTTCGCGCCGCGCCTGCGCCTCCACCGTCAAGGTGGCGGTGGGGCGTGCGATCAGGCGCGCCACGCCGATCTCTTCGCCGGTCTCTTCGCACCAACCGTAGTCGCCGCTGCTGATGCGCTGCAGCGACTCCTCGATCTTGCGCAGCAGCTTGCGTTCGCGGTCACGCGTGCGCAGCTCCAGTGCATGCTCTTCCTCGATGGTGGCGCGGTCGGCGAGGTCGGGTGCGCCCAGTTCCACTTCGCGCAGGCCCTGCGTGGTGGCCTGCGCCTTCTCCTCGAGGCCGGCGCGCAGGGCCTCCAGCCGCGCGCGGAAGAAGTCCAGCTGCAGCTCGTTCATGTAGTCGTCCGGTGCCATGGCGAGCACCTCCTGCTCGGAGAGCTCGCGGCCGGCGCGGCCCTTGGCGCGCGGCGTGCGCACGGGTTGGCGTTGCGGGGGCAGGGCAGCCGTGGCCGTCGGCGTGGTGCTTGCAGCGTACATGGTCCATCCATCAACTATGCGGTCCGCGCAGCATAGGCAGCGCGCTGCGGGCATGGCATCAGCGGGCCAGCGCACCCGATGTCAGGGTTTGCTGACGCGTGCCCGGGCCCGTATCGCCCGACGACCGCGGGCCCATGCATCCACATCTGCACACATCTGAAAACGACCTTGCGAGCCAGTGCGGGTAAACCCATCTGAAATCGCTTTCAACGCGCTTGCAGAATTTCCTGGCAGCGCAATGGTTGCGCTTTCATAGGCGGAGGTTCCTGCATGCGTTCGTTCTTCAAGTCCATGTTGGTGCGGCTGGCCGCGCCCTTGTGCACCATGCTGCTGGCAGCGACGCCGGCCATGGCCCAGTGGCAGCTGGTGTGGTCCGACGAGTTCCACGGCAGCATCGGGCCCGACTGGGTCTTCGAAACCGGCAACGGCACGGGCGGCTGGGGCAACAACGAACTGCAGTACTACCGGCGCGAGAACGCCACGGTGGAGAACGACGCGCTGGTGATCACCGCCAGGCGAGAGGACTTCGGCGGCTACCGCTACACCTCCGCCCGCATGAAGACGCAGGGCAAGCGCAACTTCCGCTACGGCCGCATCGAGGCCCGGATGAAGCTGCCCGCCAAGCTCGGCACCTGGCCGGCCTTCTGGATGCTGGGCAGCAACATCACCAGCGTGGGCTGGCCGGCCTCCGGCGAGATCGACGTGATGGAGCAGGTGAACACCGGCTCGGACGTCTACGGCACCGTGCACTGGCAGGCCGACAACGGCAGCTACGCCTCCTACGGCGGCCACGTGGCCACCACCGTGACCGACTGGCATGTCTACGCGGTGGAGTGGGATCCGACGGCCATCCGCTGGTTCGTCGACGGCACGCAGTACCACGTGATCAACATCGCCAATGGTGCGGGCGGCACCGACGAGTTCCAGCGCGACTTCTTCCTGCTGCTCAACCTGGCGATCGGCGGCAACTGGCCCGGCTTCAACGTCGACGATGCGGGGCTGCCGGCGAAGATGTACGTGGACTACGTGCGCGTGTACCAGAAGCCGCAGTTCTCGGTGCAGATCGAGGCGGAGAACTACGCCGCCATGTCCGGCATGCAGGCCGAGTCCTGCAACGAGGGCGGGCTCGATCTCGGCTGGATCGATCCGAACGACTGGGTGGTCTGGAACGTGAACCTGCCGGTGGCGGGCACCTACACCGTGCAGTACCGGGTGGCCAGCCTCAACGGCGGCGGCCAGCTTCAGCTGGAGAAGGCGGGCGGAACGCCGGTCTATGGCAGCGTCACCGTGCCTGCCACCGGCGGCTGGCAGAACTGGACCACGGTGTCGCACCAGGTGCAGCTGGGCGCCGGGCAGCAGCAGATCGCGGTGAAGGCGCTCGCGGGCGGCTGGAACCTGAACTGGATCCGCATCACGCGGTGATTGTTCGGCACGGGCCGCTTACGCGGCCCATGCTACGGCGCGCGAACGCGCCGGTACAGCGCCACGAAGTCCGGGTGGTTGCGCAAGGGATCGAAGGCCGGCTCGATGTTGCCGAACAGGAAACCCGGGTCGCGAGTGGCAGCACTCTCGCGCAGCAGCGCCAGCGTCTGGTCCACCTGGCCCGCACACGCCAGCACCTTGGCCATCGCATAGGTGGGAATGGTGCCGCCCATGCGTTCGCGCGCCTGGGCGATGGCCTGTTCGCATGCGTTGCTCTGGCCTTGCAAGGCAAACACCTGGGCCTCGCCCAGCCAGCCGGCGGCATGCGTGGGAAAGGCGTGCTGCACGCGGCGATACACCACCTGCGCCGCCTCGAGCCGGCCGCGATAGCGCAACACGTCGGCCACGGTGAGCTGGGCCGAGAAGTACCCGGGCGCGATGTCCAGCAGCGCCTCCAGTTCCTTGTCCGCATCGTCCCAGCGGCGCTGTGCCACCCGAAGCCCGGCCATGAACTGGCGCGCCTGCAGGAAGTGAGGGTCGAGCCGACGCGCGAGCTGCAGCTCCTGCTCCGCCTCCTCGTCAGCACCGGCCAGCACCAGGTAGAAGCCGCGCCCGCAGCGCACGATCGCGTTGTTCGGGCTCATCTCCACGGCGCGCTCCAGCCACGGCCGGGCCAAGGCCCAGTCGTGGTCGTAGCGGTGGTGCAGGCCGCCGATCAGCATCACGGTCTCGGCGTCCGACGGGTCCAGCGCCGCGGCATGCTTGAACGCCGCCAGCGCATCCGCGATCCAGGGCGTTGCGGGTTCGTGCCAGCACGCCACCAGGCCGGTGCAGGCGCGCGCCAGGCCCTTGTAGGCGCGGGCATAGGCGGGCGCTTCACGCACTGCTGCCTGGAAGCGCTGCAGCGCCTTGCGCATGGCCTCCTCGCTGGTCTGGCGCAGGAAGTTCTCGCCCCGCTCGACCAGGTCGCGAGCGCGACGCGTGGCCGCCGCATCCTTGAGCGCCTGATGGGCGTGCAGCAGCGGCACGTAGCTGCCCACCGGCAGCTCCACCCGCATGCAGGAGCCCTTGCCGCTGCCGCCGTAGTAGCGCGCGAGCCGGCGGCGCAGCCGGCCGGCCTCCACCCGCACGATGCTGTCCTGCCGGGGATCGAACCGGTCGGCATGGCGGCCGAACACTTCGACCGCCAGCACCGTCTCCTTCAGGGTGACGCCCTGGCCGGCCAACGCGTGGTGCACCAGGTACTGCAGGAAGCGCTGCTGGCGTGGCGAGGGCGCGAACTCGGGGCTGGCGAGCATGCGGTTGAGCTCTGCCTCCACCACGTTGCGTGGCAGTGCCAAAGCCGGCGTGGCCGTGTGCTGTTGCTGCTGGGGAGGTGCGGTGGTGTCGGCCGTCATGCAACGGACCGGCAGATGTCCGACCCGCGCGGCCCGGCCCGGAGTATCGGTGGGGCATCACCGCGCCAGGCCGCGCTTTTTCAAGCCGTTACGGCTGTGCGAATCGCGCACAGCCGTGTCGCTTCAGCGACCGGTCACATGCCGGCGAACCGCTGTGCCGCGTACTGGCCCTTCATCATGTACACGTCCTCGCTCGGATGCACCCCGTCCGGGCAGATCGTGGTGATGCTGCGGCCGTTGAGGTAGGCCGTGAGGTTGGCGTACTGGTCGATCACTGGCAGGCCCTCCTGCGAGGCCACCTGCTTCATGGCGTTGACGTACACGTCCAGCCCATTCGGGCCGCTGTCGCGCGTGGGGTTGGGGGTCTCGAAGATCACCTGCTTGCCGCGGCCCTTGGCCAGCTGCGCCAGCTGGCGCAGGCAGGACTGGTAGGTGGCCACGTCGTAGCGCCATTCGTCGTTGATCGCGTGGTTGATGATCACCGCCTGCGCGGGCGACGAGGCGATGTAGCTGGACCACGGCGCGTGTTTGCCGTCGGTGCCGTTGAGCAGGTCGCAGGCGGTGGTGCCGCTCACGCCCTCGTTGCGCACATCCACCTCGCGGCCGGCGGCGATGAGGGCATCGGCAAAGGCCCTGGGTGCCGGCGTGGGCACCTGGTCGCCCACGCCGGAGCGGTAGCCCCAGACGGTGGAGTCGCCGTGGTAGGCCACCACCTTGGCCGCGGTCTGCGCGTTCTTGAAGCTCCAGGCCCGCACATAGCGCACCTCGAACGAGTTGCCTTGCCCGGTGGGGGTGCTGGCATCGCCCGGCCCGCTGGCGCTGCCGAACTGGAAGCTGAGCAGGATGTACATGCGATTGCTCATGCTCACGTTGAGCGTGTAGAACGGCTGGCCGTCGAAGTAGAAGGTCTGCTTGCCCGGTTCCCACTTCACCGCGTACTTGTGGAAGCCGGCGGACAGGTCGGTGGTCTGTAGCATCTTGAAGCCGGCCTGGTCGCCCGGGTTGCCGCGCCACACAGTGGCCGCAAAGGCGGTGGGGTGCAGGTTGGCGTCGGACCAGCCGCTGTTCGGGCCGCCACCCGGGTAGGCCTCCATGATGTCGATCTCGGGGCGGAAGTCGCCGGCGGAATCGTGGTTGTAGAGCCAGAACGCCGGCCACGGGCCCTTGCCGCGCGGCAGCTTGGCCTCGATCTCGTAGAAGCCGTAGGTCTGGTAGTAGCGCCCGTCGGTGGTGATGTGGCGGTAGTCGCGCTTGTAGTCGGTGCCGGCCACGGGCCAGATCTTGAGGCTGCCGTTGCTCACCGCATAGTTGGGCGTGGTGTCGGCGGGCTGGTACCAGAGGTGATCGATCCACTTGCTGGTGTCCAGGCTGGTGCCTTCGAACTCGTCGGCGAACACCAGGTTGTATTGCGAGGCATCCTGGCCATAGGGCCCCGGCGTGCCGGTGGGCGGCGGTGGGGTGGAGCCGCTGGCGCTGAAGGCCCACGACTGGTTGGGCTGGCCCGTGCAGTCCCACAGCTCGGTGAGGGTGCCCTGCGCGGTGGCGCCGGGGCCGCCGGTCACGTCCAGGCAGCGGCCGCTGCCCGCGGCAATGATCTGGTTCTGCCCGCCGCCCAGCGGCTTCACGGTCCACAGCTGGCGCGTGCTGCCGGTGCAGGTGGCCTGCTGGATGGCCGAGCCGTTGGCGGTGCCGCCGTTCCTGACCTCGATGCACTTGCCGCTGCTGGTGACCACCAGTTCGAACCTGGAGTTGCCCATGTCGCGCAGGGTCCATTTCTGGTTGTCCATGCCGCTGCAGGGCCACTGCTCGATGAGGGCGCCATCGGCCGTGGCGGCCACGCCGCCGCGCACGTCCAGGCACTGGCCGGAATGCTGCACCACCACCTGCTGCGCCTGCGCGGTGGCGGGCGGCGTCAGGGCCCAGATCTGGTTGGCCTGGCCGGTGCAGTCCCACAGCTCGGTGAACACGCCGTCGGCGGTGGCGGTGGGGCCACCGGTCACGTCAAGACAGCGGCCGCTGGGCACTGACAGCACCTGGTACGTGCCATTGCCCTGGCTCTTGAGCGTCCACAGCTGCTGCGGCATGCCGGTGCAAGTGGCCTGCTGGATGGCCGCGCCGTTGGCGGTGGCGCCGTTGAGCACCTCCATGCACTTGCCGCTGTGGTTGGCGATGAACTCGTAGCGCGCACCGCCCATGTCCTTCAGCGTCCACGCCTGGTTGGACTGGCCGGTGCAGGCCCATTGTTCGATGCGCGCGCCGTCGCCGGTGGCGCCCGGGCCGCCGCGCACGTCCAGGCACTTGCCCGAGTGCTGGGCCACCGCCGTGGTGGGCGTTTGCGCCATCGCCGCGCTGCCGAGCGCGGCGCCCGCGGCCAGCAGGGCTGCTGTGCGCCCCCACCTGGCCAGGTTTCTGATCAGACCTGAGTTGGAATACATGACACTCCCCGATGAATGGACTGCACGACACGCCGTGCGGCGCAGTGATGCGGGCTGGATGCCGCATGGCGGGCCGCGACGCGGTTCGATTCTGGAAGTGCGGCGCGCCAGCGCGGGGCCGGCGGGGGTGACAGGGGGTGACAAGGCGGGCGTGCGCCCCGGCCGGATCAGTGGCTCATGCGCGGGCCGCGGGATGCCGGGTGCGCAGAATTGGGCGCGTCGGCCTGGCGGGTCAGCGCCGCCAGTTCCCAGCGGCCGGAGTGTTCGTCCAGCCGCAGCACATAGAGCTGCCCGTCCTCGGTGTGCACCTTGAACCAGCGCATGGCCGGTGCGAACCAGCGGTCCACCACCTCCAGCACCTGCAGGCGGCGCCGGCCCAGCCACAGCACCACCGGCTCTGGCTCCCCCTGGGCGGACGGGCCGCATTCGACGCGAACTGTCATGGGCTCACCATAGCGCTGCCGGTGCGCCGAGAGCGCCGCAGGGGCTTCACGGCATGAAGCGGCTCAGGCGTCGTAGCGATGCAGCACGCGGTACCGGCCCGCGGCCGACTCCACCAGGGCATGCCCGTCACAATGCCATTGCAGCGGCGGCAGTGCGCCCGGGGTTCGAGAGTCCAGGCCGGTGGCACGGCGCGCGAGTGTCACGTGCGGCCGATAGGGCCGGGCTTCGACGGGCAGCTGCAGGTCGCGCAGGCGTTCTTCGAGCTCGCCGTGCAGCGCCCGCAGGGCGGCAGGGGTGGTGCCGGGCACCCAGGCGGCAATGCCGTTGGGCCAGAGCTCCAGCCGGTCCAACTGCAGCTCGATGCGGCGCGGCGGGACGGCCAACGCGGGTATCAGCGCCACGAGGCGATCGCTTGGCACCGCGCCGATGAAGTGCAGCGTGGCGTGCAGGTTTTCCGCAAGGGTCGGGCGGGCGCCGGCCGGCCAAGGCAGGGTGGCCTGCGCACGAGCAAGATGGGCGCGGATGGCTTCGTCGGGCCAGAGCGCCAGGAACAGGCGGGCGGTGTCCATGTGGAGGATGCTGCGGGGGCGTGAGGGCGGATGAAGGCGCCCGGCAAACGGCGGCAACCCATGTGCCGGCGCCAGCGACGCAGCAGGCGATTCGTTCGGCACGATGGGAAGGCCAAGTTCACGCAGAGCGCCGTTTTGTGTCGTAACCGATCTCTTCAGTGGTTGACGGCTGCGCTGGTCTTTCGGCCTACTTCGCCACCTCGGAGGAGAGACGGAAGATGTCCAGCAAGAAGATAGCCGTGTTGCTTTTCGCCCTGGTGCTCGCAGGTTGCGGCGGGTCCCAGTCATCCGACGCGGGGGCAGGGCCGGGCGAGGCCGCCGCCCCCACGCCAGCCGCGTCGGCGCCGGTGTCGTCACAGGTCGGCTACTCCCCAGCCACCCAGTACGGCACCGATCAGTGCGCCACGGGCAACTACCCGGCGCAGTGGACCTGGAACCCCGCGAGCATCCAGAAGCAGGATGCACCCGCGACGTCCGGCACACCGCGCATCGAGCAGGTGCGCAACGGCGTCGTGATCGCCACCTACACCTCGCTGGGCGGCGACAAGGGCTATTCCAAGCCGAACAGCGCCGATGGCGGGGACACGGCGGTCGGCCCGTTCCGGCGCCAGCCGTACCTGCAGTACCGGAGCGGGGACGTGTTCAAGGTCTACCCGGCGGTCTACAGCGGCCGCGACATGCAGATCTACCTCGGCCCCAACGCAGCCAACGATGCCGACTATTCGGCGGGCGTGTTCAGCGTGCCGGAGAACATCACGATCCGGGGTGTGTCCGTCGATGGTGTGCGGCCGGTCATCGTCAACCCGGCCACCGGCGCGTCGAACGCCACGTATGGCCAGTCGCTGGTCTACATCGAGGGTCGCTTCGACGCCAGCGGCGCGGTGGTCAAGCCGGCCACCAACATCACCATCGAGAACATCGACATCGTGGACGCGGCAGGGGGAGGCAACATCGGCAAGGCGGGCATCTACGTCAACGGCGCGAAAGACCTCACGCTGCGCCGCGTGCGCATCGCTGGCTTCAAGCAGCACTCGGCCAACGGCATCTTCGCCACCGGCAACAACAGCGGCACGCTGCTGCTCGAAAATGTCGAGCTCGACAGCAACGGCGGCGCAGGCGGCCCCGAGCACAACGCCTACATCAACGCCAGCAAGACCGACCCCGGCTTCACGTTCCTGGTGCGGGGGTCATGGAGCCACGATTCGTTCTATGGCCACGAGCTGAAGTCGCGTGCGCAGCGCACGGTGGTGGAGGGCAGCTACCTCAGCGGCCAGCGTGCGGCTGCGGGCACCCAGGCCGAGGCTTATCTGCTCGACGTGCCGGACGGCGGCATCCTGGAGGCGCGCAACAACATCTTCGTCAAGAACCGCTCCGGCAACCAGTCCAATGGCGCATCGATCACCTTCGGCGTGGAATCCGCTTCCACCAGCCGGGCCTGGGGCCTGACCGTCGAGCACAACACCTTCGTCGCCTTCTCGCGCTACTACGACGATGCGGGCCATGAGCTGTACCCGTTCTTCATCGGCGGCCAGGCACCGGGTGCGAAACGGATCGATGCCAACGTGTACGTCGGGTACTGCCCGTCCAGCAACGCCGCCAAGAACGAGCGTGGCAGCAATGCGGCGGTTCTGGGGTTCGACGACATCGACCTGTCCTTCCGGCCACGATCCCCACAACTGACCGGCAACGGCAGCATCGTCGGCACGCTGTCGTACGAGCACCTGGCCGGAGGATCTGCACGCCGGACCAACGCGCTGGGTGCGAAGGACTGAACGAGCTGGCGGCCGCGGCCGGTGGCAGTGCGGAAGTCGGCAGCACAATGCCGCCCATGGAGAAAGAAGTTTCCTCTGGGAGAAGTGCCTGGCGGCTGTCCGTGGCCCCGATGATGGACTGGACCGACCACCATTGCCGCTACTTCCATCGCCAGATCACCCGGCATGCGCTGCTCTACACCGAGATGGTGACCACCGGCGCGCTATTGCACGGCGACGTGCCGCGCCACCTCGACTACAACGATGAGGAGCATCCGGTGGCGCTGCAGCTCGGCGGCAGCGAGCCGGACGACCTGGCCGCGTGCGCCCGGCTGGCGCAGCGCTGGCACTACGACGAGGTGAACCTCAACTGTGGCTGCCCCAGCGAGCGGGTGCAGCGCGGCGCCTTCGGCGCCTGCCTGATGAACGAACCGCGGCTCGTGGCCGACTGCGTGAAGGCGATGCGCGACGCCACCAGCTTGCCGGTGACGGTGAAACACCGCATCGGCATCGACCGCACCGAGAGTTATGCCTTCGTGCGCGACTTCGTCGGCACCGTGGCGGCCGCAGGTTGCGAGGTGTTCATCGTCCACGCGCGCAACGCCTGGCTGCAGGGCCTGAGCCCGAAGGAAAACCGCGAGGTGCCGCCGCTGCGCTACGAGTTCGTGCACCAGCTGAAGGGGGAATTCCCGCAGCTGACCATCGTGCTCAACGGCGGCGTGAAGACCAACGAGCAGGTGGCCGAACAGCTGCAGATCCTGGACGGCGTGATGCTCGGCCGCGAGGCCTATCACAACCCCTGGGTGATGGCCGAGTGGGACGCGCGCTTCTTCGGCGAACCGCCTTCCGATCTGACGCGCGCAGCGGTCGAGGACGCCATGGTGGCCTACATGCAGCGGCAGGCGGCGCGCGGCACGCCGTGGTCGCACATATCGCGCCACATGATGGGCTTGTGGAACGGCGTGCCGGGTGCGCGGCGCTGGCGCCAGGTGTGGTCGGACCACCGGCTGAAGGAGAGGCCCGCCCACGAGGTGCAGGCGCTGGCCCGTGAAGCGCTCCTGCCTGCCACGATGGCCTGACCAGGTCCGGGCGGGCGTTCTCCCCGCGAGGCGGACGAAGCCCGCGGGTTCAGCAGTCGCGGTCGAGCATGCAGCGCAGATCGCTGGCCATGCCGGGGTCGGACGACTGCAGGCGGTTGGCCAGCTCACGCACCCGGCGCGCGTCATGGGCACGCTCGCGAAGCTTGCGCTCCGCCTTGCGGGCCTTGGCATAGGCCTGGAAGGTTTCGATCAGGCGGCCCACAAGCACGGCGCCGCGGGGAATGGCCGTCTGTGCCGGCACTTGGATATGAAGATAGGTGGACATGGTGGTTTCCAATCCGGCCATCGCGTGCGGCTTCGTGGGCCGCGGCTTACTTTGGCCGGTGTGCTCACTATGCCACTGGGGTAAACCCTTATGTTGAGCCAGCCCATGTTCGGCGCGTGTTAGCCGCCCGCTTCGTGCGGTTGTGCCCGCATATCGGGGCTGGGCCGCGCTGCGCGGGCTGCGTGGGTGCTCCGGCATGATCCGGAGGCGGCGCCACGCGCGGTGGCGCTGCGGGCTGGTAGGAGGTTTTCATGAACATGATGGGTGTCATCGGTGGCAGTGGGCTGTACGACTTGCCGGGCCTCACGGACACACGCTGGGTGCACTGCGACACGCCCTGGGGGCCGCCTTCCGACGAGGTGCTGGTGGGCCGCCTGGCCGGAGCCCCAATCGCCTTCCTGCCGCGCCACGGGCGCGGGCACCGGATTCCGCCCGACGAGGTGAACTACCGCGCCAACATCCATGCGCTCAAGAGCCTGGGTGTCACCGACGTGCTGGCCGTCAGCGCCGTGGGTTCCCTGCGGCGCGACCTGCCGCCGGGCACCTTCGTGGTGGTGGACCAGTTCGTGGACCGCACCAGCGGCCGGGCGGGCTCCTTCTTCGGCACCGGCATGGTGGCCCATGTGGCGATGGCGCAGCCGGTGTGCGGCCGGCTTGGCGACCATGTGCAGGCAAGCCTGCAGGCCGCCGATGTGCCGCACCGGCGTGGAGGAACCTACCTCGCGATGCAGGGCCCGCAGTTCTCCACCCTGGCCGAATCACGCCTGTACCGCGCCTGGGGCTGCGACGTGATCGGCATGACCAACCTGCCCGAAGCCAAGCTCGCGCGCGAGGCGGAGCTGTGTTACGCCGCGGTGGCGATGGTGACCGACTACGACTGCTGGCATCCCGACCATGACACGGTGACGGTGGACGCGATCGTGCGGGTGCTGCTGGCCAATGCCGGGCAGGCCAAGGAACTGGTGAGCGGGATGGTGCGGCAGGTGGTGAATGACGCCGCAGCGCCGGAGTGTGCCTGCCGGCGCGCGCTGGACCATGCACTGATCACGGCGCCGTCGGCTCGCGACCCGGTGCTGCTGGACAAGCTACGCGTGGTGGCCGGGCGCGTCCTGTAGCGCGGCGCACTGCGCCAGGTGGCCGCGGGTTCGCCGGTCGGCCCCCGGGCCCGGCGCCATGCGCACCTGGTGGGGCGGCACCGGCTTGCCCTGCGACGTGCGCAACTGCACCGGCGCCAGCACCGCGCCGCGGGCGCCGGTAAGGCGCACCGGCTCGCGGCCCGAGCCGGAGACCCAGGTGTCGCCCCACTGCATCACCGCCACCAGCGCCGGCACCAGCGCGTGGCCCTTGTCGGTGAGCCGGTAGGCGGCCCGCTTGCCGCTGCCGTCCAGCGGCACCCGCTCCAGCAGCCCGTGGGTGGTGAGCCGCGCCAGCCGGTCGGCCAGCACCTTGCGCGCCACGCCCAGCGCCTGCTGGAAGTCGTCGAAACGCTCCACCCCGATCAAGCATTCACGCAGGATGAGCAGCGCCCAGGGATCGCCCATCTGGTCCAGCGCGCGGGCCAGCGAGCAGTTCATCTCGGAAAAAGCGGTACGCAGCGGCATGGGTTGGATCTTAGAGCGCCATGGGGTACGATGAAAGTTCCCTGAAGAAACTTGATGGAGGGTGCGATGTACGCATTCGTGGTGGAACGCATTGTTCGCGGCGGCTTTGCCAGCCTCAGCAGGGGTGAGGCCGCGCCGGTGTTGGCCCGCTTTCACGAGCGGGCGTGGCTGCGCTTCCCGGGCCGGCATGCGCTGGCGGCCGACGTGCGCGGCAAGGCCGCCGTCACCGACTGGTTTGAGCGCCTGCTGCGCACCTTTCCCGGCATCCGCTTCGAGCTGCACGACGTGCATGTGCGCGGGTTGCCATGGAACACCCGCGTGCTCACCCGCTTCACCGACACCGTGCCCATGCCCGATGGCGGGCAGATCACCAACCATGGCGTGCAGTACCTCAAGCTGCGCTGGGGCAAGGTGGTGGAGGACGTGCTCTACCTCGACACGCAGGTCCTGGCCGAAGCCTGTGAGCGCAGCGCCAGGGGCGCGCCCGCATGACCCTTCATGCCGTGGCGGCATGGCCTCATGCGTCACCGGTGGATTTCCGAAATTTTCGCCGTGCACGGGTGCCAAAACGGCAACACTCGCACCGGCAGCTGCTCCTACATTGATGACGCGCCGAGCCCGGCGCCAACCATCAAATGTTCCGAGGAGATTTCATGTTGTCGCGTTCCTTGTTCGTCCGCTGCATGGCGGCCATCGCTCTCAGCGCCTCTGCGGCGCTGGCCGTCGCCCAGGCCCCCGCCAAGCCGCGCGTGGTGATCCTGGCCACCGGCGGGACCATCGCCGGCGCAGGCGCCACCGCCGCCAACAGCGCCACCTACCAGGCGGCCAAGGTGCCGGTGGACAAGCTCATCGCCGGCGTGCCGGAGCTGGCCGACGTGGCGCAGGTGCGCGGCGAGCAGGCCTTCCAGATTGCGTCCGAGAGCTTCACCAACGACAAGCTGGTCACCCTGGGCAAGCGTGTGTCCGCGCTCACCAAGGATCCGAACGTGGACGGCATCGTGGTCACCCATGGCACCGACACGCTGGAGGAAACCTCCTTCTTCCTGAACCTGGTGATCCACAGCGACAAGCCGGTGGTGGTGGTGGGCTCCATGCGCCCGGGCACTGCCATGTCGGCCGACGGCATGCTCAACCTCTACAACGCCGTGGTGGTGGCCGGCAGCCCGCAATCGCGCGGCAAGGGCGTGCTGGTGGCCATGAACGACGAGATCCACTCCGGCCGCGACGTCACCAAGCGCATCAACATCAAGACCAACGCGTTCACCAGCCAGTGGGGCCCGCTGGGCATGGCGGTGGAAGGCCAGACCTACTGGTTCCGCCATCCCGCCAAGCGCCACACCATGGGCAGCGAGTTCGACATCGACACCATCGACGCGCTGCCCGAAGTGCAGATCGTCTACGGCTCGGGCAACATGTCGCTGGAGCTGTACGACGCCGTGCAGCGCAGTGGCGCCAAGGCCATCGTGCATGCCGGCACCGGCAATGGCTCGGTGGCCAACTATGCGGTGGACAAGCTGCGTGCGCTGCGTGCCCAGGGCCTGCAGGTGATCCGCTCCTCGCGCGTGGGTGACGGCTTCGTGCTGCGCAACTCCGAGCAGCCGGACGACAAGTACGACTGGGTGGTGGCGCACGACCTCAACCCGCAGAAGGCCAAGATCCTGGCGGCGCTGGCCTTGACCAAGACCAGCGACACCAAGGAGCTGCAGCGCATCTTCTGGCAGTACTGAGGGCCGTCCGCCTCGCCGGGCGCCTCAATCGAACTGCTGCGCCAGGATCTCCTGGATCAGCGGGTTCTGGATCTTGCGCTCCGCGCTGATCGCATAGAACTGCTCCAGCACGTCCGGCGAGGCGCCCAGCAGCACCAGCCCCCGGCCACGCGTGAGGTCGTCGCGCGACCAACCCGTGGCGGGGAAGGCGCCCATCCCGTGGGCGCCGAAGGTGGCCATCAATCCGCTGTCGGCGAACTCACCCACCACGCGCGGACGCAGCTTCTGCGCATCCAGCCACTGGTCGATGCGGGTGCGCAGGGCCATGTCGTGCGTCGGCAGCAGCAAGGGCAGCTCACCCAGGCTGTGCGGGAAGGGCAGGGCGGTGCCAGTGTGGAGCGCCGGCGCGGCGTACCACTCGATGGAGGCGGCGCCCAGCCGGTGGTTGAACACCTTGAGGTTGGCGTTGTGCGGCGCGGGCCGGTCCGCCAGCACCAGGTCCAGCCGGTGCAGCGCCAGTGCGGCCAGCATGTCGTCGAAGCCGTATTCCCAGGCCTGCAGGTGCACCGAGTCCATCCGGGAGATCGGCTCCAGCAGGCGCAGCACGGCCGCCTTGGGCAGGCCGTCGGTGATCCCGACCGCGAACTTGCGCGTGGCCGAGGTGGCGGCCTGGCGCACCGCGCCCTGCAATTCGGCCCCCAGCTGGAAGATGGCCTCGGCATGGCGAAACGCCTCCTTGCCGGCCTCGGTGAGCTCCAGCCGGCGGCCGGAGGACTTCAGCAGCGTGAAGCCGAGCGAGCGCTCCAGGTCGCCCACCTGTGAGCTAACCGTCTGCACCGCCATGCCCAGGCGCTCCGCCGCGCGCGCGATGCCGCCTTCCTTCACCACCACCCAGAAGTAGTGCAGGTGCCTGTAGTTGAAGGGCAGGTTCATGCCGGGCATTCTAGTGAGGTGGCGCCGCCGGGTTCGTAAAAAGCGAAGTTAAACGAAGATGACTTCTGCTTCTTCTGAGGGTCGAAGGCCACTAGAGTGGCCAGACCGTGCCGTCCGTCCCACCGGGGATGCAGGCACCCATCCAAGGAGAACCTCGTGAACAACTTGCAGGCTGTTTCAACAAGTTATGGCGGTGCAGGCGCGTCCGCGGTGGCGCGCAACCGCGTGCTGCGCAACACCTACTGGCTGCTGGCGCTGTCCATGGTGCCCACGGTGCTGGGCGCCTGGATCGGCGTGGCCACCGGCATGGCGGCGGCGATGTCGCCCGGTGTCGGCCTGGTGGTGTTCCTGGTCGGTGCCTTCGGGTTCATGTTCGCCATCGAGCGCACCAAGAACTCCTCGGCCGGTGTGCCGGTGCTGCTGGCCTTTGCGTTCTTCATGGGCCTGATGCTGTCGCGCCTGGTGGGTGCTGTGCTCGGGCTGGCAAACGGGGCGAGCCTCATCATGCTGGCCCTCGCCGGCACCGGCGCCGTCTTCCTGGGCATGGCCTCGTTGTCCACCGTGATCAAGCGCGACCTGTCGGCCATGGGCAAGTGGCTCTTCGTCGGCGCCGTGATGCTGATGGTGGCCGGCATCGCCAACATCTTCCTGCAGTCCAGCGCGCTGATGATCGCCCTGTCGGTGATGGCCATCGGCATCTTCTCGGCCTTCATCCTGCACGACCTGAAGCGGGTGCGAGACGGCCTGGAAACCAACTACATCACCGCCACGCTGGGCGTGTACCTGAGCCTGTACAACGTGTTCCAGTCGCTGCTCATGCTGCTGGGCATCGGCGGCAGCCGGGAGGAATGATCACGGATCGATGCGGATCCAGGTGGTCTTGAGCTCGGTGACCTTGTCGAAGGCATGCAGGGACTTGTCCCGCCCGTTGCCCGACTGCTTGTAGCCACCGAAGGGCACGGTGATGTCGTCCTCGTCGTACTGGTTCACATGCACCATGCCTGCCCGCAGCGCGCGCGCCACCCGGTGCGCGCGGCTCAGGTTGTCGCTCCACACGCTGGCTGACAGGCCATAGGCGCTGTTGTTGGCCAGCTGCACGGCTTCCTGCTCGGTCTTGAAGCGGATCACCGACAGCACCGGGCCGAAGATCTCCTCGCGGGCGATCGTCATGCCGTTGGCGGCGTGATCGAAGATGGTGGGCTGCACGTAGTAGCCACCGGTGTCCTGGCGCACCTGGCGCCCGCCGGTCACGCAGGTGGCGCCTTCACTGCTGCCGGTGGCGATGTAGCCGAGCACGGTGCGCAGTTGTGTTTCATCGACGATGGCGCCCATTTCGGTGGCCGGGTCCAGCGGGTCGCCCGGCTGGTAGTTGGGCGCCTCGGCCGCCGTGATGCGCACGAACTCGTCGGCAATGCTCTCGTGCACCAACACGCGCGACGGCGCATTGCACGATTCACCCTGGTTGAAGAAGATGCTGGCGGCCACGGTCTTCGCCGCACGCGCCAGGTCTTTGAAATCAGGAAACACCACGAAGGCCGACTTGCCGCCCAGCTCGTTGTACACGCGCTTGAGGTTGGAGCGGCCGGCGTACTCCAGCATGCGCCGGCCGGTGCGGGTGGAGCCGGTGAAGCCGATGGCATCCACCTCCATGTGCAGGGCCAGCGCTTCGCCCGCTTCATGGCCGAAGCCGGGCACCACGTTGAACACACCCGGCGGCACACCGGCCTCGATGGCCAGCTCGCCCAGGCGCAGGGCGGTGAGGGGTGACTTCTCGCTGGGCTTGAGCACCACCGAGTTGCCCGCGGCCAGTGCCGGGCCGAGCTTCCACGCGGCCATGATCATCGGGTAGTTCCAGGGCACGATTGCGCCGATCACGCCCATGGGCTCGCGGGTGATCAGCGCCAGCGCATTCGCGGCGGTAGGTGCCACCTCGTCGTACACCTTGTCGATCGCCTCGGCATACCAGGCAATGCAGCGCGCGGTAGAGGCCACGTCCACGCTGAGCGAGTACTGGATGGGCTTGCCCATGTCCAGCGTTTCCAGCAGGGCCAGCTCGTCCTTGGCCGCGAGGATCTTGTCCGAGAAGCGCTGCAGGATGCGCTTGCGCACGGCGGGTGGCTTGCCGGCCCAGCGCTGGTCGTCGAAGGCGGCGCGGGCGGCTTTCACCGCCGCGTCCACGTCGGCCTCGCGGCCGCGGGCCACGGGGGTCAGCACCCGGCCGTCGATCGGCGACTTGCAGTCGAAGGTTTCGCCGCTGTGCGCGTCCCGGCGTTCCCCGTCGATCAGCGCACGGCCATCGAAGCGCAGCGCCGATGCACGTTCATGCCAGTTGATCTGCGTCATGGTGCGTCTTTCGTCAAGGCCAACCTCCGCGCTGGGCGTCGGCCAGCGTCAGGTCCAGGCAGCGCCGGATCAGCGCGGTCATCTCGTCCACCTGCGCGCGGGTGGTCACCAGCGGCGGCGCCACGATCATGCGGTCACCCACGGCCCGCATGATCAGCCCGTTGGCAAAGCAATGCCCCCGGCACACCATGCCCAGATGAAGCTCGGAAGGGAAGGGCAGGCCCAGGGCCTTGTCCTTCACCAGCAGCAGGGCACCCATCAGCCCGCAGGTTTCGGCCATGCCCACCAGCGGGTGGTCGGCCAGCGCACGGAACTGTTCGGCCAGGTAGGGCCCGACATCGTCGCGCACATGCTCCACCAGGCCCAGCTGCTGGATCAGCCGGATGTTCGCCAGGCCCACTGCGCAGGCCACGGGATGGCCGGAATAGGTGTAGCCGTGTTCGAACTCACCGCCCTGGTCGATCAGCACACGCACCACGCGCTCGCCCACCATCACGCCGCCCAGCGGCACATAACCGGAGGTGACGCCTTTCGCAAAGGTCATCAGGTCGGGCCGGAAGCCGAAGCGCTCGCAGCCGAACCAGCGACCGGTGCGGCCAAAGCCGGTGATGACCTCGTCGCTCACCAGCAGGATCTGGTGCTTGTCGCAGATGCGCTGGATCTCGGGCCAGTAGGTCTCGGGCGGGATGATCACGCCGCCAGCGCCCTGCACCGGCTCGCCGATGAAAGCGGCCACGTTGTGGGGGCCCAGCTCCTCGATCTTGGCTTCCAGCCACCCGGCCGCCGTGAGCCCGAACTCCTCCGGAGTCATGCCGCGGCCGTTGGCAAACCAGTAGGGCTGCTCGATGTGCGCAATGCCGGGGATCGGCAGCCCACCTTGCGCGTGCATGCCGGTCATGCCGCCCAGGGAGGCGCCGGCCATGGTGGAGCCGTGATAGGCGTTCTTGCGGCTCATGATGAACTGGCGCTGCGGCTGGCCCAGCACGTCCCAGTAGCGCCGCACCATGCGCACGATGGTGTCGTTGCCCTCCGAGCCCGAGCCGGTGAAGAACACGTGGCTGAAGCCCGGTGGCGTCACCTGCGACAGCAGCTCGGCCAGCTCGATCGCGGGCGGCGTGGCGGTCTGGAAGAAGGCGTTGTAGAAGGGCAGCTCCTTCAGCTGGCGGGTGGCAGCGTCCACCAGCGCCTGCTGGCCATAACCGACGTTCACGCACCACAGGCCCGACATCGCGTCGAAGATCTTGTGGCCGTCGCTGTCCCAGAGGTAGACGTTGTCCGCCTTGGTGATGATGCGCGCGCCCTTGCGCTGCAGCGTCTGGTAGTCGGTGAAGGGGTGCAGGAAGTGCGCCGAATCGGCGGCCTGCCAGTCTTGCGTGCTGCGCGTCATGGCGGCTCCTTCACACATGCAGCAGCAGGTGTTCGCGCTCCCAGGGCGAGATCACCTTCATGAACTCGGCGTATTCGATTTCCTTGACTTCGGTGTAGACGGTGACGAAGCCCTTGCCCAGCACCTCGTGCAGGTCGGTCTCCTTCAGCAGCAGGAGCAGCGCTTCGCTCAGCGAGCGCGGCAGTTGGTGGTCACCCAGGTAGGCATCGCCCTGGCATTCGGGCGAGGGCTCGATGCGCTGCTTGATGCCGAGGTAGCCGCAGGCCAGCGTGGCCGCCAGCGCGACGTAGGGGTTGGCGTCGGCGCCGATCACGCGGTTCTCGATGCGGCGCGCGTTGGCCGACGCTACCGGCGAGCGGATGCCCACCGTTCGGTTGTCGATGCCCCACTGGATGTTGATGGGCGCCGCGGTGTAGCGCGCCAGCCGCCGATAGGAGTTCACATAGGGCGCAAACAGCGCCATGCAGGCCGGGATGTAGCGCTGCAGCCCACCGATGTACCAGTAGAACTCCTGGCTGGGCGTGCCATCCTCGTTGCTGAACAGGTTGCGGCCGGTGGCCTTGTCGATCAGGCTCTGGTGCACATGCATCGCGCTGCCCGGCTCGCCGGCGATCGGCTTGGCCATGAAGGTGGCGAACATGTCGTGCCGCAGGGCAGCCTCGCGCACCGTGCGCTTGAAGAAGAACACCTCGTCGGCCAGTGGCAGCGGGTGGGCGTGGAAAAAGTTGATTTCCATCTGGCCGGCACCGATCTCGTGGATGAGGGTGTCGACGTTGAGCTCCATCTGCTTGCAGTAGTCGTAGATGTCCTCGAACAGCGGATCGAACTCGTTCACCGCGTCGATGGAGTAGGCCTGGCGCGAGGTTTCGGAGCGGCCGCTGCGGCCCACGGGAGGCTTGAGCGGAATGTCGGGGTCGGTGTTGCGCGCCACGAGATAGAACTCCAGCTCCGGTGCGACCACCGGCTCCCAACCCTCGGCCTCGAACAGCTGGCACACATGGCGCAGCACGGAGCGCGGCGCGTGCGGCACGATCTTGCCGTGTTTGTCGTAGCAGTCGTGGATGACCTGGGCCGTGGGGTCCACCGCCCAGGGCACGATGCGCACGGTGGCCGGGTCGGGCCGCAGGTGCATGTCCGAATCGGTGCGGCTGATCACGTCGTAGTAGGGCCCCTCCTGCGGAAACTCGCCGGTCACGCCCATGGCGACCACGCCCTCGGGCAGGCGCATGCCGCGGTCCTCGGTGAATTTTTCGCGCGGCAGGATCTTGCCGCGCGCCACGCCGGTGAGGTCGGGCACCAGGCACTCGATCTCAGTGACGCGGCGCTCGTTGAGCCACTGCTCCAGCTCGCTGAATGTGAAGTTGTCTCGCACGACCATGAATACACCTGTTGAGTTGACGGTTCCTGGCGCGGAACGCAACGCTAGGTGTGAGGCGGACGCTCCCGGTAGGCCAGCGCCGCCTGGCCGAAGGCCTGGAACAGCTTCACCGAAACTGGGTTGTGCTCGGCGCGCCATTCGGGATGCCATTGCAGACCCAGCGCGAAGCCGGGCGCCTGCTCCATCGAAAAGGCCTCGATCAGGCCATCGGGCGCACGCGCCTCCACGCGCAGACCGCGCGCCAGACGGTTGACGCCCTGTCCATGAAGCGAATTCACCTGGATGCTCGGCGCCTGGAGGATGCGTTCCAGCAGCCCTCCCGGCTCCACAAGCACCTCGTGTGCCGGCCCGTACTGCACGTCGATCGGCTGGGTTTCGTCGTCGCGGTGGTCGCGCAAGCCGGGCACGCGGTGCACCGCCTGGTGCAGCGAGCCGCCGAGTGCGACGTTCATCTCCTGGAAACCGCGGCAGATGGCGAACAGCGGCATGCCGCGTTCGATGGTCTTCGGGATCAGCGGCAGCGTCCAGGCATCGCGCTCCGGGTCCAGCGGCAGGGCCGGGTCCAGCACGTCCTCCTGGAAGTGGCTGGGGTGCACGTTGGACGGCGAGCCGGTGAGCAGCACGCCGTGTGCGATGTCGAGCAGCGCGTCCAGTTCCTGCCCGGTGGCGCTGGGCACGATGAGCGGCTGGCAGCCGGCCAGCCGCACCGCGTCAATGTATTTCTTGCCCGCGACGTGGTAGACGTGGCGTCCCAGCAGCCGGTTGCAGGCGGGGATCAGGACGACCGGTTTGGCCCCGGTCCGGGAAGTGATCGTTGAACTCATCGGGCTGGGGGTGGCCGCGGTTGGCGCGCCACCCTGCGCTGGCTGGATGCATCGAGTGTGCCAACCCGTCCGGCAGAGTCAAGCAGCCCGCTTCAGCGCCCCCGCGATGGTGTCGATGATCTGGTCGATCTGCGCCTTCTCGATGATCAGCGGCGGCGACAGCGCGAGGGTGTCGCCGGTGGTGCGGATCAGCACACCCTTTTCGAAGCAGTCGAGGAACACGTTGAACGCCCGCTTGGCGGGCTCGCCGGGCAGCGGCTGCAGCTCGATGCCGCCCACCAGGCCGATGGTGCGGATGTCGATCACGTTGGGCAGGCCCTTCAGCGAGAACAGCGCGTCCGCGAAGTAGCCCTGCATCTGGGCCGCGCGGGTGAGCAGGCCTTCGTCGGCATAGGTGTCCAGCGTGGCCAGGCCGGCGGCGCAGGCCAGCGGATGCGCCGAGTAGGTGTAGCCGTGGAAGAACTCCACCAGGTGCTCCGGGCCGTTCATGAACGCGTCGTGGATCGCGCGCTTGACGAACACCGCGCCCATGGGCACGCAGCCGTTGGTGACGCCCTTGGCGGCGGTGATGATGTCCGGCGTGACGCCGAAGGTCTGCGCGCCGAAAGGGTTGCCCGTGCGGCCGAAGCCGGTGATGACCTCGTCGAAGATCAGCAGGATGCCGTGCTTGTCGCAGATCTCGCGCAGGCGCTGCAGGTAGCCTTGCGGCGGGATCAGCACGCCGGTGGAGCCGGCGATGGGCTCCACGATCACAGCGGCAATCGTGGAGGCATCGTGCAGCGCGACCAGGCGCTCCAGGTCGTCGGCGAATTCGGCACCATGCAGCGGCTGGCCGTTGGTAAAGGCGTTGCGCGTCGCGTCGTGGGTGTGGCGGATGTGGTCCACCCCGGCCAGCAGCGTGCCGAACATCTTGCGGTTGGCCACCATGCCGCCCACCGAGATGCCGCCGAAGTTCACGCCGTGGTAGCCGCGCTCGCGCCCGATCAGCCGGGTGCGGGAGCCTTCGCCGCGCACGCGGTGGTAGGCGAGCGCCATCTTGAGCGCGGTGTCCACCGACTCCGAGCCCGAGTTGGTGAAGAACACCCGGTCCAGGCCCGCGGGCGCGATGGCGGCCAGCCGCTCGGCCAGCTCGAAGGCCTTGGGATGGCCCATCTGGAAGGGCGGCGCGTAGTCCAGCTGAGCCGCCTGCTCGGCAATGGCCTGCACGATCTTTGGCCGCGCATGCCCGGCGTTCACGCACCACAGGCCGGCCACGCCGTCCAGGATCTGGCGGCCGTCGTCGGTCCAGTAGTGCATGCCGGCCGCCTTGGCGAGCAGGCGAGGGGCCTTCTTGAACTGCCGGTTGGCGGTGAAGGGCATCCAGTAGGCGTCGAGTGAGGTGGTCATGGTGTGTGGCTGGTCGGGTCCGGGTTGCAGGCAGTCTAGAGAGCGCGGCGCACAATGTGCTGCGTCAAGCGCTAGTGGTTCACCCGTGGTGGCGCAATATCATGCGGTCTTTTAATGGCCCTGTAGCAGAAGATGCGATCCGCTCCCGCCGTGCCGCAACTTGATGCGATCGACCTCGCCATCCTCCATGAGCTGCAGGCCAATGGCCGGCTTTCGAACGTGGAGCTTGCCGAGCGGGTGCACCTGTCGCCGTCCGCCTGCCTGCGCCGCGTGAAGCAGCTGGAGGACTCGGGCGTCATCGCACAGTACGTGGCCTTGCTCAACCCCAAGGCGGTGGGGCAGCCGGGCACCAGCTTCACCATCGTCAACCTGGAGACGCTGAGCGCTGCGCAGGTGGAGGCTTTCGAGCGCGCGGTGCGCGACGAGCCGCAGATCCTGGACTGCTTCTACGTGGCCGGCTCCAACGACTATCTGATCCGCTTCACCTACCGGGATGCGGAAGACCTGGAGCGTTTTCATTCGCAGGTGCTCATCCGCCTGCCGGGCGTGCGGCGTTCCAACTCCATGCTGGTGCTGCGCACCGTGAAAAGAACAACGGCCCTGACGCTGTGAAGCGTGCAGGGCCGTCGCGATCAACGGGTCAGTGAGGGGTCAGGTCACCAGGCCAGCTTGACCGTGTACTTGCCGTTGGTGCTGCCGGTGCCACCGCTGTAGTAGATCACCTTCACATAGCGCTTGAAGGTGCTGCTGCCGGTGTTGGTGACCGACACGGAGTCCACTGCGCCGGCGCCCTTTTCGCTCGAGCCGATCAGGGTGCCGTTGCTGTTGTAGACGTACAGGTCGTAGTCGCTGCTGCTGTTGGGCGTCATCGTGACCGACAGCGTGCGCCCGGCGGGCAGGTCGAGGCTGAACCAGTCCTGGTCGGTGCTGGAGCCCATGGCGGCGTTCAGCGTGACGGGCGCGGACTGGAAGTTGGCGGTGCCCTGGCTGTTGTTGGGCTCCACCTCGTTGGTGCCCGGAGGCGGGTCGATGGTGCCCATGGCCGCCACGGCCGCCCTGGCGTCCAGCAGGCCGGTACCGCACTGGCTGCAGGTGGCCGGGAAGGGCCGCGCTGTGGACTTCAGCTTGCTGATCACCTCGTCCACCGTGGCCGATGGCTTCTTGGCGATCATGAGTGCCGCCACGCCCGCCACGTGCGGCGAGGCCATCGACGTGCCCTGGTAGCCGGCATAGCTGTCGCTGCCGGGCGACGTGGTGCCGCTGTTCAGCGTGGACAGGATGCTGTTGCTGCCGTCGCCCCCCGGTGCGGCGAGTGCCACGACCGAGCCGTAGTTGGAATAGCTGGCGCGGGCGCCGGTGCGGCCCACGGCGGCCACGGTCACGATGCCGGAGCAGCTGGCGGGGCTGAAGTTGGCGGCATTGGCGTTGCTGTTGCCGGCGGCCACCACCACCACGGCGTTGCGCGAACGGGCGCTGTTGATCGCGTTCTGCGTGGTCGTGTCGCAGCTGCCGGAGCCGCCCAGCGACAGGTTCAGCACGCGGGAGGGCGTGGCGTTGGCGGGCACGCCGCTCACGCTGCCGCCGGACGTCCAGATGATGGCGTCGGCGATGTCGGAGGTGTAGCCACCGCACTTGCCCAGCACGCGGGCCGGCTGCACCTTGGCATTGAACGCGACGCCGGCCACGCCGGTGCCGTTGTTGGTGACCGCGGCCACGGTGCCGGCCACGTGCGTGCCGTGCCATGAGCTGTTGGACACGCGGCAGCCCTGGAACGGGCCACCCGATTGGCTGGACTCGGCAGAGGTCACCCAGTCGCCCGGGTCCTGCGGATTGCTGTCGCGGGTGTTGCCGTCGTTGCCCACGGCGGCGTCGTTGATGAAGTCATAGCCGGCCACGATGTTGGCCGCCAGGTCGGCGTGCGGGCGGTAGCCCGTGTCGATGACCGCGACGGTGACGCCGGAGCCGGTGGACAGGTCCCAGGCGGCCGGGGCGTTGATGCCGGCGGTGGCTTCGTGGAAGTCCCACTGGCTGGCGAACTGGCTGTCGTTCGGCGTCAGCAGCGGCTGCATGATGCGGTCCGGTTCGGCGTACTCGATCGACGGGTCGCTGGCCTTCAGGCGCGCGGCCAGGGCAGCGGCCTGCTCGGGGCTCAGGCGGCGGTCCAGCTTGAGGATGTGGGCGCCGAGGGCGTTGTTGCGCAGGTGGCTCAGCACGGCACCGTGCTGGCTGGCAAAGGCCTGCAGGGCGGCCAGGCGGTCCGCGCGCACCGGGCCCAGGCGGGCCGAACGTGCGATCGTGGCTTGCACGTCGCGGTACTTCACGATCATGCGATCGGTGGGCTCGGCCTGGGCTTGCGCCGCGCTCGTTGCAGTTGCACCGAAGGTCGTTTCCGACCCACCCGCCCAAACCGTGGTGGCGAGCATCATCGTCACAGCCGCCGCACAGGCGCTCAGCTGCATTTTTCGTGTCTTACCGAACATCAGGTTCTCCAGGAGGTGTGCATGCCGTTGCCCATCGATGGCCATGCCTGATTGGGAAGATGTGCAGCAGCACCATCGGTGGATGGGTACGGCACCCGGGCCTTCCCGCGGCCCGTCGGGCAGCACTTTTGGTGAAGCCGTCGAACCTGCGGCTGCGGTTTTTACGGGCCCGGTCCCGATGCGGCAACGGGGTAAACGTGGCCCGGGCCGCGGGTGTATCAGGGGGCCGGCGCGATGCTGGCTCGCGTGGTCACAGGGCTCGCATAGCTGGCTTTACAGGGCGGCCGCAGGCCTTTGGCTCCGGCAGTCACCCCGCAGTCGCGACAGTAAATACTTGTTGTTGCAATTGCCTGCGCCCTGCGCGGCTGCGTTTTCGCGTCGCCCCGCCGTTTCACATACAGAAATCTGCATTTCGTATTGCAAAAAGCAGAGCGTCAGGCCGCTGTCCCCGTTTTCCATCCTGGTGTGACGCATTGCGCATCATGGAATCGGAATCCTAAGTTGTTGATTTTATTGCATGCGCTTTTGTGTCTTATATAAGACATAAGTCTTCCCGCTTGCCGCGCTTCTCGGTACGCTTGACCCCAGACCGTTTCCACTTTGTTGATCTACCTGAAGGAGCTATCGATGAGCCAACCCACCCGCGAACAGCAAACCGCCGCCCTCGAAAAAGACTGGGCCGAAAACCCCCGGTGGAAGGGCATCAAGCGCGGCTACACCGCCGCCGATGTGGTGCGCCTGCGCGGCTCCGTGCAGATCGAGCACACGCTGGCCAAGCGCGGCTCCGAGAAGCTGTGGAACCTGATCAACACCGAGCCCTTCATCAATGCCCTGGGCGCGCTGACCGGCAACCAGGCCATGCAGCAGGTGAAGGCCGGCCTGAAGGCCATCTACCTGTCCGGCTGGCAGGTGGCGGGTGACGCCAACCTGGCCGGCGAGATGTACCCCGACCAGTCGCTCTACCCGGCCAACTCGGTGCCGTCGGTGGTCAAGCGCATCAACAACACCTTCCAGCGCGCCGACCAGATCCAGTGGTCCGAAGGCAAGAACGATGTCGACTTCTTCGCGCCCATCGTGGCCGATGCGGAAGCCGGCTTCGGCGGCGTGCTCAATGCCTTCGAGCTGATGAAGTCGATGATCGAAGCGGGCGCCTCGGGCGTGCACTTCGAGGACCAGCTGGCTTCGGTGAAGAAGTGCGGCCACATGGGTGGCAAGGTGCTGGTGCCCACGCGTGAAGCGGTGGCCAAGCTCGTGGCGGCCCGTCTGGCGGCCGACGTGATGGGCACGCCCACCGTGCTGGTGGCCCGCACCGATGCGGAAGCCGCCGACCTGGTGACCAGCGACGTGGACGAGAACGACCAGCCGTTCTGCACCGGCGAGCGCACCGTGGAAGGCTTCTTCCGCACCAAGCCGGGCCTCGAGCAGGCCATCAGCCGCGGCCTGGCCTACGCGCCCTACGCCGACCTGGTGTGGTGCGAAACCGGCAAGCCGGACCTGGCCTATGCCAAGGCCTTCGCCGACGCGATCCACAAGCAGTTCCCCGGCAAGCTGCTGGCCTACAACTGCTCACCTTCCTTCAACTGGAAGAAGAACCTGGACGATGCCACCATCGCCAAGTTCCAGCGCGAGCTGGGCGCCATGGGCTACAAGTTCCAGTTCATCACGCTGGCCGGCTTCCACAGCCTGAACTACTCGATGTTCGACCTGGCCTACGGCTACGCGCGCAACAACATGAGCGCCTTCGTCGAACTGCAGGAGAAGGAGTTCGCCGCCGCCGAGAAGGGCTTCACCGCGGTGAAGCACCAGCGCGAGGTGGGTACCGGCTACTTCGACGCCGTGACCACCACGATCGAGAAGGAAGCGTCCACCGCCGCGCTGAAGGGCTCGACCGAAGACGAACAGTTCTTCGACAAGAAGCACGGCTGAGCGCCTTTGGGCGCTCAGCCGTGCTGGCCCAGAGCCTCTGGCTCTGGGCCGCACGGTGCAGTGGTGCTCCCCCGTGCCCCCTCCACGAGGGGGCTCCAGCATGAGTGACTACGCCGCTTGAGCGGCGAGGGCCGCCCGGACTTCTCGGGCGGCTTCCACCATGTTCTTCAGTGCGGCTTCGGTTTCTGGCCAGCCGCGGGTTTTCAATCCGCAGTCGGGGTTGACCCACAAGCGCTCGGGCGCAATCACCTTACAGGCACGCTGTAGCAGCGACTGCATGGCTTGGGCGCTCGGCACCCGAGGCGAGTGGATGTCGTACACGCCGGGGCCGATGTCGTTCGGATAGCGAAAGCTGCCGAAGGCATCCAGCAGCTCCATGTTGGAGCGCGAGGTCTCGATCGTGATCACGTCGGCGTCCATGGCCGCGATCGCGGGCAGGATGTCGCTGAACTCCGAATAGCACATGTGGGTGTGGATCTGCGTGTCGTCGCGCACGCCGCCGGCGGCCAGCTTGAAGGCGCCCACCGCCTGCTCCAGGTAGCGCGGCTGGTCGCGGGCCTTCAGCGGCAGGCCTTCGCGGAAGGCGGGTTCGTCGATCTGGATGGCGCGGATGCCGGCCTTCTCCAGGTCCAGCACTTCGTCGCGGATGACCAAGGCGAGCTGGCGCAGCGTGGCTTCGCGCGGCTGGTCGTCGCGCACGAAGGACCATTGCAACAAGGTTACCGGCCCGGTGAGCATGCCCTTGACCGGCCGCTCGGTGAGCGACTGTGCATACGTGGCGGTCTCCACCGTCATCGGCTCAGGCCGGTAGACATCGCCAAAGATGATCGGCGGCTTGACGCAGCGTGAGCCGTAGCTCTGCACCCAGCCGTTCTCGGTGAACGCGACGCCCCAGAGCTGCTCGCCGAAGTACTCCACCATGTCGTTGCGCTCGGCCTCGCCGTGCACCAGCATGTCCAGGCCCAGGGCTTCCTGCTGGCGAATGGCAATGCGGATCTCCTCGCGCATGCGCTGGAGGTAGTCCAGCGCCGACAGCTCCCCACGCTTGCAGGCCGCCCGGGCCCGGCGGATGTCGGAGGTCTGCGGAAAAGAGCCGATGGTGGTCGTGGGCAGCAAAGGGAGTTTCAAGGCGGCTTGCTGGGCCTGGATGCGGGCGGTAAAGGCGCTTCGGCGCTCTGCCATGGCCGGCGTGAGCGCTGCGACCCGCTTGCGCACCAGCTCGTTGGTGACACGGCGGGACTGTGTGCGTGAAGCGCGGGCGCTGTCGCTGGCTTGCAATGCCTGCGCGACGGCGGCCTCGCCCTCGTTCAGCGCTCGTGTGAGGACGACCACCTCCTGCAGCTTTTCAGTGGCGAACGCCAGCCAGGGCTTGAGTGCGGGGTCCAGGTGCGCTTCGCCGGCCAGCGATACGGGCACGTGCAGCAGCGAGCACGAAGGCGCCACCCACAGGCGGTCCCCGAGCGCCTCGTGCAGCAGCTGCAGGGTACCCAGCACCGGCCGCAGGTCGGTGCGCCAGACGTTGCGGCCGTCCACCACGCCGGCCGACAGCACCGCATCGCCCGGCAACGCCGCGCGCCAGGCGCCCAGCTGTTGCGGCGCACGCACCAGGTCCACGTGGAAGCCCTGCACCGGCAGGCGGGCCACGCGCTGTACGGCATCCACCGCATCGAAGTAGGTCGCCAGCAGCAGCCGCACGCCGCTGCCGGCCAACGCCGCATAGGCGGTGTCCGTCGCCGCGAGCCAGCGCTCATCGAGGTCGGTGCACAGGGCCGGTTCGTCCAGCTGTACCCACTGCACACCGCGGGCCGCCAGCCGGGCCAGGATGCGGCGATACGCGTCGCACAGGGCGGGCAGCAGGCTCAAGCGGTCAAAGCCGGCCGTGTGGCTCTTGGCGATGCGCAGATAGGTGATCGGCCCGGGCAGCACTGGCTTGACCTCGCCGCCGTGTTGCAGCGCCTGGTCGATGTGCTCGAACCAGGCGTCGTGGCCGCCGTCGAACCGTGTCTGCGGGCCCAGCTCCGGCACCAGGTAGTGGTAGTTGGTGTCGAACCACTTGGTCATTTCCATCGCCGGCTGTGCCGCGTTGCCACGCGCCAGCTCGAAGCCTTGTGCCAGCGTGAGATGGCGTGCGTCGAAGCCGAAGCGTGCCGGCAGCGCGCCCAGCAGCAGGGTGTGGGCCAGCACATGGTCGTAGAAGCAGAAGTCGCCGGCGGTCACCTGCGAGAGCCCGGCCTCCCGCTGCAATGCCCAATGGCGCTCGCGCAGCTGCGCGCCGGTGGCCTGGAGCTCGGCCTCGCTGGTGTCGCCGCGCCAGAACGCCTCCAGCGCCGACTTCAGTTCACGTTGGGCGCCGATGCGCGGGAATCCGAGGATGTGGGAGCGGGCCATGAGTGCAGTCCTTGCGAAAGAGGGATCAGGCAGTCTCGCGAGCGGCCTAGAATGAATCAATCGGCATGTTTTCATGCACTGATGAAAACGATTCATCCATGATCGAAACACGGCATATGCGCTCCCTGCTGGCCATCGCAGCCTCGGGCAAGCTGGCACCGGCGGCCGAGCGGGTGCACCTCACGCCGTCGGCGCTGTCGCACCAGATCCGCGCGCTGGAGTCGCACTACGGCGTGGTGCTGTTCGAGCGCAGCGCACGCGCGGGCCTGGGCTTCACCGCCGCGGGCCAGCGGCTGCTGCAGCTGTCGCAGGAGGTGACGGCGCTGGTGGAAGCCGCCGAGCGTGACCTGCTTCGGCTGCAGGGCGATACCCGCGGCGAGCTGCGCATTGCCCTGGAATGCCACACCTGCTTCGACTGGCTGATGCCGGTGATGGACGAGTTCCGGCGCCGCTGGAGCGAAGTGGAGGTGGACCTGGTGGCAGGCTTCCACCCCGATCCACTGGCCTTGCTGGCCGACGGCAAGGCCGACCTGGTGATCGGCTCACGTCCGCGTCGCAAGACCGGGCTGCACGTGGTGCCGCTGTTCCGCTTCGAGATCCTGGTGGTGCTGGCCAACCAGCACAGGCTGGCCCGCAAGCGCCGTGTGCAGGCCGAGGAGCTGCAGGGCGAAACCCTGATCACCTACCCGGTGCCAGAGCAGCGCATCGACCTGATCCGGGAGGTGCTGTGGCCCGCAGGCGTGCGGCTGCAGCGCCGCACGGCCGAGCTCACGGTTGCCATCCTGCAACTCGTGGCCAGCCGGCGCGGCATTGCGGCCCTGCCGAACTGGGGTGTCAAGAACTACGTGGACCACGACTACGTGGTGGCCAAGCGGGTGGGTGCGCAAGGCCTGTGGAGCGAGCTGCACGCCAGCGCGCCCAAGGCGCTGGGCGCCAAGCCTTACCTGGCCGACTTCATCTCCATCGTGCGGCAGACCTGCGCGGCACAACTGGACGGCATCGAGCTGCTTTGAAGTCGCGTTCGGAGCCTGGGCCAAGCTTCGGCCGGGCCCCGGTTGGCGCATGCCCGTGTCACTGAAGCGGCACGGCAACCACGCTGGAGCGAGGGGACTCGGTGCCGTCCGACGCGACCGCGACAACGGTGAAGTAATGCGTACCCGGCTCGGATGTCTGGTAGTCGATACTCTCGACAGGCCCGACAAAGAGGGTGTCGACATCCGCCGCCGGCGTGGCACCGTGGTACAGCCGGTACCCGACCAGCGTGGGATCGGCAATCGGGTCCCAGGCCAGCCTGACGGTCCATGAAGACGCCGTGGGTGGGCTGGGAGGTGCGGGAGCCGGGCTGCCGCTGGGGGGTGGCGGCGAATTCGACGACGGCGAACTCGTGGACGCATCAGCCGACGAACCGCCACCACAAGCCGCCACGGCGGCTGTCAGCAGGCCAAGGAGAAGACAGCGCGAGATCCGTGTTTGCATTGAAAGGTCCCGCAGGACGCTGAGTGAACCGTTGCCGGTACGCGATGGAACCGGGCTATTTCACCAAGGTGGCCTTCAGGCCGGAAGGTGCCTGCAAGGGAGCCGGGGCCGTTCCGTAGATGTCCGCCGGGATCTGGTTGTTCAGGTACTGCCAGATGTAGCGGGTCAAGGTCTGCGGCTTGCCGAAGGCGTCGGTCGAGCCGGCAAAGCCGCGCGTGGTGTCGTTGGTGGAAGGCACGGCGCCGCTCGGGGCCGGGTTGGACTCCGCGAACACCGCCTTGATGTGGTCCTCGTACAGCCAGGGCCACAACGATTCGGTCGTGAGCTGGTCATAGCCTGACTCACCCCACAGCGTGCCGCTCTTGCCGTACCGCTTGGTGATGGTGGCGCCCACGTCCCCGCCATCGGTGGCCTTGCTGGACAGGATGGAGCCGGCCTCCGGGCGCACGATGTACTTCAGCGTGGAGCTGGTAGCGGACAGCGGGTTCAGGCCCTTGAGCTGGGTGGTGGGGAAGAACCCGTTGTTGGTCATGGTCGACCACCCGGCATCGCTGCCGTCCGCCAGCGCCGTGTTGTTCACGAACAGCGAATTCGTGAGCACACGGGCGCCGGCCGCATCCTTGTTGTAGTAGGCGCTGGCATGGCCGCCGACGGTCACGTGGTCGAGGCTCAGGGAGGTGTTGCTGCTGGTGCCGTTGGCCCGGATGCCGGACGGTGCCTTCGCACCCCACGCCACCGAGTTCACCATCTTGATGTTGTCGCCGAGCATCTCCTTGATGAAGAAGTCGGCGTACTCGGACTCGACGTTCAGGGCGATGTTGCCCTGGAGGGTGACGTTCAGCGGATTCTTCGGGAAGTAGAACGCGCCGTAGGTCACATCGCCCGTGGTGGGCCCCTTGCGTCCGTCCACGGCGATGCAGTTCTGCAGCAGGATGTCGCGGACGTTGGTATTGCCGTTGTCGTTGCCGTAGACGTTGAACGTGGCCTTCGGCTCCGTGGAGATGGAATAGTCCACCCGGCCGACGCAGCGGCGAATGATCAGCCGTTGGGCGTTGTCGGTCGGCCCGCCGATGGCGAAGCCATAACGCGCGGAGCCCACGCCGGCGCAGTCCTCGAGCAGGTTGTCGGTGCCGCCCATCCAGAACCAGCCGCCATAGTTTTCCGTCTTGCCCACGCGCTTGTAGATCGTGCGGGTGATCTTGTTGTGGTTGCCGGCCATGAAGCCGGTCGTCGGCGGGTACTGGGTGTTGACCTGCTCGAACACGAAGCCGTCAACCCGCACGTAGCTGCCATCGAGCAGCACCAGGTTGTCGTAGTAGTCCAGCGCAGCCGTGTTCTTGATGCGTACCGAGTACGGTGTCTCGGCCATGATGGTGGTGTATTTGCCCGGCGCGCCGCTGGGCACCTTGTTGATCCGCGGATTGATGAAGTTCGCCTTGTCCTGGTAGACGCCGGCCTTCACGATCAGCGTGTCGCCGCTGGCCATCTTGTTCAGGCCGGCCCCGATCGTCTTGAAGGGGTTGGCGGTGCTGCCGTCTCCCGTGGAGTCGCTGCCGGTCGTTGCCACGTAGTAGGTGGCCGCGGACGCTGCGCTTGTCATCAGCCACAGCAGGGCGGCAGCAAGCGACGGCAGGAACTTGCGTTGGATCAACATGTGATTACCTCGATTCTTGATTTTGCACGCGCAAAACTGCTCTTCACCCTGCGTGTCAGGGAATGGCAATGCTGACTTCGGCAGAACTCGGCGATTCATTGCCATTCGTGTCCACCGCCCTCACGGCGAAGAAATGGCTGCCCGAGACCGACGTGCTGTACGAGGTCGACGTCACTGCCGAGGCGAAACTGTCGGTGTAGACGCCGCTCTGGGTGCCATGGTAAACCTTGTAACCCGTGACCGTGGCCTCCACGGCAGGGCTCCAGCTGAGCTGCACCGTGTGCACGCTGGGTGGCGGGGTGGGCGTCGAACTGGTGCCGAACGCCGCGGAGACCAGCAGGTCGCCCGCGATCGTCACCGTGCAGGTGCTGGTGCCGGTGCAGGCCCCGCTCCATCCGCTGAACTTGTAGCCGCTGCTTGGTGTCGCAGTCAGGGTGACGACGCTTCCGGAGGTGAAGCGTGCGGCGCAACGCGTGGCCGATGCGCCGCAATCAATGCCCAACAGGGAACTGGTGACCTTGCCGTTGGTGGGCGGAGTCACGGTCAGCAAATAGCCTTTGCTGCTTCCGATCGGTATGAAGCGTTGCGCCGTGGCGGTGCCATCGGTCGCTTCGGCGGTGGCCGTGTTGTCGGCCTCCTCATTGCCTGTCCCCCCACCGCAGCCTGCGATGACCGTCGCCAGCAAGGCAACGCCAATCCACTTCTTCGGCCCGAAGAACATCTCTCACCTCTCATAGATTGCTGAATCGACGCCGTCTACGACAGGTCCGCGGCGTCCGGACATCGCCTGGTACACCAGCGATGCCTGCTGCTTCGGCAGCACGGGCGAGAGGTTGAAGGGGAGTGGGGGTAGAGGTGTTACTGCGTGTGAACACGCGGGGCGTGGACTCTGTCACGCCCCGCGCAGCATCACAGGCAAGCGCTGTCTGTGTCAGCGGGGCGCGCGATGGTCCATGCCGGTGCTCCCCCCAAAGGGGGTGCTGTTACAAATTCAGAGCAATGGACGTGCCCGAGGTGCAGATTTGTCACGGCGCGGCGGCAGCAACGGGTCAAGCCGTGGAGCGGGCCGCTTCGCGCGGCGAGACCTGCAGGTGCGGTGGAGCGGGCAACAGGAAGTCGCGGTAGGCGCCAGGATCGCCCGTCTTGCCGGCTTCGGCCGCCTTGACGATGTTGTACGCCTCCCGGGCGGACACGTAGTGCAGCACGAACCGCTTGCCGTCGTTGTAGTGTCCGTCCAGCGTTTCGAACAGGCGCTCGCACTCGCCGCCAAAGATCCAGTCGGCATTGCGCTCGATCGCGCCGTGGGTGTGCACCTTCACGAACACCCACTCCGGGCGGCCCTTCACGTGCACCCACTGCCGCACCCACAGGCGCAGGCGCTCGGCGACCGGAACTTCGTGCGGTTCGATGTCCGCGTTTTCCGTCTTGGGCCACAGGCCGAGGCGCCGGCGTTTCCAGTTCAGCGTGAGCGGGCCTTGGAAGATCAGCAGGTCTCCGCTGCCCGGCCGGCCCGCCACCACGGCGGCGCCCTTGTCATGCGACTTCGGCCGGGCGACGTCGTCGACGGCGTAGTAGATGGAGTTGACCGTGCTGGTCTGCGTGTCGTTGGGCGCGGACGGCAGCGTGAAGTCGGCGTAGCAGCCGTTGTCGGCCAGCACCTTCAGTTCGTTGTTGACACCGCACCAGCGGCCGTCGCAGCGCGAGTTGTCGAGCGCCCAGTTGCCATGGATGAAACCGAAGCGCGGCCGGCCTTCATGGAAGGGCAGCATGCCGTGCCGCTGGTGCAGGGTGGCGACGAACCCTTGCAGCTTGTGCGTCAGGCCTGCGGCCGTGTCGTTGTCGTGATGCAGGTGGACTTCCACTTCGCCGAAGCCGTCGCTGCACAGCTGCCCCAGCATGTCGAGGTATTCGGCGCGGTACTCCTCTTCGGGGTAGAAGAACGAGTGCTTCGGATGGCAGCCGTCGGCGTCGGTGAACTTGCCGGCCAGCCGGGGATAGTCGTCCAGCCAGCGTTGCACCCGGCGGCGTCCCAGCGCATCGTCCGCGCCGGCCGCCAGGGGCTCGTAGTGGTCCACGAACAGGAACATCAGGTGCGTGGGCCCCGGATGACGGCGCGTGCCCGCCCAGGCCAGCGCGACGGCGCGCCGAGTGTGGCCCGCTATCCAGAGGTGCACGTTGCGTTGGTACAGGCCGGCGGCCAGGGCGGCGGCAGCCAGCACCACCAGCGCGGCGGCAAACCAGAACACCATGTTCAGCTCCGTGCGGGTGCGACACCCGGCGTGGCCACCGGCAGCGTTTCGCCCACCGCCCGTTCGAAGTCGAGCGCGATCTTGTCCCAGGTGTAGTGGGTGACGGTGTGCTGGCAACCCGCCAGCGCGCGCTGCATGGCCTCTTCGGGCGCCTGCAGGATGCGCTGGATGGCCGCCACGGCTTCGTCGGCGGTGTCGGCGTAGTACAGGAAGCCCTTGTCCACATGCTTCAGCTCGGCCAGCCGGGTCGAGACGATGGGCTTGCGCATCGCCGCGTATTCGAACAGCTTGATCGGGCAGGCCCGCTCGGACACCGGGATCTTCTTGAAGATGTTGAGGCAGATGTCCATGCGCGCGATGTGATGGAACACCTCGGCATGTGGCACGCCGCCGGTGAGCTTCACGTTGGCGAGCTGGCGCCGCGCAACTTCCGATTCCACGTAGGCATGGTCGCGGCCACGGCCGACAAGCACGAAGTCGACATCGGGCAGCTGGCTCGCCGTGTCGAGGATGAGATCGAAGTCAATGAAGTACTCGAAGCTGCCGAGGAAGCCCACCACCGGTCGGCGCTGCGGGCCGCCTTCCGGGCCCACGCCATCGGCAGCGCGGACCTTGTTCATGCTGACGCCGTTGGGCAGCACCTGCACGGCACCGTGCACCTGGTCGCCCAGCACATGGGACACCGTGGTCACCAGGCTCGCCGAGCGGAACATGTGGTTCAGCAGCCCCTGGGCCAGCGCCATCAGCGGGCGGATGCTGAAGCGGCCCAGTTCGTACCGCAGCATGTCCATGTAGTCGTCGGCGTAGTCGAAGACGGTGGACACACCGGGAATGCGGGCGAGCGGTGCCTGCGGGATGTTGTACAGCAGCACGTGGGTGATGTGTTCGCTGCGTGCCAGCCGGCGGGCATAGCGCACCGAGTACAACGAATACAGCGCCTTCTTCACCAGCTTGTCGAGCGGGAACTTGCGCTGCCACAACCACGCCGGTACCGGCACGTCGTGCACCTTCAGCCCGGGAATGGGCACCGGCGCGATCTCCACGAAGTTGGTCTCGGCCGAGGGCATGGATGGCGGCTGCATCACATGCACCTCATGCCCGCGCTGGGCCAGCGCGGTGAGCAGGGAGTGGTAGCGGCTCCAGTTGAGCGAATACCAGCGCGCCATGTACGGGAAGAGGATTTTCATTGCGCGGCGCTCCGTTGGCGTTGGCGTTCGAGCACCGCGGCCACGATGCGGTCAGATGCATGGCCGTCGCCATACGGGTTGGGTTTTCCGGTCATGGCCAGATAGCGGCTTTCGTCGTGCAGCAGTGACATCAGGATGTCGCGCACCCGGTCGCGCCGGGTTCCCGCCAGCACGGCCACGCCTGCTTCCACGCCCTCGGGACGTTCGGTGCTCTCACGCAACACCACCACCGGCCTGGAGAGCGTGGGCGCTTCTTCCTGGATGCCGCCCGAGTCCGTGACGATCACAGTGGCGCGGGCCATCAGGTGGGAGAAGGTCACGTAGTCCAGCGGGTCGATCAGGTGCACGTTGCGCACGTTCGGCAGCGCCTGCGCCACCTGGGCGCGCACGTTCGGGTTGGGGTGCACCGGGAAGATCACATGCAGGTCGGGTGTGGCTTCGCACACGTCGCGCACGGCGCTCAAGGCCTCCAGCATCGGCCCGCCGAAGCTTTCGCGGCGGTGCGTGGTCAGCAGCAGGAAGCGCGACCCGAGCGCCGCAGCGGCTGCGGGGGGCAGGCTCCGGGCCAGGTCGGGCTTGCGGTTCTCCAGGATCCACAGCAGCGCGTCGATCCCGGTGTTGCCGGTCACCAGCACATCGCGCTCGGCCACACCTTCACGCAGCAGGTTCTCACGCGCACGCGACGTGGGCGCGAAGTGCATGTCGGCCAGCACGCCGGCCATGCGGCGGTTCATCTCTTCCGGGAAGGGCGAATAGCGCTCGCCGGTGCGCAGCCCGGCCTCCACGTGCGCCACCGGGATCCGTTCGTAGAACGCGGCCAGCGCGCCGGCAAAGGTGGTGGTGGTGTCACCCTGCACGAACACCCAGTCGGGCCGGATCGAGCGGTATAGGTCCCGCAGGCCCAGCAACACCGCCGAGGTGGTGTGGAAGAGGTCCTGGTTGGGCCGCATCACGTTGAGGTCGTGTGCCGGCACCAGCGAGAAGTCAGCCAGCGCGCGGTCCAGCAGCTCCCGGTGCTGGGCCGTGACGATGACATGGTTCTCCACGCCCGCACGTTCGCATGCAAAGCACAAGGGGGCCAGCTTGATGGCTTCCGGCCGCGTGCCGAAGATGGTGGCAACTCGCACGTCAGGCCGCCTTTGCTTCCATGCGGGGCAGCGCATCTGCTTGCCGCACCGGTGCGCCGATCACCGGCAGGCCGTCCCTCAGGTAGTCGGTGTAGGTGGTGACGATCAGTTCCGGGTCGCTCAGCAGCTCCAGCATGCGCTGGAAGCCGGGAATCTTCTTCACGTCCAGCGGATCCATGTAGATGTTGATGTAGGAGCCGGTGGCCTTGCCCACGCGGATCAGCTCCTCGAACAGCATCAGGTAGTCGTCCGGGCCGCGATGCATGATGCGGTGGCTCAGGCGCTCGGCATTCAGCGAATGCCAGGTGTCGAACACCGTGAACGGGTGCAGCGGGCAGGTGGCCAGCGGGAATTCGGCAATGCCTTCCGGCGCCATGAAGGGCAGGCCCCGCGTGGGCGTGTTGGTGAGCCAGGTCGACGACGAATAGGCGTAGCCCGCCTGCTTCAGCAGGGGGTAGATGTCCTCGGAGAACAGGTGCTTGAAGTGCGGAATGCGCAGGCCGGTCATTTCGTGGCCATACAACCCCCGCACGATCTCGTGGCAGCGCTCGATCTCTTCCAGCTTCTCGGCTGCGCTGATGTAGCGGAACTTGCGGCCGGGGTTGAGGATTTCGTTGTCCGGGTGCGAGTAGGTGTGGTTCATGAGCTCGTGGCCCTGCTCCAGCACCATGGCGTGTTCACGCGGATATTTCTCGACCCAGTGGCCCACGGCGGCGAAGCTGGCCTTCAGCTTGTATTGCGCCAGCATGCCCATCACCGCCGGCATGTCCTCGCAGTCCTCCGGGTAGTCGCAGTCGAAGGACAGCGTGACGCAGGCCTTCTTGTCGCCCCACAGCTGCTTGCCGCGGTTGCCGTTGTAGATGCTGCGCACAAACACCTTCGGCATGCCGAAGGTGATGAGGCCGATCAGGGGCAGGTTGTGGTTCTGCTTGGTGATCCAGCGGTAGAGGCCGTCGGGAAGAATCATGACGCCAGGCTCCGTTTCGAGGTGAGGAAACCGAGCGAAGTGCTCGCGTTGTTCAGCCAGTTGTGCGTTTGAAGCACGCACTGGCGGGCAGTGCGACCCATCTGCCGGCGCTGCGTGTCGTCACGCAGCAGTTCGGCCATGCACTGGGTCAGGTGCGCCACGTCCTTGCGGCGGAAGATGCGGCCCTGCTGGCCGTCGGTGACCACGTCCTGCAGCGGGGCATAGTCGGGCACCACCACCGGCACCGCCATCGACATGTACTCGAACACCTTCATGGGCGAGCCGTACAGGTTGGAGTCGGGCATCACGCCCATGTCGAAACGCGCCACGTAGGGCACCAGCTTGGCGTGGGCGATTCGGCCGGGCATCAGCACGCGGCCGGTGAGACCCTTGTCGCGCGCCAGCGCCTCGATCTCGCCGCGCATCGGGCCGTCGCCGATCAGCAGCAGGTGCGCATCGGGGAACTCGGCCGCAATGCGGGTGAAGGCCTCCACCAGCAGATCGAGGCCATGCCAGCGGTAGAAACCGCCGACGAAGCCGATGATGCGGCCCGGCGGCAGTGCGGGGGCTTCAGCCTTGAGGGCCAGCTCGGGATCGAAGACGGCAGGGTCGGCCGCGTTGGGCACGACCGAGACGCGGCCTGCATCGACGCCGAACTCTTCCACCAGGTGCTGCTTCAGGTACGACGACACCGCGAGCAGGTGCGTCGCGGAGCGGAACAGCCAACCGTCCACCCAGCGGGCCAGCGGCTTCAGCAGCGCGCTGCGCTCACGCACCAGCGGGCTCATCGAGGTGTAGTTCACCTCGATGACAAACGGCACCTTCCACCAGCGTGCGAGCAGCGCACCGGCCACGGCGAAGATCGCATAACGCTCATAGACACCGTCGACCGAACGCCGCCGGAAGCGGCGCAGGCCTTCCCACACCGCCTTGGCGTTGTAGGCCATCTCCATCAGCTCGAAGGCGATCTCCGGCAGGCGGTCCACCAGCCGGTGCAGCAAGCCGGGCTTGCCTTGCCGCGCGGGCTGCTGTGCCTTGGCGGGCGTGATGTGCTCGATGTAGTCGCCCACCGGCGACAGCATCGCGACCTGGTGGCCGAGCGTGCGGAAGCCTTGCACGATCTGGCCGATGTGCACGGCTTCGACGCCTTGGGCGCGGGTGCGGTGGACGTAGACGATCTTCATGCGCGCGGGATTCATAGGGCGGCCGCAGCGAGGAGCGTGGAGACCGTCACGGCCTTCAACCGGGACGCCTCCAGGCGCTGCAGGATGTGTTGGACGCTGGCGGCGGAGTGGGGCATCTTGTCGTGGAGCAGCACGATGTCGCCTGCGGTCAGCGGCTGCTCTGCAAGCCCCGCCATGACTTCCTCGACCCCACGGGTGGCGTAGTCCTTGGGATCGCGGTTCCAGTAGATGATCCGCTTGCCCCGGGCGGCACAATACCGAAGCACCGGGACGTTGATAACCCCCTTAGGTGGGCGGAAGTAGGCCTGCGCCGCCACAGGCGCTCCCCCCGCATCGCGCATCGAGAACACGCCGTCGAGTTCTGTGCTGATGCCTTCATGGCCCAGCTGCGCAAACTCGGCATGCGTCATGGAGTGATTGGCGATCTCGTGGCCTCGCGCCTTCATCTCGGCCACCAGCGCCGGCTGCCGGGCAAGCTGGTCGCCCACACAGAAGAACGTGGCCTTGGCGCCATGGGCCTCCAGCACCGCCATCACCGCGCGGGTGTATTCCGGATGGGGGCCGTCGTCGAAGGTGAGCGCGACCTGCCCCGGCGCGCCGCGAACCTCGCACACCACCCACCGGCTCAGCAGCCGGCGCCGGATCCACCCCTTGATCGCACTGCCGGCCCTCATGCCACCGCCCCGCAGGCAATGCGTTCGAACAGCTGGGCGTGGCGCTCGGCTTCGGAGCGCCACGACATGTGGGCCACCGAACGGCGGATGGTGTCCCGGTCCCACGCGCGGGACATCATCGTGTGCAGGGCCTGCGCCAGGGGTTCGGCCTGCCCCGGCTCGACCAGCAGCCCGTTGCTGTCGTTCAGCAGCAGCGGCGTGCCGCCGACGTTGGTGGACGTGACCGGAATGCCGGTGGCCAGCGCCTCGATCACCACATTGGGGGTGCCTTCGCGGAAGCTCGGCAGGCAGAAACCCGCTGCGCCGCGCAGCCAGGCCGGCACCGCGGCGTGGTCCACCTCGCCGGCCAGGGTCACTCGGTCCTGCAGGCCCAGTTCATGCAGCCGCGCCTGCAGCGCGTCCCGTTCGGGGCCATCGCCCACCAGCACCGTATGGAAGTCGCAACGGCCCTGCCGCGCCAGCAGGCCCAACGCGTCCACCAGCACGTGCAGGCCCTTTTCCTGCGACAGCCGGGCCACCGTCAGCAGGGTCTTGCGGCCTTCGCCCGGAGCGCCCGGCGGCAGCACGACCCGGTCGCCATCGGGGCGGAACCGGTCCAGGTCGATGCCATTGACGGCGGCGGCAATGCGGCTCCGGTCCACCCCCAGTTCGGCGATGCGGTCGGCGAGTGCCGGGCTCACCGCGGTGACGTGTGCCGCCTGCTGCAGCGCACGCGCGGCCTGGCCGCGCTTGAGGCGCTGGGTGGCGTAGATGTTGATGTCGGTGCCCAACGCGGTGAGCACGTAGGGCACGCCGAGCCGGCGGGCGAGCCTGGCAGCGGCCACCCCATCGGGATAGACGAAGCGGCCGTTCACCACGTCGACCGGTTGCTTCTCGTGGATGGCACGCACGGTGGACCAGGCCGCCCAGGCCTGCAGCGTTGGCTGCAGCACGCCCGACAACTTGGGGATCATCGGGTAGCGGGTGTAGTGCACCTGGACGCCGTCCACCTCGGCACAGCGCGGTGCCGTCACGAAGCGGGCCCAGTCGGGCCGGTCGCGTGTGAACGCGATGTCGGGCGCCCAGGGAATCGGACACACCAGCGTCACATCGGCGAACTCCTTCAGCGCACGAAGGAATTCGCTGGTGAAGGGCGCACGGACCTTCTCGCTCGGTGTGCGGAACAGGCTGGTGAAGGCCAGCACGTGCAGGCGGCGCATGCGCGATCCCGTGTTCATCATGCGGCTGCCAGGGCCGGCACGACGCCCAGCCGGCCTTCGTACAGCGCGGCGTAGGCCTGCAGCGTGCGCTCCTGCGAGAAGCCGTCCTCCACCCGCCGGCGGCCTTGTGCGCCCAGGGCCGCGCGGCGCTGCGGATCACGGGCGAGGGCCAGCATCGCCTCGGCCATGGCTTGCGGGTCCAGCGGCGGCACCAGCAGGCCGCTGACCTTGTCGGCCACGACCTCCGGGTTCCCGCCCACTGCCGTGGCAACGACCGGCAATGCGGTCGCCATGGCTTCCAGCAGCGTGAGGTTCATGCCCTCGTCGGTGGACGACAGCATGTAGACATCCATGCCGTTGAGCATGCGCTCGGTGTCTTTCACTTCGCCGGCGAAGGTCACGGCCGCCTCCAGCCCGGCCTGCCGGGCCTGCAACTCCAGTTCGCCGCGGCACGGCCCGTCGCCGGCGATCAGCAGGCGCGCGGCCGGGCAGGCCTGCAGCACCCGCTGGAACGCATCGATCAGCGTGCGGTGCGACTTCACGGGCACCAGCCGAGCCACGATGCCAAACACGATGGCCTCATCGTCTGCTCCGATGGACCGGCGCAGCGCCTCGCGCAAGTCGGCCTGCGGACGGTAGCGCCTGAGGTCGATGCCGTTGGGAATGAAGCGTACCCGGTGGGCATCGATGCCGACATCGTGGACCAGGGAGTGCGCCACGTCAGCGGACACGCCGACCACGGCGTCGGTGCGGCGACCCAGCCAGCGCTCCAGCGCATGCCGGCGCGCCAGCGGCTGTACACGCGAGTGTTCGGTGTGCACCACCCGTACGCCCAGCCCGCGACTGGCCAGCACCGCGTACAGCCAGGCGGAGTAGTTATGGCTGTGCACCACGTCGATGCGCTGCGCGCGCAGCAGCTTGCGAAGCCGGAGCACCAGCCGTACGTCCAGCCCCTCGCGCTTGTGCAGGTCCGCCACCGCGATATGGCTGGCGCTGAGTTGCTCCACCAGCGGCCCGCCGCCGGAAAACACCGCCACCGACGGCTCGAACCCGCGTCCGCTCAAGCCGAACGCGAAGTCGCGGATCATCGTCTCGATGCCGCCCATGCGCATCGAGTGGTTCAGGAACAGCAGCCGGCGCGAAGCTGCCTGCGTTGCAACGGGGTTTTCCATGTCAAGCCTTGTGTGCGACGAACCAGACGGCCGATATGAGGGCCACCATGCCGGCCACGACGATCTTCACGTCGGTCCAGGTCATGCTGAACACCGGCAGCTCCGGAATCCTGCGCCGGCAGGAGAGATAGATCGCCATGCACAGGCCCATCATGAAATACAGCAGGTCCAGCTCCATCACGACGAAGAACGTCGCGATCGCATAGCCGATGAAGATGCCGAGGATGGTGCGACCGTAGGAAGCAGCCCAGCCATGCTCCGGGCTCTTCAGCCGGGCCAGGATCAGGCCCGCCTTCAGGCTGAACCACAACAGCGAGATGAAGATGAAGAATCCCGGCAGGCCCAGCTCGGTGAAGTTCTGCACGTAGTTGTTGTGCGCAATCAGCCCGAGGTCGACCCGCTTGGAGAACATCGCCCTGCCGATGCCGAAGACCGGGTTCTCCCTCAGAAGCTGCAGGCCCTGCTCCCACAGCCAGGTGCGCTCGTGTGCCGATGCCTCGTTGGTGTTGACCTCGCTCATGCGCGAAGGGCCGAACGCCGTGACCGCAAGCGCCGTCCCGGCGGCCAGCAGCAGCGCCACGGGCTTGCTGAAGCGGTCCTTGAAGTAGTAGGCCGTGAGCGCCAGCACGGCCAGCACCGCGCCGCGCGAGTTGGTGAAGAAGATGGACACCAGCGACAGGGCGCCCACCACGGCGCCGAAGAAACGGGCGGTCGCGCCGTAGGGCCCGAACACCCGCTCCAGCGCAATCGCGAACGAGATGATGAAGAGGATGGCGAAGACGTTGGGGCCATCCCAGTCGCCATGCCAGCGCACTCGGATCTCCTCGTAGCCCGGCATGAGGGTGGCGCCGCCCCAGGACACGCCGTTCTGCGCCTGCAGGATCGCCTGGAACGCCAGGAACGCGGCCAGCACCAGATAGCTGCTCAGCGTGAACCGCACGCGCTCGGGCGTGTTCACCAGCCAGACGATGCCGAAGAAGGCGAGGGCGCGTTTGGCGAAGGTGGTCGCCTCGTCCAGGCCCTGGCTGAACTGGGTGCCGTGCCAGGTGGCAATGAAGATCACCAGCACATAGAGGGGGATCAGACGGTTCTGCGGTATCGAGAAGAACTGGTGGTCGCGCAGGTACACCGTGAAGCCGCCCAGGAACATGAGCAGGGTGAGCACATAGCCGGTCGGAAACCCCATGAGCGGGCCGAACCAGTCCTGCGGGCGGACAAGTTGTGCAACGAGGTACAGAAAGACAAGCAGCCGGCTCATCGGTGTGGCGTTAGATGCAGCGCACCCGAACACCGGGGATGCGAGGGGCTCCAGAAGGGGATCAGGCGGTCGCAGCGTCGGCCCTCGAAACGAGGCCTTCCACCGTGGTGGAGATGCGCATACCGAAGCAACGCGTCAGCGTCGACTACACGCTGTCATGCATTTTACGAAGATGCCCTGTCAACGACCCCCCTCGATTGGGTTGTTCCCGCCCGCTTCGCGCGCCCCGGTCGTGAACAAGTTGCGCAAAGCTCAGGGTGCCATCGCTTCGGGCACACCGTGGGGTGCCGCAGGCAGAACGCGCAGGACCGGCCGGTCGTGCAGCACCTGGGTGAGTTGAACGAGCATGTCGCTCACCTTGTCGTGCAAGGCCCCGTCGGTGGGCAGATGGATACGGCAACCGATGTGATGCGCCAGGAACAGCGCGCGCAGGGCGGGCAGCAGCGACGCGTCCAGCGCGAACGCCCGCATGTACTGTTCGAGCCGGCGGCGTTCAAGCTCGCTCCATTCGGCCCGCACGATGAGCGCATCGATCGCCTCGGTCCAGTGCGCACCCCGGATCACCCGGTTGTAGGCCAGCAGGTACAGCAGGTCGAGCAGCGGCAGGCCCGGCCGGCGCGCATGTTCCCAGTCGATCACCGACAACAACCGGCAGGACGTCGGCTCATAGATGACGTTCTCGACCTTGAAGTCGCCATGCTGGTAGACGGCTGGCAGGGTGTGCTCCTTCAGTGCCTGGCGCAACGGTGCCAGCCAAGCACCGATGAGGCTGGAGAACTCGGGGTTGCGCTCCTGCGCGGCCCGCAGAACGGGGAGCGCCAGCCGGTCGAACCCGGCTTCGTCCATGGCCGTCTGCACTGCGGTCTCGCGGTGCAGCAGCAGCAGGAACTCGTGGGCCGCTTCCGACACCCGCTCCAATGGCGGCACGTCCTGGTCAAGCGTCACACCGGGGATGCGCTCCATGACGAAGCAGCGGGCGCCATCGACGTTGAACCGGTCGAGCAGCCGCGGGACCAGGGGCGCCACCGCGGGGATGCGCGCCAACGCTTCGAGCTGGGGAGCTTCGATGCTGCGACCGCGCGACGATATGGCGTCCGCCGTCAGCACCGCGACGACGTCGGCCCCATCTTGCTCGGGGGATCCGGCGGCAATGATCGCCTTGTGGCCCGCGAACACCAGGTATTGTTTCATCACCGGTGCGCTGCCACCCGCCTGCCTGCTGCTGCGCAAACCGCCGATGCGCTGCACCAGGGCGTCCAGTGTCGACACGGTCGTGCTTTGGCGGAAGGCCACCAGGCCGATGGCCGGCGCCAGACGCGGGGCGAGCCTCGCTCCGAAGAGCCATTCCTTCAGCCGTTCGCTTTGTGCCTCGCGATTCTTCGTCGCACGATAGCCGGACCGCGGCAGCACCTCGGCCACGCGGCCGTTCACCATGAGATACGGATACACCGCGATCCTGCGAGCCCCTGCGCTCCTGAGCAGGCGGGGCAGGGTGGCGGCCGGCAGCGGCGGCGGCTGCAGGTCCACCGCGCGCCGCAGCCTGTCGCGCCAGCGTTGAAGTGAACCCGGATTGCGAGCGGCCAGATAGATCCATCCGTCCGGGGCCAGCCACGGGGCGCCGTCGCCGAGCAGCCTGGTGATCCCGGCCAGGGCCGATTCGTGCAACCGCGCGCCCTGGGGGTCGTGGATCACCAGGCCGTCATAGCGCTCGAAACCCGGCGTGTGGGCGTTGCGCAGCAACTCGTCGAGTGAGACCGACGACACGTTGGTGAGGTTCTTCGAAGGCGCATGCCCGCTGTCCGGCCAGTGGGGCGCCCAATGCAGGACGGTCACTTCCCGGCTCTCGCGCGCCAGGGCCCATGCCACCGCGCCCGACGCGTCCACGCAAAGGATGCGCCTGCCGGCCAGCGGAGGCAGCAGGTGCATCCAGCCCGCGCCTTCGTTGGCCGACCAGAAGATATAGGTGTCGGTTTCGGTGAGCGGCGGCAGCACCGCCTGTGCAGCGTTCGTGTTCACGCCAACAACGCCGGAAATGCAAGCAGGCTCTTGAAGAACCGCAACTCGGTGTAGCGCTCCACCGGCAGCCGCCGCAAGGCAAAGTGCTCGAGGCGGGCGAGGGTGTTCGTGCCGGTTTCGTAGGAGACGCCGAGGCGATAACCGCAGCCTTGGCTCATGGCCATGACCCGCGCGTCGAATGCATCGGACTTGCCGACCGGGTAGGCGACCACGTCCACGGGTCGCCTCAACTGCTCGCCGATGATGCGTCGCGATTCGGTGAGTTCGCGCTTCAAGGACGCATCGTCCAGCCGCGTGAGTATGGGGTGGGAGCAGGTGTGGGAGCCGAATTCGATGCCGTTGCGCGCCATCTCGCGCACCTCGTCCCAGTTCAATGCGGAGCGGGCAGGAACCGCTGCCGCCGGCACGCCGGCGCCAAACAGCTGCTCCAGCATGTTCAGGCCCTCGACCCGCTGGTGGTCGGGCAGGCTCTTCAGGGTGCGCAGGTACTTGCGTGTGGCCGCGCGCCGGGCGGCCACGTCGTCCTGGGCCAGCTCCAGCAGGTGGCCACCGATCTGCCAGCGGCCCGCGGGTGCGCCATACAGCAGCAGCGCAACGCGGTCGAACCAGAACATCTGGGTGCTTCCGACGTAGTCGGTCGACAGGAAGATGCAAGCCGGAACGCCCAGTGCCTTGAGTACCGGGAAGGCGTGCGTGTAGTCATCCAGATGGCCGTCGTCGAAGGTGACCACCAGGCTGCGCGGTGGCAGCGGGCGCCCGCTGTCCAGGCACTCGATGACATCGGCGAAGCGCAGGGGCGTGAAGTGCTCGCGCACGAAGCGCATCTGTTGTTCGAAGTCGCTCACCGACGCGCTCACCAGTTCCGGGTCCCGGGCGAGCGTCTGCTCGTCATCCAGGTCGCACACGCGGTGGTAAGCCAGTATCAGGAGCTCGTTGTGCCGCGCCGGACCGAGCTTCAGCCTGGCCGTTGCAATGCCGCTCCCACCCAGGGCGGAGCCCAGCATGGCCTTCTTGCCCAACATCTACAGTGCTCCTTGCGCGCTTTGCCCCGGTAGCCGCCGCGTGCCGTCGGGCACTCTTGCGGGGCATTCCCGGCGCGCCGGGGACATGACGTAGGCGCGATGCGGAGCGATTCTAGGAATGCCCTGCCCGTCTGGCATCCCCACAGGTGCGGGCATTGGTGAACGCCGGCGCGCCCCAACGGTCGCGGTACTCTTGTCCGCTCCACCTGACAGTGTCAAGAAGTAACGCCGCTGGGGCAAGGTACACCGCGCGACCCCGACACCACATGTGAACTAGTTCACAGGCGAGGCGAGCCGCCTCGAAGGCACCCCCCTTGTCTGGGCGCTTCTGCTGCGTGTCTCCCGGGGACACAATGCGTTGCACATCAAGTAAATGCTCGCTGGATGAACCGGCGAATCGGAGGAGGGCACATGACCGACGTTCGGGTTTTCCATCACCATGTCTCGATAGCGACGCTGTTGATGCTGCTCGCCGATGCGTTGCTGTGCTTTCTTGCGGTACCGCTGCTGGTGTCCAACTTCGGCAGTGCACAGGGCGTGCCGTGGGACACGCATTCGCAGAATACGTTGGTGACCGCGGGCAGTTATGCCGTGGCGATGCCGCTGCTGTTCTCCGTGGTCGGCATCTATCGCCGCAATGCGGTCCCGGTGTCGCGTGGCGCCATGCTGACCCGCCTGCTGCTGGCGTTGCTGGGCGCAGCGGCCATCACCACCTTGGCGCTGCACCCTTTTGGCATTGACACGAGCCAGCTCGTCGCCGAGATGGCGCTGCTGGTGATCGGGCTTGTCGTGGTTCGTGTGCTCCTGGTGGCGCTTCGTCACGCGATCGGCACGCCGCGCGTGTTGATCGTCGGGACCGGCCCGGATGCCCAACGCGTCGCTCAGGATCTGGGCCGCATGGGCCGTGAGGTGGTGGGCTTCTATCCCACCGGGGAAGAATCGTTCGCTGGTCACGATGGCAAGGTGCTCTCCAGCCGCCTTTCCATGGAAGAGATCGTCAAGAAGCGCCGCGTGCGCGAAATCATCGTTGCGGCGCGGGAACAGCGCGGCGGCAACGTGCCGATGGAGCAGTTGCTCGCCTGCCGCTCACGCGGCGTGACCGTGCTGGACCTGGCTGGCTTCTATGAGCGCACCCACGCGGAAGTGCCCGTGGACAGCCTGAAAGCCAGTTGGCTGGTGTATGGCGGCGGGTTCGTGCAAGGGCCGGTGCGACGCTTCGTCAAACGCGTGTTCGACATCGTGTCGTCCAGCATGTTGCTGGCACTGGCGTCGCCGATCATGCTGGTGGCGGCACTTGCGATCAAGCTCGAAAGCCGCGGGCCCGTGATCTATCGGCAGGAGCGTGTGGGCCTGGGTGGCCGCACCTTCATGTGCTTGAAGTTCCGCAGCATGCGCAGCGACGCTGAAGCCGATGGTGTGGCCCGCTGGGCCCAGCAGAACGACGCCCGCATCACCGCCGTGGGCGCGTTCATTCGCAAGTGCCGCATCGACGAACTGCCCCAGCTGATCAGCGTCCTGCGTGGCGAGATGAGCATGGTGGGCCCGCGTCCCGAGCGCCCTTCGTTCGTTGAACTGCTGCGCAAGGAGATCCCGTACTACGACCTTCGCCATAGCGTGAAGCCGGGGCTCACCGGGTGGGCGCAGATCCGCTACAAGTACGGCTCGTCGATCGACGACGCACGCCGCAAGCACCAGTTCGACCTGTACTACGTCAAGAACAACAGCCTCTTCCTCGATCTGCTTGTGCTCATCGAGACCGTCACCGTCGTGCTGTTCGGCGAAGGGGCCAAGTAGCAGCCTGTCGCGTCGCAAGTCACAGGACCGACCACGATCGAGTGCCCAGGACGCTGGACGTGCCCAGTGTCGGTCGGGACAATCGCGGCCTTTGCTGTACGCCGTTGAGGATCGAATCGGATGTACGAGTCGCATTTCGGCTTCTCCGGGCCGCCGTTCCAGCTGAGCCCGGATCCCGGCTTCTACTTCGACAGCCGTGGGCACAACCACGCGCTGGCGTACCTGAAGTTCGGGGTCTATCAGGGCGAAGGCTTCATCGTCGTCACCGGTGAGATCGGAGCGGGCAAGACGACGCTGGTTCGCACGCTGATCGACAGCCTGCAGTCGCAGGACGTGGTGGCAGCGCAGGTGGTCAGTACGCAGTTGGAGTCCGGCGACCTGTTGCGCTCGATCATCACCGCGTTCGGCATTGCCCTGCGCGGTGCCGGCAAGGCCGACATGATCGCCAGCATCGAGGCGTTCCTGACCTCCCTCGCGCTGTCGGGACGGCGGGCGCTGCTGCTGGTGGACGAAGCGCAGAACCTGCCTGCGGCCGCGGTGGAAGAACTGCGCATGCTGTCGAACTTCCAGCTCGGCAACCGCGCACTGCTGCAGAGCTTCCTGGTGGGGCAACCCGAGCTCAGGCAGGTGCTCCAGTCCGACTCGATGGAGCAGTTCCGTCAGCGCGTGATCGCCTCCTGCCACCTGGGGCCGCTGGAAGAGGCGGAGACCCGTGCCTATGTGGAGCATCGCTTGCAGCGCGTGGGCTGGACCGGCAGGCCTTCGTTTGCGGAAGAGAGCTTTGCCCGCATCCATCACCACACACGCGGGGTGCCGCGCCGCATCAACCTGTTGTGCAACCGGCTGCTGCTGGGCGCCTACCTTGGCGGTCAGGACGCCATCGAGCTGACGGATGTGGATGCGGTCGCGATCGACTTCATGCGCGAAATGGGCGGGGCGCACACCCCGGCCGTATCGGCCGCGGCGCCGGTCCTGACCCAGGAGGTGCCCGCCACGGCGCTGGCGCCCGTGGCCCGCAGCGCCTGGACCGGCCACGCCGACGTGGTGCGGTTGCGCACGGACTCGGTGGTCTCTGTTCACAAGCCGATCGTCTGCCTGGTGGACACGCCGATGGCCTACCTGAAGGCCCTCGCCCTGGCGCAAAGCCTCAGCGAGGATGCGGGCCTGCCTCCACTGGTGCTGGTCAACCCTGGAACCCAGGGCGCCGTGACGCCCGGCGGTGGCCTCACCGAGCGGTTGCGCCAGCCTGCGCTGGAAGTGCACCTCGGCGCCACGCAGGGGCGCTACGCGGAGTGCGCTGCAGTGGCTCAGACGCGATTCGATGCGCTGCTTGTCGAACTCTCGCCCCGGGCCGTGCTCGCGCTGGGCGAGGGCGACACCCTGCTGGCCTGCTGCATGGTGGCGGCCAAGTCCGACATTCCACTGTTGCGGCTGGAAGCCGATGTCATCGGGGAGGCCGGCGCGCAGGGCATGAACAGCGAACTGCTCGACCGGCTGGTGCAGGTGTTCTATGTCGGCAGCATCCCGTCGCACTATGCCTTGCAGCGCAAAGGCGTGCCCGCGGACCGTGTACGCGGCGTGGGCCATCTGCTGGACAACGTGCTGCACCTGCTGAGGCCCCACGCGGTGCCGGCGCGCACCACGCTCCAGAGGGTGGGCGCCGACGGGCTGGGGGACACGGGCTATGCCGTGGTGACCGCCCAGTACTGCGCGGACGCGGACGGCAGCGAGGCGCAGTTCGCTGCCCAGGTGAAAACCGTGTGCATGTTGAGCACCGCCGTGCCGCTGGTGTGGCCGGTGAAGCACCACACCCAGCTGGCCATGCGCAACAGGGATCTGCAGAAGCTGCTGGCGAAGGCCCGGGTGGCGGTGGTGCCGCAAGCCAGTTACCTGGAGGTGCTGGGGCTGCTGGAATCGGCGCAGGCGGCTGTGCTCGGCGCGGACATGCATCTGTCCGGAGAAGTGCAGTCCATGAATGTGCCCGCGATGTGCATCGCGCCGGTGGAGGCCATCACACCGGAGATGGTCACCGGCAGTTCCATCCGCCTGGTGCGCCATCCCAACCAGGCGTTGAAGGAACTGCAGGGCCTGCTGTCGCAGCAGCGCGATGACGAGGATCGCGGCCTCTATTGGGACGGTGGCGCGGCCCAGCGCATCGCATCCCACTTGAAAAGCTGGCTGCGTCGGCACGGCAGCTCGCCCCAGGCGCCCAGCGCCGAATATTCCGAAATGGTGACCCCATGAGTTGCATCCGCCCCCAAGCCCAACCTGTCGAGGCCCGCATGAACCCTTCACGCTTCGCCGGTCGCCGGCTGCTCACCAGCGTCGCCGGCATGGCCTTGGCGGCAGTGACCCTCGCCCTCGCCGCCTGCGGCAGCACGAGCTCTCATCCGCCGGCACCCCTGGTGGTGGATCGTCCGGCAACACCGTACGTGATCGGACCTCTGGACACGCTGAACATCGTGGTCTGGCGCAATCCGGAGCTGTCTGCGCCGGTCACCGTGCGCCCGGACGGCTCGTTCTCCGCACCCTTGATTCCGGAGATGCGCGCCGCGGGCAAGACCACCGCGGAACTGTCCAAGGACGTGGAAGACGCCTTGAAGAAGGTGGTTCGCGAACCGGTCGTGAGCATCGTCGTGGGCGGATTCCAGGGCGTCTACTCGCAGCAGATCCGCATCGTCGGAGAGGCGGCCCGTCCTCAGGCGGTGCCGTACCGGCAGAACATGACCCTGCTGGACCTGATGATCCAGGTCGGTGGCCTGACCGAGTTCGCCGACGGCAACAGCGCCGTGCTGGTGCGCGGCGCCGAAGGCGGCAAGCAGTACAGCGTGCGCCTGAAGGACCTGCTCAAGCGCGGCGACATCTCGGCCAATGCCGCCATCCTGCCGGGCGACATCGTGATCGTGCCGCAGAGCTGGTTCTGAAGGCCATCCATGGCAAACGAAGGCAACGCTCTCATCGCCCAGGCCCGCACGCTCGCAAGGGCGGTGTGGAAGTGGCGCTGGCTCGCGGTCGCCACAGCATGGCCGGTGGGGCTGTTGTGCGCCGTGGTCATCACCGTGATGCCGGAACGGTACGAAGCCAACGCGAAGATCTATGTCGACACACAAACGGTGTTGAAGCCGCTGATGCAAGGGCTGGCGTACCAGCCGGACATCGAGCAGCAGGTGAAGATGCTTGCCCGCACGCTGGTCTCCCGCCCCAACGTCGAAGCCGTGATGAGCAAGGCGGGCCTGCCCGGTGCAGCGCGCGACTCCTCGGAGCACGAGCGGGAGGTCACGCGGCTGATGAACCAGATCAAGGTCGAAAGCGCGGGCAGCGGCAACCTGTATGCGGTGAGCTATCGCGACAAGAGCCCGGAGCGCGCGCGCAAGCTGGTGGAGGCCACGGTCGACCTGTTCGTGCAATCCACCACCGGGCAGAAGCGCCGGGACTCCGAGGACGCCAGCCGCTTCATCGACGAGCAGATCAAGGCCTACGAGACCAAGCTCGTCGAGGCGGAGAACCGGCTGAAGGACTTCAAGCTTCGCAATTTCGGCGTCACCGGTGTCTCCAACCAGGACTACTTCACCCGCATGTCCACGCTGTCCGACGCGGTGAACCGCGTCCGGCTGGAGCTCTCGGCCGCGGAGCAGACGCGGGATTCCTACCGCCGCGAGCTGTCGCACGAGGAGCCTCAACTGCCTGCGGATGCGATGCCTGTCGGGGCGGTCGTGCCTTCCGAGATTGACGTCCGGCTGGAAGCCCAGCGCCGCCAGCTCGATGAGCTGCTTCGCCGCTACACCGACGAACACCCCGATGTGGTGAGTGCCCGCCGCATCATCGGCCAGTTGGAGACGCAGAAGCGCCAGGAAGCCGAAGCGCGTGCGCGCGGCATCAAGAGCGGCCGCGGCGCGGCAACCAGCCCGGTCTACCAGCGCATCCGCATCGCGCTGGCCGAATCCGAGGCGCAGGTGGCATCGCTGCGTGCCCAGCTGTCGGCCCAGCAGGTGCAGCTGGACGAGGTGCGCAAGCGCGCGGGCCAGATCCCTCAGGTGGAAGCCGAACTGGCCCAGCTGAATCGCGACTATGACGTGATCCGACGCAACTACGACCAGCTGGTGTCTCGCCGCGAGTCGGCGTCCCTGGGTGTCAAGCTGGACGAATCGCACCAGCTCGCGGACTTCCGCATCGTCGAGCCGCCCCGTGTGTCGCCCACCCCTGTGTTTCCCGGGCGCGTGCCGCTGGCGGTGCTGACCCTGCTGGTCACGCTGGCGGTCGGGATTGCGGCCGCTCTGCTGAAGGACCACTTGCACCCGACCTTCAACGATTCCGAGGCACTGCGCAAGGCGTTCGGCCGACCGGTCATCGGCACGGTGGCCGCCGTGCGCCTGCCGGCGGACCAGGTGGCACGGCGCGCGGACATCAGGCGCCTGGTCATCGCCACCGGGTCGCTGCTGCTGCTGCAGCTGGGGTGGGTGGTGTGGATGGCGCTGCATGCTGCCCCCGTGAGGATCGTCACATGAGCCGGCTGGCCCGCATCGTCGCAGGCCGCGCAACCGCAGCCAGGGAGAGCGCGCAGTGAGCATCATTCAGAAGGCCGCGCAACGGCTGGAAGAGCTGAACCGGGCGGGCATCGACGTGCCGGTTCGGCCTGGCCCGGACGCCGGTGCGGCGGCGGCGGAAATGCCCGTTGCTGCCATGCTGCGGGCGGCCCCGGGCATTCCGGCCATGCCCCGGCAGGCGCCGAGCGAGCCGTCGCGCCGATCCGCCGAGGTGGTGCTGGATCTGGGGCGCATGGAAGCGAACGGCTTCCTGGTGTCCAGCGACGCCCGCTCGGAGCTTGCGGAAGAGTTTCGCCACATCAAGCAGCCGCTGCTGCGCAATGTGCGCGAGGCAGGCCGCAAGCCAGGCACGCGTGAAGGGCTGATCATGGTCACCAGCGCGCTGCCGCGCGAGGGCAAGACCTTCTGCGCCATCAACCTGGCGCTGAGCATGGCGATGGAGGTGGACACGTCGGTGCTGCTGGTCGACGCCGACGTGGTGCGGCCGTCCGTGCTCGACCGGCTCGGGTTGCCCGCCGCGCGTGGCCTGCTCGACCTGCTGACCGAGCCCTCGCTGGAGCCGGCCGACGTGCTGCTGAAGACCAACGTGCCCAAGCTCACCTTGCTGCCGGCCGGCACGCGCAACGCACGTTCGACCGAACTGCTGGGCAGCGAGGCGATGGAGCAGTTGCTTGTCGACCTGTCCAACCGCTACGCCGACCGTGTGATCGTGTTCGACGCGCCACCGCTGCTGCTCACCTCGGAAGCCAAGGTGCTGGCCGCGCGCGTCGGCCAGGTCGTGATGGTGGTGGAGGCCGGGAACACGTCTCGCTCCGCAGTCACCGAAGCGTTTGCCGCCGTCGAACAATGCCCGAAGGTCATGACGGTGCTCAATCGCTGCGCTGAGCCGCTGAACGACCGGCGCTACGGCTACTACTACTGATGAAGCCTGCCCGCGCCACCAACGCGCGCTGGATGCGTGCCCTTGCGCTCGGCCCCATGACGCTGGTGGCCGCCGCGGCGCACGCGCAGGTGTGGACACACGAGGCCTCCGTGCAGACGCAGGCACTGGTCACGGACAACAGCCGCCCGGGCTCCGCGCAGGGTCGGACCGCCGACCTGGTGATGGCGGTCCGGCCGGGCTTGCGGCTGTCCGCGGTGGGCAGCTCGCTCCGGTTGGCGGTCGATGCCGGGGTGGGGCTGGTGGATTCAGCGCGTGGCACGGTGGACGGCAGCGTGCAGCCCCGCGTGGATGCCTCGGTCTCGGCCACGCTGGTGCCGCGGCTGCTGTCTGTCGAGGGCACCGTGGGTGTGCACCAGGTGGAAGCCGACCCCTTCGGGTCCCGGGTCGTCGATGTGTCCACTACCAACCGCCGCACCGCCGCCGAGTACCGGTTGGCGCCCACGCTGCGCTGGGAATTCGCCCCGCGCTTCGAGGCCTTCGCCCGGCACGAGGAGTCCTTGCACACCAATGCGTCGCTTTCCGCGGCCTCGGGCCAGGCGCCTCGGGGTGCGGACCTGCGAGGCCATCACACCACGCTGCGGCTCGAACGGCAGCCGGTCCCGCTGGGGGCCGCCCTCGAGCTGGACCGCGATGACAGCAGGACCGAAGGCGAGGGGATCGACCAGCAGGTGACGCTGGACACGGTGCGCGGCCAGCTGAGCTATGCCATCGTGGACGCCGACCTGGTGCTCGGCGTGGTGGCCGGGCATGAACGGGGCACGGTCTCGAACGTGGACGTCTCGGACACCGTGCGCGGCCTCACCCTGCATTGGGCGCCCAGCGCACGCACCGATGTGACGGGTCGCATTGAACGCCGCTTCTTCAGCACCGGGGGCGAGCTGTCCATCGGCTTTCGCACACCGAGGTCGTCCTTGTCCCTGCGAGCACATCGTGGCCCCTCTACCACCAGCAGCGCCGTGGGTGCGGCCACCCGAGCCAGCGACTTCGGCACTCAGGCCGCGGCGATGGTGGGCGCCAGAAGCCCGCAGGCCAACATAGCCGGCGGACTGCCTGCCACGCAGGCGGCCGAGGAAGCGCTGGGCCGGCGCGGCATGATGATCGGGCTGCCGCAGGTGATGGACCTCGCCACCCGCTATCCGCAGCTCGAGTCCGGCGCGAACGCGCGTCTTTTGCTGCTGGGCGTCCGCCACATCGTGACGCTCGACGCGCACGTGCGCACCCTGCGCCGGCTGCCCGGCCTGGACGCCGCATCGTCCATCGTCGCCGACGGCGACAGCCGGCAGATCGGTGGCGCGGCCTCGCTGACCCGCCGGCTCACTGCCACCCGGTCGGCGGACGTCACGCTGTCCGCATCCCGCGTGCAAGGGCTGGCCGCGCGGGCAGGGGACCGCACCGATGAAGGCGACGTGCGTGTCAGCCTGATCGACCAGCTCGCCCCTCGCACCACCCTGGCGACGACCCTTCGCTATGGACGCCTGCGCAGCAATGTGGCCGGTGTGGCGTCGTCGGAGACGACCTCGCTGCTGCTGAGCCTGAACCACCGCTTCTGAGCCATCGATGTCGAGCCCCAGCGTCGTCAACCGGTTCTTCCGGCACTCGGCCATCTACGCGGTCGGCAATGCGCTCAACCGCGTCGGTGCCTTTGTGCTGCTGCCGCTCTATGCGCACTACCTGACGGTGGGCGAATATGGCGGGCTGGAGCTGTTCTATGCCGTGTCGGCCGTGGTGTCCAGCCTGCTGTCCGTGGGCATCGCCCACGCGACGCTGCGCTTTTACTTCGAGTACGAGCAGGCCCAGGACCGGCAGGAGGTCGTCAGCACGAACCTCATCGCCTCGCTGATGATCTGCGGGGCAGGCGTCGTGCTGATCGGCTCGGTGGTGGGCCCGGTGGCGGAGCTGGCCATGGGCAGCCGGCCATCGAACCTGGGACTGGGGCTGGTGCTGGTGACCCTGGTGTTCGAACTCTCGTCCCAGGTCGGGCTGGCCTATTTGCGGGCACGGGAGAAGTCGATCTTCTTCGTCACCGTGTCCCTCGCCAAGCTGGTGGTGCAGTGCATCGCCAATGTGCTGTTGCTGTCGCAGTTCCACGCGGGCGTCGAGGGAGTGCTGGGCGGCAACCTGCTGGCGGTGGTGTTCGGCTGGGTGGTGGTGTCGGCCTATACCGTGCGCCATTGCGGCTTGCGTTTCCGCTGGGCCAAGCTGAAGCCTGTGTTGCGCTACAGCCTGCCTTTCCTCTACGTGACCGTGATCGCCTCGGTGTCCGGCAACCTGGACCGCTTCGCGGTCAGCCGCATGCTGTCCCTGGAGGCACTGGGCGTGTTCGCGCTCGCCACCAAGTTCGCCAAGCTCATCTCGGACCTGCTGGGCGAGCCGTTCAGCCGTGCGTACGGCGCCTTCCGCTTCACCATCATGGACCGGCCGGATGCCGGGGATATCCAGGCGGCGTTGATGCGCTACATGGCAGCGGCCCTGGCGGTCGTGAGCCTGGCGCTGGTCTACTTCACCGGCGACGTCGTTCGATGGATCGCCACCGATGCCTACGCGCCGGCGGCAGCGCTCATGCCCTTGCTGGTGGTCGCGGCCAGCCTGCACACCCTGAACTACCTGCTGCAGACCGGCATCCTGGTCAACAAGAGCACGGGTGAGCTGGTCACCATCACGCTGGCGCGCAGTGCCGCCATGCTGGTGGTGGCCTTTCCGTTGATCTGGGGCTTCGGCCTGCAAGGTGCCTGCGCCATTGCGCTGTGCGACGCGGTGGTGTCCGTCTGGCTCACCAACCGCATCTCCCAGCGCTACTTCCCGGTGCACTACGACGGCGGCCGCCTGATGACCGTGGTCGCGTTGCTGGCCGGCTTCTATGCAGCGGGCACCGTGCTGCCGTCCGCCGGCGGCCCGGCCATCGCCGCGAAGCTGGTGCTGCTGGCCGTGTTCATGGCGGCGCTGTGGCGCACGCAATTGTCCGCAGCAGAACGACAGGCCGTGCATGCGCGCTTGCGCCTGCTGCTCGCCACCGGCCGGTCGAGAACCACATGAACCCCGAAGGCCGCTCGCCGCACCGCGTGCTGGAGATCGACGCGCTGCGCTTCATCGCGGCGCTGATGGTGGTGTTCTTCCATTGGGCATTCCGGGGAGGCGCCACGCAGCACTACACACAGGCGGTGTACGAACCGCTCATGCCGGCCGCCAAGTACGGCTACCTGGGCGTGCAGCTGTTCTTCATGCTGAGCGGCTTTGTCATCCTGATGAGCGCACAGAGCGGAAGTGCACGCCGCTTCGTCGTGTCCCGGGTGGTGCGGCTCTATCCGGCGTTCTGGGTGTGCTGCAGCCTCACGGCGATCTGCATCGTGCTGTTCGCCGACCCGCACTTTGGCGTGGGCCTGGCGCAGTACCTGATCAACATGACGATGCTCAGCGAGTTCGTCGCCCCCGACGTGCGCCTGGTCGACGGCGTCTACTGGTCTTTGTTCGTGGAGATACGGTTCTACGCCATGGTGCTGCTGGTGCTGGCGCTGGGCTGGCTGCGGCATGTCGAGCGCCTGCTGTGGCTGTGGCTGGGTGTCGCCTTGGTCCTGCAGATCGCACCGGACAGCAGGGTGTCCACCTGGCTGCTCGGGCACCATGCGGCGCTGTTCATCGCCGGTGCCTGTTGCTACCTGATGCACAGCCAGGGTGTGAGCCGGCGGCGGCTGGCGTTGCTGCTTGCCAGCTTTCCGCTGGCCGCGTACGACGCGGCCAGCGGCGCAGCTGCCGTGTCCCAGCGCTACGCCCCGCATGTCGTCGATCCCTGGTGGCCGGCGGCATTGATCGCCGTGTTCTATGTCGGGCTGTACGTGGTGTCCACCCGCGGGATCGCGGTGCTGCGGCATCCCGGCATGGTGGCCTGCGGAGCGCTCACCTATCCGCTGTACCTGTTGCACGAGAACATCGGCTTCATGGTGATCAACCGGCTGCATGGCAGGGTGCAGCCGCACCTGCTGTTCTGGGGGCTGCTGGCGGCCATGCTGCTGCTGGCCTGGGTGGTTCACCGCTACCTCGAGCGCCCCATCTCCGCAGCAATGAAGCGGCTCATCGATGCGGCGTTGGCAGCCCGGTCGCCCCGGCGCGCAGCCGCACTGGGCCAGGAGTAGGGCGGGTTGCCCGCACCTGCCTCGTGTTGCGCGGGCTCGCGCCTGAAACTCAGGCTTTGCGCATGAGGCGGCTGCGCGACAGCCACAGCGCCGCACTCGTCCCGGCGAGGATGCCCACGGCGTCCGCAAGCAGGTCGGCCCATTCCGCGTTCCGGCCCACCTCCGGCTGGATCACTTCGATGGCGCCGCCAAAGGCCAGCAACCCTGCCATCGCCAGCATGAGCGGCCAGCGCGTGCGCAGCCCGCTGAATTGCGCGCAAACGGCAAGCGTGGAGAACGCCATCATGTGCTTGACCTTGTCCCAGCCGGTCGCCATGTCGCTCGGCGGCTCGGGCGTCAATGCCAGGTAGGCGACGACGCAGACCAGCAACGCCAGCAGGACGCGCCAGAACCAGACCGAGCGCAGCAGTTGCAGGGCCGCGAGAGGCCTGGGATTCGAGGGAGACGGCATTGCAGGGGCGGTAGTGGGGAAATCCCGCTATTGTCGCCGCCGCGGTGGCCTGGTCACAAGGAAGCGCGCAGCATCTCGCGGTATTCCTCGACAGTCGCCACCCGTGGGTTCGTCTTGTGGCAGTGGTCCTTCATCGCGCCGTCGATGATGCGGTCGAACAGGTCCTCGCCCACGCCCACGGCCTTCAGTCCGCTCGGCAGGCCCAGCCGGGCGTTCATCTCGCGCAGCGCTTCCGCCACCTCGGTGCCCTGGCTGTCGCAGCTGGCCAGGCCCATGGCGTGCGCCATGCGCTGCAGCCGGCGCTCGCGCTGGATGCTGTCGGCGCCGGCGTTGAAGCGCACCACCGCGGGCAGGAACAAGGCGTTGAGCGTGCCGTGGTGCAGCCGCGGATTGGCACCGCCCAGGCTGTGGCTGAGCGAATGCACCGCGCCCAGGCCCTTCTGGAAGGCCATGGCGCCTTGCATGCTCGCGCTCATCATGTTCCAGCGCGCTTCGCGGTCCGCACCGTTGGCGGTGGCACGCGCGATGTGCGCCCAGCCCCGTTCCAGCCCGTCCAATGCGATGCCGTCGGCGGGCGGGTTGACCGCCGGCGCCATGAAGGTTTCCATGCAGTGGGCGATGGCGTCCATGCCGGTGGCCGCGGTCAGCAGCGGCGGCAGCCCCAGCGTGAGCTCCGGGTCGCAGATGGCGGTCTTGGGCAGGAGGTGCCAGCTGTGGAAACCGAGCTTGCGGCCATCGTCCACGATGACGATCGCGCCGCGCGCCACCTCGCTGCCGGTGCCTGCGGTGGTGGGCACCGCGATCAGCGGCGCCACCTGGTCGGTGATCTTCGGGCTGCCGCCTTCGATGGTGGCGTAGGTCTTGAGAGGGCCGGGGTGGGTGGCGGCGATGGCCACGCCCTTGGCCAGGTCGATGCTGGAGCCGCCGCCCACGGCGATCAGGCCGTCGCAACGCTCACGGGTGTAGACCTCGGCAGCGGCACGCACGGCCGCTTCGGTGGGGTTGGACGGTGTCTGGTCGAACACCGCATGCGGCAAGCCCGCCAGCGCTGCCAGCGCGATGTCCAGCACGCCCGCGGCGCGCACCCCGGCGTCGGTGACCACCAGCGGCTTGCGCATGCCCACACGTTCGCATTCGGCAGGCAGCAGCTTCACCGCGCCGAAGTCGAGCTGGATCTGGGTGAGGTAGTAGATGAAGGCCATGGCTGTGCTCGTGAAACGCGGCTCCAGTATGGCTCTGGCACACTCGCGCGACCATGCGGGCTCACCCCGCGTTGCCCTGTCACCTTGGCTACACCTTTTCTGACCCCGCAGATGCGCGGCGTGCTCGAGCGCATCCGCCGCGCCAACCGACCACCCTTCCATGCGATGACGCCGCAGGCGGCGCGCGAGGCCTACGTCAAGGCCGCCGAGGTGCTGGAGCCGCCACGTGCGCCGCTGGCGCGGGTGCAGGACTTCAGCATGCCGGCCCCCGATGGCGCACCGCTGGCTGCTCGTCTGTATGCCAGTTCGGCGGCCGCGGCACTGCCGGTGCTGCTGTACCTGCATGGCGGCGGCTTCACCATCGGCGGCCTGGAAACCCATGACAGCCTGTGCCGGCAGCTCGCCCTGCGCAGCGGGGGCGCGGTGGTGGCGCTGGACTACCGGCTGGCACCCGAACACCGCTTCCCCACCGCCGTGGACGACAGCTGGGCGGCGATGCGCTGGCTGGCGGAGCAGGGCGCTTCCCTCGGCCTGGACGGCACGCGCCTGGCGGTGGGCGGCGATTCCGCCGGTGGCACCTTGGCGGCCGTGTGCGCCCTGCATGCGCGCGACCTCGGCCTGCCGCTGGCCTTGCAGCTGCTCATCACCCCCGGCACCGCCGCGCATGCCGATACACCGTCGCACCAGCGTTTTGCCGAAGGTTATCTGCTCGATGCCGTGAGCATCGAGTGGTTCTTCCGCCAATACATCAGCGAGGCCGATCGCACCGACTGGCGCTTCGCGCCGCTGCTGGCCGAGGACCTGCACGGCGCTGCACCGGCCTGCGTGATCCTGGCCGAATGCGATCCGCTGGTCGACGAAGGCCTGGCCTATGCGGACCGGCTGCGCATGGAAGGCGTGCCGGTACAGCTTGAGCTGTACCGCGGCCTGGTGCACGATTTCATCAAGATGGGGCGCGCGATTCCCGAGGCAGGCCAGGCCCAGCAGGCCGCTGCCCAGGCGCTGCGCCAAGCCTGGAACACCCCCTCATGAGCATTCGCCGCAAGGACTTCCGTTTCCTCGACCGCCAGCGCGTGCGCTGGGTGGAAGTGGACATGCAGAAGATCGTTTTCAACGGCCACTACCTCGCCTATTTCGACAACGCGGTGGCCGGCTACTGGCGCGCCATGGCGCTGCCCTACGCGCAGACCATGGAGTACCTGGGCGGCGACCTGTTCGTGCGCAAGGCCACGCTGGAATACGAAAGCTCCGCCCGCTACGACGACGTGCTGGACGTGGGCATCCGCTGCGCGCGCATCGGCAATTCATCGATGAACTTCGGCGCGGCCGTGTTCCGCGGCGAGGACCTGCTGGTCAGCGGCGAGCTGGTCTACGTGTTCGCCGACCCGCACACGCAGACCTCCCGGCCGGTGCCGCAGGAGCTGCGCGACGTGCTGCAGGGCTTCGAGGCCGGCAAGACGATGGTGGAGGTGCGCGTGGGCGGCTGGGACGAGCTGGGCGGCGACGCGCAGCAGATCCGCCGCGCGGTGTTCGTGGACGAGCAGAAGATCCCGGCCGAGATGGAATGGGATGGTGCGGACCCGAGCTGCACCCATGCGGTGGCCTACAACCGCTTCGGCGTGCCGCTGGCCACCGGCCGGCTGCTCGAACACGTGCCCGGCGTGGCCAAGATCGGCCGCATGGCGGTGAGCCAGACCATGCGCGGCAGCCGGGTCGGCCGTGCGGTGCTGGACGCGCTGATGGACGCCGCCCGCACCCAAGGCTTCCGCGAGGCGGTGCTGCATGCGCAGATGAGTGCGGCGCCGTTCTACAGCCGCGCCGGCTTCGTGGAGCGTGGACCCGCCTTCGACGAGGCCGGGATCACGCATGTGGAGATGGTGCGCGCGCTGTAGCGCGCGGGTGCTCAGGCTCGGGCGCGCCGCCGCGGCACGGCAGGCTTGAGCAGGCCGCGGGCGCGGCCACGCTTGAGCACGGCGCTCAGCTCGTCGCTGCCTGTTTCCTCGCTCTCGGACACCGGGGCCTGCACGGCCACTTCGGCCGGGCCCTCCACCGTGTAGCGGGGCGGCCAGTCCTGCAGGCTGGAGCGGCGCAGCAGCGCCACGCGCGAGCTGGCGGTGAAGCTGCGCTCCAGCACATGCGTCACCAGCCGCTTGTTGACCCGCTCGGTCACCACCAGGGTGGAGCAGCGGGTGCCGTAGCGCTGGTCGGGCGACAGGATGAAGGCCGACGACAACTGGCGCTCCAGCTCCAGCGGCACGCCGGTCTGCGGCAGGTCGGGGTCGGGCGCGAAGGTGCGGTCTGCCAGCGCGTCGAACAGGTGCGACGAGAGCTCATCGGTGGAGGTGGACAGCGCCAGTGCATCGCGCATGCTGCCCTTGAGCCGTTCCACCTTGGGCCAGGGTGTGTCCAGCGACGCGTTGGACAAGCCGTACAGCCCCCGTTCCAGGCGGCGCGGCGCCGGCACTTCGCTGCTGGCCCAGTAACACTCGCCGCGCCGGAAATCCGCCGCGATCACGTTGAACGGGTTGTGGCCCGACAGCGCCACCTGCATCCAGAAGCGGTCGGGCGGCAGGTCGCCGCGCAGCCACAACGGCACGATCGCGCCGCGGCTGGGCGCATGCGGGTCCACCGCCGATGGGCGGCGCACATTGGTCAGCAGGCCCAATCGGCCGGCGGCGGTGAGGCCGAGCCAGGTGCCGCCCGCTTCCAGGTCGCGCCCGCCCAGGATGTCGGGTGCACCACCACCGGGTGACCACCAGCTCAGGCGCGCGGTGGCACGCTGGAAGAATTCGTCGCGGTTGGCCGCCAGCACCAGCGGAAAGCGCGAACTCTGGTCGATCGCCAGCGCTACCAGGCACATGCCGTACTCCAGGCCGCTGCAGCGGCTGCGCCATCACGGGGGGACTGCACGCGAGTCATTCCACAAACACTTCCACATGGCGCGTTTGCGCCGCAAGCCAGGGCCGCAAGGCGGCAGCGAGTTCGGTGTCGATCATGTCCTGCAGCGCGGCATCGATGCCGGCGGGGTTGAACTGCGCGTCCATCACATACGTCTCCATCACCGTGTGCAGCCCGTCGACGGACGCCTCGGGGCGCCGCAGCAGTGCTGCCACCAGGCCCGCGTGCCGCGCGCACAGGGCAGCCTGCGCATGCCGGGCCGCGGTGCACGCTGGGGCCAGGTCGCGCTCGGCGAGCCGATAGTAGATGAACAGCCGGCGCTGGCCGCTGGGCATGGCGTGACGGTGTTGGCAGAGCGGGCGTCAGTCCGCGCCCTGCGGCAGGGCATACGGCAATTGTTGGCGCCGCAGCATCGGGCCATCGGCCGCGCCCAGGTGCAGGCTGCCGGTGTCCAGCGCAGAGAGCTTGATCTCCACCAGTGCCGCATGGCCGCCGTCCAGCGAGGCGGCGTTCACCACCATGCCGGCGGGCTGGGCGGGGTCGGCGCTGTGGAACACCTCCTGGCCGGGCCGGGCGGGGCCGTCCGCCTCGAAGAGGAAGCTGCGCCGCTTGAGCGTGCCGCGGTACTGGCTGCGCGCCACCACCTCCTGGCCGGGATAACAGCCCTTGCGGAAGTTCACCCCCTCCAGCGCCTCCAGGTTCACCATCTGTGGCACGAACTGCTCCACCGTGGCCGCCGTCAGGCGCGGCACGCCGCTCTGCACTTCCAGCCAGGCCCAGGCATCGGGTGGCAAAGGCCCCAGCTCGGGCGCCACCGCGGCCTCGGGCCCGCACCACAGGTAACGCTGTACGCCCTGCGCGTCCGGCAGGCGCACCACCTGCGCGGTGCCCACCCGGCCCACCCGCCACGCCGCCGGCGGCGCGTGCTCGCCCAGCGCATGGGTGGCGGCGGCACCGGCCAGGCCGCGCACGGCCAGCTCCGTGCTCGCGTCGCTCAGCTTCACCTTGGCGCGCAGCACGAACATCGACAGCCGCTTGAGCGTGGCCGCCAGCAGGTCGGCGCTGCAGGCCAGCAGCACCGTGTCAGCATCGGCGCGCCAGGCCACGAAGCTCGCCAGCAGCCGGCCCTTGGGTGAGCAATAACCCGCCAGCCGGGCCTGCGTTTCGGTGAGCGAGAGCATGTCCTGCGTCAGCTGGCTGTTGAGGAAGCTGGCGGCCTCCGGCCCATGGGCGCGGATCACGCCCCAGTCGGCCAGGCGCAGGCTGCCTTCGAGGGGCGAGGGGGGAAGGGGGCTGGTCATGCGCCGATTATCATTTCGCCCCATGTCCGAAGCTTCGATAGGGTTGTGATGCGCCTGCTGCGCTGGATGCTTGTGCTGCTGCTGCTCGCGGCCCTGGCGCTCGGCGGCTCGATCGCCTGGTGGATCAACCATCCGCTGCCCCTGGCGGGGCCGACCGCCGAGGTGTCCATCGAGCCCGGCACGCCGCCGCGCGACATCGCCCAGGCCTGGGTGCAGGCCGGCGTGCAGACATCGCCCCTGTGGTTGTATGAGTGGTTCCGCTGGTCCGGCCAGGCGCGCCGCATCCGCGCGGGCAGTTATGTGGCCGGCCCGGGCACCACGCCCTACCAGCTGCTGCAGAAGATGGTGCAGGGCGAGGAGACCCTGGAGCATGTGCGCCTGATCGAAGGTTGGACCTTCCGCCAGTGGCGCGCCGAGCTCGCCAAGGCCAAGTCGCTCAAGCAGACCAGTGCGGGCATGAACGACGCGCAGATCATGCAGGCGCTGGGCTCGCCCGGCGTGTCGCCCGAAGGCCGCTTTTTCCCCGACACCTATGCCTACAGCAAGGGCGTGAGCGACCTCACCGTGATGCGGCGCGCCCACCAGGCGCTGCAGCGGCGCCTGCAGCAGGCGTGGGAGCAGCGCGCCGCGGACACGCCGCTCAAGAGCATGGACGACGCCCTGGTGCTGGCCTCCATCGTGGAGAAGGAAACCGGCGCCTCCACCGACCGCGGCATGGTGGCCGGCGTGTTCTGCAACCGCCTGCGCCTGGGCATGCCCTTGCAGACCGACCCCAGCGTCATCTACGGCCTGGGCGAGCGCTTCGACGGCAACCTGCGCAAGAAGGACCTGCTCACCGACGGCCCCTACAACACCTACACCCGCGCCGGGCTGCCGCCCACGCCGATCGCCATGCCCGGCATGGCCTCCTTGCGCGCCGCCGTGAAGCCGGATGTCACCAAGGCGCTGTATTTCGTCGCGCGCGGCGACGGCAGCAGCCATTTCAGCGAGAACCTGGCCGAACATAATCGGGCGGTGGACAAATACCAGCGCGCTGCCTCCCGCTAGGCTCCCAGTGAACGGCCGTTTCCTCACCTTCGAAGGCATCGACGGCGCCGGCAAGTCGTCGCACATCGACACCCTGGCGGCCTGGCTGCGCGAGCGCGGCCACGAGGTCGTGGTCACGCGCGAGCCCGGGGGCACGCCGCTGGCCGAACGCATCCGCGAGCTGTTCCTGCACACCGGCATGGACGCGCTCACCGAAAGCCTGCTGGTGTTTGCCGCCCGCCGCGACCATTTGCGCGAGTGCATCGAGCCCGCCTTGCGGCGCGGCGCCACCGTGCTGTGCGACCGCTTCACCGACGCCACCTTTGCCTACCAGGGCGGTGGCCGCGGCTTCGACCGCCGCATCCTCGGCCAGCTTGAAACCTGGGTGCAGGAAGGCCGCCAGCCCGACCTCACCCTGTGGTTCGACGCCAGCCCGGCTGTGGCCGCCCAGCGCCGGGCCGCGGCGCGCCAGCCCGACCGGCTGGAAAGCCAGGATGTGGCCTTCTTCGAGCGCGTGCGCCAGGCCTATGCCGCCCGCTGCGCTGCGGCACCGCAGCGCATGGTGCGCATCGATGCCGAGCAGCCGCGCGATGCGGTATGGGCCCAGATCACCGCGGTGATGGCGTCACCCCCGTGGCAGTGAGCGCGCCGCTGCCCCCCTGGCTCGCGCAGCCGCTGGCCGAGGCGCTGCGCCATCAGCGCGGCCACGCCATGCTGGTGCATGGCCCCAGCGGCGTGGGCCAGTTCGAGTTCGCGCTGGCGCTGGCGCAGGCCTGGTTGTGCGAATCGCCGCTGGACCTGCAGGCGTGTGGCGAATGCGCCAGCTGCCGGCTGCTGCAATCGCGCACGCATCCGGACTTCTGCCTGCTCATCCCGGAGGCACTGCGCGAGTCCTTGGGCTGGGCAGGCGAGAGCGAGACGCGCGACGCCGACAGCAAGAAGGCCAAGCCCAGCCGCGAGCTCAAGGTGGAAGCGGTGCGCGAGGCCATCGTCTGGTCGCACAAGACCTCCTCGCGTGGCCGCGCCAAGGTGATCGTGATCCATCCGGCGCAGGCGATGAATGCGATCTCGGCCAACGCGCTGCTGAAGACGCTGGAAGAACCTCCCGAGGGTGTGCGCCTGGTGCTCAGCGCCTCCGACCCCGAACTGCTGCTGCCCACCATCCGCAGCCGCTGCCAGCGCTGGGCGCTGGCGCTGCCGCCGGCGGAGCAGAGCCTGGGCTGGCTGCAGGCACAGGGCGTGGAGGGCGCGGACGTGCTGCTCGCCGCCGCGGGCGGGCGCCCGATGGACGCGGCGGCGCTGGCCGCCGATGGCGTGGATGCCGGCGCCTGGTCGGCCGTGCCGGCCGCGGTGGCACGGGGCGACACGCGCCCGCTGGCCGGTTGGCCGGTGCCCCGGGTTGTGGACACCTTGCACAAACTTTGCCATGACGCGATGCTGGTCGCCCTGGGCGCGTCGCCGCGCTACTTTCCCGAAGCCAGCGTGCCGGCCGGCGCTCATCTCGCCATGCTCAGCGCCTGGGCCAAAAACCTCACACGCACGGCTCGCCATGACGAGCATCCGTGGAACGCGCCGCTGCTGATCGAGTCGCTGGTGTTGGAAGGTGCACGCGCCTGGCCGCCGGCTGCGAACGCGCGGCAGAAACGCTTCGCTACACTCAACACGCGATGAAAAAGCCCCCACGCTCACTTCGTTCGCTGCCCCCCGAGGGGGCGCGTCAGAGCCTTCGGGCGGCCGGGCGGCACTGACATGACCGAGCCCATCCCCAAAAACCTGACGACGCCCGCAGCGCCGGCGCGGCCCAGCGTCATCCAGCTGGTGTTCCGCGAAAAGGGCGCCCTCTATGCGGCCTACATCCCGCTGCTCACCGATGGTGGCCTGTTCGTGCCCACCACGCGCGAGTACAAGCTGGGCGAGGACATCTATCTGCTGCTGTCCCTGCCGGATGATCCGCAGCGCTATCCGGTGGCGGGCAAGGTGGCCTGGCTCACCCCGGCCAATGCGTCGGGCGGCCGCACCCAGGGCGTGGGCGTGCGTTTCCCCGGTGACGAAAAGACGCGCCTGCTCAAGCTGAAGATCGAGGAGATCCTCGGCACGTCGATCTCCTCCTCCAAGCCCACCCAGACGATCTGAGAGCGAGGCCCCGGCTAACATCCTCCGGATGTACGTCGACTCGCATTGCCACCTCACGTTTCCCGAGCTGAAAAGCCAGCTCGACACCATCCGCGCGGCCATGGCCCAGGCCCGGGTGGACCGGGCCCTGTGCATCTGCACCACGCTGGAAGAGTTTCCCGAGGTGCATGGGCTGGCCATGGCCTACGACAACTTCTGGGCCACGGTGGGCGTGCACCCCGACAACGAGGACGTGGCCGAACCCGACCTCGCCACCCTGCTGGACCTGGCGCAGCGCCCGCGGGTGGTGGGCCTGGGTGAAACCGGGCTGGACTACTACCGGCTCAACGGCCGCTCGGTGGCCGACATGGAATGGCAGCGTGAGCGCTTCCGGGTGCACATCCGGGCCGCGCGCCAGACCGGCCTGCCGCTGGTGATCCATACCCGCAGCGCCAGTGATGACACCATTGCCGTCCTGAAGGAGGAGGGCGGCGGCCAGGTTGGCGGCGTCTTCCACTGCTTCACCGAAACCGAGGCGGTGGCCCGCGCCGCGCTGGACCTGGGCTTCATGATCTCCTTCTCCGGCATCCTGACTTTCAAGACCGCCGAGGCGCTGCGCGACGTCGCCCGCTTCGTGCCGCTGGACCGCTGCCTGATCGAGACCGACAGCCCGTATCTGGCGCCGGTGCCCTACCGCGGCAAGACCAACAACCCGTCGTACGTGCCGCATGTGGCGGCCCAGGTCGCCCAGCTCAAGGGCCTGCCGGTCGAAGCGGTGGCGCAGGCCACGAGCGCCAACTTTGAACGCCTCTTTCGCGTGCCGGAGGCCATACGATGAACTTAAAGTGGTTTCTCAGAAACGTTGTCTATCTCCTTGTCACGGCTTCGTTTTCATTCGCCAACGCCGGCTCGTACGAAGACTTCTTCCAGGCCATCCAGCGCAACGACGGCCGCGCCGTGCAGGGCCTACTCCAGCGTGGCATGGATCCCAACACACGGGACGAGAAAGGGCAGGTGGGCCTGTACCTGGCACTGCGTGGCAACGCCTTCGACGCGGCGGACGCCTTGTTGCGCCATCCGGAGACCGACGTCAACGCGAGCAACACGGCCGGCGAAACGCCGCTGATGATGGCGGCGCTTCGCGGCCGGGCCGACTGGGAAAGCCGGTTGCTGGACCGCGGCGCCACGCTCCACCGCGAGGGCTGGTCGCCGGTGCTCTATGCCGCCAGCGGCCCCGAACCCAAGGCGCTCGCCCTGCTGCTGGACAAGGGCGCCCCGGTGGACGCCCGCGCGCCGAACGGCACCACGCCCTTGATGATGGCCGCGCGATACGGCAGTGAAGCCTCGGTGCAACTGCTGCTCGCCCGCGGGGCCGACCCCAAGCTGCGCAATGACCAGTCGCTCACCGCGGCCGACTTTGCCCGCCTGGCCGGGCGCGAGGCGCTGGCCCAGCGGCTGCAGGCTCTGCTGCGCTGACGCGCTTGTCAGCGCCTTTCCGACACGGTGTTTGGGCCGGCGCCGACTATGGCGCATGGGCTCGGGCTCCTACAGTCCGGTCATACCAAGACGCAATTCGCGTCAGACCGGAGATCCGAATGGCCCAAGTCCAAGCTGCCCCCATCAACCCGTTCGCGTTGATGATGAACCCGGAAAGCGTGCTCCAGGCCATCGAATCATCGGCCCGCCTCGACGGCCTGCACCGCCGCGTGTACCGCCCGCTGGACAAGCCGCTGATCCCGAAGAAGGGTGGCGAAGCGGCGGTCGAGGACTTCGACCGCGAAGTCGACCTGACCGACGACGAATAACGGTCGCGGCGCAAGGGCCCCTCAGGGCCCCAGCCGCACCACCGTGCGGTGGCGCCCCTGGCGCTTGGCCTCGTACAAGGCCTGATCGGCGCGCTCCACCGCCGCCTCCGCCGCCTCCGGCGCCTCCCCGCCGCGCAGCTCCGTCATGCCGGCGGACATGGTGATCTGCAGCGACTCGCCCGCGATCCACTCCGCGGTTTGCGACAAGCGCACATGCAGGCGCTGCAGTGCCAGCTCGGCGTCCGCCGCAGTTGTGTCGGGCAGCAGCCACAGGAACTCCTCGCCGCCCCAGCGGCACACCACGTCGGAGCGCCGCGCGGTCGCGACGGCCAGGTTCGCAAAAGTCTTCAGCACCGTGTCACCGCCGGCGTGGCCGAAACGGTCGTTCACCGCCTTGAAGAAGTCCAGGTCCAGCATGGCGATGCAGGCCGCGTGGCCGCTGCGGCGCGCGCGCAGGGTTTCAGTGTGGAGCAGCTCCTGCATGTGGCGCCGGTTCACCAGGCCGGTGAGTTCATCACGCGTGGCCAGGATCTGGATGCGCCCGAGCGCGTCGGCCAGCGCCTGGCGCTGGGCCTTCCATTTGGCGCGCGTGGTGCTCAGGTCCGCAGCCACTGCGGAGATCACCGGCAGCGACACCAGGCAAAGCAGGAAGTGCACGGCCTCCACCCGCGCGTCGTAGCGCTGCGGGTCCAGCAGCGGCATGGCGATGCAGGTGGCGAGCAACAACACCAGCGTGGCCGCACGCTTGCAGCATGCGTTGCCGTGGCAGCGTGAATGAGCCAAAGACCATGGCACACGCCAGCAGCGGCAAAAAGGCGCCGCGCGCCGGGCCGCACACCGCGTAGGCGCCGGTCATGCCGGTCACGGCGAACGCCATCTGCGGCAGCGTGAGCGAGGGCTCGGCAAAGCGCTGGTTCCAGCCCACGCGCAGCGTGGTGAAGAAGCACAGCATGCCGCCCACCAGGTAAGCGACGAGCCATCGTGCAGGGTCGGGACGGGCAAAACCGCTCGCCACGCAGAACAGCACCACGCCAATGGCCACCGCGCACACGCCGCCACCCAGCAGCGAGCGCAGCAGCCGCAGCCGCTGCTTGGGCTCGGTGCCCAGCAACCACGCCGTGAGTCGACGGGCAGACTGCGGATGGGTCATGACTTCGGAAGCCGGTTTGTTGTCTTTGCGGCGCGCTGATTCTGGGCACCGGGAAATCCCGCTGCGGCACGGAGTGCGCCGATTTGATACTGGCCTCGCACAGTCGTGCAATACGGCACACCAGCCAACGGAGGCAGCATGCGTTCTTCCTGGATCGGGTCGGTGTTGAAGTGGGTGGCGCTCGCCGCGGCATTGGGGGCCATGACGGCCTATGCCACCAACTATTCCCTCTGGATCAATGGCCGCACCGGCGGTGGCCAGCTCGGCAACCATGCCGACTTCAGCTACTGGGGCCCGTCGTCGGCCAATGCCGGGGTGAACAAGAAGTCGGTCAACTGGGACGGCTACCACCACATCTCCGACCAGAACTACCTGGTACGCGATGCGCTGGACTGCTACTGCACCGGGCCCAACTGGTGCTACATCGCCGTGCACAGCGCGGGCGACCTGATGATCGGCTACACGCTGGACATGTACGGCGGCTCCGCCCGCTACAAGAAGAACCCGTCGCCGAATGCGTCGGGCCAGTGCAGCAACAGCGACGGCACCACGCAGACCGGCTGGAACATCAAGTGGGTGGACGTCGCCGCTGGGGCGGCTGGTGGCTCGGAGCTGTCCGACGCCGGCTCCTGGGCCACGTCCGAGCCGCTGGTGCAGGACCTGAAGACCACCACCGCGCGTGCCATGTACAACCACAACAACACCCGCGGCAAGATGTTCTACATGTATGCCGGGGCCAAGGGCACCTTGTACTCCGGCATCCTGCCCGGGCAGGACGACGAGGCGGTGGCCTACCACTCCAGCGGCGGCGTCTCGGGCAGCTCCGGCGGCTCGTACTGCAACCCCTCGGACTGGTTCTGCAACGACCTCACGCTGGGCACCAGCGCGGCCGAAGGCGGGCGCGCCAAGTGGACCAACCACTCGGTGGTGTTCCGTGACGACAACGAATCCCTGAACCACTACACCAACGGCAACTGGGGCGGCGTGGTGTCCAAGGTGCGCGCCGACATGGAGCTCAATGCGCGCTAGCCGCGCAGGCCGGGCCGGCCGCGCAGCGCAGCAAGGGCACTGGGCCTGGTGGGTGGCACCGGCGTCCGGGCTGGTGCTGGCCTGGCTGCTGTGGTCGGTGAGCGAGGCGCCGCGGGCTGCCGCCGCACCGGCCGCCGCGCCGGCCGGGCCAGCCGCTGTGGCATCCGCTGCATCGGTGCCGCCACGCGGCTGGGCCGCGGGCCGCGCCCTGGCCGGTGCGCCCTACAGTGCCGCCGGCCTTCAGGCCCGCGAGGCGCAGCTGCAGCTGTGGCAGCTGCGCCTGGAGCGCGCACGTGCGTCGCTCGAGGGCTACCGCGCTGCCACCCGCTATCCCCATGAGTCGCGGCCGATCGCCGAGCACCCCGACCAGGTCCATCCCAACGAGCCCATCACCGAGGAACATGCACTGCGCTCGCCGGACGGCAAGCTCGTGCAGGGCGTGAAGCTCAGCACCTCGCAGGAGCGGGTGTTCGTGCAAGGGCAGGAGAGCGTGCGCTTCACCGTGGCCGTGCGCGACGAAGCCGGCGCTGCTCAACCTTTGCGCGTGCTGCGGGCCGCCGCGCGCGAAGTGCCTGCGCCGAACACCGCCTCGTACTTCCCGGTCCTGCCGGTCGAGTTCAACGACGAGGGCGCGGCCGGCGACGCCACGGCGGGCGACCGCGTCTTCAGCACCCGGCTGCAACCGGCCAGCCAGGGCTTCGCACGACTGGCCGGTGCCATCCGCGTGGAGGTCTTCCTCGAATACCGCGGCCAGCAGGGCGCGACCTACTTCGACATCTTCTACACGCCCGAGCCACCGGCCACCTGGGCGGGCGGCGTGCGCGAGGCGATGGAAGACGGCTCGCTCAACTTCTACCTCAAGGCCCAGGTGCGCGAGCCCGGGCGCTACGTGGTCACCGCGCGGGTGGATGACGCGACGGGCAAGCCGTTTGCGCTGCTCACCTTCAACGACGAGGTGGCCGCTGGCGCGCAGGAGTTCCGGCTGGGCCTGTTCGGCAAGCTGGTGCGCGACGGCAAGCCGGCGTTCCCGCTGGCCTTGCGCGACGTGGAGGCGTTACTGCTGCGGCCCGACACCTTTCCCGATCGCAGCCTGATGCCGCGCCGCGCCGGCAAGGTGCACACCAGCGCCGTGCATGCGCTCGCGTCGTTTGCCGACGCGGAATGGTCGGGCGAGGAACGCACGCGCTACCTGGCCGAGCTGAACCGGGACCTCCAGGACGCGCAGCAGCACGTGAACCAGCTCGAAAAAGGCCCTTGACATCGAGTGCACTCTAGGTCGTGAAATGGCGCCGTCCCTTCACGAACCGGAGTCCCCCGATGAACAGCCTTCAAGACAACAAGCAGCTGGCGGCCAGCTTCTTCGCCCGCTTCGATGCCAACGACATCGACGGTGCGCTGGCGACGCTGGCCGATGACGCCACATGGTGGCTGGCCGGCAAGCCGGATCAGCTGCCCGGTACGGGCACGCTCAGCAAGGAGCAGATTGCCCGCGTGTTCCGCCGCATGACGGCCCAGCTGGAAGACGGCCTGCGCATGCGGGTCAAGCACATGGTGGCCGAGGGCGACACGGTGGCGCTGGAGGTGCAGTCGCACGGCACCTTGAAGAACGGCCGCGTCTACGACAACGAATACCACACGGTCATGCGCGTGCGCGACGGCCGCATCTGCGAGGTGCGCGAGTACTACGATTCGCTGCACGTCTTCCACGTCTGGTACCAGCGCTGACCCGCATGCAAGCTGCCACGCCCCATCGCGCCTCGGCGCCAGTTCCCGCCCTGGGCATCGGCGAGCTCGCCCGGCGCACCGGGCGCAGCGTGCACACCATCCGCTGGTACGAGGCGCAGGGGCTGGTGCCCGGCGTGGTGCGCGACACCGCCGGGCGGCGCCGCTACACCGAGCGCCACGTGGGCTGGCTGCAGCTGATGGAGCGGCTGCGCCGCACCGGGATGTCGATTGCCGAGATGCGGCGCTACACCGCGCTGGTGAAACAGGGGCGCAGCACCTTGAAGCAACGGCGCGAGCTGCTGGCAGCGCACCGCACGCGGGTGCAGCAGACCATCGCCGAATGCACCCAGGCCTTGCAGCTGCTGGACGGCAAGCTCGATTTCTACGGGGAATGGATCGCCACCGGCGAGCGGCCGAAGAGCCTGCCTTGAATGCGGCTTCCGCGGCTGCGGCACACTGGGCCGATGCCCGAACTGATTGCCCTGCTGGTGGAGCATGGTGTGCTCGTGGTCTTTGTGACCACGCTCGCCGCGCGCATTGGCGCGCCGGTGCCCGCGTCGCCACTGCTGGTGGTGGCCGGTGGGCTGGGTGCGGCCGGCCAGCTGTCGCTGGCCGCCGTGGTCGCGGTGTCGGTCGTGGCCAACATCGCCGGTGACGCGCTGTGGTTCCAGGCCGGCCGGCACTACGGCCACCGCGTGATGCGGCTGCTGTGCCGCATCTCCCTGTCCCCGGACACCTGCGTGCGCCAGAGCGAGGCGCTCATTGGCCGCTGGGGCGGCAGCTCGCTGGTGGCGGCCAAGTTCGTGCCGGGCGTGTCGGTGGTGGCGGCGCCCATGGCCGGTGCGCTGGGCATGTCCATCGGCCGCTTCGTCGCCTTCGAAGTGCTGGCGGCGCTGGTGTGGACAGGGGCCTTCCTCGCGCTGGGCATGGTGTTCAGCACGCAGATCCAGCAGGTGCTGGACGTGATGGCAGGCACCGGCGCGGTGGCCTTCGGCGTGCTGGTGCTGGCCCTGGCCGCCGCGGTGGCGCTGCGCCTGTGGCGCCGCCGGCGCTTCGCCCGCTCGGTGGAGATCGAGCGCATCAGCGTGGACCAGCTGCACCGGCTGATGCAGCAGGGCGATGCGCCGGTGGTGATCGACGTGCGCTCGGCCGCCAGTGCCCAGGCCGATGGGCGCCGCATTCCCGGTGCCATCACGGTGGAGCTGGATGCGGTGCCCGCCATTGCGGGCGAGCTGCCGCGCGACCGTGACATCGTGCTGTACTGCAGCTGCCCCAACGAGGTGTCCGCTGCCCGCGCGGCGCGGCTGCTGGCCGACGCCGGGCTGGTGCGTGCGCGGCCCCTGGCGGGTGGCCTGGACGCCTGGGTGGCGGCCGGCAAGCCGCTGGCCGAGGTGGTGTCGGTGGGCGATCTCGCCTTGCCGGTGGCCACCGCCGGCTGACAAGCACCGCGCTCGGCGCAGCGCTGGACACAAAGTTCCGCCGGTGGTGGGGCACGGCGTGGTGCTGTGCACACCCGGTGGCAGGCGCCTCGGTGAAATCCCTATACGGCCGCCATGCGGTGGGTCGAAGTCACCGCATGACTTCGCTCCTGCCTCGACCGCTGCTTGCCGCGCCCGCCGCCATCGGCGCCCTGGCCTCGGCACTGTTGCTCGGCCTTGCGGGCGCCGGCGTACCGGCCGGTGTGGCCGCAGCCGTGCTGCTCACGCTGGGCGCGGCCTGCAGCTGGCAGCTGGTGCGGCGCGAGCGCGAGTGCCGAGCCGTCATCGATGGCTACATGCAGGGCAACCATCGGTTTGCGCAGCAGCTGGCGCCGGTGTGGAGCGGGCAGCTGGAAAGCTCGCGCGGCCAGATGGAAACCGCGGTGTCGGCCCTGGCGGTGCGCTTCGGTGCCATCGTGGAACGCCTGGAGCAGGCGCTGCAGACCCAGGGTGCGGCCGGTGGTGAGGAACTCGCCGCCCTGTTTGCCCAGAGCAGCCAGGAGCTGCGCAAGGTGGTCGATGCCATGCAGTCCGCACTGGACGGCAAGGCGGCCATGATGGCCAAGGTGACCGAGCTCACCGGTTTCACCGACGAGTTGCGCCAGATGGCGGTGGACGTGGGCCAGATCGCCTGGCAGACCAACCTGCTGGCGATCAATGCGGCAATCGAGGCGGCCCATGCGGGGGAACAGGGCCGCGGTTTCGCGGTGCTGGCGCAGGAGGTGCGCAAGCTGTCCTCGCTGTCAGGCGAGACCGGCCAGCGCATCAGCGACAAGGTGGCCGTGATCAGCGACGCCATCCTGGCCACGCATGCCAGCGCCACCTCCGCCTCCCGGCAGGACGCGCAGTCGGTGCAGCTGTGCCAGCACCGCATCGGCGAAGTGCTGGGCGGCCTGCAAGGCGCCACGCAGGCGCTGTCCGACTCGGCCGCGGTGCTGCGCGAGCGCAGCGTGGAGATCCGCGAGGAGGTGTCCGAAGCGCTGGTGCAGCTGCAGTTCCAGGACCGTGTGAACCAGATCGTGTCGCACGTGAAGTCCAACATCGAGCGCATGCCGGACGCGCTGGACGCGAGCCGGCGGCGCTTCGAGGCCGACGGCCTGCTGCAACCCGCGGATGCCGAGCCGCTGCTGGGCGAGCTGGCGCTGAGCTACGCCACGCATGAAGAACGCGCCGTGCACGGCGGCGGCCAGGCGCAGGCGGCAGCGCCGGCGGACACCGAGATCACCTTTTTCTGAGGCGGAGCACTCCCCATGGCAAAGACCATCATGATCGTCGACGACTCCGCCTCGCTGCGGCAGGTGGTCGGCATTGCACTCAAGGGCGCCGGCTACGACGTGCTGGAAGGCAGCGACGGCAAGGATGCGCTGGCCAAGCTCAACGGCCAGAAGGTGCACCTGATCGTCAGCGACCTCAACATGCCCAACCTCGATGGGCTGGGCTTCGCCAAGGCCGTGAAGCAGCTGCCGCTGTACAAGTTCACGCCCATCGTGATGCTCACCACCGAAAGCGCCGAGGCCAAGAAGCGCGCCGGCCAGGAGGCCGGGCTCAAGGCCTGGGTGGTCAAGCCCTTCCGGCCGGAGCAGCTGCTGTCGGTCGTGCAGAAGCTGGTGGCACCATGAGTCCGGTGAACGCGCCGGCCGCCGAGCGGCTCAGCCTGCGCGGCGAGCTCAACATCTACCGCGCGGCCGAGCTCAAGGCGCAGTTGCTCGCCGCGCTGGACGGTGCCCCCGCACTGGAGCTCGACCTGTCCGGCGTGACCGAGATCGACAGCGCCGGCGTGCAGCTGCTCATGCTGGCCAGGCGCAGCGCGCTTGCGCGCCAGCGGGCGCTGCGGCTGGTGGGCCACAGCGCCGCCGTGAACGACGTCTTCCAGCTGCTCGACTTGCACGCCTACTTCGGCGACCCGCTTCCCACGCCTGCGGGCGCGTGAAGCGGCTTTCGGAAAGCTAGAGCCATGAACATCGACCAGGCCCTGCAGACCTACATCGTCGAAAGCCGCGAGCTGCTGGTGGAGATGGAATCCTCCCTGCTGGCGATCGACAGCGCCGGCGAGGAGGCACGCGCCGAGCTCGTCAACGCGATCTTCCGTGCGGCCCACACCGTCAAGGGCAGCGCCGGCCTGTTTGGCCTGGACCGCATCGTCGCCTTCACCCATGTGGTGGAAAGCGTGCTCGACGAGGTGCGCAACGGCGCACTCGCCCTGGACGCGGCGCTGGTGTCGCTGCTGCTGGCCTGCAAGGACCACATCGACGCCCTGGTGACCGAGGTGGAGCGCCATCGCGGCGACGCCAGCCAGGCGCTCGCTGATGCAGGCGCGCCGCTGGTGGAGCGCCTGGGCGCCTACCTCGGCGCACCCGCCGGCGCGGGCCGCATCGCGGCCACGCAGCCGGCGCTGCCATCGCCTGGCGAGCTCACCAGCACCGACCGCTCGGAGCATTGGCACATCTCGCTGCGCTTCGGGCCGGATGTGCTGCGCAACGGGATGGACCCGCTGGCCTTCATCCGCTACCTGGGCACGCTGGGCACGGTGACCGCCATCGCCACCATGGACGAGGGCCTGCCCCCGCCGGAGGCGATGGACCCGGAAACCTGCTACCTCGGGTTCGAGATCGCCTTCGACAGCCGGGCCGACAAGGCCACGATCGAAAGCGTGTTCGACTTCGTGCGCGACGACTGCCAGCTGCGCATCCTGCCGCCGCACAGCAAGCTGGGCGAATACCTGGCGCTGATCGAAGCGCTGCCGGAACCACCGGCCCGCCTGGGCGACATCCTGGTGCGCTGCGGCGCGCTCACAGAGCGCGAGCTCAAGGAGGCACTGGGTGTGCAGGCTGCGGTGGCGTTCGCACCGCCGCTGGGCGAGATCCTGGTGGAGCAGGGCACGGTGCAGCCGGCCGCGGTGCAGGCAGCGCTGAACAAGCAGAAGACCTTGAAGGAAGGGCGCGGGCCGGACACGCAGTCCATCCGCGTGGACGCCGACAAGCTGGACCACCTGATCAACCTGGTCGGTGAGCTGGTGATCGCCGCGGCCGGCGCCCAGCTGGTGGCCCGGGCCACCCGGGTGAGCGAGCTGCAGGAAAGCCACAGCGTGCTGTCCACGCTGGTGGAGCAGGTGCGCGACGCCTCGCTGCAGTTGCGCATGGTGAAGATCGGCTCCACCTTCAGCCGCTTCCAGCGCGTGGTGCGCGACGTGTCGCAGGAGCTGGGCAAGGACATCGTGCTGCAGGTCAGCGGCGAGGACACCGAGCTGGACAAGACGGTGGTCGAGCGCATCGCTGATCCGCTGACGCACCTGGTGCGCAACGCCATGGACCATGGCATCGAGGCGGCCGGCGTGCGCCAGGCGCGCGGCAAGCCGGCCCGGGGCACCGTGCGGCTCAACGCCTTCCACGACTCCGGCAACATCGTCATCGAGGTGGGCGACGACGGCGGCGGCCTGGACCGCGAGCGCATCCTGGCCAAGGCCGTGGAGCGTGGCCTGGTGGAACCCGGGCGCCACATGAGCGACGCCGACATCTTTGCCCTGGTGTTCGAACCGGGCTTCTCCACCGCGGAGAAGATCACCAACCTGTCCGGCCGCGGCGTGGGCATGGACGTGGTCAAGCGCAACATCACCGCCCTGCGCGGCAGCGTCAGCATCGCCAGCCGAGCAGGCGAGGGCACCACGGTCACCGTGCGCCTGCCGCTCACGCTGGCCATCATCGACGGCTTCCAGGTCGGCGTGGGCCGCTCGGTCTTCGTGCTGCCGCTGGACATGGTCGAGGAATGCCTGGCCTTCCGCAACGACCCCGATCGCGACTACACCGACCTGCGTGGCGAGGTGCTGCCGGTCATCCGCCTGCGCGAGCTCTTCGGCGTGCAGGGGCCCAGCGGCCCGCGCGAGAACCTGGTGGTGGTCAAGCACGCCGGGCAGAAGGCCGGGCTGATGGTCGATGCGCTGCTGGGCGAAGCGCAGACCGTGATCAAACCCCTGTCGAAGATGTTCGCGCAGGTGCGCGGCATCAGCGGCTCCAGCATCCTGGGCAATGGCGAGGTCGCCCTGATCCTCGACGTGCCCGCCCTCATGGCGCAGGCCCGCGAAGCGCCAGAACCTGTCTCGTCCAGCGCGGGTACCTGAGTCTCGCTATCCGTTTCATCCACTTCCAGCCAACCATTCCAGGCGACCGCGCCGCAAAGGACCTGCACCATGTTCTCCAACATCAAGATCGGTATCCGCCTCGTCGTGGCGTTCCTGATCGTGGCCGCCTTCAGCGGCATCGTCGGCCTGGTGGGTGTCAACACCGCCAGCAAGCTCAATGACGCGGCCGACCGGCTGTACGAGCTGGAGCTGATCGGCCTGTCGCACATCAAGGAAGCCAACATCAACCTGATCTACATCGGGCGGGCGCGCAGCAACTTCATGCTGGCCACCACGCAAGAGCAGCGCACCAAGCAGCTGGGCATGATCCAGAAGGCCAGCGAGACGCTCAAGCAGGAGCTGGAGAAGGCCCGGCCGCTGTTCGTGACAGAGAAGGCCAAGGCCATCTTCGCCAGCTTCAACAGCCACTGGGACGAGTACCAGCGCGATCTCAACCAGGTGCTGGCCGCCGCAGGCAACCGCAAGCTGCTGGAACATGACGAGGCGATGGAAAAGCAGACCCAGGCCCTGCTGGCCAAGGCCGGCGTGCTGGACGACCTGCTGACCGACCTGTCCGTGCTGAAGGAGCAGCGCGGCAAGCAGGCCGCCGAAGAAACCACGGCACTCTATGAACAGAGCCGCACGCTGATGATCGGCACCATCGCGGGCGCCGTGGTGATCGGCGTGCTGATGGGCGTGTTCATCAGCCGCGGCGTCAGCAAGCCGCTGGGCGAGGCGGTGAAGGTGGCCGACCGGCTGGCCGAGGGCGACCTCACGGTGTCGATCGCCGCCACCTCCAAGGACGAGACCGGGCAGCTGCTCAGCGCCATGCAGAACATGGTGAACAAGCTGTCGCAGGTGGTGGCAGAAGTGAACTCCAGTGCCGAGGCACTGGCCGGCGCCTCGGAGGAGGTGAGTGCCACCGCGCAGTCGCTGTCGCAGGCCTCCAGCGAGCAGGCGGCCGGGGTGGAAGAGACCAGCGCCTCCATCGAGCAGATGACCGCCTCGATCGCGCAGAACACCGAGAACGCCCGCGTCACCGATGGCATGGCCACCAAGTCGGCCACCGAAGCCACCGAGGGCGGCGAGGCGGTGAAGGCCACCGTCACGGCGATGAAGCAGATCGCACAGAAGATCGGCATCATCGACGACATCGCCTACCAGACCAACCTGCTGGCCCTGAACGCGGCCATCGAGGCCGCACGCGCCGGCGAACACGGCAAGGGCTTCGCGGTGGTGGCCGCTGAAGTGCGCAAGCTGGCCGAACGCAGCCAGGTGGCAGCGCAGGAGATCGGCACCGTCGCCAGCGAAAGCGTGGACCTGGCCGAGCGGGCCGGCCGCCTGCTGGACTCCATCGTGCCCAACATCAGGAAGACCTCCGACCTGGTGCAGGAGATCAGCGCCGCCTCGCAGGAGCAGAGCTCGGGCGTGGGCCAGATCAACGGCGCGGTGAGCCAGCTCAGCCAGACCACGCAGCAGAACGCCTCCAGCTCCGAAGAGCTGGCCGCCACCGCCGAGGAGATGAGCGGCCAGGCCGAGCAGCTGCAGCAGGCCATGGCCTTCTTCAAGCTCAACGGCGGCAGCGCCGGCCCGCGCACCGCGCATGTGGCGCTGGCCAACCGGGCCATCCACAAGGCGGCCAAGGCCTCCCACCGCAAGCCGCTGGCAATGGTGGCACAGGCCGACGCGGTGGACGAGTCGCAGTTCGCCCGGTTCTGAAGGAGACCCGCATGCGCACGCAACATTCCGTCGCGCCGCAGAGCGCACCGCCGGTCCATGAGCCGGCCCAGTACCTGACCTTCATGCTGGCCGGCGAAGCCTTCGCGATCGGCATCCTGTGCATCAAGGAGATCATCGAGTACGCCCAGCTCACCACCGTGCCGATGATGCCGCCCAGTGTGCGCGGCGTGATCAACCTGCGCGGTGCGGTGGTGCCGGTGATGGACCTGCAGGCCCGCTTCGGCCGCCCGGCCAGCGAGGTGACCAAGCGCACCTGCATCGTGATCGTCGAAGTGCAGGCCGGTGACGACAGCCAGGTGATCGGCGTGGTGGTGGACGCGGTCAACGAGGTGATCGAGATCGCGCCGGCGGACATCGAGCCGGCGCCGGCCTTCGGTGCGCGCATCCGCACCGACTTCATCCAGGGCATGGGCAAGGTGAAGGGCCGCTTCGTCATCCTGCTCAACGTGGACCAGGTGCTGTCGCTGGACGAACTGGGCGCGCTGCAGGACGCCAGCGCCGAAGCCCAGGCCCTGGCGGCGTGACACCGCCGGCACGCGACCGATGACACCGATCACCGCGGCGGAGTTCCAGCGCTTCCAGCGCTTCATCTTCGACAGCGCCGGCATCACGATGTCCGACGCCAAGAAGCCGTTGGTGTGCGGCCGCCTGTCCAAGCGGCTCGCGGCGCACCGGTGCGACAGCTTTGGTGCCTACTTCGAGCTGCTGAACGGCCCGCAGGGCGCGGCCGAGGCACAGGTCGCGATCGACCTGCTGACCACGAACGAAACCTACTTCTTCCGCGAGCCCAAGCACTTCGAGCTGTTGCGCCGCCTGGCCACCGAGGCGGCCGCCCAGGGCAGGGCGCTGCGGGTGTGGAGCGCGGCCAGCTCCAGCGGCGAGGAGGCCTACAGCATCGCCATGGTGCTGGCCGACTGCATGGGTTCGGCCCCGTGGGAGGTGCTGGGCAGCGACATCAGCCAGCGCGTGCTGCAGCGGGCACGCACCGGCCACTACATGATGGAGCGCGCGCGCCACATTCCGCCGGCCTACCTGAAGCGCTATTGCCTGCGCGGCACCGGCACGCAGGAGGGCACCCTGCTGGTGGACAAGGCGCTGCGCCAGCGGGTGCAGTTCGCGCAGGTCAACCTCAACACGGCCCTGCCGCAGCTGGGCAGCTTCGACCTGGTGTTCCTGCGCAACGTGATGATCTATTTCAACGGCGACACCAAGCGCCAGGTGGTGGCGCGCGTGGTGGCGCTGCTCAAGCCGGGGGGACACCTGTGCATCGGCCATTCGGAAAGCCTCAACGATGTGAGCAACGCCGTGACGGCGGTCGCCCCTTCGATCTACCGGAAGCCGTGAAGGTGGTGTTCCTCAACCCGGGCGAGTGGTTCGTGGGCGACTCGACTCACGAGGTGCACACGCTGCTCGGCTCCTGCGTGTCCATCACGCTGTGGGACCCGGTGCTGCATGTGGGTGCCATGTCGCACTTCCTGCTGACCGCCGGGGCCGTGCGCGCGCCGGTGCGCCGCGATGGGCGCTACGCCGAAGGCGCGATGGCGCTCATGCTGGAAGGGCTGGCCAGGCGCGGCGTGCCCGCCTCGCGCTGCCAGGCCAAGATCTTCGGCGGCGGCCACATGTTTCCGGCGCAGCCGCGCAGCGGCCCGGTGGATGTGGGCCGCCGCAATGGAGAAGCCGCGCGCCGCCTGCTGCGTGCGCAAGGCATCGAGGTGCGCGCCGAAAGCCTGTTCGGCGCCGGCCACCGCAACATCGTGTTCGAGATCGCCACCGGCAACGTCTGGGCGCGCCAGGTGCGCCCGCCCGGCGTGGGGGCGCAATGAACAAGCCGATCCAGGTGCTGGTGGTCGACGATTCCGCCGTGGTGCGGCAGGTGCTGGGCGGCCTGCTGGAGGCCGCCGACGGCCTGGAGGTGATGGGTGCGGTGGCCGATCCGCTGCTGGCCATGGAGCGCATGAAGCAGCGCTGGCCCGACGTGATCGTGCTCGACGTGGAAATGCCGCGCATGGACGGCATCACCTTCCTGCGCAAGCTGATGGCCGAGCGCCCCACGCCGGTGGTGATCTGTTCCACCCTCACCGACAAAGGCGCCAGGACCACGCTGGACGCGCTGTCCGCCGGCGCGGTGGCCATCGTCACCAAGCCCAAGCTGGGCCTGAAGCAGTTTCTTTCCGACAGCGCCGACGACCTGGTGGCCACGGTGAGGGCGGCAGCGCGCGCCAACCTGCGGCGCACCGCACCACCTTCCGCGCCGCCCAAGCTGAATGCCGACGCCGTGCTGCCGCCGTCGGCGCAGCGGGCCATGAGCCAGACCACGGAGCGCGTGGTGGCCATCGGCACATCGACCGGCGGCACCCAGGCGCTGGAGGTGGTGCTCACCGCCCTGCCGCAGGTGTGTGCCGGGCTGGTGATCGTGCAGCACATGCCGGAGAAGTTCACCGCCGCCTTTGCCGCCCGGCTGGACAGCCTGTGCGCCATCGAGGTGAAGGAAGCGGAGCACAACGACCGCGTGCTGCCCGGCCGCGCGCTCATCGCGCCCGGCGGCAAGCACATGCTGCTGCGGCGCAGCGGCGCGCAGTACGTGGTGGACGTGATCGACGGCCCGCTGGTCAACCGCCACCGGCCGTCGGTGGACGTGCTGTTCCGCTCGGCCGCGCGGGCCTGCGGCGCCAATGCACTGGGCATCGTGATGACCGGCATGGGCGACGACGGCGCGGCCGGCCTGCTGGAGATGCGCCAGGCCGGTGCCCGCACCATGGCCCAGGACGAAGCCAGCTGCGTGGTGTACGGCATGCCGAAGGAAGCGGTGCGCCGCGGCGGCGTGGAACGTTCACTCCCGCTGGAAGCGCTGGCCACCGAGATCGAGCGCCACGGCCGCCAGTTCTGAGTGCCCAGGCAGCGGCCCGGCCCAAGGGTTTGCGTGGCATCAAGGCGGGTGGTCTTCCTGCCGACATCCCTGAAAGGGATATTCCGAAGTTCCGAGGCGCACACGCATCCATCGGGCGGAAAGGCAAGGCGACTCATCATGAATCTGATCCATCGGCTCTCCGTCGGGCACAAGTTGTTGCTGTTGGGCGTGCTCGTCCTCGCTGCGATCAGCGTCCCGCTGTACCTGCAATTGAAGTTGTCGCGCGAGCTGATCGGTGCCGCCGAAAGCGAACGCCAGGGTGTGGAGCCGGCGCGCCAGCTGATGAAGCTGGTGCAGCTGACGCAGCAGCACCGTGGCTTGTCTGCCGGGCTGCTGGGCGGCAACGCCAGCGTGGCCGCCGCCCGCGATGCCAAGAAGGCGGAAGTGGCCAAGGCCATCGCCACGCTGGACACCCGGTTCAAGGCCGAGACGCTGCCCGCCGGCATGGCCGACGCCTGGCGCCTGGCCCAGCAGGATTGGCAGGCGCTGCAGGCCGCGGTGGACGACAGGAAGCTCTCCGCCGCCGAATCCAGCACCCAGCACGCCGCGCTGATCACACGCTACTTCAAGACGCTGGACGGCCTGCTGGACCATACCGGCCTGATCCTGGACCCGCAGGCGGACACCTACTACCTGATGAGCGCCACGCTGATCAAGCTGCCCTATGCCACCGAAGCACTGGGCCAGACGCGTGCGCGCGGCGCCGGCTTCCTGGCCGAGGGCAAGGTGGAGCCGGAAGGGCGCGCCATGCTGGCCGGCCTGGTGCGCAGCTCCACCGACCAGTACGAAGGCATGAGCACGGCCTTCGGCAAGGTGTTCGATGCCAACCCGGCGCTCAAGCAGAAGCTGGCCGCGAAGGTGAACGAGGCCAAGCCGCCGATCGAGGCCGCCCTGGCACTGGCCACCAAGGAAGTGGTGTCGGCCGAGTCCTTGCAGTACCCGGCGCCGCAGTACATCGCCAGCTTCACCGCCACCATCGACGGCCTGTTCGCGCTGGAAGAGGCGGCGCTGCAGGCACTGGAGGACGAGCTCACCGAGCGCGTGGCCAGCCTGCGCCGCACGGAGATCGTGCAGTTCGGCCTGCTGGCGCTGATGATCCTTGGCGTGGGCGCATTGGCTCGCGTGGTGGTGCACAGCATCACCGGACCGCTGGACCGCGCGGTGCTCCTGGCCGAGCAGGTGGCCGCCGGCGACCTGACCGGTGACGCCGAAGTGCGCGGCCGGGACGAGATCGCCAAGCTGATGACCGCATTGAAGGCCATGAAGGACAGCCTGCACCGCGTGGTGGGCGAGGTGCGCGGCAACGCCGAGAGCGTGGCCATCGCCTCGCGCGAGATCGCACAGGGCAATGCCGACCTGTCGCGCCGCACCGAGCAGCAGGCCGCCTCGCTGGAGGAAACGGCCAGCTCGATGGAAGAGCTCACCAGCACCGTCAAGCACAACGCCGACAACGCACGCGGGGCGAACGAGCTGGCGCGCCAGGCGCGTGAGCTCGCCGAACGGGGCGGCGCCTCGGTGCAGCACGTGATCCAGACCATGCAGGGCATCGAGGCCAGCAGCCGCAAGATCGCCGACATCATCGGTGTGATCGACGGCATCGCCTTCCAGACCAATATCCTCGCGCTCAATGCGGCGGTGGAAGCGGCCCGTGCCGGCGAGCAAGGCCGCGGGTTCGCGGTGGTGGCCTCGGAGGTGCGCTCGCTCGCCCAGCGCTCGGCCCAGGCCGCAAAAGAGATCAAGACCCTGATCTCCGCCAGCGTGGAGCAGGTGGACACCGGCGCACGCGTGGTCGGCGAGGCCGGCGGCACCATGGAGCAGGCCGTGCGGGCCATCCATCAGGTGGCCGAAGCGATCGGCCAGATCACCCACGCATCGAGCGAGCAGAGCACCGGGCTGGCCCAGATCAGCGTCACCGTGAACCACATGGACGAGCTGACGCAGCAGAACGCCGCGCTGGTGGAGCAGGCCGCCGCTGCAGCCGAAAAGCTCGACGATCAGGCCGGGCGACTGGCCGGACTGGTGAACACGTTCAAGCTGGACGCACACGAGCCCGCCAATGCCAGCACGGCGCGCGCCGCCTTGCGGCGGGTGGCCTGAAGCGCACCCGCCTGCGCCGAGTTCTTTTTCGATGAGCCCTCTGGCCGAGCGCCAGGGGTTTTGTTTTTTCAGACCAACCGGGTTTATCCCAGGCGGTGCGCGCTTGACGGCCCATGTAACCGTTTTTATGATCCATGAAAACGTTTACATCAAATCCGCCACGTGACCCAACCTGCATTTCCTTCTGACTTTCTCTGGGGTGCTGCCACCTCCGCCTACCAGATCGAGGGTTCGCCCCTCGCCGATGGCGCGGGCCCCAGCATCTGGCATCGTTTTGTGCGCACGCCGGGCCTGGTGAAGGACGGCGACACCGGGGATGTCGCCTGCGACCACTACCGCCGCATGGAAGCGGACGTGCAGCTGATGCGCGAGCTCGGCCTCAAGGCCTACCGTTTCAGCATCGCCTGGGCCCGCGTGCTGCCGCAGGGGCGGGGCGCGGTCAACCCGGGCGGGCTGGCGTTCTACGAGCGCCTGGTGGACACCTTGCTGGCCAACGGCATCCAGCCCATGGCCACGCTCTACCACTGGGACCTGCCGGCTGCGCTGGATGACCGCGGCGGCTGGCTCAACCCGGATGTGGCCGACTGGTTCGCCGACTACGCGCGGCTGGTGTTCCGCAAGCTGGACGACCGCATCAAGCTCTGGGCCACGCTCAACGAGCCCTGGGTGGTCACGGACGGCGGCTACCTGCATGGCGCGCTCGCCCCCGGCCACCGCAACCGCTTCGAGGCGCCGATCGCCTCGCACAACCTGCTGCGGGCCCATGGCGCGGCGGTGCGCGCGTACCGCGCCGAAGGCAAGCACCAGGTCGGCCTGGTGGTGAACATCGAGCCCAAGTACCCCGCGACCCAGAGCGCGGCCGACCTGGCGGCCACCGCGCGGGCTGACGCCTACATGAACCGGCAGTACCTGGACCCGGTGTTCCTCGGCCGCTACCCGGACGAGATGCGCGAGGTGTTCGGCGAAGCCTGGCCGGAGTGGCCGGCCGAGGACTTCCAGCTCATCGGCGAGCCGATCGACTTTCTGGGCATCAACTACTACACCCGCAGCGTCACGCGCCACGACGAAGTCAACTGGCCGGTGCGCGCCAGCGCCGTGAAGCAGCCTGGCGCCACCTACACCGAAACCGGCTGGGAGGTGTTCCCGCAAGGCCTGACCGACACCCTGGTGTGGGCGCGCGACCGCTACGGTGCGATCCCGCAGTACGTCACCGAGAACGGTGCGGCCTTCTTCGACCCGCCCACCGCCGAGGACGGGCAGGTGGACGACCCGCTGCGGGTGAACTACCTGCGCAAGCACATCGCCGCCATTGCGCAGGCGAGGGCACAGGGTGTGGACCTGCGCGGCTACTTCGCCTGGTCGCTGCTGGACAACATGGAGTGGTCGCTGGGTTACTCCAAACGGTTCGGCCTGGTGCATGTGGACTTCGCCACCCAGCAGCGCACGCCCAAGCACAGCGCGCGCTACTACGCCGGCGTGATCGCCCGCAACGGAGCTGCCGAGTGAAAGCGGCCATGCCGCCCACGCTGGCCGCGGCCACCGCGCCACGCCGCCGCCTGGGCGACTGGGCGCTGAGCCTGCTGGTCGAGGTGGGCGGCACCCACATCCGCCTGGCCTTGGCCGACGCGGCCCTGCCGGGCGTGCTGATGCCGGAATCGATCCGGCGCTACCAGGTGGCCGACTTTCCCCGCCTGGCGGATGCGGCCTGGCACTACGGTGCCCAGCTGGGCTGCGAGCCGGCGGCGGCGGTGGTGGCGGCTGCCGGCCCGGTGGACGGCGAGCGTGTGCACCTGGCCCACCACCCCTGGACGCTGGAGCGCAGCAGCCTGCAGGCGGCCCTGGGGCTGGAGGACGTGCTGCTGGTGAACGACTTTGCGGCCCTCGCCGCCTGCATCGGCCTGCTCGGCCCCGGCGACGTGATGCCCCTGTGCGAGCCCGACACGGCGCCGGACGACGGTGGCGCGCGCATGCATGCCGTCATCGGGCCCGGCCACGGCCTGGGCGTGGCCGGTGCCTGGCTCCAGGGCGGTGAATGGCGGGTGTGGCCCACCGAAGGCGGGCATGCCGCCCTGGCACCGGCCGACGAGATGGAAGTGCAGCTGCTGCGGGTGCTGAGCAGGCGTTTCGGCCGGGTGTCGTACGAGCGCGTGCTCAGCGGTCCGGGGCTGCGCAACCTGTTCCTGGCGCAGCAGGAGATCCAGGGCCATGTGTGGCTGGAGCCGCCGTCGTCGGAAGAGATCGTTGCCGGCGCGCTGGGCGACAACAGCGAATGCATCGACGCGGTGGAGCGCTTCTGCCTGCTGCTGGCCGGTTTTGCGGGCGACATGACACTGTGCCTGGGCGCCTGGCAGGGCACCTATCTCGTGGGCAGCCTGCTGCAGTCGCTGCAGGCCTGGCTGCAGGCGCCGCGCTTTCGCGAGCGCTTCGTGGCCAAGGCCCGCCTGCGCAACACGCTGGAGCGTGTGCCCCTGCGGCAGGTGCTGCACCCCGAGCCTGCGCTGCTGGGGGCCGCCGCGTTGGCGCGCCAATGGAGCTTGCACGCGAAGGCCCGCGCGGCCTGACAATTTGGCGATGAAAACGATTACATCATCCGCCATGAGCAACAGCACCATCCGAGATGTGGCCCGCGCCGCCGGCGTGTCGGTGGCCACCGTGTCGCGCGCGCTGAACGGCCACGACAACGTGACGCCGGAGACGCGCGACCGCATCGTGGCCATCGCGGCCGAGCTGCGCTTCACGCCTTCCAGCGCGGCGCGCAGCCTGATCACCCGGCGCAACCAGGCCGTGGGCGCGGTGTTGCCCGACCTGCATGGCGAGTACTTCTCGGAGCTCATCCGCGGCATCGACCTGGCGGCGCGTGCCCACGGGCTGCACCTGCTGGTGTCGGGCTCGCACGGCAACGCCAAGGACGCTACCGCCGCGGTGAACGCGATGCGCGGCCGCGTGGACGGCCTGCTGGTGCTGTGGCCTCAGGTGGATGCCGAGGCGCTGGGCGACGACCTCTCGGCCGGCATGCCCACCGTGCTGCTCAACACGCACCTGGCGCATTCGCGCGTGCCCAGCCTCGCGGTGGACAACTTCGGCGGCGCCGCCAAGATGGTGCGCCACCTGGCCGGCCTGGGCCACCGGCGCATCGCCTTCATCACCGGCCCGCAGCACAACTACGAAGCGCAGGAGCGGCTGCGCGGCTGCACCACCACCGCGGCCGAGCTCGGCGTGCAGCTGCAGGTGCTGCCGGGCGACTTCAACGAGGAGTCGGGCTGGAACGCCGGCCATGAGCTGGCCCAGCAGCCCGAGCGCCCGAGCGCGGTGTTCGCCGGCAACGACATGATGGCCATCGGCTGCCTCTCGGCCTTGTCTGACGCGGGCCTGCGCGTGCCGCAGGACATCTCGCTCGCCGGCTTCGACGACATCCCGATCGCGCGCTACGTCACGCCCGCACTCACGACCGTGCGCGCGCGCATCGCGGACCTGGGCGCACTCGCCCTGGAGCGGCTGGTGAGCGCCATCGAAAGCAATGCACCCACCGCGGTGCGCCACCAGACCCTTGCTGTCGAGCTGATGGCCCGGCAGTCCACCGCCCCGGCGCCCCCAGGCGCCACGGGTTGACCCACGACGCACAAAAAGGACTTGGAGACATGACGACGCACCGCGCTTTTCATCGACATGCACTGGCTGCCGCCGTGCTGCTGGCCCTGGCTGGTGGCGTGCACGCGCAGCTGAGCAGCTCCACGATCCAGGGCCGCATCACGGGCGCGGCCGCGGCGGCGCCTGCCGGGCTGCCGGTGGTGGCCGTCAACAAGGACAACGGCAACACCTACCGCACCACCACGCGGTCGGATGGCTCCTATGTGCTCACCGGGCTGGCGCCGGGCAGCTATGAAATCCGGGTGGTGGGTCCCGGCGGAGAGCAGAAATCCGAGCTGGTCACCGTGCGTGTGGGCGAGCAGGCCTCGCTGGACCTCGCCATCGGTGCGGCCGCCCAGCAGGTGGTGATCGTGGGCGCACAGCAGCGCAAGGACGTGAAGACCTCGGAGGTCGGCACGAACGTGTCGCGCGCGCAGATCGAGAACCTGCCGCAGGTGACGCGCAACTTCCTGGCCTTTGCCGACCTGGCGCCGGGCGTGCGCTTTACGCAGGATCCAGGCGGCAATGTCACCTTGCAGAACGGCGCGCAGAACCAGGACAACGTCAATGTCTTCATCGACGGCGTGGGACAGAAGAACTACATCCTGCGCGGCGGCGTGTCGGGGCTCGATTCATCGCGCGGCAACCCGTTTCCGCAGTCGGCCATCGCCGAATACAAGGTGATCTCTCAGAACTACAAGGCCGAGTTCGACCAGGTCAGCAGCGCGGCCATCACAGCCGTCACCAAGTCCGGCACCAACAGCTTCCATGGCGAGGCCTTCTTCGACCAGACACGTGCATCGTGGACGGCGCTGAGCCCCTTTGAAAAGGAAGCCAAGGCCAAGGGCATCGACAAGCCCGACTCCACGCAGAACCAGTACGGTTTCAACCTCTCCGGCCCGATCCAGCAGGACACGCTGCACTTCTTTGTGGCCTACGAGGGCAAGACGATCGAGACCTCGCGCGAGGTGGTGGCGCAGAACCTGGACCGCCTGCCGGCCAACGCCGGCATCGTGCCCTCCCTGGTGGCCATGCAGGGCTCGGGCATCGCCAAGTTCAATGAGGATCTGCTGTTCGGCCGGCTCGATGCCCAGCTCGCGGAGGACCATCGCCTGATGCTCACCGCCCGGGTGCGGCGCGAGACCGACCTGATCCCGGAGGACAACCGGCCCGTTGGCCTGAGCGTCATCGGCAACGAGAAGAACCGCTCGAACGACGAGACGCGGTTGGAGCTCACGCACGAATGGTCGCGCGATCGTTTCCTCAACGAGGCGCGCATCGGCTACGAGGACTACCAGTGGCATCCCCATTCGAACAGCACGGCACCCCTCGTCAAGTACGTGGCCTCGCCGCCGCCGTCCAACTGGATCGGCAACGTGGGCGACGTGCTGTTCACCGGTGGTTCGCCCGATGCACAGGACAGGCACCAGAAGGGCGTGTTCGTGCAGGACGACTTCACCTTCCTCGGCCTGCTGGGCCATGTGATGAAGACCGGCGTGAAGGTCAAGGACCTGAAGTTCGACCTCTCCGGCACCTCGCGCAGCGTGGACGTGGTGCGCACGGTGATCGACTCCACCACCGGCCTGCCGTACTACGACGCGGCCACCGGCAACTGCCTGCCGTCCGCGCCCACCTCGCCCGCGCAGCCGCCACACACCGACACTCCTGTCGACACCTTGCAGTGCCACATCGACCGCGCCATACCGGCCGCCGGCGTGAGCTTCAAGGACCGGCAGTTCGGCATCTACTTCCAGGACGACTGGCGCGTCACCGACCGGCTGGAGCTGAACCTGGGCGTTCGTTGGGACTATGAGGACAACGCACTCAACAACAACTACGTGACGCCGGCCGACCGGGTGGCCGCGCTGTTCGCGCCGGACGTGGAGCGTGCCGGGATCACGCCGGCGCCGGGGCAGACCTATGCCCAGTCGCTGGCCAAGGGCGGGATCAACATCTCCGACTACATCAGCAACGGCTCCAGCCGCAAGGCCTTCAAGGGTGCCTGGCAGCCGCGCCTGGGCTTCTCCTACGACCTGCTGGGCGACAAGCAGTCGGTGGTGTTCGGTGGCTGGGGCCGCGCCTACGATCGCGCCATGGCCAACCATGCGCTGGACGAGCTGCAGAAGAACGCCCAGCCCGGCGGCGAGATCTGGCTGATCAAGAACGACCACAAGATGCCCTACACCGACCAGTTCGCGCTCGGCCTGCGCCAGGCGCTGGGCCCGTGGAACGGCGAGGTGGGTTACACCAACTCGTATGCACACAACCAGTTCAACTGGTTCGGCGGCAACCGCGACCCCAACGGCGGCTGGGGCACGCAAAGCCCGATCGATCCGCTGTGGGGTGGGCCGCAGGGCTTCGGCACGCTGATCCTGGGCGATTTCATCAGCCAGGCCAAGACGCAGACGGTGTACTTCAAGCTCGACAAGCCCTACACCCGCGATTCGGGCTGGACGGTGTCGGCCACCTACACCTACAGCGACGGCAAGACCACCAACAACGAGTGGACCAACAACATCTTCAACTGGACCTACGGCCGCTCCACCGCGGGCTGGAATCCATCCAAGGACGTGGAGCGCCATCGCCTGGTGGCCGCGGCCTTGTCCGACCGGCTGCTGCCGTGGGGCATCGTGCTGTCCGGCAAGATGACGCTGGGCTCCGGCCTGCCGCGCCGCATCGTGGACTGCTCGGGTGGTTTCAACACCGAGAACGGGCAGAAGGGCTGCGTCACGGTCAAGGGCGACGGCAAGGCCTTCCGCCAGTTCGACCTCGGGATCGCCAAGGATGTGGGCGTCGGGTTCGGCCGCATCACCGTGCGTGCCGACGTGCTGAACCTGTTCAACAGCATCAACTATGGCGGCTTCGACGATTGGGGCGGCGGCCCGGGCAACCCGCAGAACTACCTGGGCGGCGACAACGCCAACCTGGGCAAGCCCAACGGCATGGCGGGGCCGATGCGCACGGTGAAGCTGACCGCACGCTACGCGTTCTGATCGATGCGGCGCATGTCGTCCTCGTTGGCCCTGCTGCTGGGGCTGGGCCTGGCCGTCGGCTTCACCGGCTGCCAGATATCGGGCAGCGCGGCCACGCCGGCCACAGTGGAGCCGGTGGCGGTGGTGCCGCACCCCGCGCTGCCGCCCCTGTTCGACGACATCGAGCGCCGCACCTTCAACTTCTTCTGGGAGACCGCCAACCCCACCACCGGCCTGGTGCCCGACCGCTGGCCGAGCAGCCCGCACTTTGCCAGCATCGCGTCGGTCGGCTTCGCGCTGACTGCCTATGTGGACGGCGTGGAGCGCCGCTACGTCAGCCGGGCCCAGGCGCGCGACCGGGTGCTCACCACGGCGCGCTTCTTCGCCAATGCGCCGCAGGGCCCGCAGGCCACCGGCACCGCCGGCCACCAGGGCTTCTTCTATCACTGGCTCGATGCGCGCACCGGCCTGCGCTATGACAGCGGGGTGGAGCTGTCCACCGTGGACACCTCGCTGCTGCTGGCCGGCCTGCTGTTCGCGCAGCAGTACTTCGATGGCCAGGACCCGGGCGAAGCCGAGATCCGCACGCTGGTGGACCGCATTTACCAGCGCGTGGACTGGCGTTGGGCCCAGGTGCGCAGCCCGCTCATCAGCATGGGCTGGAAGCCGGAGTCGGGATTCATCCCGCACGACTACCGCGGTTATGACGAAGCCATGATCGTGTACCTGCTCGCACTGGGCTCGCCCACCCATGCGGTGGAGCCGGCGGCGTGGACGGCCTTCACCGCCACCTATGGCGACACCTGGGGCACGTTCCAGGGCCAGCAGCACCTGGGCGGCGCGCCGCTGTTCTGGCACCAGTACAGCCATGTGTGGGTGGACTTCCGTGGCATTCGCGATGCCTTCATGCGCGGCAAGGGGCTGGACTATTTCGAGAACAGCCGGCGCGCGACGCTGGCCCAGCGCCAGTACGCCATCCACAACCCGCAGGGCTGGCGCGAATACGGTGCCGACGTGTGGGGCCTGACCGCGTGCGACGGGCCCGGCACCATGAGGGCGCCCGACTGGCAGGGCCGCCAGCGCCAGTTCCACGACTACCGCGCCCGCGGTGCCGGCCTGCGCGACAGCAGCGACGACGGCACCATCGCGCCCACCGCAGCGCTCGGTTCGCTGCCCTTCGCGCCCGAGGTGGTGATCCCTGCCGCGCAGGCCATGCACCAGCGCTACGGCTCGGTGGTCTACGGCCAGTACGGCTTCCTGGACGCCTTCAACCGCAGCTTCACGCTCACCGACGTGAAGCTCTCCAACGGCCGCGTGGTGGCCGGCTGGGGCTGGGTGGACACCGACTACCTCGGCATCGACCAGGGCCCGATCATCGGCATGATCGCCAACTACCGCGACGAGCTGGTCTGGAAACACATGCGCAAGCACCCGGCACTGCGGCGCGGCCTGGAACGCGCCGGCTTCACCGGCGGCTGGCTCGCTGCGCAATGAACCGCGGACGGCCCCCAGGCGCGCCCGATGCGGCGCGCCGGCAATGGCTGCGGGCGGCCGCTGTGGCGGGACTGCCCACGCTCGGCGCCTGTGCACCGTCGGCCAAGGACCGAACCTTGCGCTTCTGGGCCATGGGCCGCGAAGGCGAAGTCGTCACCGAACTGCTGCCCGATTTCCAGCGTGAGAACCCAGGCCTGCGGGTGAGGGTGGAGCAGCTACCCTGGACCGCAGCCCACGAGAAGCTGCTCACCGCCTTTGCCGGCGATGCCACGCCCGACCTGGCGCAGATGGGCAACACCTGGCTGCCGGAGATGGACGCGCTGCGGGCGCTGGCGCCGCTCACCGAGTGGGTGGACACGCGCAGCGCCGTGCCGGCGGCCGACCACTTCCCCGGCATCTGGCAGACCAACCTCATCGGCCAGCGCCTGGTGGGCATCCCCTGGTACGTGGACACGCGGCTGCTGTTCTACCGCAGCGACCTGCTGCGCGATGCCGGCTTCGATGCACCGCCGCGCACCTGGGACGAGTGGCGCCGCATGCAGCAGGCGCTGCACCAGGGCACGGTGCGCACACCCATGCTGCTGCCGCTCAATGAATTCGAGCCGCTGCTGGCGCTGGCCTTGCAACAGGGCGAGCCGCTGCTGCGCGAAGGTGGGCGCTTCGGCAACTTCAGCAGCGCAGGCTTTCGCCGCGCCCTCGGCTTCTACCTGCAGATGTTCGAGCGCGGCTGGGCGCCACCGGCCAACAACAACGAGGTGGCCAACGTGTCGCAGGAGTTCGCCCGCGGCCGCTTTGCCTTCTACATCACGGGGCCCTGGAACATCGGCGAATTCCGCCGCCGCCTGCCGGCCGGCATGCAGGGCCGCTGGAACACTGCGCCGCTGCCCGGGCCCGACGGCCCGGGTGCGTCCACCGCCGGCGGCTCCAGCCTGGTGATCTTCCAGCGCTCCAAGCGCAAGGCCGATGCGGCGCGGCTGGTGGAATACCTGTGCCGGCCGACGGTGCAGCAGCGCTTCTATGCACTCACCGGCAACCTGCCGCCGCGCCGCAGCAGCTGGCAGGCACCGGCGCTGGCCGGTGATCCGCAGGCCAGGGCCTTCGCCGAGCAGCTGGAGCGGGTGGTGCCCGCGCCCGCGGTGCCGGAGTGGGAACGCATCGCGCAGGAGATGCAGCAGTTCGCCGAACGGGCAGTGCGCCAGGGCCTGCCGGTGGAAGGCATCACCGATGCGCTGGACCAGCGGGTGAACGGCTTCCTGGAAAAGCGGCGCTGGATGCTGGCGCGCAGCGGGCGCAAGACGGAATGATGAACGTGAACCGCCAGCAGCTGGCCGCCTGGGCCTTCATCGCGCCGGCCCTGTGTGTGATCGGCCTGTTCTTCGCCGTGCCGGTGGTGGCCGCGCTGGCCTTGAGCCTGACCGACTTCGACCTCTATGCGCTGGCCGACCTGGCCAACCTGCGCTTCACCGGCCTGGGCAACTACGCGCAGGTGCTTCAGATGCCGCTGTTCTGGCGCGCGCTGGGCAACACGGCGTACTTCGTGGCGCTGGGCGTGCCGCTGTCGATCCTGGTGTCCCTCGGCTGCGCGGTGCTGCTGCAATCGAAGCTCGCGCGCTTCAAGCCGCTGGTGCGCACGGCCCTGTTCGCGCCGGTGGTCACCACCTTGGTCGCGGTGGCGGTGATCTGGCGCTACCTGTTCCACCTGCGCTACGGGCTGGTCAACCATGCGCTGGCGCAGATCGGCATCGCGCCCATCGACTGGCTGGGGGATCCGCACTGGTCCATGCCCACCATCATCCTGTTCGCGGTGTGGAAGAACTTCGGCGCCAACATGATCATCTTCATCGCCGCGCTGCAGGCCATTCCCGAGGACCTGTACGAGGCCGCGCGGCTCGATGGTGCCGGCGCCGTAGCGCAGCTGCGCCACATCACCTTGCCGCTGCTCGGGCCCACCTTGCTGATGGTGAGCATCCTCACCATCGCCGGTTACTTCCAGCTTTTTGCCGAGCCGTATGTCATGACGCAGGGCGGGCCGCTGCAGAGCACGGTGAGCGTGCTGTACCTGATGTACGAAGAAGGCTTCCGCTGGTGGAACCTGGGGCTGGCCTCGGCGGTGGCCTTCGTGTTGTTCGTCATCATCGTGGTCATCACACGCGGCCTGCTGCGCCTGGCGGGGAGCCGCGCATGAAAGGCCGCCTGCTGGCCGGCCTGGCCGTCAATGGCGTGCTGCTGCTGGCTGCCTTCATGGCCCTGGCGCCATTGGCCTGGATGGTGTCGGTGTCCTTCATGCCGGCGGGTGCGTCCAACACCGTGCCGCCGCCGCTGCTGCCGCATGAGCCCACGCTGGAGCATTACCGGGCGCTCTTTGGGCGCGGGGGCATGGGCCGCACCTTCATCAACAGCCTGCTCATCGCGCTGGCCACCACGCTGATCTCCACCTTGTTCAACACCATGGCGGGATATGCCTTCGCCAAGCTGCAGTTCAGGGGGCGGGAGAAGCTGTTCAGCGCGCTGCTGGCCGCGCTCGTGATCCCCGGCCAGGTGGCGATGCTGCCGCTGTTCCTGATGCTCAAGGGCATGGGGCTGGTGAACAGCTATGCGGGTGTGCTCATCCCGGGGCTGGCGGGCATCTTCGGCATCTTCCTGGTGCGGCAGTACGCGCGCAACGTGCCCGACGAGCTGCTGGAAGCCGCACGCCTGGATGGCGCGGGCGAGTTCCGCATCTTCTTCTCGGTGGTGCTGCCCATCCTGGCGCCGGTGCTCGTGACCTTGGCGGTGTTCAGCTTCCTCGGCAGCTGGAACGACTTCATGTGGCCGCTGATCGTGCTCACCGACAGCGAACTGCACACCCTGCCGGTGGCGCTGGCCTCGCTGTCGCGCGAACACGTGCAGGACAACGAGCTGATGATGGCCGGCGCCGTCGTTACCGTGCTGCCCGTGCTGCTGCTGTTCCTGGCGCTGCAGCGCTACTACATGGCGGGCTTGACGATGGGGAGCGTCAAGTGATGCGCGCGGTGCGCCGGTCGATGGTGGCGCTGCTGCTGGCGGCGTGCGGGCTGGCGGGCGCCGCGCCGCAGCGCGTGCTGGACGACTTTCGCCAGCCGGGCGGGTGGACGGCCACGGCCTCCGACCAGGTGAGCGCACAGCTGCGCAGCGAAGGCGCTCGCGGCCTGTGCCTGGACTACGACTTCAACGGCGTGTCTGGTTATGCGGTGCTGCGGCGCGAGCTGCCGCTTCAGCTGCCGGCCAACTACCAGTTCGAGCTGCGCCTGCGCGGCGAGGGGCCGCTGAACGACTTCCAGTTCAAGCTGGTGGACGCCAGCGGCGACAACGTCTGGTGGGTCAACCGGCCGCAGCGTCGGTTCGAGCCGGCCGGCACCACGCTGCGCCTGAAAAAGCGCCACATCAGCTTCGCCTGGGGCCCCACGCAGGACAAGGTGCTGCGCCAGGCGGCCGCCATCGAGCTGGTGGTGGTGGCCGCGCGGGGCGGTGGTGGCAAGGGCTCGGTGTGCTTCGAGCGCTTGAGCCTCACCAAGCTGCCGGTGGCCGAACCGCCGCCGCTGGCACCGATCCGCTGGCAGGCGCCCGCCGGCCGGCGCAGCTTGGCCCTGGACCTGGGCGCGGTGCGTGAGTTCAACGGCCTGCTGCTGCGCTGGCAGCCCGGGCTGCACGCCGGCGACTACGACGTGGAAGCGTCCGAGGACACACGCCATTGGCGCACCCTCCGCAGCGTGCGCAACGGTGACGGCCACACCGACACCTTGTTCCTGCCGGAGTCCGAGGCCCGGCACTTGCGCCTGCGTGTGTTGCGCGGCCCGGGTACCCGTTATGCGCTGGACGCGCTGGCGTTGCGCAGTGCCGCGCAATGGCCGGGACTGAACGCGATGCTCACCGAGCTGGCTGCCAGCCAGCCGCGCGGCTGGTTTCCGCGGGCCTTCCATGGCGAGCAGAACTACTGGACGGTGGTGGGCGTGGATGGGGGCGGCTCGCAGTCCGCGCTGATGTCGGAGGACGGAGCGATCGAGCTGGCGCCCGGCGGGCCCAGCGTCGAACCCTTCGTGCTGCTGGACGGCACGGGCGGCGCCAACGGCGGCGCCGGGGCGCAGCTGGTGGCCTGGCCCGATGTGCAGATCGGCCATCGCCTGCGCGAGGGCTACCTGCCGATGCCGGCCGTGCAGTGGCGCCATGCGGCCTTCACGCTGGACGTCGAGGCGGCCGGTGACGGCAGCCGCAGCACCGCCCAGCTGCTGACGCGCTACACGCTGCACAACCCCGGCGACCGCCCGCTGAAGGCCACGCTGGTGCTGGCCCTGAGGCCCTGGCAGGTGAACCCACCGCAGCAGTTCCTGAGCACACCCGGCGGGGTGAGCCCGGTGCGGCAGCTGCAATGGGCCGACGCCGTGTTGCAGGTCAATGGCCAGCCGGCGTTGCGCCCCTTGCGGCCGCCTACCGCGGTGAGCGCCGCCGCCTTCGACAGCGTCTCCCCGCTGGCTGCGCTGCAGGCCGGCATGCCGCTGCCGCCGCTGACCCGGCTGCAGGACCCGAACGCGTTGGCCTCCGCCGTGCTGACCTACCGGCTCGACATCCCGGCCCACGGCAGCCGGCAGGTGACCCTGATGGCGCCGCTGGCCGGGCCGCTGCCCACCGCGCCGCTGGACGAGGCCGCGCTGCAGGCCCGCTTCGACGCCGTGGCGGCGCACTGGCGCGAACGCCTGAACCGGGTGGCCTTGCAGCTGCCCGCGGCAGCCCGGCCGCTGCACGACAGCCTGCGCAGCGCGCTTGCCCACATCCTGCTCTCGCGCAACGGGCCCGCGCTGCAGCCGGGCACGCGCAGCTACCAGCGCACCTGGGTGCGCGACGGCGCCATGATGGTGGCTGGCCTGCTGCGCCTGGGTGAAGTGCCGGCCGCGCGCGAGTTCGTGCAGTGGTATGCGCAGCAGCTGTTCGCCAACGGCAAGGTGCCGTGCTGCGTGGACGCCCGCGGCGCCGACCCGGTGGTGGAAAACGACAGCAGCGGTGAGTTCCTCTATGCGGTGGCCGAGCTCTGGCGCCACACGCACGACCGCGCGCTGCTGGAGCGCCTGTGGCCGCAGGTGGAAGCGGCCACGCAGTACATGGAAGGCCTGCGCCAGAGCCAGCGCACGCCCGCGCAGCAGCAGCCCGGCCAGCAGGCGCTGTGGGGCCTGATGCCGGCCTCCATCAGCCACGAGGGCTATTCCGACAAGCCCATGCACTCGTACTGGGATGACTTCTGGGCCCTGCGTGGCTACAAGGACGCGGTGCAGCTGGCGCAAGCCAGCGGCCATGCGGAGGCAGCGCGCCGCTGGGCCGGCTGGCGGGACGAGTTCGAGCGCGAGCTGATGGCCTCCATCCGCACGTCGGCCGCCCAGCACCGCATCGGCTTCGTTCCCGGCGCCGCCGAGCTGGGCGACTTCGATGCCACGTCCACCACGGTGGCGCTCAACCCGGCCCAGGCGCAGGCCGCCTTGCCGCCGGAGCTGCTGGCGGCCACCTTCGAGCGCTATTGGCAGGAAGCGGTGGCCCGGCGCGACGGCCAGCGGGCCTGGAAGGACTACACGCCCTATGAGCTGCGCACCGTGGGCAGCTTCGTGCGCCTGCAGCAGCCCGAGCGCGCGCATGCGCTGCTGGGGTGGTTCTTTGGCCACCAGCGGCCCGCGGGCTGGAACCAGTGGGCCGAGGTGGTGCTGCCGGATGCGCGCGAGCCGCGCTTCCTGGGCGACATGCCGCATGCCTGGGTGTCGTCGGACTACCTGCGTTCGGCCCTGGACCTGCTGGCCTATGAGCGGGAGGCCGATGGCACGCTGGTGCTGGCGGGCGGCGTGCTGCCGGCCTGGCTGGACGAAGGCGTGGCGGTCGATGGCCTGTCCACGCCCTGGGGCCGGCTGGGTTATCGCCTGAAGCGCGAGGCCGGCCGGGTGCGGCTCGACATTGGCGCCGGCGTGGCGCCACCGGGCGGCTTTGTGCTGCGCTGGCAGGGCAGGGATGTGCACATCCCCAGCGCCCCGGCCACGGTGTGGCTGGACGAGCCGCGCTGAACGCGGCGTCCCGGCCGTACGCCGCGCCTTCTATCATCGGCAGCCCAGGGCAAGCCGGAGCCGCCATGTGCCGCAACATCAGGACGCTGTTCAACTTCGAGCCGCCTGCCACCGAGCTGGAGATCCGCGACGCGTCGCTGCAGTTCGTGCGCAAGCTCAGCGGCTTCAACGTGCCCTCCAAGGCCAACGAAGCGGCGTTCGAGCGTGCCGTGGAGGAAGTGGCGGCCTCTGCCAGGACGCTGATCGCATCGCTTGTCACCACGGCCGAGCCGCGCAACCGGGACGTTGAAGCGGCCAAGGCGCGGGCGAAGTCGGCGGCGCGGTTCGGCAGCCCGGCCTGAAGCGCCGCGCCGTTAGCATGCGGGCACCCTCCCAATCCCTGGTATCGACCCATGCTGAACGTTGCTCCCGTCACGCTGGCCAATGCGCTGGTCCGGCTTGAACCGCTGTCCCTGGCGCATGTGGACGGCCTGAAGCGCGCGGCGGCCGATGGCGAGCTCTGGACCTTGCGGTTCACGAGCGTGCCGGACACGGACGACACGCTGGGCTACGTGCAGCGGGCGCTGCAGATGCAGGCCGAAGGGCACCGCCTGCCGTTTGCCGTGGTCGAGGTGGCCAGCGGCGAGGTGATCGGCTGCACCAGTTACCACGACATCGTGCCCGCCATCGACCGGCTGGAGATCGGCTGGACCTGGTATGCGCAGCGCACTCAGCGCACCCATGTGAACACCACCGCCAAGCTGCTGCTGCTCACCCACGCCTTCGAGGTGCTGGGCGCCAAGGTGGTTGGCTGGCGCACCGACAACTTCAACCTCCGCAGCCAACGCGCGATCGAGCGGCTGGGCGCCAAGCGCGACGGGGTGATCCGCCACCATGCGCTGCGGCGCGACGGCACCGTGCGCGACACGGTGATGTACAGCCTGCTGGCCGGCGAGTGGCCGGAGGTGCGGGCGCACCTGCAGTGGCAGCTGAAGCGCGAGCGCTGAGCTGCCGCCGCGCAGGCGACCGCCCCTATCGGCTGGGTGTCGGTGTGGCCGTGGTGACGGCCTGGCCGGTGGTCCAGGCTTGCCGGACCAGGCGCCCGCATTCGGCTGAGTGGTAGCCCGCGGCGCCTTCGGTGCGCGTGTCGCGTGCGATGAGGCCGTAATAGGTCTTGCTGCTGTCGATCCAGGGATAGAAACCCCCGCCACCCGCGCTGCTGAACGCGTGGTCCCCGACCGTGGGATCGTCTTCCACCCAGTGGCCGAGCGAGTAGTTCCACGCTTCGGTGCCGATGCTGTCGGGGGTGAAGGCGGCGTTGCAGCCAGGCGCTGCCGCCTGCGCGCAGACCTTGTGGCTGCCCAGGGCATTGGCCAGCGCGAGCTCGCCGCGCAGAAGCCGGCGCAGGAAGCCAGCGTAGGCCTGGGGCGTGCCGACCACCCCGGCGGCAAGCTGGGGCACCGTGTAGCTGAAGCTGAAGTTGCCGACGGTCGCGTTGAGGTCGGCAGCCAGGGCCGCGTTGTCGGCGGAACCGAGGTTCATCAGGGCCGAGGCGTGGTGCTGCATGTGGCCGCTGTCGTAGGCGAAGCGTGTCTCGGTGGCCGGGTCGAAGCCATCGCGCCCGACCAGGCAGCCGTCGACGGTCGGCACGCCCACGCAGATGGGCGCATTGCCGAAGGTCGAATACCCGCTGGTGAAATTGAGGAACGGCACGTCCTGGGCCACCACGCCGTGTTTCTGCACGACGTTGGCCGCATAGAGCCATTTGGACGACGAGAACAGCCACAAGCTGGTCGATGCCGTCACACCGTTGCCCACCGAACCCGACACCTTCGCGCCGTTGGCATCGCCGATCTCCCAGTAATAGGCGGCCAGCGTCGTTGGGGCGCACTTGGGGTTGGAGGCGATGGTGGCCGTGGCAGCCGCTGCACGTTGCGAATCGCTGAGCACCGGCGGGGGCGGCGGCGGCGAAGGCGGGCCCGGTTCGGCGCCCGAACCACCGCCGCCGCAGGCAGCAAGCATCGCCAGCATGGAGGACAGGGCCACCATCGAGCGGCGTTGGCGCGTCGTCATCGTTCTATCTCCCGGTGCCACGGACTTGGCGTTCGTGGACTCTATCGCGAATGCCGCACAGCAATGCAGGCTGCCGGGCCGACCCCAAGAACACCAGCGACCGGCGGGCTGGTGAATCAGGCTCCGTTCAACGGCGCGCACATATCGTGGGCTCCCGCCGCCTGCGCCGCGAGCAGCACGGCATGCAGGTCGGCGTCGCTCAGCGGCTTGACGCGATGGTCGTCGAAGCCGGCGGTGTGCGAACGCTCCCGGTCGCGGGAGGCGCCGTAGCCGGTGAGTGCCACCAGGTAGGGGCGGTGCCGTTCCTGCTGGCGGCGCATGCGCTGGGCCACCTCGTAGCCGTCCATCTGCGGCAGCCCCAGGTCGAGGAAGACCAGGTCGATGTCCACTTCCTCCGCGCGTTGCAGCGCTGCCGGGCCCGAATAGGCGCACTGGACACTGTGCCCCTGCAGTTGCAGCGCGTGGGCGAGGGTGTCGGCCGCGTCGTGGTTGTCGTCGACAACGAGGATTCGCAGGGCCTGGCGCAAAGGCGCAGCGGTGGCGGTGGGCGAGGGAAGTGAAACGAGCCGCACCGGGGGTAAGGGCAGCCGCACGGTGAAGCAGGAGCCCTGGCCGGGGCCGGTGCTCTCGGCAGCGATCTCACCGTCGTGCAGTTGCACCAGCAGCCTCACCAGCGTGAGCCCGATGCCCAGTCCGCCTTGGGATCGATCAATGCTCACCGGAACCTGCATGAACAGGTCGAAGATGCGCGGCAGCAGTTCGGGTTCGATCCCGATGCCGTTGTCCCGAACGCTCACAACGGCACGATCGCCTTCGGCGCGGGCAGCCAGCTCGATCCGGCCGCCTGGGTCGGTGTACTTGGCGGCGTTCTGGAGGATGTTGGAGAAAACCTGCGTCAGGCGAACCACGTCAGCGTTGAGCTGGAGCGGGTCATCGGGCAGCTGCACCGTGAGCCGATGGCCGCGAGAGTGCATCAGCGAGAGGCTTGCTTCCACGGCGGCACGCAAGATGGCACGCAGGTCGACCGGCTCGCGCTTGAGTTCGATCCTGCCCCGGCTCACCCTGGACACGTCGAGCAGATCTTCCACCAGCCGCGACATCTGCGCCGCCTGGCGCTGGACGATCTCGATCTGCCGGCGGCGCCGGTCTTCGCTCAAGGCAGGGTGCTTCAGCACCTGAACCGAGGTGACGATCGGCGCGAGCGGATTGCGCAGCTCGTGCGCCAACATCGCAAGAAACTCGTCCTTGCGCAGATGCTCTTCGCGCAGCTCCGCGTTGAGCCGGGCGCCTTCCGCGCGGGCGGCCTCCAGCGCGCTGGCGAGCGCGTGCGCGCGCAAGGCGGCATCACGCGATTCGTGGGCTTCCGCCTCGGCTGCGATGACAGCCTGCTCCTGCGTGAGGATGGCAGCCAGCAACGGCATCGCGTCATCCAGCACCGACCATTGCTCGGCCTGCAGCTCCACGTGCCCCAGCAGAACAAGGGTCATCCGGTTCCGCGACAACGCCACCGCCGCCTGCAGGCGGCCTTCGGGCAGGTCCACTTCGGCTTCGTGTCGCCCGTCGACCCGGCATTGCCGGACGAAAGCGCGCCAGCGCGCGCCCCCGCGCAGCGTCTGCGCCATGCCGGCAGCCGGCACCATTGCGTCAACGACCGGGTCACGCACCAGCAGCACCACTGCATCCAGCTTCAAGTAGGCGGCCAGCGCTTGCGCGGCGCTGTTCCTCTGCTGCCTGTCGGCCAGTGCGGCAATGTGCGCCAGCAGGGTCACGCAGGCCTCATCTCAGGCCTGCGGCAGGACACAGACCACCGCCGTGCAGTTGTGAAATCCGCCGAACTGGCCTTCTGCGCGTGCGATCTGGCCATAGGTGTTGCAGCCAACGAACTGCGCGGGTTGCAGCAGCTCGGCGCAGGCGTCCAGCTCATTCCTGAAGGCATGGCCAAGCCGAAGCCGGGTGGCGACGCAGTCGAACACCAGGCCGACCGCCGGACGGCCACCTTGCAGCGCTTGCAGTGCGTGCTGGGTCGCCTGCCGGGCTGCGCTCACCGCGGATTCCGCGCTTGTCTTCATCAGGTGGACCACAGCGCCGCGCGGGACGGCGGCGGCGCACAGCAGCGTGCCGTCAGCGTCCACGCCCAGTGGTACGCGCAGCCGGTAGCCGCTGGGGCTGTGAATGCCGAGGATGTTGTGCAGGAAGAAGGGCAGGGGGTCAGCCCGGTCGAAGAGCTGGCCGGTGGCTTCTGCATACTGCGCAATGACGTCGGCCGCCGGCATGCCATTGAGGCTGACCACGCGCACGCCGTCGGCCTCGGTCACACGGTAACCGTCACCCACCGGGTCCCAGCCGTGAGCCACGCCCACGCCAATCGGTGACGGGGAAAGGATCTCGAGCGCGACCACCGCGTTGCCCAGCACCTCGGTGCCTGCGAACACATGGGTCTGCTTGAAGTGTCCATCGTCGCCGGCGCCCCCACCGAAGAAGCTGTATCCGCCGCCCGTGGCCAGCGTGAGCCCGTCCACCACTTCGTCGGCATAGCCGGCCAGCGCGTCGGTCATCACCATCGCCGCGCGGTAAGGCAGAGCGCCCGCGGCCATTCCTCGAAAGCCGGAGACTACGTCACGGGCCGCCTGCGCCGGCGACGCCTGTACGTTGCGACCCACGCCGAGCGCGAACTGGAGGCTGCTGGAGCGCAGTGCCAGCGCCGAGACCGCCCCCTCCGTCTGCTCGCCGTGCGTGAATTCGCCCGCTGAGGAAGCGCCCGTCAGGATGGCGTCATTGCCCACTCCTTGCCGCAAGGCTTGCAGCAAGCGGCCGCAGTCGTGCGACGAAGAGGCAAACACAATCACCGCATGGGGAGACGCGCCGCCAAAGGCAGCCCGGATGTCGCTGGCGAGGCGTGCGCCGGCGCGCTGGCTGTCGCGGTCGGTGCTGAGCGCGGTGTACGTTTGATTCACGATGGAAGGCAAGGATGGGCAGCTGCGCGACGCACGCAAATGTCATGCCGTGGACATCGGCCGCAGCTGCCGCTGACCACTCCAGGGCGTAAGCTCTCGCCGTGGACGACCGCCCGACATGTAGTCTCGTGTGCAGAACGGCGACCCGCATCTCCTTCGCCACCCTGTCAGTGCTGCTCGTGGTGGGAAGCGTGGGGGCGCGGATGCAGGCCGGCGGCGAGGACGCCACCTTCGACCTGATCCATTGGACCGCCGGCAGCAGCCTGACTGCGCTCGCGGCCGTCCTGGCCTGGCGGCGCCAGGCGCTGCGGCCGGAGTACCGGGCGCCCCTCGGGTGGATGGCGCTCGGTACGATCGCCTTCCTGGTCGGGCAGCTCGTCTGGGACGTGGAGGTCCTGACCGGGTGGCTGCCTTTTCCCGGGCCGTCGGACTTCTTCTACCTTCTGCTGGGTCCGGCGGCGACCGTGGGCCTGTGCGTTCTGGGTTCGCGGCAGCTCAACCAGACGGAATGGCGCTTGGCACGCCTTGACACAGCATCTCTTGCAGTGGGGAGTTTCACCGCGTCGCTTGCGCTGCTCCTGCCCGAGCGGGGCGCTTACAGCGTGTTCCAGGTGGCCGTGTTGGCCGCCTATCCCTTGAGCCTCATCACGCCGGCCAGCCTGCTCATCGTGCTGCTGCTCACCCGCCGGGCCGCGGTCACCTTCCGTTCGCTCCTGCTGCCGGTGGCGCTGGTGCTTCTGGCCCTGTGCTGGACGGTGTGGAACCTGCGGTTCCTGGAGGGCAGCACCTCCAATGGCGCATGGGTGAACCTGTCGTTCTCCTGGGTGGAGGTCGTCATGGCGGCCGGCATCTGGCGCTTTGGCATCCACCCCTTGCACAGCGACGAGTGGGACCGGTTGTGCGAGGGCGTGCTCCGGTTCCTGCCGCTGGCGATGGTGGTGGCCGCGGCAGGCGGCATCGTGCTCGCCAATGCGCCGTTCGCGCCACCGCACATGGGCATCGTCGCGGCCTGCGGCGGCGGTGTCGTCGTGATCCTGGCTGCGGCCCGGCAAAACCTGCTGCTGCATGAACGAGACAGGCTCATCGTGGTGGAGCGCCTGCTGAGGCAGCGTGAGGCAGAACTCGAGGCGCGGGTGCACAACCGCACCATGGAGCTGGCGAAGGCGCGCGACGCAGCCGAGGCGGCCAACATGGCCAAGAGCCAGTTCCTGGCCAACATGAGCCATGAAATCCGCACACCGATGAACAGCGTGATAGGCCTGTCCCAGGTGGCCATGATGGCGAACCCTCCCGAGCCGGTGAAAGGCTACATCGACAAGATCCTGCTGTCCGGCACGCACCTCATGCGCCTGCTCGACGACCTTCTCAACATGTCGAAGATCGAAGCGGGCATGGTTGAGCTGGAGAGGCTGCCCTTCATGCCGGCTACCGTGGTGGGCGATGTCTTGGGTGAGACCTCCCAGCAGGCCGCCGGTAAAGGCCTGCACCTGTGCCACGACACCGACGGGGTGGAAGGGCTCACCGTCTTGGGCGATCGCCTGCGGCTGGCGCAAGTGCTCATCAATCTGGTCTCCAACGCGGTCAAGTTCACACAGCTCGGAGAGGTGAAGGTCAGCGTGCGGGTGGAGGGCGAGGATGCAGACGGTGTTCGCCTGTGCTTCGAAGTGCGGGATACCGGCATCGGAATTCCCGCCGACAAAGTGACGCGAATCTTCCAACCCTTCCACCAGGCGGACAACTCGATGACCCGCCGGTTCGGTGGAACCGGCCTCGGCTTGGCCATCTGCCGCCGACTTGTGGAGTTGATGGGCGGCGAGATAAAAGTGGAAAGCCGGGTGGGGGCAGGCAGCCGCTTTTACTTTTCCGTTCGCCTGGGCCGGGCTGCCACCGCCCTGGAGCAGGAGCCTTCAACGCTTGCCGCGCCGGGCAGCGTAGCCGGTGCGCATGTGCTGATTGCGGAGGACAACGAGATCAACCAGCTGGTGGCCCGCAGCATCCTTGAGCGCGCCGGTGTGCAGACGACCGTGACGGGGTCGGGCAACGGGGTGCTGGCGCTTCTGCAGGAAGGCGCATTCGACGCGGTATTGATGGACGTCCAGATGCCCGGCATGGACGGGCTCCAGGTCACGCGCTGGATCCGGGAACAACCGGCCTTGTGCGGTGTGCCCGTCATCGCGATGACGGCCAACGCCTTCGAGGAAGACCGTCACGAGTGCCTGGCCGCCGGGATGGACGACTTCATCACAAAGCCCGTAGATGCTGCACAGCTGCTCTCGGTCTTGGCGCGCTGGACCCAGGCGCGCCACGCGGGCTATGACTCCTAGCCCCTATTGGCCGCCACTGCCGCCCGGATCAACGCCTTCAGCGCCTTGCCATCCACCTTGTCCCCTTCATGAAAGTCGATCGCCCGCCGCGCGTTGCCCTCCAGGCTGGAATTGAACAGGCCTGAGGGGTCGGGCAGGGAAGCGCCCTTGGGGAAGGTCATCTTCACCGCCTTCTTGTAGGTCTCCCCGGTGCAGATGATCCCGTGGTGCGACCACACCGGCACGCTCCACTTCCACTCTTCGGTCACTTCAGGGTCCGCTTCGTGGATGAGGGCGCGCAGGTGGGCCAGCATCTCGCCGCGCCAGTCGGACAGTTCGGCGATCTTTTCGTCGATGCGCTGGGTGGCGGACACGACGCTGGTCGCTGCGGGACTTTTCATGTCGCTTGTCTTTCGCTGAGGGGTTGTTCCTGCCGGCGCCTCAATGCGCCGCGCGGCGCGGCTGGATCATCTTCCAGCCGTTGCCCGATGGGTCGCGGAAGCCCGCGTCCACCGCGCCGTAGCGGTCGATCGGCTCCTGCGTGAACTCCACGCCGCGGCCGAGCAGCCGGTCGTAGGCCGCGCGGCAGTCGTCCACGGTGAGCACCAGCGGCGGCATCGCACCCTTGGCCACCATGGCGTTCAGCGTTTGCGCGGTGGCCGCGTCGTGCATCGGCGGGCCGGGCTTGAACAGGCCGAGCTGGAACGAGGGCTGGTCCGGGTGCTGCACCGTCAGCCAGCGGTAGTCGCCGTTGCGCACATCCGTGTGCACCCGGAACCCCAGCTTGTCCACATAGAACGCGAGCGCCTCGTCCTGGTCGCGCACATACACACCGGCTACATCCACACCTTGGTTCATGGCATCTCCTTGTTGGGAGGCGCTTTTATAGCGTCGGCGTCCTGGCGGCGCTTCTCCGAAACTGCGGTGGTCAGGTCGGGCCGGTGAGCGGCGCTCACGATGCAGGCGGGCACCCGGTCCAGCGTGTGGGCGGCCGCCTGCGCGCGCTCGCGCACCGCGCGCGGGCTTTCGCCGGTGATGTCGCGGAAGGTGCGGCCAAAGGTGCCCAGGCTGCCCCAGCCGGTCTGGAAGGCGATCTCGGTGATGGGCTGATCGGTGTCGCGCAGCAGTGCCACCGCACGCTCGATGCGGCGGGTGAGCAGGTAGCGGTGCGGCGGGATGCCGAAGGCCTGCTTGAACGAGCGCGCGAAGTGCGCCTCGGTCACTCCGCTCACGCTGGCCAGGCGCTGCACCGGCCAGGCCTCGTGCGAAGCGGCGTCCATGCGGTCCTTGGCGCGCAGCAGGCGGCGCAGGAGCGCTGGGTCCTGGCTGGCTGCAGGTTCTTCGCCAGTGCCGGTGGATCGCTTGTGCGCCATGGATCGAGGTGTGCGGTGGAGCAGCGGGCACTTTACCGCCCGGGCGGTGCCCTCCTGGCGCCCAGGCGCGCATGCGAACATGGACCGCATGGCCCGCAGGAACTGCACATGACCCCCATCACCCTTTATGGCGCCGAAGCTTCGGGATCCATCTCCGTCGAAGCAGCGCTCACCCTCTTGGACATCCCCTACACACTGATCGAAGGTGCCACCTGGGTGGAGGCATCCGCGCGGGACCGCGTCGGGCTGCAGAATCCGATGCGGCAGATTCCCACGCTGGTCCTCCCCGGTGGGGAGGTGATGACCGAGAGCGCCGCGATCCTGATCTACCTTGCTGACGCCCACCCGTCGGCCCGGCTCGCACCCGCCCTGGACGACGAGCGCAGGCGGCGCCAGTACCTGCGCTGGATGGTCTACGTCTCTTCGGCGATCTACTCCCTGCATTGGATCAAGCCCGACGTCGGGCGCATCGGCGCTCCGCCCGAGCTGCGCAGCACCGTGGTCGATGCCGTGCATGACCGCATTGCCTTCTGCTGGGCCAACATGGACCGCCAGCTGGACCCGGGGCGCTACCTGCTCGGAGACGAGTTGTCGGTGCTTGACCTCTATGTCACCGTGGTCTCCCGGTTCGGCCCCTGGCGTGAGCGCTTCTACGACGTGGCACCCAAGATGGCCCCCGTCGTGCGCCGGGTGGACACCGACCCCCGGCTGCGGGATTTCTGGGCCAGACGCTTTTCGTTCGAGGACGATGAGCAGTAGGGCGGGCCGGCTGGCTCACCCCACCTGTCGAATCCCCGCCATTTACAAGACAGCTTCTGGGGGGACTGCCGGCGCCAGCTAGGGATACGTTTCGACTTCTCCGAGGCACACATTGGGTTGCAGGCAATGACCCACCGAGGAGATGACCATGGCCCAGAGCGTCGAGCAGTTCCTGACCGTCACGCCGGCAGGATCCGAAACCCCCAACATCACGCTGGACGGCGACGCCGCAGACATCTCCGCGGGCGGCAACGGCCAGGCCGGTACGCTGAGCCTGGCGGACGCCAGCGGCACCACCCGCATCGAGCTGGAATCCGCCAGCCACCGGCTGCGCCTGAGCAACGCGGACGGGCTGGAGGTGGGGCTGCTGGGCCCCAATGCCGACCTGACCCTTGGCGGCAACGACAGCGCCGGTGACGTGGTGCTCAAGGACCGCGAAGGCCAGGTGCGCGCCACCTTGTCGGCCAACCTCAACATGCTGCGCCTGCAGGCCGCCGACGGCAGCACCGTGGCCGAACTGGGGCCGAACGGCAACCTCACGCTGGGCGGTGGCGGCGGCTTCGACGGTGACCTGTATCTCAAGGATCCGGCCGGCATCACGCGCTTCGAGTTCAATGCCAACGGCCAGAGCCTGCGCATCCGCAACGCCGGCAACCAGCAGGTGGGCAGCCTGGGCGAGAACGCCAACCTGCGCCTGGGCGGCAACGGCTCCGACGGCGACGTGGTGCTCAGCGACGCGAATGGCACCACGCGGCTCGAACTGGACGCCGACAACCAGTGGCTGCGCATCCGCAACTCACGCGGCAGCGAGGTTGGCCGCCTGGGCGACAACGCCAACCTCACACTCGGCGGCAACGGCTCCGACGGCGACGTGGACCTGTACGACAGCAACGGCCGCCGCCGCATCCTGCTCAATGCAGACGGGCAGAGCCTGTCGCTGTACGACGCCGAAGGCCGCCAGGTGGGCTCGCTGGGGCCCGACTCCAACCTGCGCCTGGGCGGCCATGGCTCCGATGGCGACGTGCTGTTGTACGCCAGCGGTGCCAACGACATCTTCGATACCGGGGCCGCCACCATCCACCTGGACGGCAACGCCGGCGACATCACCCTGCGCAACGCCGACTGCGCGGAGGAGTTCGAAGTGCTGCCCACGGTGTGCGCCGAGCCCGGCACCGTGATGGCGCTGGGGCCCGATGGACGGCTGCGGCCCTCGTGCCGCGCGCATGAAACCGGCGTGGTAGGCGTGGTGTCCGGCGCGGGGGCGTACCAGCCCGGCATCGTGCTGGACAAGCAGCCCGGCCGCAAGCACCGGCGCCCGATTGCACTGGTGGGCAAGGCGTATGTGAAGGTGACGGACGAAGCGGGGCCCATCCGCATCGGCGACCTGCTCACGCCCTCCAGCCTGGAAGGCCATGCGATGCGGGCCACCGACCCGATGCGGGCCTTCGGCGCGGTGATCGGCAAGGCGATTGCGCCGCACGAGGCGGGCGCCGGGCTGATCCCGATGGTGATCGCGCTGCAGTGAGGCCGCCATGACCACCGTGAGCATCCGCGACACCTGCGACCACTGCCTGGACAAGACCGGCACCTTGTCGGTCCGTCGCGATCTCTTCGGCTACCCCTACGGGCCGATCGACCGCGACCTGCGCATCCACCGCCACATCGACAACATCCGCGCCAAGGCCATCAACCTGTGTGTGTTCTTCGTCGGGCATGAGCCCGGCTTCACCGGCACCTTCACGCAGGCGCAGGCCATCAGCACCCAGCATGCGATCGACCTGATGCGCGAGATCTACGAGCAGGCCGACATCGGCGTGCGCAAGATCTTCTGGCGCTACATCCACGATGCCGACGCCACCTCCTACATCACGGTGGACGCGGGTGAAGCCACCGACCTCACCGAGGCGTACTCGGGCCCCAACGACGGCATCGACCTGTTCATGGTGCAGACCATCAGCGACGCCGGCGGCTGGAGCAATTCGGACGGTCCCTGCGACAAGGACGACAAAGGCCGCACCGGTGCGGTGGTGGAGGTGAACACCAGTTCCGACGACTTCCTCGGCATCATCGTGGCGCACGAGGTGGGGCACTACCTCGGGCTGGTGCACACCAATTCGGCCACCAACCTGATGGGCGTGGACAGCAACAACGATGGCATCGGCGAGATCACGCTGAACAGCCGCGACATCACCTCCGGCCAGCGCAGCACCATGCGCTCCAGCTGCTGGGTGCGCGACGCCTGCTAGGAGATTCGCATGGCCAACACACACCACCGCATCCCGCTGACCCCCCGCATCGAGCGGGTGCTGGCGCTCGACGGCCCGCCCTTCGGCCGGCCCCGGCCGACGCCGGACGAGCTGGAGGGCATCCGCCAGGTGCTGGCCGAAGGCGCCCCGGCGGCCCGACGCCTGAACCTTGCCTTCGCCATGGCGATCGTGGCCGACAACGCGCCCGACGACCGCAGCGCGCAGCTGGTGGCCGCCATCCTGCACGACCCGGCGGCCGACGCGGCGCTGCGGCGCCAGGCCGCCGCCGTGCTGGGCGACATTCCGGTGCCGCGCTCCAGCACCGCGCTGGCCCAGGCGCTGCGCGGCAGCCCGCCCGCGCTGGAAGCCTCGCTGCTGAAGTCGCTGGCCAAGGTGGGTGATGGCGAGGCGGCCCGCGCGATCGCGGCGCTGGGCGAGGCCGCCACGCCGCAGCTCACACAACTGCGCGGCTTTGCGCGTGGGGCCATCCTGTACCGCATCGGCGGCGCGGTGGACCAGGACGCCGAGCGCGCGCTGCTGCCGGCCGGCGAGCGGGTGGCATTCACCTCCGTGCCGTCCGAGGAGGTGCAGGAGACGTTGCGGCGTTTTCGCGGCTCCACCTACGGCCTGCGCTTCAACCCGGCGCTGGCCTATGCCTTCCAGTGCGGCCATGCGCGCCACCTGGTGCTGCTGTCGGCCGAGCTGCAGCGCGGCAGGCTGCTGGCCGCGCTGGCTGAAAAGCGCCGCCTGCTCGGCATCGTGGCCATGCAGGACGAACGTGGCTCGCCCGACTACCTGGCCCGCCGGCTCATCGTGGCCCGCCCGGCCGGGGCCACCATCCACCTGTCGGTGCTCAGCCCCAGCGGGGAGGTGGACATGACCGGCAGCCTGCGCCACACCGACCATGGCATGGCGCTCAGCCTGCGCTCGCACGGCGCGCGCCGGCCGGTGCAGGTGGAAGGCAGCGTCAGCGACGACGGCATCGCGCTCGAAGCCACCGCCTTCAGCGAAGGCCCGTGGAACAAGCGCACGGGGGACACGGACCCGGCGGCGGCCTAACGGTCCGCGGCCGGCGTGGCGAGTGCCGCGTCGGATGCGCCCGCGCTGCGCCGGGTCGCAGCTGCCGGGCCGAGCAGGGCGCTGATCTGCGCATCCTTCTCGGTCCATAGTGCCTCCAGCCACTGGTGGAAGCGGGCGCGGTGCGCGGAGTCGCCCGCATAGTCGCCGCCGAACAGCTCCTGCGGAATCGGCAGCTCGCGCACCCGCACCACCACACATTGGGTGCGTCCGCACAGGAACTCCCAGAACGTGGGCGTGCCCTGCGGATAGACGATGGTGGCGTCGATCACAGAACGGAACTTGGTGCCCATGGCGTCCAGCGACATCGCCAGCGCGCCGGCCTTTGGCTTGAGCAGGTGGCGGTAGGGCGAGCGCTGGCCCTGGTGCTTGGCCGCGGTGAAGCGCGTGCCTTCAGGGAAGCTCATCACGCTGGTGGGCACCAGGGCAAACTTTTCGCAGGCGCGGCGGGTGGCGTCGCGGTCCTGCTGGGCCAGTGCCGGGTTCTTGGCCAGCGCCGCGCGGCCATGCCGGCGCAGGAACGGGAAGTCCAGCGCCCACCAGGCCAGGCCCATCATCGGCACGTACAGCAGCTGCTGCTTCAGGAAGAACTTGAGCATCGGCACGCGCCGGTTCAGCGCCCGCTGCAGCACCAGGATGTCCACCCAGGACTGGTGGTTGCACAGCACCATGTACCAGCCATCGCGCTGCAGCGTGTCAACACCTTGCACGTCCCAGCGGGTGCGCTGCGTCAGGCGCATCCAGCCGGTGTTGCAGGCGATCCAGCTGGTGGCAATGGCATTGAGCACCGGGTCGATGAGCCGGCGCACGGCGGTAAAGGGCAGCAGCAGCTTCACCGAAGCGCAGATGAACAGCAGGCTGCACCAGAACACGCTGTTCAGCAGCAGGAGCAGGAAGGCGGCGCAGCCGCGCACCGTGGAAAAAAGAGAGCTCATGCGCGCAGTGTCGCCTGAGCGCGGCGGCGGGCGTTGCGGGCGCGCAAGCAGGCCGGTTTTTTCAAGCGATGTCCTCCCAGTAGAAGGACTTCCAGGTGTCCGCGCCATCGAGCAGGCGGATGCGCACGGGGCCGAGTCCCTCGGGATCGAAGTTGCGCATGTTCACGCCGATCTTGGTGACCTTGGCCGGGTCCAGCGCCTCCCAGTGGGTGGTGCAGCCGCAGGTCTTGCAGCGCACGGTGCGCAAGGTGCGGTCGCCCTGGATGTATTCGTCGGTGTTCTCTGGGTGGCCATGCACCTTCACCGTGTCGGCCGGGTAGTAGGCCCACAGGCCGCCCAGGCGGCGGCACAACGAGCAGTTGCAGTTGGTGAGCTCCTCGGGCGCCGAAGGCACCTCGACGCGGACGGCACCGCAGTGGCAGGTGGATGACAGCATGGCGTGGCGGGTGGTGGACGATCGGGTGGATTCTCGCGTAGCCTGCGCGACGCGCCGTCGGACGGACTCATCCTGCGCGCCACGAACACCGCATGGGTGAAGCGCAAGCTCGACGCGCTGGCTACCGTGCAGGAAGAGCGCAGCTTCGAGATGCCGGTTTCCCCCGCACGGCGAAACCCGCTAGTTCCCGGGCGTGGTGTCCGCCGCCGTGGTGCGCTGGCGCTGCGAACAGCTGGGCCTGTGGCCGGGCGAAGATGAGGGCAGGGCGCCCACCCCGGTGGTCGACGCCATGTTCAGCCTGGACGAGCCCCACACCGGCCCCAGCGGCACCCTGGCATGGGCGGTGGACGTGCAGAACCCAACCCGGGCGAGCACTTCACGCTCATCTTGAAGGAAGGGGTGCTGCCCGGTGTGGACGCCACGGCGCGCACGCGGCCCTGCGCTCTGGGGCTTCTCCGGCAACTACCCGCACGCGCTGGACGGGCTGGCGCGCGTGCTGTCACTCGACATGCGCGTGATCGACCCCGCGTGGATCGGTATGAAGCTGCCCAAGCTGCTGAGCTACGCGGCGCCCTGGGGCACTTCATGGCCTTTGTGCCGGGGCTGGCGCCGCATGAACGGCGGCAGCAGACGTGGCCCTCGGCGGTGGTCTACCTGGCCACTACGCGATGCTGGGCGTGCTGGACGAGCAGGGATTTCCGCTGCAGGAGATGGGCATCCTGGTGTCGCCGGAAGGCGGCCGGTCACAGGGGCCGGTGACGATGGCGGAGCAAGGTGCCCGGAGTGCGGGAACAGCACCTTGATTCAGAAGGATGGGTACAGTTTTGTACGGCCCGTGGGCATGTGGGGGCGTGTGGGTGAGGCGCCGATATGCGCCGCTACCATTCGCCCTTACTACTGGAGGGAATAGAACATGGGCAGCCGCGCCGCAAAAATGCTGTGGCCCTTCGGCCTTTCTGCAGTTGGCTTGTTCATTGGGCTTCTGTACCGATGGGGCTGGGACAAGTTCGTGGATAACGCAACCGGTGCAACTGCAGCGGCCTGGTTTCAGGGTGTCTTCTCGCTCGCCGCCGTCATTGTTGCCTTGAAGCTGGCCCATGACGCGAACCAACAGCAAACGAAGAACGCGGATCAACTCGCCTGCACTTACGTCGATGCCCTGCTGGAATCCCTATTCGCCCTCAAGATCAGCCTTTGGGCCGAGGCGGAGGACGTCCTTGAAATCGCAGAGCACAAGATGGAGGAAGTACTTGATGTGGGCCGCGCGGTCCCGCTGCAACACCTCGATCCGAAGATGGCGTCCGCGATGGTGAACCTCCGGGGCTTCAACAACGCCATCATTGAAAGGATCCAGCGCAGACCACTGAACGGTCCCGAAGACTGGGCCGAGTGGCACGACTTCGCAGAGTTCGCAATTGGAAGCGTCCGACGGATAAACCGAGCGGGCCGAGGACTACCGGAGCCAAGAAGTTCGGAGCCCTCGCCGGGCACGGGATCCCAGTAAAGCTGTATCAAGCGATCCTGCACGCACGGGGCGAGGATCACAAATAGTACGGTTCTGCGAATGCGGCTGCTTCAGGACAGTCAATCGTCAAGGACGACGGTTGTTGTGAACCTGGCGTTGGAAACCACAAGCCGCGAACTTCCTTTTCTCGCTCAATCGACATTCCGTCTGTGCAAATTCGGTGCTCCTTGAGTACCGCGCCCCAAGTCCGCGCATTCTCGTTCAGGTAGTGCTATACGCAGTTGTGCACGCCCAAGAAGCGTGCCGACCCTTGCAAGCGACGATTGATAGAGGCGAAGAATGAATCTGTATCAAGTATTGAAATGCATGCATCGACACCAAAGTGTCTGGCCAGTCGATAGGACCTTGCATTGCTCAAACACATGACATAGAGGTTGCGGGCACTGTCGTCTATCTCAAAGCCTTCGAAACGAATGTCGCGCACCGATTCGGTTCTTTTTTGGCCCGGCTCAGGCGGTGAGAAACCAATGATGCCGCGGAGCGACGGGGGGATGTTCTCCGGCGTGAGTTCATCGTGATTTCCCAAAACTGTCGTCCTGGAAACTCCCTCCGCCGCGTCCCCACGAAGGAGATCGCTTTTTGAGTTCTCCATATCACGGTACAGGCCTAACGACCCGATGCGAATCGACCCGGTAGAGAAGAACAGTTCAACGTACTGTCGGGCGAGATAGCGATGAAGCATTTCGAACTCTGGCGGGTGTGTTGCGAATGCGAGGCCTGTACCTCAACAGCACGCCTTCGAGGCTGCACTGCATCGAGGTGAAAGCACGTTGGTCAACGTGCTTCGATGGTAGGTTCGTACTGGTTGAGCCGATCGAGAACAGGCTTGTTGCCCACGTACTTCTTCAGCAAATCAGCGAGCGCCTTGTCGCTCCCTTTGCAGTAGTGATTGATCGCATCGATGGCATCGCGATCCACCACACCCTCGCCGGACAACTCGCCGCGCAGTGTGTCGCAACGATCTCGTTGCTCAGTGAATCTCGACACATCCTCCGGCATGGGGTTTGAGGTTGCACACGCAAGAAGGACCCACACCGGAACCATCGCGAAGAGATGCTTCACTTTCCGTCCTCTGACCAATGGGGCTTGTCCACTGCCCCGAGATAGAACTTCACCACGCCGTAGCTCTTGCCCACCGCGTGGAGTTCAGTGTTCATGCCCGTGCGCGGGGTGGTCTTGATCTCCACCTCCTTGCCTTCTGCGTCGTTGATTTTCAAGGTGTCTGACCAGCTGATGTTCATGTCGACCGCTTTGCCGTCTGTATGGCGGCTCTTCAGTGAGGGCGCCACGTTGAGCGCCTGCATGCCATAGGCGTTCACCATGTCCTTGGCTGCTTGCACGGAAGCGGTCTTCGAGTACTTGCCTTCCGCGTCCTGGTGCGCCCATTGGATCTGCACGCCGTCCATCGACGGCACCTTCTGCGGATCCTGGTCCTTCTTCGCGATCATGTAAGCCCAGTGCATCAAGTACGCCCGCTCCGGCGGGCGGTAGGTCGCGGCGATGGTGACTTCCGCGCCGGCTGCCTCCAGCGCGTTCACGAACGACTGCAAGCCGGTTTTGAACGGTTCTTCGCAATCATCGATGGACTTGCTGGTGGGAAAGCGGTTAACCCATGCAGCGCCGCTCGGCTCCAGCGGCACATCGACGCTAGCAACTGCAGGCGTCGTGTCCGCTGTCGGCGTGAGGGGTGCTGTCGCTGTGGCCATAGTACGGAACCTCGAGTGTCGCGGTGAAGGGCATGTCGGCAGAGATGGCGTCGGTCATGCCATCGGCGCTGGTCTGGCCGGTGATGAATTGGCCTGTGCTAGCGATGGACACCCGATACGGCACGTTGACGAGCGGCTTTCCCGTCGCACGGTCCTTTACCAGAAAGCGCTGGTCGTATTTCGGTTTCTCGGCTACGAGAAGGGCAGCGGCTGCCTGTGACGGGCTCTGCGGCGGTGCTGGTGCGGCCGGCGGTGTAGCAGCAGCCGCCGCACTTCCGTCATCGGTGTAGCTGACGTATTGGGATGCGATCAACCTGGCACCACAGGCGCAGAGGTCGCCATGGCGCGCCACCGGTTTGCCATCGACCAGCATCGTCGGATCACCGGTCACGATAGTGGTCGGCCCATGGCCCCGTTTCGGGCAGGTGACTTGATCGCCAACGCGGGCAATCATCTTCTCGCCTGTGAAGCTGACGGCCGACGCAGCAACCACTTCCCCTCCGTGATCGGTCTTGTCGCCGATCACGATGAAAGGTCTTGAGGGCACCTTCTCCTCCCGCTTGTGTTTGGCGCGGGATGGTATCGATGCGCCGGCCTCAGTGACATCCCCCTGAAGAGGGCTTGGCGTCGCTACGCTTACGCTGTTGCAGCCACCATCCGCCCTCGCGGCAACCGCGTGAACGCCACTGCCGCCAGCGAAGCCCCGATCCCCAGCGCAAACGCCCCGATGAACAGCCACGTGTAGCTGGACGTCGAGTCGTAGATCAGCCCGCCCAGCACCGGCCCCAGCGCCATGCCGAGGCTGCTGGCCATGGTGGTGCCGCCGATCACCGTGCCCATCATGCGCAGCGGAAAGTTCTCGCGTGCGATCACGGCAAACAGCGGCATCACGCCTGCATAAGTGAAGCCGAACAGCGCGGCCACCAGGTAGAAGCTGCCCAGCTGGCGCGCGGCCACATAGCCCAGCACCACGATCGCCTGGGCCAGCAGTGCCAGCACCAGCACGCGCGCAGCGCCAAAGCGGTCACCCAGCAGGCCGAACACCAGCCGGCCGCCCATGCCGGCCAGGCCTTCCAGGCTGTAGATCGACACCGCCGCCATCAGCGGGATGCCGCAGGTGACGGCGTAGCTCACGGTGTGAAAGATCGGCCCGGAGTGGGTGGCGCAGCTGAGGAAGCTGGTCGTCACCAGGATGAGGAAGGGCGCGGAGCGCAGCGCCTGGCCCACAGACAAGGCGGGTTCGTGCGCGGTGCCGGGTGATGTTGCCGCGGCGGAGGCTTGAGCCAGCGCGGGCGGGCGGCGCACCAGCAGCGCCACCGGCAGCATGATGGCGGCCACCAGCCCAGCAATGATCTGCAGCGACGTGCGCCAGCTGTGCCCCTGCACCAGCCAGGCGGCCAGCGGCGACATGGTCATGGGCGCCATGCCCATGCCGGCCGACACCAGCGACACCGCCAGGCTGCGGCGCGTGTCGAACCAGCCGGTCACGCAGGCCATCATGGGCGCAAAGATCGCCGCGGCGGCCAGCCCCACGACCCCGCCGAACAACAGCTGGAACGCCAGCAGCGACGTTGCCAGGCTCGCCAGCGCCAGGCCGGCAGTGAGCAGCACCGCACCGGTGAATACCACGATCCGCGGGCCGACGCGGTCGGACAAGGCGCCCCAGCCGATGCTGCCGACCGCCAGCGCCAGGAAGGCGAAGGTCATGGCAGTGGAGATGCCGGTGGTGGACCAGCCCGTGTCCTGCGCGATGGGCCGCAGGAACACCGGCAGCGAAAACAGCCCTCCGATCGCCACGCAGCCGAGCAGGCCGCCCGCGGCAACGATGATCCAACGGTAGTGGGTGTGCAAAACATTCATCCCGGAGGGCATGGTGGGTCCTTGGCTGATGCGGTTGATTCGCGGGCAGGCTACTGCGGCCCCGCCCGGCGGCGCGAGTAACAAGGGTGTCGTGAATGACGACGATCGAGCACCCGCCGGATCGACATCCGGTGGGGCGAACCATCACCGCGCCCGCGTTGCGGGCGTGGGATCAGGCCTGCCAGCGCAGCTGCAGCAGCTCGGACGGCCGGGCGGGATCGTCCGCGTCGGTCACCATCCAGAGCAGGCCGGGCCCGGCCACGGCGATGCCTTCGACCTTGGGGGCGCCGTGGAGCGGCTCGCACCGGGCCACCCGGCCGTGCGGGTCCACCCGGCCGATCACCGAGGCGACGCAGCGGCCGTCGTCGTAGGCGTTGGAGGTGTCCTCGGCCACCGCTGAAAAGATCCATCCACCGGCCGGCCAGGCGGCGGCGTCGGTGATGCCCAGGGGCACACCATCCACCTGGCCCAGGTCGAGCAGATCCACTGAAGCAGGGGCCGGTGCGGTGGGCGTCGTGCCTTCAAGCCAATGGCGCACGGCCTCGATCGGCAGGCGCACCAGGCCGTTCAGCGGCTGCCCGCCATGGGCCCGCTGCACCAGGTGCAGGTGCCCGTGCTGCACAAAGGCGGCCTCGAGGTTGAGCTCTGGAAATCGCTGCCGCAGGGCGGCGCACAGCGCGCCCATGGCCACCGCCACCGCGGGGCCGGCCAGGGCGCCGGCCTCGTCCACCTGGAACACGAAGGCCTGGTCTCGTTGCGGCCGCGAGCCGGAGCCCAGGGCCACCAGCAGCGCCGGGGACGACGATGCACCGGGCAGGTGGACCAGGGCCTCCAGGTCCGGCTTGGCTTTCTTGCGCGCCACTGGTTCCGCGGGCAGCGGGCCGGGCGCCAGGCGCACCAGCCGCAGCGGTGCATCGGCGATGCGCTCCGCCGCCAGTTGCACCAGATGGCGCTCGTCATCGGCCACCATGAACAGCGAGCCACCCACCCGCACCAGCCCGCTGGCTGCGCTGATGTGCGGCCGGCCTTCGGGGTGGTCGCCTGGGCCCAGGGTGAGCCGGCGCACCAGCTGGGGGGTGAGCATGCGGCATTGTGCTTGCGCCAGCGCCGCTGGGCCGCCGTCAGCGAGCGGGCTTCAAGGCGTGTTGCGCACCGCCTGCAACACGCCCTGCACGATGCGGTCGCAGCGTTCGCCGTCGAAATCGAACGCGCCGCGCTGCGCCACGTCGATCTCCTGCGCGATCGACTCGCGCAGGAGGCTGCGCGCGCGGAAGTGGCGCGTGCGCACGGTGGCTTCCGGGATGCCGAGGCATTGCGCCGTCTCTTCCACGCTCAGCTCCTCCACCGCACGCATCATGAAGACGGTGCGGTAGTCCTGCGGCAGCTCGTCGATCTTGGCCTCCAGCAGGGCGCGCATCTCGGCGCGCATCAGGGCTCGCTCCGGCGCGTCGATGTCGGGTGGGGTGAGGTCGTCGGGCATCCCTGTCCTTTCCTCGAGCTCCGCGTCCAGGCCAGCCACGATCGGCACGATGTTGTGGCGCCGGGTGCTGCGCCGCAGGCGGCTGGTGCATTCGTTGACCACGATGCGGGTCAGCCAGGTGGCGATCGCGCTGTCCCCGCGGAAGGCGGCCGCCGAGCGATAGGCGCACAAGTAGGCCTCCTGCACCGCGTCCTCCGCTTCGGCGTCGTCCTTCAGCATGGCACGGGCCACGCGGTACAGCCGTCGGTTGTAGCGGCGCATCAGCTGTTCGAAGGCCGATGCGTCGCCGGCGCGCATGGCGGCCAGCAGCGCCGCGTCGTCCGCCATGCGCGGCGCGAGGGAGCTCATCGCCGGGTTCATTCCGCTACCACCACGGTCGCCTTCATGCCAGGGTGAAAGGTGCAGACGACATCATGCCGACCCTTCGGCCCCGCGGTCCATGACCACTGCGCCCCCCGTGCAATCTGCTTCGAATCGAAGTGGCCGGCGCTGGTGGCGGTGTGGGGAACGACGTCCTTGTTCTGCCAGGTGATGCGGTCGCCACGTTTGACCGTCAGCACGGCCGGCTGGTAGCTCATGCCGTCGATGGTGACCACGTGGTTGGCGCAGAACGCCGCGGTTGGCAGGCCGAGCAGGGCGATGGCAAGCGGCAGGGCGCGCACCTCACTTCCCCAGTTCGGCCTGCAACGACTTGGCGTGTTCCAGGTGTTGCACCAGCGCGGGCCGCACCTTCTCGATCAGCCCCTTCAGCTCGGCGTTCCGGGCGGAGGGCAGCAGCGTCTTGTCCACCGCGTCGATCACCGCCTGGTGGTAGGTCACCTCGTTGTCCACGTAGGCCTTGTCGAAGGCCTTACCCTTCAGGCCGCGCAGCTTGGCCAGGTTGTCGTCGCCACCTTTTTTCAGGCTGGCGCTGGTGTCGTTCTTTTCCGGCTTCACGTTCAGCTTCTTCACCAGGGCGGTGGCCTGCTGGTTCACCGCCGTGTGGTCGGTCACCATCATCTGGCCGAAGTGCTTGACGGTGTCGGAGGAGCCCTGTTTCGCGGCCAGCTTGCCGGCGTCGATGTCCACCTGGTTGGCGGTGACCACGATGTGGGCGATCTGCGCGTCGGTGGGCCCGGGCTGGGCCTGGGCGAACACGGCACTGGCCAGGAGCGTCAGGGTGAGGATGGTCTTGCGCATGGTCTTGTCCTTCAGGGGTGAGTGGAACGGCATTGACGTCACGGGGGCGCGCCGCGTTCCCGGGGGCAGGCCTTCACGAACCTGGGGTGTCTAGCTGGGCCTCGGGCAGTGGAACGCCGGCCGGCCCATGCAGCACGCTGCCGTCGATGCCGAAACGCGAGGCATGGCAAGGGCAGTCCCAGGACTTTTCCGCGGGGTTCCAGGCGACCACGCAGCCCAGGTGGGTGCACACCGCCGAGCGCACATGCAGCGTGGAGGCTTCGTCGCGGTAGACGGCAAGCTTGTGGACCCCTTGGCGTACGACGGCGCCTTGCCCGGGCGCGATCTGGTCCGGGTGGTTCACGTCGCCGCCGGTCAGCAGCTCCTTGTACTGGGCCAGCGTGTTGGCCTGCTCCTTCACGAACTCGGCCAGGCCATGCGTGGCCTTGCGCGCCGGGTCGTAGATGTCGGCCCAGGGGTTGCTGCGGCCCATGATGAGGTCGGTGACCGCGATGGCGCCCGCGGTGCAATGCGTCATGCCGGTGCCCGAGTCCCCGGTGATGATGAAGACGTTCTTGTCGTCCATCGGGTTGCGGCCGAAGAAGGCCAGCGGGTCGGCCGGCTCCATCACCTGGCCGGACCAGCGGTGGGCGGTGGCGCCGGCCATGGGGAAGCGCTCGCGCACCCAGCGCTCGATCTCGTCCCATCGGTGTTGCGGGTGCGTGTCCTGGCCTACCTTGTGGTCCGCACCACCCACGATCAGCAGGTCGGTGGCGGAGGCAGGTTCGCTCGCGGCGAGCCGCACGTAGTAGTAGGGGTCGCCGGTGTCCCAGAGCAGCAGTGGTGGCACCGAGCCCATGGGCACCTCCATGGCGACCACATAGGTGCGGTAGCCCGACTGCTTGGTGTGCATCACCACCCGGTCGTTGAACGGCGTGTTGGTGGCCACCACCACGGCTGAGGCGTGCACGTCGCCGTGCGAGGTTTTCACCACCTGCCGCTGCGCGTCGCCGCCGATCTCCAGCGCCCGCGTGCCGCAGTGGAGCGCCACCCCATGGCGCGCGCAGGCCCGGGCCATGCCGGCGAGGTAGCGCAAGGGGTGGAACTGGGCCTGGTGGGCGAACCGGATGCACGGCCCCGTGTCGAAAACCAGGCCAGGTACCTGGGGCAGGGGCTCGACGGTCACGCCCGCCTGGCGGGCAGCCGCCAGCTCCTTGTCCAGGATGGTTTTGTCCTGCCCAGGCAGGCAGTAGAGATAACCATCCAGGCGCTGGAAGTTGCAATCGGGCGACTCGGTGCCCGCGATGGTTTCCGCCAGGTCGGTGGCCAGCTTGAAGCTGCGGGCCACCTTGCGCGAAGCCTCTTCGCCGAAGGACTCCGCGATGTGGAAGTAGCGGTCGTCAGGCGGCATGAAGTGGGCGGTGGTGCGCCCGGTCTCGCCGCCGGCGAGGCTGTCCATCGCTTCGAGCAGCACCACACGCCGGCCCTCGCGCGACAACAGGTAGGCGGTGGTCAGGCCGGCGATGCCGCCGCCGATGACACACACGTCGGTCTCTGTGTCACCGGGCAGGCTGGGAAAGGCCGGCAAGGTGGCGGAAGTCATCCAGAAGGACCGGGTAGCACCGTTCGTGTTCATCGTGGCTCCTTTCGGCTCGCAAGCTGCTGGTGAGACGGGTTTCCGGATAGACGCCACGTTCATCGCCCGCGTTTCCGCCGGCAGCCCCATCGCCGTAAGGCTTTGCAACTCCTTTGCCCCCTGACGGGGAAGCGTTCTGAACCGGAACGCTCCTTGCCTGCGCAGAAGGCACAGCCACCCGATCGGAGAAAACAGCCATGCAGACCATGGACCAGCTCAACCGCACAGTGAAGTCCTCCGCCGGCGCGGCGCTCAACACCCTGCGCGAGGCCACCAGCGCAGCGAAGCAAGCAGCCGCCCCGCGGCTCGATGCGGCCGCCGACGCGGCCCGCCAGGTGGGCCGCCGAGCGTCGCCCTCGGCCTGGGCGATGGAAAGCATGGCGGCCGGTGTGTTGTCCACGGCCGCCCTCATGCTGCTGGGGCGGCGCGAGAACGGCTCGGCCTATGCGCCCTTGAACGCGACCAGCCACATCGTGTGGGGCGACGAGGCCGCGAGCATGGACGAGCCGGACTGGAAGCACACCGCGGTGGGCCAGGTGTTGCACCACGCCTCCACCTTCTTCTGGGGCGCCTTGTTCGAGCTGTTGCAGGCACGGCGCACCCGGCCCAGCACGGCCGGCGTGATCACGGATGCGGCGGTCACCACGGCGGTCGCGGCCGTGGTGGACCTCAAGCTCGTGCCGGATCGGTTGACCCCCGGGTTCGAGAAGCGGCTGTCGAACACGGCATTGGCCGTCACTTATGGCGCGCTCGCCGCGGGCCTGGTGATCGGCGGCATGGCGGCGCTGCGGCGCCGGTAGCGGCGGCGGCCAGGACTCGGCCTGAGCCTGCCGGTTCCGCGCCGGGACGGCGTTCAGGCCATCGCGGACATATCGCGCTCCAGCCGGAACACGGCCACGGCCTGGGCCAGCCGGTTCGCCTGCTCCTTGAGGCTTTCGGCCGCAGCGGCGGTCTGCTCCACCAGTGCGGCGTTCTGCTGCGTGTTCTGGTCCAGTTCGGCCACGGCGATGTTCACCTGGCCGACGCCGTCGGACTGCTCGTTGGAGGCGGTGCGGATCTCTCCGATGATGTCGGTCACGCGTTTCACCGCCTGGTCGATCTGCGCCATGGAGGCCTTGGCTTCCTTGACCCACCTGATAACGCGTGGCGATGTAGCGCTTGCGCTTGGCCGCAATGTCGGCGAACTGGGCCTTTGCCGGGCCGGACGTGACGCTGCCCTCCAGCGCCTTCTGCACCTCGGTGATCTCGGCCGAGGTCTTGGTCATCTGCGGTGCCATGTAGGCCTTCAGTTCCGCACCGTTGCCCGACTTGGCCAGCGCCAGCGTCCGGCTCACGTTCAGCTGCGTCAGCCCCTGCCAGCGGCCGGCCGACGCGGCTTGGCCCAATGCCTGGGCGCCGCGGGTGAAGCGCCTTCAGCGAGCAGGGTCATCGGCAGGGAAACGGCTATCTTTTTAGGATGCTAGTACGCTAGCGGCTATGGCAAGCGATGAGGTCAAGCAATTCAACGTGTACCTGCCGGTCTCGCTGATCCGGGAGGTGAAACACCACGCCATCGAGGCGGAGCTTTCTCTCTCCGCCCTCGTGGCTGAAGCGCTGCGTGTCTACCTCGACGCGCACAAACCCACAGCAACATCATCCGGAAAGGGCAAAGCGAAATGAGCACGCAAGGCATCGAAGCGGTTTTCCTCACCACCCACAACTGGGGCAAGGCGGCCAAGTTCTTCCAGGCGCTGGGCTACCGCCTCGAATTCGAAACCGACCACCACTCCGGCCAGCTGCGCAACGGCGATGGCCCGTATCTTTTCATCGCCGAGGTGCCCACCACGGAAGCGCCCGAGATGCAGGTCGTGCTCAAGGTGGCGGACGCCGACCGCTTCAGCACCGAGCCGATCGTCGATGTGGTGTCACCCTTTGCGCCCACGCATTGGGGCACGCAGGAAATGATGGTGCGGGACCCCGATGGCCGCACCTGGCGCCTGCAGGCCCCGGCTGCGAAGCAGCGCTGAAGCGGGCGGGCCATGGACAGCACCATTGCACCGGCGCCCGACACCACGGCAGCGCGCGTCGCGCTGTGGCGCGCCCTGCATGTGGCCCTGGACGCACCGCCTCATGTGCTGAACGACGAGGTCGGCCTTCGGCTGCTGGCGCCCGCGCCAGGCTGGCGACGGCGCGGCGACATGCACCCGCAGCACACCCGGCGCAGCCGTGCCTCCATCGTGGCGCGCGCCCGCTTCATCGAGGACCTGGTGGCCGAGCAGGCGGAGGCCGGCGTGCGGCAGTACGTGTCGCTCGGCGCGGGGCTAGACAGCCTGGCCCAGCGGAGGCCGGACTTGCTGTCGCGGTTGCGCGTTTTCGAGATCGACCAGCCCAGCACCCAGGCCTGGAAGCGCCAGCGCCTGCTCGACGAAGGGTTCGGCCTGCCGGCGGGCTTGAGCTTCGTGCCGGTGGACTTCGAAGCCGGTGACGACTGGGTGCAGCGGCTGCAGGCCGCGGGGTTCGACCGGCAGGCGCCTGCCGTGGTCGCTTCGGCGGGGGTGAGCATGTATCTGTCCCAGGAGGCGATCGCCGCCACCTTGCGCCAGGTGGCCGCCTTCGCTTCCGGCTCCACCTTCGTCATGAGCTTCATGCTGCCGGTCGAACTCACCGAGCCGGAAGAGCAGGCGGTGCTGCGGCAGGTGGCCAAGGGCGCACGGGCCAGAGGCACACCCTTCATCAGCTTCTTCGCGCCGCACGAGATGCTGGCGCTGGCGCGCGACTGCGGCTTCGCCCACGCCCGCCACGTGTCCTCCGACGAGCTGACGCAGCGCTACTTCGCAGGCCGTGCCGATGGGCTTCGGCCCTCCAGTGCTGAGCAGTTGCTGGTGGCGACCCGATAAGCGCGCTACCGTCCTGAGTTCAACCGGTGAGGTGCTGCGCCTGCACCTCTGGCGGATGACCGTCACTTCTTCTGCACGCTGCTGGGCCGTTGTTGCTGCTGGTTGGGCTCGGCCGCTGGCTCCGGTGGCGGCGCCTGCTGCTCGATGCGCGGGCGCTGCCGCGTCTGGGAGGGCGCATCCGCTGATTCGTTGGCAGCCCCCGATGGTTCAGTGACCGCCTTGGCCGGCTCGACGGGCGTCTGCTCAGCCGGGTCGGGCTGTGTCCGCACGGGGGCGACCGGCCCCTTCGAGGCCTTCTTCCTGGCCACATCCGGCGGCGTCTTGCGCGTGGGCACTGGCACGTAGGGCGCAGTGCCCTGCGTGGGCACGCTGGCGGCAGGAACCGGCGTGGGCAGCGGCTGCGATGCAGTCGGCGCAGGCTCGGCTGCCGCCGGCACGGACACCGGGGCCGACGCACCGGCCGCGCTCGGCTCGGCGGGCAGGTCGAACTGCGGCGTGGTTTGTTCACGCCGCACGAAGCCGGGCGCGATCAGCACAGCCAGTGCCAGCAGCGCAGCGGGCCAGGTCCAGCGGCCCCAGTCGAGTAGCGGCAGCGGCCTGGGGCTCGCGATCGGCTCAGGCGCGGGCTGGCGAAGGCGGTCGGCATGGCGGTTCAGCAGCAGGGCCAGGCCCAGTGCGATGGGGAACAAGGCCAGGTTGCCGGGCTGGCGCGGCAGTTCGAGCGGCCGCAGTGCATCGGGTGGCAGGTTCATGCTCTTGGCGAGCACGGCTGCCGCCAGCAACAGGCCCCATGCGCCAAAGGCCACCACCAGCAGCCCGATCAACCGGCGCCGCCGCAGCAGCAGCCCGGCCGGCACCACGGCCAGCAAGGGCACGAAGTCGTGCAGGATGGGGCTGGCGACGCTGTGGCGGCCGTTGAACGACGGCACGCTGAGGTAGATGCCCACGCCCAGGAAGGCCAGCATCACCAAGGCCTGCATCAGGCGTGGCGCTTCCGGCACGGGCAGCGCCGGCGCCTCCCACAGGGCGCGCGCGGTCTCGCGGCCGAACACCCAGGCAAACAGCGGCGAGGCCACCGCCATCGGCCAGATGGTGGTCACGCGCGTCTGCAGCCCGGGCCCGAGGTCCAACCTCATGGGCCAGGGCCACTCATTGGCATTGGCCAGTGTGCCGGCCGCGGCCACCAGCGCGGCCAGCAACACCACCCAGCGGGCGCGATGCCAAGCCAGCCCCAGCCCGAACACCGACGCCAGCAGCAGCAGCTCGGGGCTCCAGCCCACAGCAAAACCCAACACGCTGCTGCGCGACAGGCCGATCGACACGCCCAGCGGCAACATCAAGGCGACAACGACCCGCACATCGGGCGGCGCGGCGCTGCGCCAGCGTGAACGCCAGCCGGAATCCCCCGCAAAGCGCGCGACCACCAGGCACAGCACCAGCAGCCCGGTGCTGCCGCCGGTGGCCACCAGCAGCCCGTGGCCGGAGATGGGATCGACCAGCGGCCACGACAGCAGGGCCGCGGGCAGCGTGAGCAGCAGCACCGCCCGCGCCGCCGGCCAACCGTGGCGCGCGGCCATCCAGCCGGCCAGCACCGGCGCACCGTATTCCAGCCACGCACCCAGCTCGATGCGCGAGGCGCCCGCGTCGCTGCCCCGGTCCAGCCACACCACGCTCATCAGCGTGAGCATCAGCACCGGCCACCACTTCATCGCCGGCTGGTCCTTGGCATGGAAGGCCCACACCAGCAGCTGAGCGGCCAGCATCACGCGCCCCAGGCACACCGGATCGGGGCCCTGCAGCAAGGCGGCCAGGAAGGCGCATCCCAGGCAGGCGGTGGCGTACACGCGGGCCATGAGCAGGCCTTCGTCGGGGTCGAGACGCACGCGCTCCAGCCGCAGGTAGGGCGACTGGCGGCTGAAGCGCGGCATGGGCAGTTCGGTGGTGGGCGTCCAGCGACGCAGGTGGGCGTACCAGGCATAAACCGCCAACCCGCCAGCGCCCAGCGCGCCCCACCACAGCCCCGTCACCCAGCGCGGCTGCTGCACGCCGCCCCACCAGTCGGGCAGCCACAGCGCGCCGGCGATGGCAGCGGCCAATGCGGCCGCCGCCATTGCGCGCAGCAAGCCGCGCGACGGCCCGTCCTCCTCGCGCCGCCGGCCTTCGGGCAGGGCCACCGCCAGCTCGGGCAGATCCTCCTGGTTGAGAAAGGCCAGCAGCAGCGCTTCGCTGTAGCGCGGGCTGCGCTTGAGCAGGCGCGCCACCAGCGCCGGGAGCGCCGGATCGACCTGGCGCACCACCTCGATCGGCAGCTGCTCTGCGTCCTCACCTGCGGCCGGCGCCAGCAGGGTGGACCAGGCGGCACGCACCTGCTCGCCGGCTTCGGGGGAAAGGTCGCGCACCAGCGCCAGGCGCAGCCAGTCGGGCAGGTGGCCGCTGCGCAGCCAGGGCACGCGGCACAGCAGCGCGAGATGCGCTTCGGTGAGCAGCGGCTGGCCTTGTTCGTCGCCCAGCACACGGCCGAGCGCCAGGGTGAGCTTGGGGCTCAACAGCGGAAACACTGCCAGCGCCTGCAGGTACAGGTAAGCCTGGGCGCCGAGCACCTGGCGCAGCTCCAGCAGCAGGCGCTCGGCCTCGCGCGCGTCGGGTGCGTGGCCGGTGAGCCAGCGGTACGGGTCGGCGGCCATGCGGCGGTCGAAGCGGCTGGCGCGTGCGCCGGCGGAGAGCGCCTGCTCCACGCTGCGCTCGGTGCGGAACTGCAGCGCGAGCTGCTTCAGGCCATCGGGCGTGGTCTCGGCCAGCATGAAACCGCGCCGCATCAGCGTGCGTTCGCGCGGGCCCCACTGCGCCGGCGGCAGCGGCGTGAGCAGCGCTGTCTCGGGCCAGTCGCTCAGGCGCTCCACCCAGCTGCGCAGGTGCCGGCCCTGGTCGTCGCCAAAGCTGGCGCCGTCGGACACCACCAGCAGCCGGTGGTCGGGGCAGGCGGCGCGCAGGCTTTCGAGGTCGGTGGTGCCGGCGTCCCGGCCCGCGGGGTCGATGCGGCGCAGGCGGCGCGGGTCGCCGTGAAAGTCGAAACGGTCCACGCGCACATCGCCTTCGCGCAGCAGCCCGGCCAGGCGGTCCGCCAATGCCGAGAGGATGTCGTCGTCGCCGCGCAGGTCCACCAGCAGCAGGTATTCGGGCAGGGCAGGCCGCTTGGCCTTCACCAGCGTCACCCGGCCGGCCTCTCGCACCGTGGCCGCGGCGCTGCGTGCACCATCGATGCCTTCGGCGTCCACCAGCCGGTGGCGCCGGAAGTCCGCCAGCGGCGCACGCAGCGCCTCCAGCCGGAACAAGGGCAGCTTGCCCAGCTGCAGCGTGCGCGCCTCGGTGGGCGCATCCCGCGGCGCCAAGCCACGCCACAGCACCGTGAGCTCGCGCCGGCGCAGCCGCAGCACCGCCCAGGCCGCGGCCAGCGGGGCCAGCCACAGCAGGGCGTTGAAGGCACGCGAGGTCCACAGCACGCCCGTGGCCACCACCGTATCGGCGCCGGTGGCCAGCGGGGTGATCACCACCGGCGCAGGCATCACGGGGCGCAACATCCACTGCCATGCCAGGAACAGCACCGCGGCCACGATGGCGCCACCCAGCAGCACGCCGGCCGCCTGCCATGGCGAGCGCCAGTTCAGGCGACGCCGGCCGGTGTGCAGGCTGCGCGCCGCCGCGGCCAGCGCCGGAGAGAGCGGCGCGGCCGGCTCGGACACTTGGAGCAGCATCGCCTCCCAGGTGCGCAGCATGGCCCGCAGGCGCTGCTGTTCGTCCGCGCTGTGGCAGAGCAGCGGGCCGAACCAGCGTGCGGCATCCGTGGCGTTCGGGATGCCGATGCCTTGTTCAACCAGCCGGCGCGCCAGCTCCGCCAGGCGCAGCTCGTCGCCCACGCCCACGCGCAGCCCCTGGCTGCGCAGGTAGCCGGTCCACACGGGCAGGGTGTCGATCCAGTCGGCCACCGGCGGCCTCCGCGGTGCTTCAGGGCGCGTCGGCGTCGGCCAGGGCGGCCAGCGCGCGGTCCAGGTCCTCGCGCGTCTTGGCCAGCGCCCCCAGCGTGCCGGCCGCCAGCTCGGCGGGCCGCGCCAGGGGCAGGGTGCGGGCGCGCTCCTCCAGCACGGTCAGCCAGGCCAGCAGCTCGGCGGTGCCCGGCGGGCGGCCGAGGTTGCCGGACAGGCGGTCGAACAGGCGCATGGCCCAGTCGAAGGCCTGGGAACGCGCAGCGAAGGGGTGCATCCGGCCCACCACGATGCGCCTGCGCATGGCGTCGTCCGGCGCCTTGATGTGGTGGAACACGCAGCGCCGCAAAAACGGCTCCGGCAGGCTCTTTTCCGAGTTGCTGGTGATGATGACCACCGGCCGCAGCGCCGGGTTGCCGGTGATCCAGGCATCGGCTTCGCGCACCAGGAACTTCATCTCCAGGATCTCGAGCAGCAGGTCGTTGGGCGTGTCGCGCGGCGCCTTGTCCAGCTCGTCGATCAGCACCACATGGCGCTGGCCGAAGGTGTCGGGCATGACGGTCATCGTGGAGCGCTGGGCCAGCGCCTCGTGCGATACCGGGTGGTAGCCCAGCCGGTCGTGCGGCGAGGTGGACAACAGGATCGCCAGCCCCAGCGGGTTGAGCCGAAGGTAGTCGGTGACCGGCCGGCCCTGGCCGGCCTGGGAGTCGCGAAAGCGCGCCAGCTCGTCGAACTCGTACAGCAGGTCGCGACCGGCGGTGGTGGACTTGACGTTGAACACCAGCGGCTCGCCCAGGCCCAGCCGGCGCGCGAGCCACCCCGCCACGCTGGTCTTGCCGCAGCCGGGCTCGCCGGTCAGCAGCAGCGGCATGCCCAGCAGCAGCGCCACCCGCACCGCGGCGTCGAGGTCGTCGTCGGCCTGGTAGCCGGCGGGGTCGCGAAAACGCTCGCTGACCGGCTCGCCAAAGGCGTAGGGCCGGTACAGGGGCGCGGCGATCTCAGTTGTCGGCAGCTCGGGCATGGGGCCCTCCCGCTGTGGTGGCGTCGTGGAGCAAGGGGCCGATGCGCACGCCGACATCGGCCAGGCGCAGGCCCTCGCCCAGCGCGTTGCGCAGCGACAGGTCCAGCACGTCCAGCATGCCGGGGCGCACGCGGCCCAGCCGCTGCTGCTGCTTGAGCTCGGTGATCCATGGCGTGACGTGCGTTGGAACGATGGCCTCCAGCTCGTCCACCGGCGCCATGCGTTCGGCCCAGCGCTCCAGCGCGTCGTCGATGGCGGTGAGCAGGTCCGCCTCGGGCTGCGGCGCCTTGGCGAACAGGCTGCGCCAGCGGCTGGGCTTGGCCGGCGGCGGCTCTTCGCAGTCGATGCACAGGAACAGCGCGGCCGGCCGGCCCGCGTCCAGCGTCATCCAGAACGCGATGAGGCGGCGCAACAGCTCAGCGTGGCCGCCAAAGGCGCGTGGGCGCTCCACCAGCGCCCAGCACGCGCGCGGCATCACGCCATCGTCCAGGCGCTGCCGCAACAGGGCGGCCTCCGGGGGCGCGTCGGCGCCGGGTGGCGGCAGGCGTGCGGCCCGGTACAGCGGCGCGAGCAGTTCGCACAGCGCGGCCGCCGGGTCGTCCACCACGGTGGTCTCCGGCCAGGGCAGGGTCTGGATCACCTCGGGCGCGCTGGTCTCGCGCTCCAGCAGGCGCTGCATCTCGGGTGTTTCGGCCAGGCGCTGGATGAAGCGGTGGTGCAGGTCCTTGGTGAGGCCCGGCACCACGAACACGCGCGACGGTGTACGCGGCGGCAGCTTGCGCAGCGTGGCCAGCACCGCATTGACGGGATCCTTGCGGTCCAGCAGGTGCAACTGGCCCACGATGAATTCCAGTGGCGACTCCTCGGCCCCGGAGAGCGGGCGCGGGCGCAGCTCGGGCAGCCCTTCGGCGCGCCAGAAGGCCTGGAAGGCCGGCTCGTCCACCAGGCGCCGCAGCGGCGTGGCGGTGAGCTTGCCCTGCCAGCGGCCGTCGACCGTGTGCACCACGCCGATCGCGTGGCCGCGGCTGAACACCAGCGAGCCGGAAAAGCCCGCCCATTCTTCCCACTGCGCGGCGTTGACCGTGCCGAAGACGTCGATGTCAAAGCGCTTGTGCGTGGGCACGTAGCTGGCGTTGCCCTTGAGCAGGCGGCTCGCGTCCACCGCGGCGGCAGGGAAGCCGACACATTCGCAAGGGTGGGCATACAGGTCGTCCACCGCCACCAGGCCCAGCAGCGGCGGCTCGGGCGCCACGGCCACTTCCTGGTCCAGCGCGACCAGCGCCACGTCCAGCGTGTCGTCGTGCAGCCAGCACACGCTGGCGGGCATGGGCTGCGGCCGCAGCTGCTGCGCGTCCGGCAGGTGCGCGGTGGCCGGGTCCACCAGCGGCTGCACGCTGCAGCGGGCGCCCAGCGCCCGGGGCGCCAGCACGTGGCGCGCCGTGAGCACATGGCGCGGCGTGAGCAGGTAGCCGCTGCCCTGGCTGAGCACCTTGGCGCCCTCGCGGAACGTCAGCTCGACGACCCGCTCGGCACGCATGCTAGTTCTTGGGTTGGCGGACCAGCGGCTCGGTGTCGCCGCGGTTGATCAGGCGCTCGCGCGGCTGGCCATCGGCGCCCACGAACACCGGCGTGAGCGAGAGCTTGACCTTCTGCGTCTGCTCGCGTGCCACCTTGCCGGAGGCGCCGCCCTCGACCCCCACGCCGAGGATGGAGAACTTGAGCTTGGCGTCCGCGCCGCCTTCCTTCTTGACGACCACCGTGAACTCGACGTCGATGGCGCCGAGCTTGAACTTGAGATCCGGCGAGCCGGCCTGTTCAACGGCGGTGAGGATCTCGGTGCGCAGCGCCGAGACTACTTCACTGAGCGGAATCGTCTCGTCTGCCATGACCGGCCTCCCACGTGAGCCAAGGGACGATCGATCATAGTCTTCGCAGGTGCGCGTGCCTACCTGATGCATCCCACGTCTTGGGGATGCGGTGCGATCAGCGGCCGGGGCCTTCCAGCGTCGCCTTCATCGCCTGCGCGCCGGGGCCCATCACCTGCGCAATCGCCGCGGCCAGCGTGCGGTGGAAGAGTCGGCCGCCCGCCTTGGCAGACGGTGCGGGCCGCGGCGCCTGCAGGGCCAGCCGGGATGCCTTCAAAGCATAGACAAGCGTGCGGCGCGCGTCCGGAACGGTGAAGCTCTGCCCGGCCTCCAGCACGATGTCACGCGGGTCATGGTCCAGCGTGACCCACAGGCAGCCTTCGTTGCAGGTGATCTGCGTGCCTTGTGCGTCATGCAGGGTGTGCAGTGCACGGGGCGGCAGGGTGAGGGTGGCTGGGGCGTGGAAGGCGTTCATGGAAAACCTTTTTGCATGCGCGGTGCAGATGAATATACTGAGCCGCACCATGGGTCACAAACGCTGAAATCGCATGCCAGACATGCAAATCAGGAATGCGAAGTCGCAGCAGACCCCGCAGCCGCCCACGCCACGATCGAGCCGCCTGCGCCTGGATCTGCTGCATGCCTTCGAAGCCGCGGCCCGCCACCTGAGCTTCACGGCCGCCGGGCAGGAGCTGTTCATCTCGCAGTCGGCAGTGAGCCGGCAGATCCAGCAGCTGGAGGAGAACCTGGGCACGCCGCTGTTCGAGCGCCGTCACCGCGCCCTGGCGCTTACCGAAGCCGGCAAGGTGATGCAGCGCGCGGTGAACGACAGCCTGGAGCGGCTGCTGGACGCCGCGGCGCGTGTGCGGCCCGCGGCGGCGTTGCGCCAGGTGGCCATCACCTGTACGCCCGGCTTCGCGTCGTTCTGGCTGATTCCTCGGCTTGCGCGCTTCACGGCCGACCATGCGGAAGTGGATGTGCGCCTGTCGGCCACGCTGGACATCGTGGACCTGACGCGCAGCGGCATCGACATTGCCGTGCGCTTCGTGCCGCGGGCCAGGGGCAACGGGCCGCTGCTGTTCGAGGAGGCGGTGCAGCCGATGTGCGCACCCTCGCTGCTGGCCGACCGCAAACGCCCGCTCAAGGTGCCGGCCGACCTGCACCACCACACCCTGCTCACCGTGGACCTGCCGCACGGCACGCCCACCATGGATTGGGAACCCTGGATGCAGCTGATGGGGCTGGACTCGCTGCAGCCTTCCAACACCCTGAGGTTCACCCAGTATTCGGAGGCGGTGGCCGCGGCCGTGGCAGGCCATGGCGTGGTGATCGGGCGCCTGCCGCTGCTGGCCGACCTGGTGCGCGAGCGCAAGCTGGTGGCGCCGTTTCGCAGCAGCGCCGCGTCGCTGCGGGCCTACTTCGTGGAGCTGGCGCCGCACGCCGCCCACAAGCGCGACGCGCAGGACTTCGTGCGCTGGCTGCTTGCGGAAGCCGCGCCGCTGGAGCGCCCCGCCGGCCGCAAGGCAGCGCGGCGGTAGGGCACTGCCGCTGGCGCGGTCGGCCTGTCAGACGGAGATGCCCACCGTGAGCGCCGCCGTGTAGCCGTCCGTGACGTTGCCCGTCACGGTGGCCAGCTCGGTGGTCACCCCATCGGAGAACACGTTGTCGGTGGCAAAGCTGATGCGCGAGAGGTTGCTCAGGCTGCTGCTGTAGCCGGTGGCGGACTGGTACACGGTGGTGCAGACATCCGTCGGCAAGGCGATCTGCGACATCCGCGAGATGGACAGCCTGATCGAGACCGCGCTCGAGGTGTTTCGCGGCGCCACCTTGCAGGAGCCGCCGCAGCGCACCGACGTGTTCGCCCTGGTGCAGGCCATCACCGACGACCTCGCCGAGCTGAAGCAGCCGGTCAGCCTGGCCGGCCGGAGCGCGGTGGCCCTGGTGCAGCCGATGGCGCTGCGCCGCGTGCTGGTCAACCTGGTCGGCAATGCGTTGCGGCACGGCCAGCGCGCCGACGTGACGGTGCATTCGGAGCCCAAGGCGGTGCGCATCACGGTGGACGACCAGGGCCCCGGCATACCGCCCGAAGCGCTGGAGTCCGTGATGCAGCCCTTTTTCCGACTCGACGCATCGCGCAGCCGCGACACCGGCGGCTGCGGCCTCGGGCTGTACATCGCGCGCGAGCTGGTGGTGCGGCACGGCGGCAGCCTGACGCTGGAGAACCGGCCGCAGGGCGGGCTGCGCGCGACCGTGCTGCTGCCCAGGGAGCCGCACTGAGGGCAGCCGGTGCCTGCGGCCGCTAGCGCGGGCCCGGCTTGCGCCGCATCACCAGCGCCAGCAACGCCTGCGCCGCACTCGACAGCGCCCGGTCGCTGCGGCGGATGAGGAAGATCTCGCGGCGCAGCGCCGGCGTGCCGAGGGGCCGGGTCACAAGGTCCGCGTGCTCGAAATGGAACAGCGTGAGCGAGGGCACCACGGTGATGCCCAGGCCGGCGCGCACCATGCCGGCCACGGTGCTCAGCTGCTCCAGCTCCATCACCGAGCGCATCTGCAGCGGCCGCAGCGCGGCTTCCACCAGCTGGCGCACGCTGCTGGAGCGGGCCAGGCTCACCATGTGATGGCCTGCGAGGGCGCCGATCGCGATGCGGCGCCTGGCGGCCAGGGGGTGGTCGCGCCGGCAGACGAGGTGGAAGCGGTCGGTGCAGAACGGCTCGGTGGCCAGCTCCGGCGCGTTGGCGCGCACGGCGGCCAGCGCAAAGTCGGCCCGGCCTGCGCGCACCCGCTCCACGCACTCCTCCGACAGGGCGTCCGCGATGTCGAGCTCGATGTCCGGGTAGCGCCCGCGAAACTCCTGCAGCACGGCCGGCAGCCACCCCGCCGCCAGCGCAGGCAGCGCGGCCAGCGACACGCGGCCGCGGCGCAGCGCCACATGCGCGCCCAGGTCCTCCACGGTGGCCTGCATGTCCTGCAGCAGCCGCTGCGCGCCATCCAGGAACAGGCTGCCTTCCGGGGTGAGGCCGACGGTGCGGGTGGTGCGGTCGAACAGGCGGGCACCGACGGCCTGCTCCAGAGAGCGGATGAGCGCGCTGAAGGCCGGCTGCGACAGATGGCAGCGGGCGGCAGCGCGCGTGAAGCTGCGCAGCTCCGCCAGCTCCACGAAGGCACGCAGCTGGCGCGTGGACAGGTTCGGTTCACTCATCGGCTTACCCGATCAATTCATCCAAACAAACGAATTCACAGCACAAAGCGCCCATCCTACAGTCGGCGGCATGACGCACCCTCTGTACATCGGCTCGGCGGCCGGCTTCTCGGGCGACCGCACCGACGCGGCCCGTCCGGTGGTGGACACGCTGATCCGGCGCGGCTGCGCGGCGGTGCTGATCTTCGAGACCCTGGCCGAGCGCACGCTGGCGCTGGCCCAGCTGGCCCGCCAGGCGGACCCGGAGGCCGGCTACGAGCCGCTGCTGGTGGAAATGATCGAGCCGGTGCTGGCCGACTGCCTGCGCCATCGCATCCGCATCGTCGGCAACTTCGGCGCGGCCCATCCGCAGGCGGCGGCGCGTCGGCTGCTGCGGCTCGCCAGTGACCTGGGGCTGCGGCCGCCCCGCATCGCGGTGGTCACCGGCGACGACCTCTCCCATCCGGACCATGAAGCGCTGCTGCGCGAGTGCCTGGGCGCGAGCGCACAGGGCCTCAAGATCACCAGCGCCAACGCCTACCTGGGCGCGGAGGCCATTGCCCAGGCGCTGCGCGAGGGCGCGGACATCGTGGTCACCGGCCGCGTGGCCGACCCCTCGCTCACCGTGGGCCCGGCGCTGGCGCACTTCGGCTGGGCAGCCGACGACTGGAGCCGCATCGCCGGTGCCACCATGGCGGGCCACCTGCTCGAGTGCGGCGCGCAGGTGTGCGGCGGCTACTACGCCGACCCCGGCTTCAAGGACGTGCCCGACCTCGCCAACGTCGGTTACCCGATCGCCGAGCTGCAGGCTGACGGCAGCTGCACCCTCGGCAAGGCCGACGGCACCGGCGGCTGCGTGGACGAACACACGGTGAAGGAGCAGCTGCTCTACGAACTGCACGACCCATCGGCCTACCTGACACCCGATGTGGTGGCCGACATCGGCGACGCGGTGGTGCAGGCCGTGGGCCCGGACCTCGTGCGCCTGGCCGGTGTGCGCGGCCACCCGCGGCCCAGCCACCTGAAGGTCAACGTGTTCCACGCCCATGGCTGGCTGGCCGAGGGCGAGATCTCGTATGCGGGGCGGGGCGCCGAAGCGCGCGCGCGGCTGGCTGCCGACGTGCTGCGTGCACGCCTGGCGGGGCTCGGGCCGCTGCGGGTGGACCTGATCGGCGTGGCCAGCGTGTTCGCCGACGACGCCGGCCGCTGGCTGGACGCGCTGCCGGTGGGCGACGCGCGCGACGTGCGGCTGCGGGTGGCGCTCAACCACGCCGAGCGCCGCAGCGCCGAACGCCTGCTGCGCGAAGTGACCGCGCTCTACACCTGCGGGCCGGCCGGCGGAGGCGGGGTGCGCACGGGCATGCGCCAGCGCCTGGGCACGCGGTCCTGCCTGGTGCCGCGCGAGCTTGTGCCGGCGCGCGTGGAGTTCGTGCAATGAGCACCGTCACCGTACCGCTGCAGTACCTGGCCCATGGCCGCACCGGCGACAAGGGCAACCGGTCCAACATCAGCGTGATCGCCTGGCACCCGGCGCTGTACGGCGTGATCGTGGAGCAGGTGACCGAAGCCGCGGTCGCCCAGCTCTTTGCACACCGCCGCCCCAGCCCGGTGAGCCGGTACCTGCTGCCTCGGCTGCACGCGATGAACATCGTGCTCGACGACGTGCTGGACGGCGGTGTGAACGATGCGCTCAACCTCGACAGCCACGGCAAGGCCTTGTCCTTCCTGCTGCTGGACCTGCCCATCCAGCTGCCGCTGGCGCTGCTGCCCCTGCTCAGGCGCGCGCCACCCAGCCCTGACACCCATTCCAACGGAGACACACCATGACGCACCCCCACCGCCGCCGGCCGCTGCTGGCGCTGGCTGCCGCCTTCGCCCTGAGCCCGCTGGCGGCTGCCGCGCAAGGCAGCGCGCACTACCCCGAACGGCCCATCACCTTCATCGTGCCGTTTGCCGCCGCCAGCGCCACCGACCAGCTGGCACGCGCGCTCGGCCAGTCGATCACCGAGCAGACCAAGCAGGCGGTGGTGGTGGACAACAAGGCGGGCGCCAGCGGCATGCTGGCCGCGCAGGCCGCTGCCAAGGCACCGGCCGACGGCTACACGGTGCTGATCACCACCAACACCACGCAAGCCGCCAACGAGCACCTCTACAAGAAGCTGCCCTACGACCCGGTGAAGGATTTCCTGCCCGTCACCGGCCTGGGCAAGGGCGGGCAGGTGCTGGTGGCGCGCGCCAATGCACCTTACAAGACGGTGGCGGACGTGGTGGCCGCGGCCAAGGCCAAGCCGGGCAAGCTGAGCTTCGGCAGCGGCAGTTCATCGAGCCGGGTGGCCGGTGAGATGTTCAAGCAGCTCTCGCACACCGACATCCTGCACGTGCCCTACAAGAGCAACCCGAATGCGGTGACCGACCTGCTGGGCGGCCAGATCGACCTGATGATCACCGACACCGCCACCGGCATGCCGCAGATCAGGTCGGGCAAGCTGCGCGCGCTGGGCTATTCCACGCAGAAGCGCAGCCCGCTGTTGCCCGATGTGCCCACCCTCGACGAAGCCGGCGTGAAGGGCTACGACATGGGCTACTGGTTCGCGGCCTACGTGCCTGCCGGCACGCCGCAGCCGGTGGTCGCGCGCCTGCGCGAGCTGCTGCTCAATGCCACGCGCGGCGCGGCCGCCAAGGCCTTCTTCGACACCGCCGGCGCCGAGGCCTGGACCACCACCCCGCAGGAGCTGGCGCAGTTCCAGGCGGCCGAGGCGCAGAAGTGGGGCCGGGTGATCAAGGCCGCGGGCATCGACCCAGAATGAGGCCATGAGCACACCTCCTTGAGGTGACGCGAGTGGACAACAAGCCGGGTGGCGCGGCAACGTCGCCTGTTGTTGCGGCGGCGCCCATGAAGGGCCTCATCGCCGCCATGCATTCGCCCGCGAGCCCCTAGTTTCCTGGTTGCCACGGGAAGGGTGGGCTGTCCGATACTCCGGCAGCGCCCACGCACTGCCATGGCTGCCTCCATCACCACCCTGCGCCTGCAAGCCGCCGAGGCTTGCCGCTGGTTCGCGCGGGTGCACACGCAGGACCCGGTGCGTGCCGCGCTGAACGCCGGCCTGAGCTGGGTGCTGGCGGCGCTGGCCGTGCTGGCCCTGCTGCTGGGCGCGGTGGTCGTGGCGATCGGCCGCCCGGCGCTCACGGTGTGCGTGGTGTTCGCGGTCACGCCGCTGTGCGGCGTGTGCTGGTGGCTCAACCGCCGCGGCGGCACCGCCGGTGCCTGGGGCCTGGTGCTGCTGATGGTGGCGGCCAGCACCCTGGGCATCGACCCGCAGCTGTATGCCGGCGCGGTGCCCACGGTGGACGTGGCCTTCATGTATGCCATCGTGGTGGCCGCCCTGTTCGTGCGCCCCGGCGCGGCGGCGCTGGCCTGGTTGCTGCAGTTGGTTGCCCTGGCGGCTGCGGCCAGTCTGGCCCGGCTGCCGGTGCACCAGGTGCTGGCGTTCCTTGGCGAAGCGGCGGTGGAGCTGGGCGCGCTGGGCGCCATGGCCGCCGTGGGTGCACGCATGTTCGTGAAAGCCCTGCGCGACGCCGAGGAGCGCACTGCGGCGCTGGCCGCCTCCCAGGCCCGGGTGCGGCAACTGATCGATGCCAGCGTGGTGGGCATCGTCGTCGCGGAAATCGGCGGACCCATCCTCAACGTGAACGACGCCTTCCTCTCCATCATCGGAAGGACACGCGCGGAGTTCGACGCCGGCCAGGTGCAGCGCCGGGATTACCTCGCGCCCCATGCCCGTGCAACGTCGCGTGCGGCGATGCAGCAGCTGCGCGAGACCGGCACCGCCACCTACGAGCTGGACCTGGTGCGCAAGGACGGCACGACGGTGCCGGTGCTCGTCAGCGCCTCGCGCTTTGCGGGCACCGACCAGGGCGTGGCCTTCGTGCTCGACATGACCGAGGCGCGCCGGCTGGAGCACGAACGCCAGCTGCGCGCCGAAGCCGAGGCGGCCAGCCAGGCCAAGACGGCGTTCCTTGCCAGCATGAGCCATGAGCTGCGCACGCCCCTGAACGCGGTGCTGGGCTTCACGCAAATACTGTTGGCGCGCGGCACCACCACGCCCGAGCAGCGGCGCCTGCTGGCGCTGGTGGAAAGCAGCGGCGATCATTTGCTGCGCCTGGTGGAGGAGCTGCTGGACCTGGCCCGCCTGGATGCCGGCCGCCTCACCCTGCACCCGGCGCCCTTCGAGCTGGCGCCCTGGCTGGAGGTGCTGCGTGCCACCTGCGAGCTGCGCACCTACGAGCGGCCGCTTCATTTCGACCTGCAGGCCGCCGGCCTGCCGGCCACGCTGGTGGCCGACGAGCTGCGGCTGCGCCAGGTGCTGCTCAACCTGCTGGACAACGCAGTGAAGTTCACTCCGGCGGGCAAGGTGGTGCTGCATGTGAGTGCGCAGCCCGCGGCCGCGGCCGGCATCAGCCGCATGCGCTTCGAGGTGGAGGATTCCGGCATCGGGATTGCGCCGCATGAGCTGGAGCGGATCTTCCGTGCCTTCGAGCAGGCCGGCAACGGCCTCCAGCAACGCCAGGGCGTGGGCCTGGGCCTGGCGATCAGCCGAGAGCTGGTGCGCGCCATGGGGGGCGAGCTTCGGGTGCGCAGCACGCTGGGCGAGGGCTCCACGTTCTGGTTCGAGCTGGACCTGCCTGAAGGCTCCCCATCGCAACCCCCTACCTCGCAGCTTGTATAAGCCCGGGCTGTCGCCGAACCTAGGACCTACGCGCCGCACCGGTGGCTTGCGCGAAGGAGGCGGCGATGGCGAAGAAGCAGCAAGGCAGTGGCGGGCGCCCCCGCGACAGCCAGGATGGTCAGGGCGGCGGATACGGCGGCGGGGGCAACCACGGCGATAGCGACGAGCATCCGCCGCGAGAACCCTACGACGACCCCGACGAGCACCTCGAGATCGAGAGGCGACGCTTTCTTGGCAGCCTTCCACCGACGCCCGAGCGCTATGCGCTTGCACGCGAGCAGTGGTACCGGCTCCCCGGTGCGCTGGTCAGGCCGTCGATGGACCCGCCCGCCGGCACCCCCGCATCCGGTGATGAGCCCCCGAAGACCGGGGGCGAGCCATGAGCCTGAACGGCACCGCATGGGCTCCGATCGGCCCAAGCCCGATCGACCAGGGTGGCATCCATGCGAACGGTCAGGTCACGGCGATTGCCGTGCACCCCAACAACCCTGACGTCATCTTCATCGGCACGGCGTGGGGCGGCGTCTGGCGCACGCGCGACGGCGGCAGCACATGGACACCCGTCTTCGACCGCGCACCATCGCTCGGCATCGGCGGGCCCGGTGCCATCGCGATCGATCCCACCAACGCCGACACGCTCTACGTCGGCACGAGCAGCCGCAACGGCTCGCAGTTCTCTGGCGACTCGACCCAACCGCCAGCGGGCCTGTTCCGATCGACCGATGGAGGCGCGAGCTGGATCCGCCTCGGCTCCAGCTACCCGCTCACCACGCCAAGCAACGCGAGCATCTTCTTCAGCCGGATCATCAACGTCGTCATCGTCGATCCGGCCAACGGCCAGAGGCTGTACCTCGCGTGCAATGCAGGCCTGTTCGTCTCCACCGATGGGGGCTTCAACTGGACCCAGGGCAGCGCGCCCGCGGGCGACGTGCGCTCGCTGGTGCTGGATGCGACCTCGCCGGCCAACGCGCGCATCCTGTACGCGGGCATCAGCGGCACAGGGGTCGTGCGCTCCGCTGATGGCGGGCGCAACTGGGCCACCATCCTCGACGCGGCCACGACCGCCGTCGCGACAAGCATCAGCGCCGGCGGCTTCAGTGGCGTCGGCAAGGTCGTGGTCGCGCTTGCGCCGCCGGCCACGCCTGCAAGTCCGGCGGGCATCCAGGTGCTCTATGCCGCACTGGTCGGCACCGGCCTGCCGTTCGGCTCGGCGGATTCTCTGGGCCTGTTCCAGAGCACCGACCAGGGTGCCAACTGGACGTTGAGGGCCGGCACGGCAACCATCGGAGCCATCGGCACCAGCTATGGCGGCTACGCCTTCCACATGGCCGTGGACCCCGCCTCGCCCGGTGACGGCGCAGGCGACATCGTCTACGTCGGCACGCTGGGGCAGGGGCGGTCCAGCGACGCCGGCGCCACCTTTGCCGGCCTGACCGGCCTGCACGCCGACACGCACACATGGGCGTTCGCACCTCAGGCCGGCCCACTCTCGGTGGCGTTCTGCGGCAACGATGGCGGCATCTTCCGCTGCACGGCCGGCGTGAACTTCACGTCGCTCAACGCGGGGGGCCTGCAGACCGCGCTGTTCTACAACCTGGACGTGAAACGCGATGCGACCGCCAGCGTCACTGTCGGCGCGTTGCAGGACAACGGCGTCGTGACCACGGCCGGCGCCGCCGCGCCCACCTGGACATTCGGTACCGGCGGCGACGGGTTCGATGTAGCCTACGACGGCCAGTTGGGAGCGCAGGTCTACGGCCGCCGCAACTCCACGATCCTGCGCTCGACCGACGACGGCGGCTCGTACGCCGGCATCGACCCACCGTGGTCGGCCGCGGAGGTCGGCGTCTACCTGGCGGCGGTCGCCACCGATCCGAACAACGGCGGGGTGGTCTACGCGAGCAGCAACCAGAACCTGTGGCAGAGCCTGGACGGCGGCGCGACCTGGCCCAACAGCGTCGCCATCGCGGGCACTGCCAGCGAAGCGGACGTGGCACCAACCGAAAGCAACAACCTCGTCATCACGGTCGGGGGGCGCGTGCTCCTCTCCACCGACGCGCTGGCCGCCGGCGGCCCCACCTTCACCGACATCACGCGCAACCTGCCGGGGCGCTTTGTCGGCGGGATCGCGTTCGATCCGCAGGACCCTGCGACGATCTACGCGGCCGTCGGCGGCTTCAGCGGCTTTCCGGGCGGACATGTGTTCCGTACTTCGCTGACGGCCGCCACCTGGACCGACATCTCCCCGCCGCTGGACCTGCCCTTCAACGCGATTGCGGTCGACGGCAGCGAAACGCCCTCGGGGCTGTACGCCGGCACCGATTTCGGCGTGCTGCGCTCCGTCGATGGAGGCGCCAGCTGGAGCGTGCTGGACGACCTGCATTTTCCGCGCGCGCCGGTGTTCGAGCTCGTCCATCACCGCGGCGAGCTGCGCGCGGCCACCTTCGGGCGCGGCGTGTTCTCGTTCGTCGTGCCCCGATGGCCGTCGATTGCAGTCCATCTCGAGCACAACCTGGAGTTCGGCGAGGTCTGCCAGGGCCCGCAGTTCCTCACGCTCGCCGTCTTCAACGTCGGCGCGGCCGACCTGGTGGTCAGCGCCGTGCAGCGCCTGATGGGCTCGACCAGCTTCTCGGTGCTGGCCACGCCTGGCACGCCGCTGGTCATCCGGGCCGGCGAGCACGTGGACTTCACCGTGCGCTACCAGCCCGCGGGTGCGGCAAGGGAGGCGGCGACTATCCGCATCCTGAGCAACGACCCGAACGCACCGGTGGTGGATCTGGCCGCGACCGGCGTCCCGGGCGCGCCGCGGCTCGTGACCGCCATCGCCGACAGCGGCGACTTCGGAGCCGCATGCCGCGGCAGCTTCGTGGACCGCGACCTCGTGCTGCACAACGCCGGCAGCTGCGTGCTGCGTGTGACCGGCATCGCATCGTCGGCGGCCGACTTCGAGTTGCCTGGGGTCGTCTCGTATCCGCTTGCCGTCGCGGCGGGCCATGCGATCACGCTGCCGATTCGATTCCGCCCGGCCAGCTTCGGGCCGAAGGCCGGCACATTGAGCGTGTTCAGCAACGACGCGGCCGGGGTGCGGGCGATCGCGGTCTGCGGCCGGGCACCGCCGCCTGAGCTGGACCTGGTCGTGGCCGATTCGGGCGAGCTCGGCAAGGTGTGCGTCGGCTCGTTCAAGGACTTTGCGCTCACCCTCGTGAACAGCGGCCGGTGCGTGCTCACCGTCACCGGCATCACCTCGTCCGACGGGCAGTTCGTGGTTCCGGGTGTCGCTTCGTATCCGATTCTCGTGGCGTCGGGCACCGCGATCGCGATGCCTGTCCGCTTCGCGCCGACGAGCTTCGGCGTGAAGTCCGCCACCATCAACGTGGCGAGCGACGACCCGGCCGGGCCGAAATCCGTCACGCTGCGTGGCGAGGCCCCTTCGGGCCGGCTCGTGGTCACCGGCTCCACCTGCATCGGCGGCGTCAAGGAATGCTGCCTGGGCGAGCGCACGATCGCACTGTGCAACGTCGGCGAGTGCGACCTGCACGTCACGAGCGTGGCCTTCAAGCGCAAGAGCCCGCACTGGAAGCTGGTCAACAACCCGTTCCCTGCGACCTTGCGGCCCGGCTCGTGCCTCAGTGTGCTCATCCGCTACAAGGCGACGGAGAAATGCCCCCGGGCGTGCGAGCTCGTCATCGTCAGCGACGACCCTTCGACTCCGGTGAAAACGCTGGACGTGATGGCCTACACCATCCCCGGCGGCTGCGGTGGTTGCTGCGGCGGCAAGGGCCACGACGACCACCACGCCGGCTGCTGCGGCAGCCAGTGCAACGGCCCCTGCAATGCGCAGGCGATCGATGGTTGCTGCGGCGACGAAGGGGACGACATGCAGGACGACGACAAGTCGTGAAGGCGCCGATCAACCAACGTAGCAGGTGACCCCGTGACCGAACTGTTCGAGATGTTCCCCTTCGCGTTTGGCGTGCTGCTGGGCTTCACCTGGGCACGCATGGGTGGGCCCCAGTCCCGGCGCATCGCGTGGGCACTGTCCTGCATGGGGCTGGGCGCGTTTGCAACGTTTGCGAGCGGCGAATGGCGCGAGAGCCTCCTCTACGTCCTGTTCGACGTCGGCCTCGTCGCCATGGTCTCCATCGCCGTTGCGCTTGGTCTAGCGTATTGGCGGGGCCGGCACCACGACGCCTGACCTCCACCCGACCCCTGCACTCCACGCTTGTTCGCAGAACCGTTCACACCACTCAGCCCGCCGCGGCGCGTGGCGCGTCAGTGACGTGGCGTATGCGGGTGAAGCACAGCGCCACCCCCACCGCGGCCACCAGCGCCGCCCCGCAGGCGATGAACAACGTGGGCAGCGCCACGCCACGCATCACCCAGCCGGTGAGCGCGCCCGACAGCGGCGCCACGCCGAGGAAGATGAACATGAAGATGCTCATCGTGCGCCCCAGCATCTGCGGTGGCACCCGGCGTTGCATCCAGGTGAAGATGGCCACCTGCATGAAACCGCCCAGCACGCCGATGGCCAGCAGCAGCGCCAGGCCAGGGCCCACGCTGTCGATGTGGCCCAGCGGCATGAAGAGCAGGCCGACCAGCGCGTCCACCAGCAGCAAGGTGGCGCCCAGGGTGCCTGCACGCCAACCCGGCCGCGCACCGGCCAGCACCATGCCCAGCAGCGTGCCCGCGCCGTGGGCACCGGCCAACATACCCAGCGTGTTGGCGCCGGCGCCAGGCAGGCGGCTGGCCAGCACCGGCAGGGCCACCTGCATCGGGCCGGTGATCAGCAAGGCCACCGCGCCCCAATAGAGAAAGCAGCTGCGCAGGTCACGGTCGTTCCAGGCCGTGGCCACACCGTCGGCCACCGAGCGCCACACACCGGCAGCCTGGGGTGGGCGCCGCGGCGAGGCCAGCAGGCGCACCCGCGACAAGGTGAAGGCGGACAGCGCGAAGGTCGCCGCGTCCACCAGGAAGGCGACGCCGATGCCCAGCGACGACTGTGGCGACGCCTGCGTGCTTGCGCCGATGCCGGCGATCGTGAGCCCCGCCAGCACCGGCCCGATGAACATGGTGAGCTGGCGCAGGCCCAGCAGGATGCCGTTGGCCGCCTGCAGCTGCGCCGGCGGCACCACGTGCGGCAGCATGGAGCTGCCAGCCGGGATGCTGAAGGCCATGGCCAGGCCCAGGCCGAAGGCCAGCAGGTACAGCGCCGGCAACGTCAGGCGATCAGCGATCACCAGGCCGCCCAGCGCCAGCAGCAGCAGCGTGCAGGCATGTTTGCTCCACATGAGCACGGCCTTGGGCGAATGGCGATCGACCAGCGCGCCGCCGATCAGCATGAACACCGCCCGCGGCACGCTCATGGCGCCCAGCACCAGGCCCAGCTGCAGCGGGTCGCCGCTGATGCGCAGCACCAGCCAGGGCAGGGCGATCAGGCTGAACTGGTCGCCCAGCAGGGTGATGAAGCTGCCCGACACCAGCCAGGCGAAGCCCGGCTGGCGCAACAGCGAAGTGCGCTGCGCGCCCCGATGGGAAGCGGTGCCGGTGGCACCGGACGAGGTGGACATCGAGAACTCCTTTTCGCGTTGAAAAGGAGTCTCAAGCCTCACGCCACGGCAGGGTCAAGCAGTTGGTGATGCACAGCGGCCGCCTCGAGGAAGCGGCGGCCTTCGGGCGGGATGGCCGCAGCGGCGGCCAGCACCTCGCTCTCGCGGTAGGCGGTGATCAGCCGGTCGCGCAAGCCGGTGTCGCCCCGGGTCAGCCGGTCTATCAAGCCGAGCCAGTCGCACGCGAGCTGCCGCGCCGCGGGGCCCTGCAGCGGCTCGTTCGCTGCCACGGCCTGCGCGGCGCGCTCGGCGATCGCCTGCCATTGCGCCAGCGGTACCCGGGCCATGCGGGTGATTTCCTCCATGGACACATACCGGGACAGCGCTTCGATGCGGTGCTCGATCGCGCGGTCCAGGTAGGCGACCATGCCCAGGTCCGGCCCGCTGCCGCCCATGTCGGCATGATGGCGGCGATACACCTCGCCCCAGCGCCGCATCAGGCCGAGGTCGTCGTTCATCCAGACCGCCATCAGCGTCATCCAGCGGTGTACCAGGGGCTGGATGTCCAGGCCGTCGGGCGGCACTCCGGCGTCCATCTTCTCGCGCACCAGCGCCATCAGCAGCCTGAGCTCGCCGGCCACCAGCGGCAGGTTGCCCAGGATGACCTTGAGCTCCTTGGCGCTGAAGTGCGGCTGGCAGGCGTTCATCAGGCGCAGGGAGGCGAGCCAGTCCTCCTGCTGGGGCAGCTCGCCGCGCCCGAACTTCTGCTTCAGCAGCTGAAGCCGCACCTGCAGCGCCTGCGCCTGGCGGATCTCGCGGTCCAGCGCGTCGAGCTGCTGGTCCACGATGACCGGCATGGCCACGCCGCCATCGAGCAGGCGGGCGATGTCCTCCAGCGGCAGCTTGAGCTGGCGCAGCGCCTGGATGGCATGCAGCCGCTCGATGTCGGCCTGGCCGTAGAGCCGGTAGCCGCCGTCGGAGCGTGCGGTGGGCGAGAGCAGCCCGATGTGGTGGTAGTGGTGCAGGGTGCGCACCGTGAGGCCCGCCTGGCGGGCCAGTTCGCCGATCTTGAGCACGTGGGGCTCCGGGGAGTCGAAGCCGCCAGTTTGAAGCCTGACGCTGCGTCAGGCTCCATCGGCGACGCCGCCTACTGAGGCTGGAAGCCGCTGGTGCGGATGATCTCCGCCCAGCTCTTGCTGTAGGCGCGTTCGCGCGCGGCCAGCTGTTGCGCGTTCATGAACTCCACCGCCAGGCCCATGCCCGTGAGCCGCTCCTTCACGTCCGGCCGGGCGATCACCTTGGCCAGTGCGCGCGAGAAGTCCTCGATCACCGGCTTGGGCGTGCCGGCCGGGGCAAAGAAGCCGTAGTACGGCAGGTCCTCGAAGCCGCCAATGCCCAGCTCGGCGAGGGTGGGCACGTCCGGCAGGATGGCCTGGCGCTTGCCGCCCAGCACAGCCACGATGCGCACTCGGCCACTCTTGTGGTTCTCGATGAAGTCGGGCACCGAGCCCACGCCGGCGGCGATCTGGTTGCCCAGCATGTCGCCGATCATGGGCGCGCTGCCGCGGTAGGGCGCGGGCACCAGGTCGAGCTTGAAGCGCTCGGCCAGCACCTTCACCAGGAATTCGGGCGTGGAGGCCGGCGCTGGTATGCCCACGACGCCCTGGCCGTTGCCGTGGCTCTTCACCCAGGCGGTGTAGTCGTTCAGGCTCTTGGCCGGCGTTCCGCCGGACACGGCGAAGGCGTTGACGAAGCTGGCGAAGCCGGCCACGGGCACGAAGTCACGCGCGGGGTCGAAGCCCGGGCTCCTGGACACCAGCGGCAGGATGGAGATGGTGTGGTCGTGGCTGATGAAGAAGGTGCTGCCGTCCGCGGGCGCGGCCTTGAGCGCCTGCGCGGCCAGCTGCCCGCCGGCGCCGGGCTTGTTCTCCACGATGACGGTGGCGCCGAGCTCGTCCTTGAGGTGCTCGGCCAGCGTGCGGGCGATGGCATCGGTACCGCCGCCGGGCGCAAAGCCCACCAGTACCTTGACGGTCTTGCCCTGGGCCCAGGCACCGGCCGACGCCAGCAGCGACAGCGCGACCAGGGATTTCAAGGCGAGGCGGCGGGCGGAACGGGGCATCACGGCAGGCTTCATCGGGCGCTTTCTCGTGGAGGGATGGAGCGCGCAAGCGTACCGCCAAAACCTGCCGCCGCGTCGCCGTGCGCCAGCGCCAAGTGGCCGCTATGTAGCTTCGAGCTGGTCGGCACCGCCCGGCATGGCCGACGGCAGCGAGGACAGCACCACCTGCGCCTCGTTCACGAGGTCATGCCAGGGCGACGCCTCCGAGCGCTGTGGCGGGCCATCCGCGGTATGGGAGGCATACAGCAGCTCGATGTCGTTGAACACCAGGCGCCGCTCGGCCAAGGGGAGCGCGGTGCGCAGCGACGGCACCAGGATGCGCTGGTCGATGTCGCGCTGGACTGCCGTGGCCCGCATGAATGCAGCCAGGTGTCCAACGTACTGTGGCTTACCCGGTGGCGACACCAGCATGTCGGCCAGCGCGCGCTTGAAATCAAAGTGCGCGGCAAGGCATTCGGAGGACAGGTCCTTCCAGCCGACCTTGCGCCATGCGGGCAGCAGGAACCGCTCTCTGGCCAGCACGTGCAAGGACGCGTGGTTGCAAAGTTGGCGGTAAAAATGTCGGGCAGCGGTTTTTTTGGCACAGCGTTGCAGCTGTTCCCCGAGCGTCGAGACTTCAATCAGTTGTCGATTCAGGAGAACACTGCAATCCACTCGCCAAGATCCACATTTCGCTGATGAATGCAGGAGCGAAAGCAAAAGACGTTCCTTGCGCTGCGTTCGCCCTTCCATCGGTTCGCGCGTCTGTCGCCCTTCAGCGGCCAGCCCAACGGCTGCTCTCCCGCACCACCAGTTCGGTGGGCAGCTGGATCGGGGCCACCCCCTGTCCGGCCGCAAGCTGCTGCAGCGCGCTCACCATGGCGCGTCCTGCGCCGGTGATGTCCTGCCGCACGGTGGTGAGCGCCGGATGGAGATGGCGCGCGAGATCGACGTCATCGAAGCCCACCAGCGGCAGGTCACGCGGCACCTCGATGCCCTTGCCCCGCAGGGCGTTCATCACCGTCATGGCAAGCAGGTCCGAGCACGCGAACACGGCGTCGAAGTCCAGCGGCTGCACGCAGCGCGCCTCGATCGCGGCGCGCGCCAGGTCGGCCGCAAACGGCACCGGCAGGACCAGGTCGCGCTGGGGCACCAGGCGCCGCTCGTGCAGCGCAGCCGTGTACCCGGCGTAGCGGCGGTTCACCTCGGGCAGCTCGGGATCGCCGACAAAGAGGATGCGCTTGCGCTTCTGGTGGAGCAGGTGCCGCGTGGCCGCGAGCGCGCCGGCTTCGTTGTCGCTGCCCACGGTGCAGTAGAGCTGGCCCGGCAGCCGCGCCCCCCACACCACCAGCGGCACGCCACGCAGCGCCAGCTTGTTGAGCTGGTCGTGGTGATGCCACTGCCCGATGAGGAGGATGCCGGTCGTGCGGCCGCTGTCATACAGCTGGGCGGCCCGGTCCAGGTGATCGGCGTCCACGCGGGTCAGCAGCATGTCGCAGCCCTGCTCGGTGAGCGCGTCGGCGATCGAGCCGACCAGCGCCAGGAAGAATGGGTCGGACACCTGTTGCCGCGTGGAGGGGTCCAGCGGCAGCACGACGCCCACGGTGGTGTTCTGGCCCCTGGCGAGGTTTTGCGCGCCCACGTTCACGGCGTAGTGGAGCGACTTGGCCAGCTCCGCGATGCGGGTGCGCGTCTCCAGGCTGATGAGCTCGCTGCCCGCCAGGGCGCGCGAGACCGTGGACACCGACACACCCGCCAGGCGGGCCAGGTCGGACATCTGCACACGGCGTGGCGCTGCGTCGCCGGGCAGGGCGGCTGAAGAGGGGGAGGACGGGCTCGGGGCGGGCGGTCGAGGCATGAAGCGAAGCGTGAGGAAGTGGCGCTCAGGGGTGATGAAAAGCCGTTTGCATGCGTTTGCATTGTTCGTCAGTAAAGCCACTAGCGCAACCGCTTGCATAAATCCCTACAGTCTCGTCCACCGCGCCGTTGGATCGCGGAGCACGAACACCTCGGAGACCCTCCATGACAATGAACACCATCCCCCGCGCCGTGGCGGTTGCGGCGGCCACCTTCGTCGCGCTGGCGGCCCAGGCGCAGTCGAGCGCACCGCAGGCGCAGGCAGCCGCGCCCCAGCCGGCTGGCGACACCGCGGCGGCGCAGCCCGTCACCGCGCCGGAGCGCAACGAGGGGCTCAACCTGGAGCGCGTGGTGGTCACCGGCACATCGGTGGCGCGCACGAAGATGAAGCAGAGCGTGTCCATCAGCACCATGGACATCGAGCAGGTGCAAAAGAGCGGCGCGCTGAGCTCTGCCGAGCTGTTGCGCAGCGTGCCAGGGGTGCGCTCCGAATCCAGCGGCGGCGAGGGCAACGCCAACATCACGGTGCGCGGCGCGCCCATCTCGGCGGGTGGTTCGCGCTACGTGCAGTTCCAGGAAGACGGCCTGCCGGTGCTGCTGTTTGGCGACATCGCCTTCGGCACCGCCGACCAGTTCCTGCGCACCGACTTCATGCTCGACCGGCTGGAGGCGCTGCGTGGCGGCTCGGCGTCCACGCTCGCATCCAACTCCCCCGGCGGCGTCATCAACTTCATCAGCATGGCGGGCGAGGAGGGCGGCAGCGCGGGCTTGAGCCTCGGGCTTGGCGGCCACACCGGGACGCGCCTGGACTTCACCTACGGCGGCAGCTTCGGCAGCGGCTGGAAGTTCCAGGTGGGCGGCTTCCAGCGCGCCGGGCAGGGCGCCCGCGAGTCCGGCTACAACGCCGAGAACGGCGGGCAGCTGCGCGGCAACCTCACCAAGACCTTTGCCGACGGCTTCGTGCGCCTGTCGTTCAAGCACCTGGACGACCGCACACCGTCCTACATGCCGGTGCCGGTGATGGTGGACTCGGTGGACAGCGCCGGCGTGGGCCACGGCTCCATCCACGCGATTCCAGGTGTCAATCCGCGAACGGCCTACTTCATCACGCCTCACCTCACCGCCGACAAGGTGTTCACACGCGATGGCGGCTATGCGACCACCAATCCGCATGACGGCCTGCACGTCAAGAGCGACGCCATCGGACTGGAGGCCAGCCTGCGCTTCGGCGACGGCTGGCAGCTCAGCGACAAGTTCCGGCGCGCCAGCAACAGCGGCCGCTTCATCGCCGCCTTCCCGGCCGACAACGGCAGCAATGGCACCCAGCCGTTTTTCACGGCCACCTTGTTCAACACCTCGATCGACGACCTGGGCAACCAGTTCAACGACCTGAAGCTGAGCAAGACACTGACCTTCGGCGGCGCCAACACCACGCTGACCGCGGGTTTGTTCAGCGGCACGCAGAACGTGGCCGAGACCTGGTTCTGGAACCAGTACAACCTGGAGATGAAGGGCACCAACGCCCGCGTGGTGGATGCCAATGGCGAGCCCACCACGCAACCGGTGTCCAACGGGTGGCAGACCTGGGGCGGCTGCTGCGTGCGCACCTTCGACGTGCAATACCGCCAGACGGCGCCGTACCTCGCGCTGTCGGTGGACCTCGGGCCTGTCACCCTGGACGGCAGCGTGCGCCGCGACCACCAGCGCGCCACCGGCTGGTTCCAGAGCGGCGACTTGCTCGCGCAGACCTGGAACGAAGCCGGCCGCAGCGTCGTGAACTACGAGGTGGCCCACACCTCGTACTCGGTGGGTGCCAACTGGCAGCTGGCACCGAACCTCGCGCTGTTCGCCCGGGCCAGCGATGGTGTCGCCTTCTCCGCGGACCGGCTGCTCTACGGCAACCCGGTGGACGGCTCGCAGCCCGTCAACGTGAACCAGCTCAAGCAGGTGGAAGGTGGCGTGAAGTGGCGCAGCGGTGGCTTCTCCACCTTTGCCACGCTGTTCCAGGCCAAGACCAAGGAGAGCAACTACGAGGTCACCTCGCAGAAGTTCACCGACAACAGCTACGACGCCAAGGGCCTGGAGCTCGAGCTTGGCTGGCGCGTCGGCGACTTCCGCATCAATGGCGGCGCCACCCTCACCCACGCCCGCATCACGGGCACCAAGGACGGCACGAACGTGGGCCACAAGCCGCGCCGGCAGGCCGACCTCACCTACCAGCTGGTGCCGAGCTATGCCTTCGGGCCGGTGGAAGCGGGCGCCGCGCTCATTGGTACGACAAAGTCCTTTGGCAACGACGAGAACACGATCACCATGCCGGCCTATGTGGTGGTGAACCCCTACGCCAGCTACCGGGTGAGCGAGCACGTCGACCTCTCGCTGAGCGTGAACAATGCGTTCAACGCCATCGGCTACACCGAGATCGAGGGCGACGGCCATGCGGCCCGCTCGATCAACGGGCGCACCGTGCGGGTGGCGATGAAGTACTCGTTCTGACGCCGTCGCGCGGCACCCCAGGCACAAGGCACCCCCGTGAACAAGCCGCACCTGAACTTCTGGCAGATCGTGAACATGAATGTCGGCTTCTTCGGCATCCAGTTCAGCTTCGGGCTGCAGCAGAGCAACATGAGCCCGATCTACCGCTACCTCGGTGCGGACGAGGCCAGCCTGCCGCTGCTGTGGCTGGCCGGCCCGATGACCGGGCTGATCGTGCAGCCGCTGGTCGGCGCCTGGAGCGACCGCACCGATTCGCGCTGGGGCCGCCGCACGCCGTACTTCATGATCGGCGCGCTGCTGTGCAGCCTGGGGCTGCTGCTCATGCCCTTCAGCCCCACGCTGTGGATGGCCGCCAGCCTGCTGTGGATCCTGGACGCGGCCAACAACGTGACGATGGAGCCTTACCGCGCCTATGTGGGCGACCGGCTTGCACCGGAGCAGCACTCCATCGGATTCCTGATGCAGAGCGCTTTCACCGGCCTGGGGCAGACGCTGGCGTACCTGGCGCCCACGATCATGGTGCTGGCCGGCATGGACAAGGACGCTGTCAACGCCCACCACGTGCCCCACATCACGATCGCGGCCTTTCTGGTGGGCGCGGTGTTTTCGATCACGTCCATCGTCTGGTCGGTGCGCACCACGCCGGAGCTGCCGCTATCCGTGGTGGAACGCGAGCGCATGCGGCAGCAGCCGCGCGGCTGGATGGCTGCCTTGCGGGAGGTGCGGCTGGCGATGCGCGACATGCCGCCCACCATGCGGCAGCTCGCCTGGATGAAGCTGTTCCAGTGGTATGCGATGTTCTGCTACTGGCAGTACGTGGTGCTGGCGCTGGCCTCCACGCTCTACGGCACCACCGATCCCACGTCGCCGGCCCTGCGCGAGGCGGCCTTGCTGAACGGGCAGTTGGGCGGCTTCTACAACGCCGTGGCCTTCGTCGGCGCCTTCCTGCTGCTGCCGCTGGGCCGCCGCTTCGGCGCCAAGGGCACGCATGCGCTCTGCCTGGTGCTGGCGGGCCTGAGCATGCTGGCGCTGCCCCTGCTGCATGACCGCGCCTGGCTGTTCCTGCCGATGGTGGGCATTGGCCTGGCGTGGGCCAGCATCATGGGCAACCCCTACGTGCTGCTGGCCGGCAGCATCCCGGCGCACCGCGTGGGCGTGTACATGGGCATCTTCAACATGTTCATCGTGCTGCCCATGCTGCTGCAGATCGCCACCTTGCCGCTGTTCTACGGCAGCTGGCTGGGTGGCCGGCCGGAAAACGTGATCCGGCTCGCCGGTGCGCTGCTGCTGGTGGCGGCGGTGTGCGCGTGCCGGGTGCGCACGGCGGCCACACCGGCCACAGCGCAGGCGCCCGGAGTGGCGCCTGGTCTTCACTGAGCCACCAGCACCTCCTTCTTCTCCGTTTGCAGTTGCCGGCGCTCGCACGCCGGCCGCCCCATGAAAAACCAGGTTCAACTCATCACCTATGTCGACCGCCTGCCGGGCGGCACCTTCACGGCGCTGCAGGCCCTGCTGAAGGGCCCGTTGCAAGGGCTGTTCGGCGGCGTGCACCTGCTGCCTTTTTTCGACCGCATCGACGGGGCGGACGCCGGCTTCGACCCGATCGACCACCTGCGCGTGGACCCGCGCCTGGGCAGCTGGGAGGACGTGGCCGAGCTGGGCCGGAAGGTGGACCTGATGGTGGACGTGATCGTCAACCATGTGTCCTCGCATTCACCGCAGTTCAGCGACTACCTGGCGCATGGGGCGGAGTCACCCTACGCCGGCATGTTCCTCACCCTGCGCAGCGTGTTTCCGCATGGGGCCACCGAGCGCAACCTGCTGGACATCTACCGCCCGCGCCCGGGCCTGCCGTTCACCAGCTTCACCTTGCACAGCGGCGAACGCCGGCTGCTGTGGACCACCTTCACCGGCGAGCAGATCGACATCGACGTGCACCACCCGGCAGGGCGGCAATACTTGAGCGACATCCTCGCCACCTTGAGCCGCAGCGGCGTGCGCATGGTGCGGCTGGACGCCGTGGGTTATGCGGTCAAGAAGGCGGGCACGTCGTGCTTCATGCTGCCCGAGACCTTCGACTTCATCGCCGAGCTGTCCGCCGAAGCCACGTCACTGGGCATCGAGGTGCTGGTGGAAATCCACTCGCACCACCGCACCCAGATCAAGGTGGCCGGCCGCGTGGGCTGGGTGTACGACTTCGCGCTTCCGCCGCTGCTGCTGCATGCACTGGCCTTCGGCACGGCCGTGCCCTTGAAGCGCTGGATCGCCATGCGGCCGACCAATGCCATCACCGTGCTGGACACACACGACGGCATCGGCATCATCGACATCGGCGCCGACCGCAGCGTGACGCCGGCGCGGCCAGGGCTGGTGCCCGATGACGAACTGGACCAGCTGGTGGAGCACATCCACCAGGCCAGCGGCGGGCAAAGCCGGCTGGCCACCGGCGCGGCCGCGTCCAACCTGGACCTGTACCAGGTGAACTGCACCTACTACGACGCGCTCGGACGCAAGGATGTGGACTACCTCATCGCGCGCGCAGTGCAGTTCTTCCTGCCCGGCGTGCCGCAGGTGTACTACGTGGGCTTGCTGGCAGGGGAGAACGACATGGTGCTGCTGGGGCGCACGGGGGTAGGGCGCGACATCAACCGCCAGCGCTTCGATGCGGCTGCGTTCGACACCGCCTTGGCCAAGCCGGTGGTGCGGCAGTTGTTCGACCTGATCCGGCTGCGCAACACGCATCCCGCCTTCGCGGGGACCTTCAAGCTGCACGAAACCGGGGACAACGCGCTGCACCTGAGCTGGAGCAGCAAGGATGCGCAGATCGAGCTCGTGGTCGATCTACGCACTCGGGCGCATGGAATCCGGTCCCGTCTGCCGGGCGCAGAGGAGCAGCTGATCCGCTTCGGTGCTTGACCGGGACCTGACGGCGATTCCCTCAGCCTTCAACGGTGTTGACGCCAATAAGCGGAGGAATATACTCCGCTTATGCGAGAGCTTGCCGAGAACGGCAACAGGGAACGCCATGCGTGCCGATGCGCAAAGGAACCGCCAGCGCCTTCTGGACGTCACGATCGAACTCATCCTTGAAGCGGGCGGTGAGCCGTCACGCGACGCCATCGCGGAGCGCGCCGGCGTGGGCATCGGCACGCTCTACCGCCACTTCCCGGATCGTCAGGGGTTGCTCCACGCCGTGGCGCGCCATGCGCTCGAAAGAAGCATCAGCGCGGGCGAGGCCATCGCACAGAGCAAGTTGAACGGGGTGGACGCGCTGCGCCGCTACATGCACGCGGCCCTGGACAACGGGATCGGAGTGGTGAACATCATTCACCCGCTCCTCGAAAAACGCGATTGGCCCGACCTCCGCGCCCGTGCCGCGGCGCTCCTCAAAACGCTGGTCGCGCGCGCTGCGCACGACGGGAAACTGGGCAACGATGTCTCGGAACGCGACATCGTGTTCGCCACGATCCGCTTTGCCAGGCCGCTTGCCATCGGTTTGCCCGTTGGCCAAGAACGCGCCATCGCCCACCGGCACCTGGATTTCTACATTGATGGCCTGTGCAGGCCGAAGGGCGGCCAAACCGGCCACACGCGCAAATGAAGCCAGAGCTCGATTCCGGCCCGTTCTTTCACGGCACCAAGGCGGACTTGCGCGTGGGCGACCTGCTCACCGCCGGCTTCACGTCCAACTACCAGGACGGCCTGGTGATGAACCACGTCTACTTCACCGCGCTGAGCAAGGGCGCCGGCCTGGCCGCCGAGATGGCCAGGGGCCCCGGCAAGCCACGGGTCTACATCGTCGAGCCCACCGGCGAATACGAGAACGACCCCAACGTGACGGACAAGAAGTTTCCCGGCAACCCCACGCGCTCCTACAGAAGCCGGCATCCCTTGAGGGTCGTGGGTGAGATCGAACGCTGGGAGCCGTTCGATGCCGAGTTTGTCCAGGAGCTCAGGCGCCGTGTCCAGGAGGGCATGGGCGAGATCCTCAACTAGGCCGCTTCTGGATGCGCGACAATGTGCATTATGTTAAATGCTCTATGCGCCACCTGTCCCGAGCCGCGCCTTCGCCTGGCCCCGCCGATCTCTTCACCCGTCACAGGCCGCTCCTGTACAGCGCCCGGAACTCCGAGCGGTCATCACGTTCATCGCGCTCGAGGCCGGTGCTACAGTGCGCCGCTGCGCGCCGCGCCACCCTGCGACCTTGTGCCTGCGCCGAACCTCCGTGCCCACATCGAAGCCGACACTCCCTCGCGCGACACCACCCAGGACTCGACGCCGAAGCGACGCACCCACGCTGCTGGACGTTGCGCGTGCAGCCGGCGTGTCGGAAATGGCCGCTTCATCCGCGCTGAACGGGGGGCGTCGTGGCTCGGCGCGCGTGTCGACCGAGACACGTGAGCGCGTGCTGGCGGCCGCAGAGCAGCTGGGGTTCCGGCCGAACGCGACCGCGCGCGCGCTGGCCAACCGTCGCACGAATGCCATCGGCTTCGTCGCCAACTTCCTGGGCGAAGAGCCCAACCTTTACTTCCTCGAAGTGTTCAGTGGTGTCATTCAAGGTGCCACTGCCGCCGGCCAGACAACGGCCGTCTTCACGCTGAACGACTGGGCGGAAGCTCCGGCGCGTCTTCCGGCCCTGTGCGATGGCCGCGTTGATGGTCTCATCCTGCTCGGCCCGCGTCTCCAGGATGATGGTTCCGCTTGGTTGCCGCGGCACACGCCGATGGTGTCGGTGCAGGCCGACCGATCAGTCAACGGAGCCGTGAACGTCGAGTCGGACGACGAGTCCGGCGCTCATGGGATGGTGCAACGGCTGCTTTCCATGGGGCACCGCCGCATCCTGTACGTGGCTGGGCCGTCGGACCTTTCGGGCCCGAACTTGCGCGTCCATGGCTACATGCGCGCACATGCCGAAGCCGGCGTCAAACCCGCGGCCGGCCACGTGGTCCGCGCGCCGCTGTCCATCGAGGGCGGCCGTGAAGCGATGCAGGACTGGCTGCGGCGCCACCGTGGCCGGCAGTTGCCGCAAGCGGTGTTCGGAGGCAACGACGCCATCGCGTTCGGCTGCGCGGAAGTGCTGCGCGCCCGGGGTCTGCGTGTGCCCGATGACGTCTCCGTCGTGGGCTACGACCACACGTTGATGGCGCGCTGGGTGCAGATGGCCACCGTGCGCCAGCCTCTGCACGAGCTCGGACGGCGCGCCGTCGAAGAGCTGGTGCGGCGCATCGACACGTCGCACCAAGGTGAGCCCCACGCCGGGCCATCCAGCATCGTCCTGCCCACCGAGATCGTGCCTGGCGCCACGCTGGCCCCACCACGGCGGTCTTCTCTGACCATCACCTGACCGTGAGCCGCCGGCCAGGCGTCCGCGGTCGCGCGGACGCCTGAATAGGTGTTTTCCTGAGCCAATTTATTCGACCGTCGAACTATTATCCGTTCACGCTGATATAGCGCTATATCGCCACCGGACGATCATCGTGAACCAAGGCTGCCGAGATGGTCATGTTCTACCAGCGCATGGCCGAGGCGACAGCCAGGCGTCACCTGCTGCTGGACCTTCACGGCGCACCCGCATGCTGGTCGGGCCGATGGACTACACGCCCGGCGGTTTCCGCAACGCCACGCCGCAGGGCTTCGAGTTGCGCGCAGTGATGCCGCAGACGCAACCACGCGCGGCCAGGCGCTGGCGACGTACGTGCTGTATGACGGCCCCGTGACCGGCGCCGCAGCGCTCTCGACATTCAAACTGAAACCCGGTTTTCCCCCATGAAGTACAGCAGACAGCTCACCGTTCTTTCCCTCGTCGCCGCCACGCTCGTGGCGGGCTGCGGTGGGGGCGGCGGCAGCGGCGGCAGCGGCGGCGGCACGCCGCCGCCACCCCCACCCCCGGTGGACGGCGGTGGCAGCACCGCGACCGCTACCACGTGGAAGAGCGTGAAGTTCGGCGGCGGCGGCTACGTCACCGGCCTCATCTACCACCCGACCACCGCCAACCTGCTGTACGCCCGCACCGACATCGGCGGCGCCTACCGCTGGAACCCGCCCACCTCGTCCTGGACTCCCATCACCGACGGCCTGGGTTTCGGGGCCGCCGAGAGCAGGTACCACGGCATCGAGAGCATCGCCCTCGATCCCAACAACGACCAGCTGGTGTACATGGCCACCGGCATGTACACCTTCGAAGGCAACGGCCGCCTGTACATCTCCAGTGACCGCGGCGACACCTGGACCTTTGTGAGCCTGCCTTTTGCGCTGGGCGGCAACAACGCCGGCCGCGCCATCGGCGAGCGCATGGTGGTCGATCCGAACAAGCCCTCGACGCTGTTCTACGGCTCCCGCGAGGCCGGCCTGTGGAAGAGCACCGACTCGGGCCGCACCTGGGCCCAGGTCACTGCGCTGTCATCGGTGAAGCTGAGTGCCGACCAGATCAAGGCCGCAGGCGGCAGCGGCATGGGCGTGGGCCTGGTCGTCTTCGACACCGGCACCAAGGGCAGCGGCACGGCCACCCAGACCCTCTATGCCGCGATCAATCCGGACTACGTCGGCGCGGCCGGCCTCAGCTCGAGCCTGTACAAGTCCACCGACGCCGGCGCCTCGTGGAGCCCGGTGGCGACCCCGGTCTCCGGCATGCACATCCCCCACATGGTGCGCGCTGCCGACGGCGTCTTCTACGTCGTCTTCACGAAGGACGCCGGGCCGGGCGCCGGCGGTCCTGGGCGCCTCTACAAGTTCGATGGCGGCAACTGGACCTTGCTCAAGAGCGTCGACCCGACGCAGTGGACGAACCCCGGCCTCGGCGGCCTGTCGGTCTCGGGCAGCGGCGCGACCACCCGCATTGCATTGGGCGTCAGCAACACCTGGGGCAACTTCAGCGGCCAGCAGATCGTGCAGCTGTCCGACGACGGCGGCCTGAACTGGCGCGAGATCGAAGCGACGATGCCTGGCGACATCGCCTCCGGCTGGGTCGATGACGTCGAGATCGATCCGTCCAACCGCGAGCACATCCTGCACGTGCACGGCGGTGGCGTCGTCGAGACCCAGAATGCCTCCTCGCTCACGCCCACCTGGAACGGCACCATCGAGGGCATCGAGGAGATCGCCGTCCAGTCCCTCGTCACGCCGCCGGCCGGCGCGCCCTACCTGCTGGTCAACAGCTCCGGCGACGTCGGCGCCTGGGTCCACACCGACCTCACCAAGGCCCCCACGCTGAACCCCGGCACGGGTTGGAGCAACGCCAACAGCGCCGACATCTCCTGGGCCGATCCGAACTACATCGCCGGCATCGGCCGGATCAATTCGAACGGGGCCGGCACCGGCTACTGGTCGGGCGACGGCGGCAAGACCTGGGCGACGTTCGCCACCCTGCCCCCCGGCGGGGCGACCCACACCGAAGGCCCGTCGAGCATTGCGGTCACCGCGCGCAACAAGGCGGTATGGGCGCCTTCCGACTCGGTGCCCTACTACACCACCGACAACGGCGCCAGCTGGACGGCCACCAACCTCCCTGCGCTGCCCAGCGTCGCCCAGGGCTGGAGCCGCGGCTATCGCCTGGTCGCGGACCGCAAGAACCCGAACAAGGTGTATGCCTACGATTCGGGCGGCGCGTCCTGGGGCACGGCAGGCAAGGTGTACGTGTCCACCGATGGTGGCCACAGCTTCACGCTGAGCGCTGGCTCGGAGGCGGCCAACCTGGCGCCCAACGCCTGGTGGGCCACCTCGATCGCGGTCAACCCCAACGCCGACGGCGACCTCTGGCTGGCCGACGGCAACACCGTCTACCGCTCGAGCGATTCGGGCGCCACCTGGACCAAGCTCGGCAACTTCGCGTCGGGCAACGGCACGCAGGGCGTCAGCGCGGTGGCGCTGGGCAAGGCCAAGGCCGGCGCGGTCTACTCGGCCGCGGTGTACGTGGTGGGCACGGTCAACGGCGTGTGGGGCGTGTACCGCTCCGACGATGGCGGCGCTACCTGGACCCGCTTCAACGACGAGGCCCACCAGTTCGGCGGCATCGGCGTGATGGCGGCCGACCAGAACGTGTACGGCCGCATCTACGTCAGCGGCACCGGCCGAGGGTTGCTGTACAGCAACTGAAACCTTGCCCTCCCGCCCGACGCATCACATGACCACTACGACCTCGCCCGAAGCACCGGGCCGGCGCGGTTTCGTGCGCGCTGCGGTGGGCGGCGTCCTGGCCGCGCTGGCGGGCTGGCCGAAGCCGGCGGCCGCAGCGCGGCGCGCGACTATGCGCTGGACGAGTTTTCGCTGTTCGTGCGCGCCGGTTCTCTCGTGCCGCTGGGCCCGGTGGTGCAGCACACCGGCGAGCACGCCGATGCGCCGTGTGAGATCCGCATCTACCCCGGCGCCGACGGCCGCTTCACGCTCTACGAGAACGACGGCGAGACCTACGCCTACGAGCGCGGCGAACGCGCCACCACAGCGTTGCGCTGGGACGATGCGCAGCGCAGGCTGCATATCGGCACGCGGCAGGGGCGCTATCCGGGCATGGCCGCGCGGCGCCAGGTGCGCGTGCGCGTGATGGCGTCCCCGGGCGAGGCTGAACAGACCCGCACATTGCAATACGAAGGCCGCGCACTCGCGCTGCACTTCCGCTCCCGATGACAAGAGACCGGAAAAACCGATGAAGAAGACCACCCTCCCCGTTTTGCTGACCCTGCTGGCCGCAACCGCTCACGCCGAAGTGCGCCTGGCCACCGTGTTCGGCGACCACATGGTGCTGCAGCGCGATCGCCCGCTGCAGTTCTGGGGCCAGGCCACGCCCGGCCAGACCCTGAGCGTCGAGTTCGCCGGCCGCAAGGCCAGCACCCGCGTGGGCGCCGATGGCCGCTGGCGCGTGCAGCTGCCCGAGCTTCCGGCCGGCGGTCCGCACCGCCTGCGCGTCATGGGCGACCAGACCGTCGAGCTGAACGATGTGCTGATCGGGGACGTGTGGCTGCTGGGCGGCCAGTCCAACATGGAGTGGCCGCTGGCACAGACCGACACCGGCCCGCAGGAAGTGGCGACGCCGCAGAACGCGCAGCTGCGCCACCTGCGCGTGCCGCTGCGCGCAAGCGTGAAGCCCGAGGCCGAGATCGCGCCGGCGCCCTGGGTGGTGGCCGAGCCCGGCAAGGTGGGGGAGTTCAGCGCCGTCGGCTACCACTTCGCCAAGCAGATGCAGGCGGTGCAGGGCGTGCCGATCGGCCTGATCAACACCGCCTGGGGCGGCTCGATGCTGGAGACCTGGGTACGGCGCGACGCGGCGCTGCAGGACCCCGACCTCGCGCCCGCGGTGCGCGCGCTGCCGGCCGAGAACGCACTCTTCAGCAACGGGCTGCGCCAGCGCGTGCAAGGTCGCGTTGCCGCCTGGCAGCCGGGCCTGCCGGTGCAGGGCGCGGACGCGGGCGGCTGGGCCGCCGCGCGCGACCACATCGACGCCAACTGGCCGACGCTGAAGGCGCCGGGCCTGTGGGAAGCCCAGGGCCTGGCCGACCTCGACGGCGTCGTGTGGATGCGCAAGCGCATCGAACTCAGCGCCGCCCAGGCCGCCGGTGCGGCCGAGCTGCACCTGGCCAAGGTGGACGACTGCGACGAGACCTGGGTCAACGGCCAGCGTGTCGGCGGCCAGTGCGGCTGGGAGCTGCCGCGCCGCTACGCGCTGCCCGCCGGCCTGCTGCGCGCGGGCGCCAACTGGCTCGCCGTGCGCGTCACCGACACCGGCGGTGGCGGCGGCTTTCATGGCGAGGCAGCCGACCTCCGCCTGGACACCGCCGCCGGCAGCGTCTCCCTGGCCGGCGCCTGGCGGGCGCGCGTCGAGCAGATCACCGCCGCGTCCGGCCCCGTGGCAAACGACGCGCCGACTCTGGGCCACAACGGCCTGATCGCGCCGCTGCAGGGGCTGTCCGTGCGCGGCGTGCTCTGGTACCAGGGCGAGGAAAACGCGGGCCGCGCGGCCGCCTACGCCGAGAGTTTCAAGCGCCTGATCCAAGACTGGCGCCACCAGTTCGGCGACCCGAACATGCCCTTCCTCTTCGTGCAGCTGGCCGCCTGGTCCCCGCTGGCCGACAACCGACCCGACGGCAACGGCTGGGCCGAGCTGCGCGCCAGCCAGGCCGCGGCCCTGGCGCTGCCCCACACCGGCATGGCCACGGCCATCGACGTGGGCGACGCGGTCGACATCCACCCGCGCAACAAGCGCACCGTCGGCCAGCGCCTGGCCGCGCTGGCGCTGCACGAGCTGGGCCTGCGCGCCGCGCCGGCCGGCGGCCCGCGCCTGCTGGGCCATGAGGCGAAGGGCGGCGAGCTCCGCCTGCGCTTCGGCGACACCGCCGGCGGCCTGCGCACCGCGCGTGCCGGCGAGCCGCTGCGCGGCTTCTACCTGGCCGGCGCCGACCGCCGCTGGGTGCCTGCGGAGGCGCGCTTCGAGGGCGACTCCATCGTGCTGCGCAGCCCTGCGGTGCTGGTGCCGGTGGCCGCCCGCTACGCCTGGGTCAACAACCCCAGCGAAGCCAACATCGTCGGCGGCGACGGCCTGCCGCTGGCGCCGCTGCGCACCGACGACTGGCCGCTGGAATCGGCCGGGCGGCGGTACGGACGCTGATCGCGCGAAAGGTCCCCGCGTATGCACGCCATCACCCGACTCGTCACTTTGGCGCGGGCGCCCCGAGGAGCCCGCATGACATCGTCCCCCACTGGCCGCCTGCGCAAATCCCTGGCCGCGCTCGGCGCGCTGCTGCTGCAGGCCCTGACCCAGGTACACGCCGGCGACCCGGCGCCAGCCCCATTGCCAACGGTGGCGCCCCAAGCGGCCGGCTTTTCAGCGCAGCGGCTGGAAGTGCTGCATCGCCGCATCGCAAGCGAGGTCGCTGCCGGCCGGTACTCCGGCTGCATCGTGCTGATCGCGCGCGACGGCAAGATCGTCGACTGGCGCGCGCACGGCTGGCAGAACATCGACAGCCGGGCGCCGCTGAAGAAGGACTCCATCGTCCGCATCTTCTCGATGTCCAAGATCGTGACCTCGGTGGCCGTGCTCACGCTGCTGGAGGATGGGCGCCTGAAGCTGGACGATCCGGTGGAGAAGTACCTGCCTGCGCTGAAGGACAGGCAGGTCGTGGTGGGCGGTGCCGCGGATGCTCCGCGGCTGGAGCCCGCGCGGCGGCCGGTCACGATCCGCGACCTGCTCACCCACACCTCCGGCTACTACTACGACGAACCCTGGTCCGCCGACGCCCTGCCCGCGGCGCTGATGCAGCGCGCCAGGCTGTGGAAGGCGGCCAACCTGGATGACTTCATCGCGCGCCTGGCAACCGTGCCGCTCCACGAGCAGCCCGGCACGCGCTATCGCTACGGCGTCAGCACCGACATCCTGGGCGCCATCGTCGAGAAGGCCTCTGGCCAGCGTCTGGACGCATACCTGCGCGAGCGCATCTTCGGCCCGCTCGGCATGGTGGACACCGGCTTCTGGGTACCGAAGGAAAAGCTTGCGCGCCTGGCCACCGTCTACGAGCGCGACGACCAGGGCCGGCTGGTGCCGAGCGGATGGGCCAACGCCAACGAAGCGGGCCCCGGCCACGGCATCCTGAGCGGCGGCGGTGGCCTGTACTCGACGGCAGCCGACTACCTGCGCTTCGCCCAGATGCTGCTCGACGGCGGGCAGCTCAATGGGGTTCGCATCCTCGGCCGCAAGACGGTGGCGCTGATGACCGCCGACCACCTGAAGCACCTCGCCGATCCGCATCCGTTCGGCGCACCGGGCCAGGGCTTCGGCCTTGGCGTGCGGGTGCTCAACGACCCCGGCGACGGCTTCACCCTCGGCTCGCCCGGCGCCTTCGGCTGGGAAGGCGCAGCCACGACCTTCGTGCAGGTCGACCCGCGGGAACGCACCGTCGCATTGCTGCTGCTCCAGCACCTGCCCTACAACCAGGACGACGTGATCGCGCGGTTCATCAACAGCTACTACGCAGCGCTGGACGACGCGCCGCGCTGAACCACGCCCTTTCCGTTCCACGCCCTTCTTTCCAGAGGACCTTTCATGCATTCGCTGTTCCGACGCGCCGTTTACGCCGTCGCCCTGCTCGGCGTCATCGCCGCCGCGCCCGCCCAGGCCCATGAGACCCTCAAGCTCGACGCGCCCAAGCCGAACGTGGCGCCCACGCCGCCGATGGGCTGGAACTCGTGGAACAAGTTCGGCTGCAACGTCAGCGAGCAGCTGGTCCGCCAGCAGGCCGAGGCGATGGCAGCTTCGGGCATGAAGGCCGCCGGCTATCAGTACGTCGTCATCGACGACTGCTGGCAGAAGAGCCGCGATGCCGACGGCAACATCCAGGCCGACCCCGAGCGCTTCCCCAGCGGCATCAAGGCGCTGGCCGACTACGTGCATTCCAAGGGGCTGAAGTTCGGGCTCTATTCCGACGCCGGCTCGCTCACCTGCGGCGGCCGCCCCGGCAGCGCCGGCCACGAGTTCCAGGACGCGCGCCAGTACGCCAGGTGGGGCGTGGATTACCTCAAGTACGACTGGTGCCACACCGGCACCCGCAACGCCGAGGCCGCCTACACCATCATGGCCAAGGCGCTGCGCGAGTCCGGCCGCGACATCGTGCTGTCGATCTGCGAATGGGGCACCGACCATCCCGAGCGCTGGGGCCCGACGGTCGGCCACCTGTGGCGCACCACCGGCGACATCTATGACGCCTGGGAAGGCAAGAAGGAATGGTCGCACGGCATGACGAACATCCTCGACATGCAGGCCGAGCGCGAGCGCCCCTCGGCACCCAACGCCTGGAACGACCCGGACATGCTGGAAGTCGGCAACGGCGGCATGACGACGACCGAGTACGAGGCGCACTTCTCGCTGTGGGCCATGCTGGCCGCCCCGCTGATCGCCGGCAACGACCTGTCGAGGATGGACGCCGACACGCGCCGCATCCTGACCAATGCCGACGTCATCGCCATCGACCAGGACCCGCTGGGCCAGCAAGGGCGGCGCATCCTGAAGGAAGGCGACCTCGAGATCTGGGTGCGCGCGCTCAAGGGCGGCGAGCAGGCGGTGGTGTTGTTCAACCGTGGCAAGACACCCGCCGACATGAAAGTGGGTTGGGACCTGCTCAGGCTCCCCGCGGGCCAGAAGGCCGACGTGAAGGACCTGTGGAGCAAGAAGCTCACGAAGAACGTCATCGGCAGCTACGGCGGCAAGGTCGCCCCGCACGGCGTGATCATGCTGCGCATCACGCCGGTGCTCTGATGGCGATCATGCGCCCGGGCCGCATGGGCGCTGCGATGAAGGCCGCCTGCCGACTCTCGGCCCTGGCGGTCGCCGGCTGCCTGCTGGCCGGCGCGGCGCGGGCCGCGGAGCCGGTCAGCGACGAGCTGCGCTCGGCCCTCAAGCCATCCACCGCCGACCCGACGCTCGCCCCCGACCTGCTGCTGCCCGCGCAGGACATGGCCTGGTGGCGCGACGCCAAGTTCGGCGTCTTCGTGCACTGGGGGCTGTACGCCATTCCCGCCAAGGGCGAGTGGCACATGTTCAACGACAAGGTGCCGGCGGCCGAGTACGCCAAGCTCGCACAGCAGTTCAATCCGCAGCACTACGACCCCGACGCCTGGGCCGCGCTGGCGCAGGACGCCGGCGCGCGCTACATGGTGCTCACCGCCCGCCACCACGACGGCTTCTCGCTGTTCGCCAGCAGGGCCAGCCACGGCCAGTTCGATGCGCCGCATTCGGCGGCGAAGCGCGACCTCGTCGCGCCCTGGGTGCAGGCGGTGCGCCGGCAGGGCCTGCGCGTGGGCCTGTACTACTCGCCGCTGGACTGGCGCTTCCCGGCCTACTTCCACCCCAAGGACATGCCGGAGAACGCGAGCGCCTTCAAGCAGCAGACCTACGGCCAGGTCGAGGAGCTGATGCGCGAGTACGGCCGCATCGACATCCTCTGGTACGACGGCGGCTGGCTGGCCCACCAGGGCACCGATGCCGACGCCGCCTGGTTCTGGGAGCCCGACAAGCTCAACCGTCTCGTGCGGCGCCACCAGCCCAAGGTGGTGATCAACCCGCGCTCGGGCTGGCAGGGTGATTTCGACGTGGAGGAAGGCGACGCCCCGATCAAGGGCCCGATCCGCGCACGGCCCTGGGAGAAGACCTTCTCGATCAATGGTGCCTGGGGCTACGTGCCGGAAGGCCAGGTGAAAAGCACCGACTTCTTGGTGACCATGCTGGTCGATGCGATCGTGCGCAACGGCAACCTGCTCGCCAACGTGGGCCCGGATGCCGACGGCGTGATACCGCCCAAGCAGAGCGAGACGCTGCGCGGCGTCGGGCGCTGGCTGCAGCGTTACGGCCAGGCGGTGTACGGCACGCGGCCCGGGCCGCTGCAGCCGGTCGATGGCGTCCACGGCATGACGCAGCGCGGCGACCGCTGCTACCTCTTCGTGACGCGCTGGCCGGCTGGCGAACTGCAGCTGCCTATGTTGCCCCGGCAGGTGACCGGGGTGCGCAACCTCTCTGGCGACGAAGTGGCATGGCGCGACGGGCCGCACGGCCTCACCGTGTCCGTGCCCGCGCCGCAGCGCGGCCTGCCGGTCACGGTGCTGGAACTCCGCACCTCAGCAAGACCTTGATGAAACCACTCTCCGAAAACCCCTCAGGAGTCAAGATGAAGACCCATCAGCTGTTGTCCACCGTTGCCCTGGCCTTGTGCGCGGGCGCAGTGACGCCCACCACGGCAGCCGAGCCGGCCGTGGCCACCCTTACCGTGAGCGCCGAGGCGGCCGGCCCGCGCATCGAGCCGGAGGTCTACGGCCATTTCGCCGAGCACCTGGGCACCGGCATCTATGGCGGCCTGTGGGTGGGCACCGATTCGAAGATCCCCAACACCCGCGGCTGGCGCAACGACGTGGTGCAGGCGCTGCGCAAGCTGGGCGTGCCGGTGGTGCGCTGGCCCGGCGGCTGCTTCGCAGACGACTACGACTGGCGCGACGGCATCGGTGCCCCGGCCAAGCGCCCCGCGCGGCTGAACAAGATCTGGGGCAACGTTGTCGAGCCCAACCGTGTGGGGACGCACGAGTTCATGGACCTGACCGAACAGCTCGGCGCCGAGGCCTACCTCGCGGGCAACATGGGCTCGATGCCGCCGCGCGCGATGGGGCAGTGGCTGGAGTACCTCACCTCCGATAGCAAGTCGGCCCTGGCCGAGGAGCGCCGCGGCAACGGCCGCGACATGCCCTGGAAGGTCAAGTACTTCGGTGTCGGCAACGAGAGCTGGGGCTGCGGCGGCAACATGCGGCCCGAGTACCAGGCCGACCTGCACAACCAGTACTCGACCTTCCTGCACGCGCCGGTGGTGCGCGTGGCCTCGGGCGACGGCCAGGGCAACGACCACCTGATCGAGCTGCTGATGGAGCGCTCCGGCCCGCAGATGGACGCGCTGACGCTGCACTACTACACGATGCCGGGCGATTGGTCCAAGCATGGCAGCGCCACCGGCTTCAACGCACAGGAGTGGGCCAAGACGCTGAAGAGCGCGATGGGGATCGAGCCGCGCATCGCGGCCGTGAGCCGCCTGATGGACAAGCACGACCCGAAGCAGCGCATCGCGCTGTACGTGGATGAATGGGGCACCTGGTTCGACCCCGAGCCCGGCTCTCCCCCCGGCTTCCTGCAGCAGCAGAACTCGCTGCGCGACGCGCTGGTGGCGGCGCTGTCGTTCAATGCCTTCCACCGCCACACCGACCGCGTGAAGATGGCCAACATCGCGCAGATGGTCAACGTGCTGCAGGCGCTGGCGCTCACCGACGGCCCGCGCATGGTGCTCACGCCCACCTACCACGCGTTCGATCTCTACAAGTCGTTCCGCGGCGCCACGCCGCTGAAAGCGCAGCTGAGTGCGCCGCTGTGGCACGAAGGCGATGTCGAACTGCCGGCTGTTGACGCGTCGGTGGCGCGAGCGGTCGACGGCAGCACGGTGCTGGCGCTGGTCAACCTCGATCCGCAGCGCCGCGCGCGCGTGCAGACCAACCTCACTGGCGCGGCGCGCGGCCGGGTGATCACCGCAGCCGCCATGGACGCGCACAACACCTTTGGGCAACCGAACGCCTTGGTGCCGGTGCCCTACGGTGCCGGGGCCACTGGCACGCCGCTGGCACTCGACTTGCCGCCGAAGTCGGTGGTGGTCGTCAGTCTCCAGCGATGAAGGGCTGCATGCCTCGCGATGGCCGGCTGCGACAGCCCATCCCCCGAAAATCGACGCCAGGCGGCGCATTGCGGCCCTTGAACGCCGCCCAGCGGCGCTGCGGTGAATCGACACTGGGTCTTTGAACTCACCGTGTGGCGTTCCCATGATCCTCAGGCTCGGTCTTCTGGCTGGCGACTTTCAACTCGACCCCCTGGCGGCGAACCGGCCCGCGCTTGCGTTCATCGCGCCGCTGTACCAGACGCTGTTGAGAAAGAACAGGTTCAGCGATCCACCCACTCCGGGTTTGAGTCGCCTGCCTGACATATCGGCCGACGGCCTGGAGTGGCGCCTTCCGTTGTTGCCCGCTTCCTTCGATGATGGCCGGCGTGTCACGCCTCGTGATGTGGTCCATTCACTGTCGAGGCACCTGCAGCCAGGGTCGCCTTCCATCCTCGGGCCCACGCTCATAGGTCTGCTGCAGCGTGGCGGTTCCCTTCGAGCCGATGGCACGTCGCAGAGCCTTGACGCCGACGAACCTGCGAACACCGTGGTGCTTCGTCTTTCGGCGCCCTACCCTGCGCTCGAGGAACTGCCGGCCCATCCGGCAATGAGCATCGCGCGGCCACGGCCGGACAGGTCGATTGCAGGGTCAGGCCAGTGGAAGGTGCGGCATGCATCTGCCGTCGGGGCCGCCCTTGAATGCGCGCGCGGTGCAAACAAGGGAAGGCAGCATGCCCTGGTGGCGCAGCCGGGTGTGGAGGGTCTCGCGCGAACGCTCGACCAGGGGCCCACCTGCTGGCCGAGCACCTCGGCAGGGCTGTGGCAGTCACGCTGCAGCGCGTCCAGCAATTGAACGTCAAAGCGGTCGAGGTCCGGGCTGTTTGCCATGGGTCAAGCGCTACTTCCATGAAGGCGAAGGAGCTGGCGATGAATGGTATGGGAGCCAGGGGCCAACCCCTGGCCGGCCCTCTTGCAGGTGCCCATGCCGGCGCGCATACTGCCCAGTGGCAGCGGTCAGCCTCGGGCGCCCGCGCAGTCGAAGTGGCGCCCCGCCCGCCGGTGCAAGCACCTGGTGTCGCCACAGCATGGTTCCAACCACCCCCTTCACACGCCTGCCGCGCCGGCGACGGCTGTTGCGCTGCGTCGCCGTGGCGCTGTGCATGGCGGCGGCCCTGGCCAACAGCGCGCTCGCCAAGGACCGGATCACCTGGGGCGTGCCCCATGCCGCGCCCAACCAGATCGTGGACGGGCCGGACAAGGGCCAGGGCATCCGCGACCAGATCCAGCTGCTGCTCCAGGAGCGGCTTGTCCGCTTCGACCACCAGACGGTCGTCGCCACGTTTCCGCGCATCCAGAACGAGATGCGCAAGGGCGACCTCTGGTGTTTTGTCGGCAGCCCGCGCAGCGCGGCGCTGGAGGAGTTTGCCGTCTTCTCGATCCCGGCGCAGCTCTCGCTGCCGCGCCGCATCATCGTCCGGAAGAAGGATCTGCCGCGCTTCAGCGCCTTTGGCGAGCTGTCCCTCGACGCCTTGCTCGCCAATGGCTCGATGCAGACGAGCTTCGGCCGCGGCGTAGCGTTCGGGCCCGCCATCGAGGCGCTGCTGGCCCGCTACCAGCCGCCCTCGCATGCCGACGACACCGATGCGCTTCGCATGCTGCTGGCCGGGCGCATCGACTACCTGTATGTGTACCCGGTGTTTGCCACCTACACGGCGCGCAAGCTCGGCCACGACGGTGAGCTGGTCGGCCTGCCCTTTGCGGAAATGACCGAGGCCGTGCTGGGCCGGGTGATGTGCGCGGACACCGCGCCGGGCCGGCAGGTGATCGGCGATGTGAATGCCATCCTCCGGGAGGAACGGCCGAAGGCGCGCTACCGCAAGATCATGGAGCTGTGGCAGGACGACGAGGGCGTGCGCGAGATTCGCCGCCTGTACGACACCAAGTTCCTCAGCGCAGAGTGAGCCGTGCAGGCAGCCAGCCGGTCCGGCTCACTCGTGAACGACCGCCCGGAGGTGCGCCTTGGCCACCCCTGCCCCGCACGATGACGCAGCCGATTCGGCGGTAGGGCTGCGGGATTCGATCGCCGCTCGGCTGCTGCGCATCATCTTCGGCGCCTATCTCGCGGTGGCGGTCGTCGTCACCTGCCTCCAGCTGGCGCTGGAATACCGCAACACCGAAGACCGCGTGGTGGAAGAGATCCAGGCCATGCAGCAGACCTTCGGCCGCGCCCTCTCCGACGCGATGTGGAACTACAACACGGAGGTGCTGCGCGGGATCGCCTCCGGGATCAAGGAGATCCCGATCGTCCAGGGCGTGAGGATCGACGACGAGAACGGCGCCCTGGTGCATGCGCAGGGCCTGCTGCGCGACGCGCAGGGTCGCCGCCTGAGCGCCGCGTCAGACGGGCGCCTTTCCCCAGTGGCGCAGAAGCAGGGCCTTTTCGACGAGCCGCTGAGCCGCGAGTACCCCATCCTCTACACGGACGAGCACGGCACCCAGCGCGTGATCGGCCGGTGGACCGTGTTTTCCAACCGCCAGGTCGTCGTGAACCAGGTGAAGTACGCCTTCGTCCTGATCCTGGTGAACGCGGTCCTCAAGACGCTGGCGCTGTGGTTCATCTTCCTCTACGTCGTCCGCCGCTGGCTGGGGCGCCCGCTGCAGCAGCTGAGCGAGTTCGTGGGCAGGCTGAACATCGACAACCTGGGCGGCAAGCCTTTCGTGCTGGAGGATTCCGGCCGCCATGAGCTGCACCTGCTGGCGAGCAAGATCAATTCGATGGTGGAAGGCCTGCGCGCCTCGATCGCAAAGAACGCGGCGCTCTACGAGCACCTGCGGCAGGAGAACGCCGAGCGCCGGAGCGCGGAGGACGCCCTGCGCAGCAGCGAGCAGCGCCTGCGCTCCATCATCGACAACTCGCCGGCGGTCGTCTACCTGAAGGACCTGCAAGGGCGCTACCTCATGGTGAACCGCCGGTACGGGCAACTGCACCACGTCGACGCGCTGGCCATCGAAGGCAGGACCGATGTCGATCTCTATCCGGCCGAGCGGGCCGCGGCCTACCAGGCCGTCGACCGCAAGGTGCTGGCCGCGGGCGCGGCGCAGCAGGCCGAGGAACTGGTGCCGCTGGACGATGGCCCGCACACCTTCGTCTCGGTGAAGTTCCCTCTGCGCGACGGCAGCGGCAGGGTCTACGCGGTGTGCGGCATCTCCACCGACATCACCGAACGCAAACGCGCGGAAGAGGCGCTGCGCCGCAGCGAAGAGAAGTACCGCAGCATCGTCGAGGGTGCGTTGGAAGGCATCTTCCGCGTCTCGATGGAGGGGCGGGTGCTCAGCGCCAACCCGGCCGGTGCGCGCATGCTCGGCTACGACAGCGTGGACGAGGTGCTGCGCAAGGTGACCGACCTGGCAAACCAGGTCTATGCGCACCCCGAGGACCGCGAGCGCATCCTGTCCACCCTGGTGGCCTACGGGGCGATTTCCAACCAGGAGCTGAAACTGCGCCATGCCAAGGGCCAGACCTTGTGGGCCTCGTTCAGCGCGCGGCTGGTGCGCGACGAGGCGGGCCGACCGGTCTTCATCGAGACCTTTGCCAGCGACGTCACCGCGCGCAAGCTGGCCGAGGCCGAGCTCAAGCGCAGCCACGAGCGCCTGGAAGAGCTGGTGGCCGAGCGCACCGCCGAGCTCACCCGGGCGAAGGAGCTGGCCGACGTGGCCAACCAGGCCAAGAGCGCGTTCCTGGCCAACATGAGCCACGAGTTGCGCACGCCGCTGAACGCCGTGCTCGGTTTCGCGCAGCTCCTCCAACGCGATGACGGCCTCAATGAGCGCCAGCGGCGAGGCCTGGGCACCATCGAGAAGAGCGGCGAGCACCTGCTGGCGCTGATCGACGACGTGCTCGACCTGGCAAAGGTGGAAGCGGGCAAGCTCGAGCTGCTGCCGGAGCCGGTCGAACTGCGCGCGTTCCTGGACCTGACGGCCGAGATCATCCGCGTGAAGGCGGTCGACAAAGGCCTGCGCTTCGTGGTCGACCTTCCCGCCGGGCTGCCGGGCGCCGCCTGTTTCGACGCCAAGCGCTTGCGCCAGGTGCTGCTGAACCTGCTGAACAACGCGGTCAAGTTCACCGACCAGGGCCACGTGACGCTGCGCGTGCGTGCCATGGGGCGGGCCGACGCACAGGTGCGCCTGCGCTTCGAGGTCGAGGACAGCGGCGTGGGCATCGCGCCGGAAGCGGTGGCCGCCATCTTCATGCGCTTCGAGCAGGTGGGCGACGCGACACGGCGTGCGCACGGCAGTGGCCTGGGGCTGGCCATCAGTCGGCAGCTGGTGCTGCTGATGGGCGGCGACATCCATGTCGACAGCCAGCCGGGCCGGGGGAGCCGATTCTGGTTCGAGCTGGCGCTGCCGGTGGCACCCGCCCGCGCACCGGGTATCGCCGCCCCGGGCCCGCCGGGCCAGGCCATCACCGGCTACCTGGGGTCGCGCTGCAAGGTGCTGGTGGTGGACGACAACGCGGCCAATCGCGCCACCATCACGGAGTTCCTGGCGCCGCTGGGGTTCGAGGTGACCGAGGCGGACAACGGCCAGGCGGGGTTGGAGCGCGCCCAGGCTGCGCCGCCGGACCTGATCCTCATGGACTCGGCCATGCCCGTCATGGGCGGCCGCGAGGCCACCCATCGCCTGCGCCAGCTGCCGCAGTGCAGCGGCGTGCCGATCATCGTGGTGTCGGCCAACGCGACCAACACCGAACGTCAGGACATCCTGGCAGGTGGCGCCAGCGCCTATCTGCCCAAACCGGTGAACCTGGACCAGCTGCTGGCCGAAATCGGCGCGCTGCTGCGGCTGGACTGGCGCTTCGGCCCCCGCTCCGCCCAGGCTGCCGGCCCGCCCACGCCACCGGCCAACGCGCGCTCATGAAGCTGCGCGGCGCCCTGACCGGCGCCTGATCGGGCCTGTGTGTCCGCTTGGACAAAAAGCGCCTACACGCCGGAAAAACGAGGCCGGCACAGGTGGGCGGCGTCCACCTGCTGCGCGAAGGACGCGGCGAGGAAGTCGACGAACGCCCGCACCCTGGCGGCACGCTGGTGCCGTTGCGGGTACACCGCGTAGATGTCGGCGTCCGGCGTGTCGTACTGCGGCAGCACCTGCACCAGGCGGCCGTTGCGCAGGTAGCGCTCGATGTCCCATTGCGCGCGCATCAGGATGCCCAGGCCGTCCAGCGCCCAGCTGACGGCGATCTCACCGTCGTTGGTGGTGAGGTTGCCGCGCGTCTTGATCGTTTCGGTGCTCGCATGCCGCCCGCGGCCGGTGGACAGTTGCCAGACGCCGTACGCCTGCTCCCCCTGCCGGATACCGATGCAGTTGTGGCGCGCCAGCTCATGCGGCCCGCGCGGCGTGCCGTGCTTGCGCAGGTAGGCCGGGCTCGCGCACAGCAGGCGCCGGTTGGGCGCGAGCAGGCGGGCCACGATGCGTGAGTCCGGCGGCTGGCCGAACCGCACGCACACGTCGTATGCATCCTCCGAGATCGGCGGCGGGTCCACCGACAGCTGCAGCTGCACCTGCACATCGGGGTGCTTGCGCACGAAGCGCGAGATCAGCGGCCCGACGTGGCTGCGGCCGAAGCCGAGAGTGGCGTTCACGCGCAGCAGGCCCTTGGGCGTTTCCTTCGAGACGCCGAGCAACTGCTCCATGTCGTCGATCTCGGCCAGGATGCGGCGCGCATGCTCCAGGTACAGCTCGCCCTCGGGCGTGAGGCCCATGCGGCGCGTGGTGCGGTTCACCAGCGACAGGCCCAGGCGCGATTCGATCTGCGCCAGGTGCTTGCTGACCGCCGGCGTGGTGATGCCGAGTTCGCGCGCGGCCGCGCTCAGGCTGCCCGCAGCGGCCAGCACGGAGAAGAACCGCAGGTCTGTGGGCTGGATCGCTTTCGCCATGGGTCGGCTCGATTGTTAGCTTCAGGTGAATGATGGGTTGAGCCCGAGCGTGCCGCAAGCGGGCGTCGCGTTCCTACAGTCCGCCCATCGATTGATTCTTTGCGGAGCGACCAGCATGAAGACCTACTCCATCGCCACCATCCCGGGCGACGGCATCGGCAAGGAGGTGGTGCCGGCCGGCCAGCAGCTGCTGCAGGCCGTGGCGGCGAGCAACGACCGCTTTCGCTTCGAGTTCGAGAACTTCGACTGGGGCGGCGACCACTACCGCGAGCACGGCACCATGATGCCGGAGGACGGGCTGGATGCGCTGCGCGGCAAGGACGCCATCCTGTTCGGCTCGGCCGGCGACCCGCACATCCCGGACCACATCACGCTGTGGGGCCTGCGCCTGAAGATCTGCCAGGGCTTCGACCAGTACGCCAACGTGCGGCCCACGCGCATCCTGCCCGGCATCGACGCGCCGCTGAAGCGCTGCCGCGCCGAGGACCTGAACTGGGTGATCGTGCGCGAGAACTCCGAGGGCGAGTACTCCGGCGTGGGCGGCCGGGTGCACCAGGGTCACCCGATCGAGACCGCCACCGACGTGAGCATCATGACCCGCGTGGGCGTGGAGCGCATCCTGCGCTTCGCGTTCCGCCTGGCGCAGGCCCGCCCGCGCAAGCAGCTGACGGTGGTGACCAAGAGCAACGCGCAGCGCCACGCGATGGTGATGTGGGACCAGATCGCCGCCGAGGTGGCACGCGAGTTCCCCGACGTGCGCTGGGACAAGGAGCTGGTCGATGCGATGACCGCCCGCATGGTCAACAAGCCGGCCACGCTGGACACCATCGTCGCCACCAACCTGCATGCCGACATCCTGAGCGACCTGGCTGCCGCGCTGGCCGGCAGCCTGGGCATCGCGCCCACCGGCAACATTGACCCGGAGCGCCGCTACCCCTCGATGTTCGAGCCCATCCACGGCTCGGCCTTCGACATCATGGGCAAGGGCGTGGCCAACCCGATCGGCACCTTCTGGTCGGTGGTGATGCTGCTGGAGCACCTGGGCGAGCACGAGGCCGCCGGCGCGGTGATGTCCGCCATCGAGCAGGCGACCGCCAACCCCGCCCTGCACACCGGCGACCTGGGGGGCCAGGCCACCACGGCGCAGGTGACGCAGGCGGTGTGCGAGCTGGTGGGCGCGCGCCGCCGGCCCGCGTGAGGGCCATCGCGTGAGCATGGGCTCCCCCCGCCGGCTGCTGCGGGCGATGTTCGACGCCGCGGTGGCGGCCGCACAGCCGGCGCTGCGGGTGCCGCCGTTCCTGCCGCCGCCGCCCCGGGCCCGCACCATCGTGATGGGCGCGGGCAAGGCGTCGGCCGCGATGGCGCAGGCGGTGGAGGCCCATTGGCCCGGGCCGCTGGAAGGCCTGGTCGTCACCCGCCACGGCCATGCCGTGCGCTGCGGCCGCATCGAGGTGGTGGAAGCCGGCCACCCGGTGCCCGATGCCGCCGGCGAGGCGGCGGCACGGCGCCTGATGGCGCTGGCGCGCGGTCTGGGCGAAGACGACCTGGTGCTGGGCCTGTTTTCCGGCGGTGGCTCGGCGCTGCTGCCGTTGCCTGCCGAAGGCTTGGCGCTGCACGACGAACAAAGCCTGAGCCGGCGGCTGCTGGCCAGCGGGGCGAGCATCGGCGAGATGAACTGCGTGCGCCGGCACCTGTCGGCCCTGCGCGGCGGCCGGCTGGCCGCGGCCTGCCACCCCGCACGCGTGGTCAACCTGCTGATCTCCGACGTGCCGGGCGACGACCCGGCCGACATCGCCTCCGGCCCCACCGTGGCCGACGCGACCACCTGCGCGGACGCGCTCGACATCCTGCGCCGCCATGCCATCGAGGTACCGCGGGCCGCGTGGTCGCTGCTCGAAAGCGGCGCGGCCGAAACCATCAAGCCGGCGGACCCGCGACTGCGACGCGTGCAGACGCACCTGGTGGCCACGCCGCAGCAGGCGCTGGACGCGGCCGCCGAGGTGGCGCGCCGGGCCGGGATGCAGGCCCACATCCTCGGCGACGCGATCGAGGGCGAGGCGCGCGACGTGGGCCGTTGCCTGGCAGCCATCGCCCGGCAGGTGGCGCGCCGGGGCGAGCCGTTCAAGCGGCCCTGCGTGCTGCTGTCCGGCGGCGAAACCACGGTCACCCTGCGTGGCCGCGGCCGGGGCGGCCGCAACGTCGAATTCCTGCTCTCGCTGGCCCTCGCGCTGCAGGGCGAACCCAACGTGCACGCCATCGCGGGCGACACCGACGGCATCGACGGGCTGGAGGAGATTGCCGGTGCGCTGCTTGCGCCCGACAGCCTGGCCCGCGCCCGCGCACAAGGCCTGGACCCACGCCGCATGCTCGACGACAACGACGGCCACGCTTTTTTCCAGGCCCTGGACGACTCGGTGATCAGCGGTCCCACGCTGACCAACGTGAACGACTTCAGGGCGATCTACATCGCATGACAGGAGACACCACCATGAAATGCCCACGCTCGACCCGCCGTGCCCTCGTGCTCGCCTTTGCCGCGGCGTTCGCCACACCCTGGGCGGCGGCGCAGGAGTGGCCGGCCAAGCCCATCACGCTGGTGGTGCCCTTCCCACCCGGCGGCACGACCGACGTGCTGGCCCGCGCGCTGGGCGAGAAGTTGCAGGCTGCGCTCGGCCAGCCGGTGGTGATCGAGAACAAGCCCGGTGCGGGCGCCACCCTGGGCGCCGACATCGTGGCCAAGGCCAGGCCCGACGGCTACACGCTGCTGATGGGCGCGGTGCACCACACCATCGCCACCAGCGTGTACAAGAAGCTGCCCTACGGCTTCGAAAAGGACTTTGCGCCCATCACGATGGTGGCCCTGGTGCCCAACGTCTGGACGGTGAGCGCCGACGCGCCGGCCAACGACGTGAAGTCGATGGTGGCCCTGGCCAAGGCCGCCAAGGCGCCCATGACCTACGGCTCCAACGGCATGGGCACCGCGCAGCACCTCATCGGCACGCAGGTGGCGGCGATGACCGGCATCGAGCTCGTGCACGTGCCCTACAAGGGCAGCGGCCCGCTGACCACCGACCTGATCGGGGGCCAGCTCAACATGTCGTTCGATACGCTCACGCCGGTGCTACCGCACATCAAGGCGGGCAAGCTGAAGGCCCTGGCCGTGACCACGGCCAAGCGCTCCTCCACACTGCCCCATGTGCCCACGCTCGAAGAGGCAGGCCTCAAGGGATTCGACCTGGGCACCTGGTTCGGCGTGCTGGCGCCGGCCGCCACGCCCAAGGAGGTCGTGGCGCGGCTGAACACCGAGATGGTGAAGATCATCCAGACGGCCGACTTCCGCCAGCGCATGCTGGAGATCGGCGCCGAGCCCATCGGCAATTCGGCCGCGGACATGGGCCGGCGTATCGCGGCCGACACGGCACGGTATGCCAAGCTGGTGAAGGATGCGAAGGTGACGCTGGAGTGAGCCGAGGCCAGCACCCAGGCCAGCGCCAGCGCACCCGCTACTGCCGCTGCGAATCGCGGTGCGCGGCATCAGTGCCAGCTGCATCGCGCGCGTTTGCCGCACAAGCCGCCCTGGCAGCGGCCCGGCCCGGTCAACGGGTGCCACTCCTGGCGTGCACGACCTCGAGCACGAACCTCGCCATCGACTTGGCGAGCTCGCTCTCGCCCACGAACACCGTCCCGGCCCCCTCCTGCGACAGCAGGCTCGCCTCCTCGAGGTTGTGGCTGCGCACCACCACCTCGATGCTGGGGTTCAGGGTTCGCGCCGTGTCCACCATGCGCCTGACCTGCACGGTTTCCGGCGTGGCGATGACCAGTGCGGTGGCGTCGCGGATGTGGGCCTGGATGAGCACCTCCGGCTCAGTCGCGTCGCCCCACACGGCAGGCACGCCGCTGTCGCGCAGCTGCTGAACCCACTCGCGGTTCGCCTCGGCCACGACGAAGGGAACGCCCTTGTCCGCCAGGGTTTGGGCGATCTGTTTGCCCACGCGGCCCCATCCCACCAGCACCACCTGGTTCGCGAGGTACTTGCCCTCCGTGTGCACCGGCAGCTCCGCCAGGGGGTTGAGCGCCGCCTCCAGCCGCGCCGCCAGGCCGGGGCGCCGCTGCAGCCAGCGCTGCACCGGGCCCAGGGCAGCAAAAACGATCGGGTTCAGTGCGATGGAGATCAGCGCGCCCGCCAGGATCAGGCTCTGCCCTTCCTGGGGCAGCAGGCCCAGCGACATGCCCAGCCCCGCGAGGATGAAGGAAAACTCGCCCACCTGCGCCAGGCTGGCGGCAACCACCAAGGCTGTCCTCACCGGGTACTTCAGCAGCAGCACCAGCATCACCGCGGCCAGCGACTTGCCCACCACGATCACCGCCACCGTGGCCAGCACATGCAGCGGCTCATCGACCAGCACCTGGGGATCGAACAGCATGCCGACCGACACGAAGAAGAGCACTGCAAAAGCGTCCTGCAGCGGCAGGGTCTGCTCCGCGGCGCGCTGGCTGAACTCCGACTCCCGCAGCACCATGCCGGCGAAGAAGGCGCCCAGCGCAAACGACACGCCGAACAGCGCCGAGGAGCCGTACGCGATGCTCACCGCGGCCGACACCACGCACAGCGTGAACAGCTCGCGCGATCCGGTCTTCGCCACCTGCCACAGCACCCAGGGGAACAGGCGCCGCCCCACCACCAGCATGAAGGCGAGGAACCCGGCCACTTCCGCCAGCGTGATGAGGATGGTGAGGCCGGTGCCATGCGCGGAGGCCGACGCCTTGCCGCCCAATGCCGGCGCCACCGCCGGCAGCAGCACGAGCACCAGCACCATCGCCAGGTCCTCCACCACCAGCCAGCCGACGGCGATCCTGCCATCGGCGGTTTCCACCAGGCCGCGGCTTTCCAGCGCCTTCAGCAGCACCACGGTGCTGGCCACGGACAGCGACACGCCGAACACCAGCGCCTCGCCCAGGGACCAGCCCCAGGCGCTGGCAACGCCCAGGCCCAATGCCGTGGCCACGCCCATCTGGACCACCGCACCCGGCAGTGCGATCCTGCGCACCGCCAGCAGGTCATCGATCGAGAAGTGCAGCCCGACACCGAACATCAGCAGCATGACGCCGATTTCGGCCAGCTGCGAGGCGATGGCCATGTCGCCCACGAAGCCCGGTGTGGCGGGCCCGATCGCGATGCCGGCGAGCAGGTAGCCCACCAACGCGGGCAGCTTCAGTCGGGCGGCGATGAAGCCCAGGACCAGCGCCAGGCCGAAACCCGCTGCCAGGATGGTGATAAGGCTCACGGCATGGTGCACTGCTTCGTCCCTTTGCTGCGCGGCGAGGAGTCGCCGGGACCGAGCGTACCCAAGCCCTCGCCTACCCGCACAACGACAGCCCGGCGGCCGCCGCCTGCAACAGCGCCCGGGCCTGGTCCACGCTCGCGCCCACATGCCGGTCGATGCGGCGGATGAACGGACAGGTGAGGGCGGCGATCGCCTCGCCGTGCGGCCCGAGGATGGGCAGCGAGATGTCGGTCACGCCAAAGCACTGCCGGCTGTCGCCCTGCCAGTGGCCCTGCCGCCGCACCTCGTCCAGCATCTGCTCGAGCTCGGCCTCGGGAATGGCGACTTCGCCTTCCAGGGTTTCGTGCTCGGCCAGCATCTCGGCCCGCCGCTCGGGGGTCTGGAACGCCAGCAGCACATGGCCGGAGGCGGTGTCCATCAGGTTGACGGTCACGCCCACGCGGATCGACATGCCCCAGTTGTTGGGCCCCCCGGCATGGGCCACCACGATCAAGTTGCCCCGGTCGTACACGCTCAAGTGGCAGGACTGCTCCGCACCCTTGGCGAACAGGTCCATCGCCGGCAGTGCCCGGCTCACCAGGCGCTGGATGGGCGGATGCCGGTGGCCGAGGATGAAGAGCTTGAGGCTGAGCGCATAGCGGTCGCCTTCGGGTGACCGCGCCACGTAGTGCCGCGCCACCAGGCGCTCCAGCATGCGGTAGATCTCGCTCGGGCTGCGGCCCATGGCCTTCACGATCTCGCCACGGGTCAGGCCGGCGGGCTGTTCGGCCAGCAGCTCCAGGATGTCCAGCCCCTTGTCCAGGGCCGGCGCTCGGTACTTGTCGGCGGTGTCGTTCATCGCAGGTCGCCCTCGGTGGTCGCTCACGAATCAGGGCAAGCCCTAGTTCCAGGCCTGCGGGTCTGAGTCAGACTTCAGTCTACTAATGAACATGTTGTTCATCCATAAACAGATTCCCCAATGCGTCTGCAAGGCAAAACCCTCCTGATCACCGCCGCCGGCCAGGGCATCGGCCGGGCCAGCGCCCTCGCCTGCGCCTGGGAAGGCGCCCGCGTGATCGCCACCGATGTGCAGCCCGCACTGCTGGAAACACTGGCGAGCGAAGCGCCGCAGGTGCAAACCGCCGTGCTCGACGTGCGAGACGGCGCGGCCATCGCGGCGCTGGCGGCGCAGCTGCCGCCGCTGGACGGGCTGTTCAACTGCGCGGGCTTCGTGCACGAAGGCTCCATCCTGGGCTGCGACGAAGCGGCCTGGGACTTCAGCTTCGACCTCAACGTGAAGAGCATGTACCGGGTGACGCGGGCCTTCCTGCCCGGCATGCTGGACAAGGCGGCGCAGGGCAGCGCGCCGTCCATCCTGAACATGGCCTCGATGGCGTCGTCGATCAAGGGTTTTCCGAACCGCTTTGTGTATGGTGCCACCAAGGCGGCGGTGATCGGCCTCACCAAATCGATCGCGGCCGACTTCGTGGCGCGCGGCCTGCGCTGCAATGCGCTGTGCCCCGGCACCGTGGACACGCCCTCGCTGCGCGGGCGTATCGCCAACGCACCCGACCCGGTGCAGGCGGAAAAGAACTTCATCGCGCGCCAGCCCATGGGCCGTCTGGCGACGGTGGACGACATCACGCCGATGGTGGTGTACCTGCTGAGCGACGAGTCGCGCTTCGTCACCGGCCAGGCGCTGTCGGTGGACGGCGGCGTCACGATCTGAGCCTGCCGCGCATGCGCATCGACGCCCACCAGCACTTCTGGCGCCGCGCCCGCGGCGACTACCGCTGGCTCACGCCCGATGCGCCTGCGCTCGCGCCGCTGCTGCGCGATTTCGAGCCGGCCGACCTGCAGCCGCTGCTGCAGCGCCACGGCATCACGCAGACCGTGCTGGTGCAGGCGGCCGACAGCGTGGCGGAGACCGAGTTCATGCTGTCGCTGGCCGACGAGCAGGCGTTCATCGGCGGCGTGGTCGGCTGGGTGGATCTGGCGCAGCCCGCTTCGGTGGACGTGCTGCAGCGCCTGGCGCGCCATGCCAGGTTCAAGGGCGTGCGGCCGATGCTGCAGGACCTGGACGACGTGCAGTGGATCGCAACCGCACCGCATCCTGCGGTGGTGCAGGCGCTGCTGGGCCTGGGCCTGCGCTTCGATGCACTGGTGAAGCCCCCTCACCTGCCCGGCTTGCTTCACTTTCTGGCGCAGTGGCCCGAGCTGCCGGTGGTGGTGGACCATGCCGCCAAGCCGCCACTGGCGCAACCCGGCAACGAGTGGGCATTGCAGGCCTGGCGCGATGGCATGAAGCGCCTGGCGCAGCACCCCGGCCTGTGCTGCAAGCTGTCGGGCCTGGTCACCGAGATGGCGCCGCAGGACTGCACTTCGCCCGAGCGCATCGCGGCCAGCCTGTGGCCGGTGTGGCACACGCTGCTGGAGGCATTCGGTCCCTCGCGCCTGATGTGGGGCAGCGACTGGCCGGTGCTCACCTTGGCAGCCGGCTACGACACCTGGGTGGCGGCCAGCGACCTGCTGCTGGCCCAGCTGTCGCCCACCGAGCGGGAGCAGGTGCTGCACGGCACCGCGCGCCGTTTCTACGGCCTGGAAACGCGATGACCGCCCCGCTGGTGCGCGTGACCCAGCTCTCCAAGGCCTTCGCCGGCGTGCGCGCGCTGGAGCAGGTGAGCTTCGAGCTGCAGGCCGGCGAGGTGCATGCGCTGATGGGCGAAAACGGCGCGGGCAAGTCCACGCTGATGAAAGTCCTGGCCGGCATCCACGCGCGCGATGCCGGCACGATCGAGCTCGACGGCCAGCCGGTGGACATCCCCTCGCCGCGCGCCGCGCAGGCGCTGGGCATCGGCATCGTGCACCAGGAACTCAACCTGATGCCGCACCTGTCCGCGGCGCAGAACATCTTCATCGGCCGCGAGCCACGCCGCCTGGGCGGGCTGTGGCTGGACGAAGACCGGCTCAACGCCGGCGCGCGGGCCCTCTTCGAGCGCCTGAACCTCCAGCTCGACCCGCGCGTGCGGGTGGGCGATCTCACCGTGGCGCGCCAGCAGATGGTGGAGATTGCCAAGGCGCTGTCGCACCAGTCGCGCGTGCTGATCATGGACGAGCCCACCGCGGCGCTGAACACGCAGGAGGTGGCAGACCTGTTCCGCGTCCTGCGCCAGCTGCGCGGCGAGGGCGTGGGCATCGTCTACATCTCGCACAAGATGGACGAGCTGCAGCAGATCGCCGACCGCGTGACCGTGATGCGCGACGGCCGCAGCATCGCCACCGTGCCCATGGCCGGCACCAGCACCGACGAGATCGTCCGCATGATGGTGGGCCGCACGCTGGACGCCTGGGACCGCGTGGTGCCCGACACCTCGGCCCACCCGGTGGTGCTGGAGGTGCGGCACCTGAACCGGCGCGGCGTGCTCAAGGACGTGAGCTTCAGCCTGCGCCGCGGCGAGATCCTGGGCTTCGCCGGCCTCATGGGCGCCGGCCGCACCGAGGTGGCGCGCGCCGTGTTCGGCGCCGACCCCATCGACAGCGGCGAGATCCGGGTGCACGGCAAGCGCGTGGGCATCCGCTCGCCGCAGCAGGCGGTGGCGCACGGCATCGGCTACCTGTCGGAGGACCGCAAGCACTTCGGCCTGGCCACCGGCATGGACGTGGAGACCAACATCGCGCTCACTGCGATGCCGAGCTTCGTGCGCGCCGGGTTGTGGCTGGATGCCGCTGCGATGCGCAGCACGGCCGAAGGTTATGTGCGCCGGCTGGGCATCCGCACACCATCGGTCCAGCAGCCGGTGCGGCTGCTCTCCGGCGGCAACCAGCAGAAGGTGGTGGTGGCCAAGTGGCTGCTGCGCGACTGCGACATCCTGTTCTTCGACGAGCCCACGCGCGGCATCGACGTGGGCGCCAAGGCCGAGATCTACCGCCTGCTCACCCAGCTGGCGAGCGAGGGCAAGGCGATCGTGGTGATCTCGTCGGAGCTGCCGGAGGTGCTGCGCCTGTCGCACCGGGTGCTGGTGATGTGCGAGGGCCGGGTCACTGGCGAGCTGGCCGCCGCCGAGGCCACGCAGGAAAGCATCATGCAGCTCGCCACACGGCGCGAGGCGGTGCTGCAGCCATGAAAGACACCACGATGGATCGCACCATGACCGACCGCCCCGCCCTGCCCGCCGGCCCGGCCGTGCCGACGCTGAAGGCGCGCCTGCTGCGCCCCGCCACGCGGCAGAAGCTGCTGGCCTTTGCCAGCCTGGTGGCGCTGATGGTGTTCTTCAGCGTGGCGTCGCCGCGCTTCCTGCAGGTGGACAACATGGTCAGCATCCTGCAGGCCACGGCGGTCAACGGCGTGCTGGCCGTGGCCTGCACCTTCGTCATCATCAGCGGCGGCATCGACCTGTCGGTGGGCACGATGATGACCTTCTGCGCGGTGATCACCGGCGTGGTGCTCACCAACCTGGGGTTGCCGCTGCCGCTGGGCATCGCCGCCGCGCTCGTCTCGGGCGCGGTGTGCGGCGGCACCTCCGGCGTGCTGATCGCCAAGCTGAAGATCCCGCCCTTCATCGCCACGCTGGGCATGATGATGCTGCTCAAGGGCCTGGCGCTGGTCATCTCGCAGACCAAGCCGATCTACTTCAACGACACGCCGGGCTTCACCGCCATCTCGCAGGATTCACTGATCGGCGAGCTGCTGCCCGCGCTGCCCATTCCCAACGGCGTGCTGATCCTCTTTCTGCTGGCGGCCGGTGCCAGCGTGGTGCTCAACCGCACCTTGCTGGGCCGCTACACCTTTGCCCTGGGCAGCAACGAAGAAGCGGTGCGCCTGTCCGGCGTGAACGTCGATTTCTGGAAGATCGTGGTCTACACGGTGAGCGGCATGGTCTGCGGCATCGCGGGCCTGCTGATCGCATCGCGCCTGAACTCGGCCCAGCCAGCGCTGGGCCAGGGCTACGAGCTGGACGCCATCGCCGCGGTGGTGATCGGCGGCACCTCGCTGTCGGGTGGCACCGGCACCGTGCTGGGCACCGTGATCGGCGCCTTCATCATGAGTGTGCTCACCAACGGCCTGCGCATCATGTCGGTGGCGCAAGAGTGGCAGACCGTGGTCACCGGCGCCATCATCATCCTCGCGGTCTACACCGACATCCTCCGCCGGCGCGCGCAGCGTTGAAGCGGCGGCACCTTTCCATGTCCAACAACAGGAGACAAGCACCATGCTGAACAACCGCTTGCGGCAGCTTGCCGTGGCCTGCGGCCTTGCGCTCGGCTTTGCCGGCGCGGCCCTCGCGCAGGAGACCTACATACCGCTGGTTTCCAAGGGCTTCCAGCACCAGTTCTGGCAGGCCGTGAAGTCGGGCGCCGAGCAGGCCGGCAAGGACTTCAAGGTGAAGATCAGCTTCGAAGGCCCCGAGAGCGAGGCCATGGTCGACAAGCAGATCGACATGCTCTCTGCCGCGCTGGCCAAGCAGCCCAAGGCCATCGGCTTCGCGGCGCTGGACAGCAAGGCTGCGATTCCCCTGCTGAAGAAGGCACAGGCCGCCAAGATCCCCGTGGTGGCCTTCGACTCGGGCGTGGACAGCGACATTCCGGTCACTACCGCCACCACCGACAACAAGGCGGCCGCCGCGCTGGCCGCCGACAAGATGGCGGAGCTGATCGGCAATGCCGGCGAGGTGGCGCTGGTGGTGCACGACCAGACCAGCCGCACCGGCGTGGACCGGCGCGACGGTTTCGTCGACCGCATGAAGGCGGCCCATCCCAACGTCAAGATCGTGAGCGTGCAATACGGCGGTGGCGATCACCTGAAGTCCACCGAGATCGCCAAGTCCATCCTGCAGGCCTACCCCAAGCTCAAGGGCATGTTCGGCGCCAACGAAGGCTCGGTGCTCGGCGTGGTGAATGCCGTGCGCGAGACCAAGCGCAAGCTGGTGGTGATCGGCTATGACTCCGGCAAGCAGCAGAAGGACGCGATCCGCGACGGCACCATCGCCGGCTCCATCACCCAGAACCCGGTGGGCATCGGCTACAAGACGGTGGAAGCCGCGGTGAAGGCGCTCAAGGGCGAAAAGCTGCCCAAGATCATCGACACCGGCTTCTTCTGGTACGACAAGACCAACATCGCGGACCCGAAGATCGCCGCGGTGCTCTACGACTGAAGGACTGACCTTGAAACTCCTGCGCTACGGCCCCAAGGGCCAGGAAAAACCCGGGCTGCTCGATGCCGAAGGCCGCGTGCGCGACCTCTCCGGCGTGGTGCCCGACATCGCGGGCGCCGCCCTGAGCGCTGCCACGCTGGCCAAGCTGCGCCAGATCGACCCGGCCTCGCTGCCGCGAGTGGACGGCACGCCGCAGCAGGGCCTGCGCCTGGGCCCCTGCGTGGGCCAGGTCGGCAAGTTCATCTGCATCGGGCTGAACTACGCGGACCATGCGGCCGAGTCCGGCATGCCGGTGCCGGCGGAGCCGGTGGTGTTCGGCAAGTGGACCAGCGCGATCTGCGGGCCGGACGACGACATCGAGATTCCGCGCGGCTCCACCAAGACCGACTGGGAGGTGGAGCTGGGCGTGGTGATCGGCACCGGCGGGCGCTACATCGACGAGGCTGATGCGTTGCAGCACGTGGCCGGCTACTGCGTGGTGCACGACGTGTCCGAGCGCGAATACCAGCTGGAGCGCGGCGGCCAGTGGGACAAGGGCAAGGGCTGCGACACCTTCGGCCCGATCGGCCCCTGGCTGGTCACCGCCGACGAAGTGCCCGATCCGCAGGACCTGCAGCTGTGGCTGGAGGTGGACGGCCACCGCTACCAGAACGGCAGCACCCGCACCATGGTGTTCGGCGTGCGCCACCTGGTGAGCTACCTGAGCCGCTTCATGAGCCTGCAGCCCGGCGACGTGATCGCCACCGGCACGCCACCCGGCGTGGGCCTGGGCCAGAAGCCGCCCAAGTACCTGGTGCCCGGCCAGACGGTGCGCCTGGGCATCCAGGGCCTGGGGGAGCAGCGTCAGCGCACTGTCACCGCGATATGACCACCATCCGATCCCTGCGCATCGAGGACGTGCGCTTTCCGACCTCGCGGTTCCTCGACGGCTCGGACGCGATGAACCCCGACCCGGACTACTCCGCCGCCTATGTGGTGCTGGAGACCGACCAGCCCGGGCTGGAAGGCCACGGCCTCACCTTCACCATCGGCCGCGGCAACGAGATCTGCTGCGCCGCCATCCGCGCGATGGAGCACCTGGTCGTCGGGCTGGACCTGGCCTGGATCGCCGAGGACATGGGCCGCTTCTGGCGCCACGTCACCTCCGACAGCCAGCTGCGCTGGATCGGGCCGGACAAGGGCGCGATCCACCTGGCGACCGGCGCGGTGGTGAACGCCGCCTGGGATTTGTGGGCCAAGGCCGCGGGCAAGCCGGTGTGGCAGCTGGTGGCCGACATGAGCCCGCAAGAGATCGTGCGGCTGATCGACTTCCGCTACATCACCGACTGCATCACGCCGGCGGAAACCCTGACGCTGCTGCAGCGCCAGGCGCCCACCCAAGCCCAGCGCCGCGCCGACCTGCTGGCCGACGGCTACCCCTGCTACACCACCTCGGCCGGCTGGCTGGGCTACGACGACGACAAGCTGCGCCGGCTGGCGCAGGAAGCGGTGGACGCCGGCTTCAATCACATCAAGCTCAAGGTCGGCCGCGACCTGCCCGACGACATCCGGCGTCTGCGCATCGCGCGCGAGGTGCTGGGCCCCGAGCGCCAGCTGATGATCGACGCCAACCAGGTGTGGGAGGTGGACCAGGCGATCGAGTGGCTGGATCACCTGGCCTTTGCCAAGCCGTGGTTCATCGAGGAGCCCACCAGCCCGGACGACATTGAGGGCCATCGCCGCATCCGCGAGGCGATGAAGGGCCGCATGCAGGTGGCCACCGGCGAGATGTGCCAGAACCGCATCATCTTCAAGCAGCTGATCATGCGCGGCGCGATCGACGTGGTGCAGATCGACGCCTGCCGCCTGGGCGGGCTGAACGAGGTGCTCGCCGTGATGCTGATGGCCGCCAAACACGGCCTCAAGGTCTGCCCGCATGCCGGCGGCGTGGGGCTGTGCGAGTACGTGCAACACCTGTCGATGATCGACTACCTGTGCATCGCCGGCAGCAAGGAGGGTCGCGTGATCGAGTACGTGGACCACCTGCATGAGCACTTCGTCCACCCCTGCGTGGTGCGCGGTGCCGCCTACCTGCCGCCCGAGGCGCCGGGCTTCTCGATCGAGATGAAGCCGGCCTCGATCGCGCAGTACAGCCATCGGGGATAGCCGCGATGGATCTGCACCTGCAGGGCAAGGTCGTCATCGTCACCGGCGGCGGCAGCGGCATCGGCGCGGCCATCTGCCGCCAGCTCGCGCAGGAAGGCGCGCTGCCGGTGGTCTTCGACCGGCAGCCGCTGGACGCGGCGTTCGAGGCCGAACTGCGCGCGCACAGCCCGCGCTTCGGCTTCTTCAGGCTGGAGCTGGCCGACGAAGCCGCTTGCCGCGACGCGGTGTCGCAAGTGGTGTCCACCTTCGGCCGCATCGACGCTCTGGTGAACAACGCCGGCGTGAACGACGGCGTGGGGCTGGAGGCTGGCCGCGCGGCCTTCATGGCTTCGCTGGAGAGCAACCTCGTGCACTGCTACGTCATGGCGCACCTGTGCGTCGACCAGCTGGTGCAGCGGCAAGGCGCCATCGTCAACATCTCCTCCAAGACCGCGCTCACCGGCCAGGGCGGCACCAGCGGCTACGTGGCGGCCAAGGCGGGCCTGCTCGGGCTCACGCGCGAGTGGGCCGCGGCGCTGGCGCCGCAAGGCGTGCGTGTCAACGCGGTGCTGCCGGCGGAGGTGATGACGCCGATGTACCGGCGCTGGCTGGGCACGCGGCCCGACCCCGACGCCGCCTTGCAGGCCATCACCGGGCGCATCCCGCTCGGGCACCGCATGACCACCGACCAGGAGATCGCCGACCTGGTGGTGTTCCTGCTCTCCGACCGCTCCTCCCACACCACCGGTCAGTGGCTGCACCCCGACGGCGGCTACGTCCACCTGGACCGCGCCCTGCCCTGACGGTGCAGCGCTGCCGCGGCGCGCCTGCCGCGCGCGCAGTCGGTGCTACATTGCGCGCCCTGCCGCATGCCAAGACTTCACCGCTTCCTCCACGACAGCCGCGCACTGCTGCGCCTGGCCGGTCCCATCATCCTGTCGCAGATCGCCTATGTGCTGATGGGCCTGGTCGACACGGTGATGGCCGGCCACGCAGGCGCGGGCGAGCTGGCGGTGGTGGGCCTGGGCGTGGCGCTGTGGATCCCGGTGTTCGTCACGCTGATGAGCGTGATCCAGGCGGTGTCGCCCATCGTCGCCCATCATTTCGGCGCGGGTGACCATCAAGCCGTGGCGCGCGATGCGCGTGAAGGCATCTGGCTGGCGCTGTGGGTGAGCGTGGTGCCGTTGCTGCTGCTGCCCTGGACGCCACGGCTGCTGGTGCTGGCCGGCATCGCGCCCGCGCTGGCCGGGCGCACCGGGCTGTTCCTCTGGGGCATCTGCCTGGGCATGCCGGCCGCCCTGGTGTACCGGGCCCTGGCCTTCTATTCGGCCAGTATCAACGAGACCCGGCCGATCATGGTGCTGGCGTTCCTTGGCCTGGCCATCAATACGGTGCTGAACTGGGTGCTGATCGAGGGGCACTTCGGCCTGCCCGCGATGGGCGGTGCGGGCTGTGGCTGGGCCACCGGCGTCGGCATGTGGGTGGCCGCGCTGCTGCTTGCGCTGTGGACCGCCCATGCGCCGGTCTACAAGCCGCACTACGTTTGGCATGGCTGGACGCTGCCGCGCTGGGAGGCGCAGAAGCAGCTGCTGCGCATCGGCCTGCCCATGGGCGGCGCCGGCCTGGCGGAGGTGGCGGCGTTTTCCAGCATCGCCGTCCTGGTGGGCCGCTTCGGCGAGGTGCAGATCGCGGCGCACCAGGTGGCGCTCAACTTCTCGGCGCTGATCTTCATGCTGCCCATGGGCCTGTCCTCCGCGCTGGCCATCCGCGTGGGCCAGGCGCTGGGCGCGCAGGATCTGCGGCGCGCGCGCCAACTCGCGTGGACGGGGATCGGCCTCGGCCTGCTGATCGCGGCGGCCGCCATCGGCCCCATCATCGGGCTGCGCCACCAGGTGGCCGCGGTCTACAGCACGGACCTGGCGGTGCGCGCGCTGGCAGCCAACCTGCTGCTGTTCGCGGCCTTCTGGCAGCTCTTCGACGCCACGCAGGTGTGCGCCATGGGCGCACTGCGCGGCTACAAGGTCACCCTCATGCCGATGGTGCTGATGGTCGTCGCGTTCTGGCTGATCGGCATCCCCGTGGGCACCTGGCTGGGCTACGTCGGCCTGCCGGGCGCCGGGCCGATGCAGGTGTATGGCTTCTGGGTCGGGCTGGTCATCGGCCTGGTGCTGGTGTCGCTGGGGCTTGTGCTCGCGTTGCGCAAGGTGGCGCGGGACTCTGCAGCCCCCTAGGGCGACGCTGAACGAGCCCCTCGCGCGCCCCGCTTCATCCGCGCAGCGGGCGTCTGCGCCGTTGCATGCCCGCTTGACATCGCGCAAGGCCGGCAGCGAAGCCTCACCCTATCGTCGGGCTCCCGAAGAAGCTGCCATGTCGGCCCTGCGATCCCTCCTCGTCCACGTTGACGCCTCGCCCCGCAGCCGCGCCAGGCTGCTGGCCGCGCGCGATCTTGCGGATCAGCATGGCGCATGCATCACGGCCCTGCTGAGCGACACCCCTGGCGAGGTGGACACGCCGTACAGCTACACCGCCGGGGCCGCTGATGCGCAGGCCCTGCAAGACATGGCGCTGCAGCGCCGGGCGAGCGCGCGCTCGCTGTTCGAGGCGGTATTCACCGACCGTACCCGAGCCTGCTGGGCCGAGCTGCCGCCCGCATCGGATGCGCCTGCCTTCGCCCGGTACGCCTGCTCCACCGACCTGCTGGTCCTCGGCCAGGACGCAGCCGACCCCGGGGCTGGCCTGCAGAGGGACTTCGCGCCAGCCGTCATGGCGGCCTGCGGACGCCCCGCCCTGGTGTGGCCACGCGAAGGCAGGTATGCATTGCCGGCGGAGACCGCGGTTGTTGCATGGAACGCCACTGCCGGATCGGCACGCGCGCTCGCGGCCGCGTTGCCGCTGCTTCGCCAGGCAAGGCATGTGCATGTTGTCAATTGGGGTGAAGCGACGGTGCCGCGCCTCGACGGGTGCATGGACATCGAATCCCACCTCGCGCTGCACGGAATCACCGCGCAAGTTCATCGGTACGGCAAGGCGCCTGGCGACATCGGCGGCGCCCTGCTGCAATGGAGCAAGGAGGTCCGCGCCGGGCTGCTGGTGATGGGCTGTTACGGCCACAGCCCGGCGCGGGAGCGGCTGCTGGGCGGGGCGACGCGGGCGATACTGGAGCGCATGACGCTGCCGGTGTTGATGGCACATTGAGCGAGCCGGGCTCCCGGAGCCATTGGCTGCTGAACGGGGAATCCGATTGACGATCCGTCATCTCGACCACTTGCTGCGGCCCGCGTCGGTTGCGGTATTCGGTGCATCCAACCGCCCCGGTAGCGTGGGCGCCACCGTGTGGCGCAACCTCCGCGCAGGTGGCTTCGCTGGGCCGCTCTACCCCGTGAACCCACGCCACACGGCGCTGGACGGCCTGCCGGTCTTCGCCCGCGCCAGCGACCTGCCCGGCACGCCCGAGCTGGCTGTGCTGTGCACGCCGCCAGCGACCGTGCCCGGACTCGTCGCCGAGCTGGGTGCGATGGGCACACGGGCGGTGGTGGTGGTGACAGCGGGCTTGAGCGCCAGCCAGCAGCAAGGGATGCTGGAGGCCGCCAAGCCGTACCTGCTGCGCCTGCTGGGGCCCAACTGCATCGGTTTGCTCAGCCCTCACATCGGCCTGAACGCGAGCTTCGCCCACACCGACGCGGCCGCCGGCGAGCTGGCTTTCGTGTCGCAGTCGGGTGCGCTCATCACCGCGGTGCTGGACTGGGCGCGCAGCCGCAACATCGGCTTTTCGCACATGGTGTCGCTGGGCGACCACTGCGATGTGGACTTCGGCGACCTGCTGGACTACCTGGCCAGCGATGCCCGCACACGCGCCATCCTGCTTTACATCGAATCGGTGCAGTCGCCGCGCAAGTTCATCTCGGCCGCACGCGCGGCGGCGCGCAACAAGCCGGTGATCGTGGTCAAGGCCGGCCGTGCAGGCCGCGGCGTGCAGGCGGCCGCCTCCCACACCGGCGCCCTCGCCGGCGCCGACGCGGTGATCGACGCAGCGATCCGCCGTGCCGGCATGTTGCGGGTGGACACCCTGCACCAGCTGTTCATCGCCGCCGAAACGCTGGCGCGCTTCCGGGGCAACCTCAGCGAGGTGCTCACCATCATGACCAACGGCGGCGGCGCCGGCGTGATGGCCGCCGACTCCGCCGCCTTGCATGGCGTGGCGCTCGCCGACCTGTCCGCTGCGCTGCTGCAGGCGCTGAACAAGGTGCTGCCGCCCAACTGGTCCAAGGCCAACCCGATCGACATCATCGGCGACGCTCCGGTGGAGCGTTACACCGCCACGCTGAAAGCCGTGCTGGACGACCCGGCCACCGGCGCGGTGCTGTTCCTGCACTCGCCCACCGCCATCGTGCGCAGCGACGACATTGCCCGCGCCTGCGTGCCACTGGTCGCCGCCGCACCCGCCCGGGTGATGAGCTGCTGGCTGGGCGAGGGCGCAGTGGCCGAGGCGCGTGCCCGTTTCGAGCGCGCGGGCATCGCGAACTACGCCACCCCGGAGGGCGCGGTGCATGCCTTCGCCATGCTGCAGACGTTCAGGCGCAACCAGGCGATCCTGATGGAGGCGCCCTCGGCCAGCGAGAACCCGGTGCCCGACCGCGCCGCGGCCCTGGCCGTGATGGCAGCGGCGCAGGCCGAAGGCCGGCAATGGCTGGGCGAAGCCGAAGCCAAGACGGTGCTCGCGGCCTACGGAGTGCCCGTGGTACGCACCCTCACCGTCGCCCCCGATGCGGATGCCGCCGCGGCGGCGGCACACAGCATCGGCTATCCGGTGGTGCTGAAGATCGTGTCGCCGGACATCACGCACAAGTCGGACGTGGGCGGCGTGCGGCTCGACCTGCCCGATGCCCAGGCGGTGCAGCAGGCGGCCGCCGACATGCTGCAGTCGGTGCAGCGCGCGCGCCCAGGTGCCCGGGTCACCGGCTTCAGCGTGCAGACCATGGCCCGGCGGCCGCATGCGCACGAAACCATCGTCGGCGCCAGCATCGACGCGCTGTTCGGCCCGGTCATCCTGTTCGGCCAGGGCGGCACCGCGGTGGAGGTGCTGGCCGACAGCGCCATCGCCCTGCCGCCGCTGAACCGAAGTCTGGCGCGCGAGCTCGTGTCGCGCACCCGGGTGTCGCGCCTGCTGGCCGGCTACCGCGACCGTCCGCCTGCGCACGCCGATGCACTGCATGACGTGCTGATCGCGGTGTCGCAGATGCTCGCCGACCTGCCGCACCTGGCGGAGCTGGACATCAACCCCTTGTGGGTGGACGAGCACGGTGTCCTGGCGCTGGACGCGCGGGTGCGGCTGTCGGCCCAGCCGGTGGCCGGTGCGGACCGGTTTGCGATCCGGCCCTACCCCACCGAGTGGGTGCGCCGAGTGCAATGGCACGGGCGCGAGATCGTGCTGCGTCCCATCCGCCCGGAGGACGAGGAGCAGCACCGCCGCTTCCTGCAGCAGCTGAGCCCTGAAGACATCCGCATGCGCATCTTCCAGACGCGGCGCGAGCTGCCCCGCAGCGAGCTCGCCCGGCTGACGCAGGTGGACTACGAGCGCGAGATGGCCTTCATCGCGGTCGGCGCCGACGCACAGGGCGCGCCGGAAACGCTGGGCGTCGGCCGCACGGTGCGCGACCCCGACAACACCGAAGCCGAATTTGCGGTCATCGTGCGCAGCGACCTGAAAGGACGGGGCCTGGGCAGCATGCTGCTGGAGCAGCTGATCGAGCATGCGCGATCGCGGGGAACGCCGCGGCTGGTGGGCTGGGTCCTGCGTGAAAACAGCGCCATGCTGCAGCTGGCCCGCCACCTGGGCTTCACTGAGGACCCGGCGGATCCGCACGACCGCGAAGTGGTGCGCCTGGTCAAGGCGCTGGCGCCCCTGCAGCAGCCGGCAACCCGGGCCTGCTGACGCCGTTCGAGCGCTCGCGCGCTGGCGGCACTGCGCGCCAACCGCGTCAGCGGATCAGCAGCACCGGCACCTTGCCTTGCGCGATCACCCGGGTCGCCACCGAGCCCATCACCGCGTTGGCCAGCGCGGAATGCCCGTGCGTGCCCATCACGATCAGGTCGAACCGGCCTTCGGTTGCCAGGCTGGCGATGGCGTCGCCGGCGTGGCCCACGGCATGGCGGGCGTCCATTTCCCAGCCGTTCTGCCTGGCGAACGACTGCACCGGCGCCAGCACCTGCTGCGCCTGCTCGCGGTAGTAGGTGTCGATCACCTCGCGCTCCAGGAACGAGGTCGCATGCGGCGGAATCGGGGGGACCACGGTGAAGGCGGTGTACTGGCGGTCCGCGCCCAGCAGTTCGTCGTGCGCTGCCAGGTAACCGAGCATGTGCCTGGTGTAGGTGCTGCCATCGACGGCGAGAAGAATCTTCATGGGGAGCTCCGTTCGGTAGGTGGACGAGGTGCCCCATGCTCGGTTGGCCCCGCGCCCGGCAGGTTGACCTGCGTCAAGCGGCATCCGCGCTCCCCCGAAGCGTTACGCTGTGCGCTTGTGACTCACCCACAGAACCCGTGAAACCGACCCACATTGCCGTGCTCGACGATGAAGTCGACATCACCTTGCTGCTGGCCAACTACCTCAAGGGCCATGGCTTCCGAACCACCCAGGTGCATTCCGGACGCGACTTGATGGCCCTGATGCCGCAGGACCCGCCTGACCTGGTGCTGCTGGACCTGGGCCTGCCTGGCGAGGACGGATTCGTGATCGCGCGCCAGTTGCGCGAGCACTGGCGCTGCGGCCTGGTCATCGTCACCGGCCGTGGCGACTCGATCGACAAGGTGGTCGGGCTGGAGGTGGGTGCCGACGACTACGTGACCAAGCCGTTCGACCTGCGCGAGCTGCTGGCCCGCATCAAGGCGGTGCTGCGGCGGCTGGCGCCCGCCGACGCAGGCGCCACGCCTGCCACCGTGCCGGCGTCGGCTGCCTCGCCGGCGGCCATGCCGCGCGAGCGCTTGCGCTTCGAAGGCTGGGAGCTCGACATGGCGGCCCGGCGCCTCACCGCGCCCGATGGCGAGCAGGTGAGCCTCACGACCGGCGAACTCGACCTGCTGTGTGCCTTCGCGCGCCATCCAGGCCGTGTGCTCTCGCGCGATTTCCTGCTGGAGCAGACCCGGGGGCGCGAAGCCGCGCCGTTCGACCGCACCATCGACGTGCAGGTGGGCCGGCTGCGCAAGAAGCTGGAGGTCGACGCGGAGAATCCCGAACTCATCAAATCGGTGCGGGGTGCGGGTTACATCTTCGTGCCGGCCGTTACCCCGTTCTGAGGCATCGACAAATGCACACCCGCCTGCCTTCCGGCCCGCTTCCGCCCGCGTTGCCGCCGGACATCGACGATCGCAGCGTGTTCCGCTCGCTGTTCACTGCGTATCCGGACGCACTGCTGCTGGTGGACACGGCCGGTGCCATCGTGCTGGCCAACCCGTCGGCTGCCGCGCTGCTGGGCTACACGCCCGAAGAGATGGCCGGCCTGAACGTGGATGCGCTGGTGCCCGACAGCATCCGCCCCCGCCACGCTGCCTACCGGGAGGCGTATGCGCGCTCGCCCCGCACCCGGCCCATGGGCACGCAGATGGAGCTGGTGGCCAGGCGGCGCGACGGCTCGGAGGTGATGGTGGAGATCGCGCTCAGCCCGCTGCAAAGCGGCGGGCGGCCGCTGGTGGTGGCCGCCATTCGCGACATCAGCGCCTACCCCCGTGTGAAGCAGGCGCTGCAGCGGGCCCGCTACAGCGAGCACCTGGCGCAGCTGGGCCGCCTGGCCGTGGATGCGCGCGACCCGCAGGTGCTGCTCGAGCAGGTACCCGCGATCGCGGCGCAAGCCTTGCAGGTGGAAGTCGCGATGGTGTTCCTGCTGGAAGCGAACCGGCTTGAATTCCGGGTGGCCAGCGGCGTGGGCCTGGTGCAGGGAGAGGAAGTCGGCGCCCGGTTGCCGAACCGGCCTGACACGCCGCCCGGTTTCGTGCTGGCCCACGGGCGGCCGGTGGTCGTGCCGGACTACCGCGAGGAGCACCGCTTCACGGTGCCCGCGACCTACCTCGACGCCGGCCTCGTGAGCGCGATGGCGGTGCCGCTGAGCGATCGTGGACGCACGATCGGCGCGTTGGCGGTGCGGTCGCTCCAGCCCAACCGCTTCGGCGAAGACGAGACGCGCTTTCTCGAATCACTGTCGAGCCTGCTGGCCACCAGCCTGCAGCGTGCCCAGTCCGAGGAGGCACTCAGCCACGCGCAGCGCCTCGAGAGCGTGGGGCAGCTCACCGGCGGTATCGCGCACGACTTCAACAACCTGCTCACCGTGATCCAGGGCAACCTGCAGGTGCTGGAGGAGCTGCCCGCCGTGGCGGACGACGCCTACGCGCAGCAGCTGGTGGCCGCGGCTGCACGGGCCAGCAGGCGCGGCGCGGAGCTCACGGGCAAGCTGCTCGCGTTTTCACGCCGGCAGGTGCTGCAGCCGGCGCCGGTGGACCTGGGCGCGATGCTGATGTCGCTTTCCGACATGTTGCGGCGCACCCTGGACCAGCGCATCCGCATCGAGGTGGACGTGTCGCAGGCCCTGCCGCCCTGCCTGGCCGACCCGGGCCAGCTGGAATCGGCGCTGCTCAACATCGCGATCAACGCGCGTGACGCCATGCCGGACGGCGGCGTGCTGCGCTTCGAAGCCCAGCCCTGCGCCAGCCTGCCGGCGGGCGTGCGCGGCGAGTTGGATGATCCCAGCGCACGTGACGAGCGCTTCGTCGCCATCACCATCGCCGACACCGGCACCGGCATGCCGGAGGACGTGAAGGAACGCGCCTTCGAGCCGTTTTTCACCACCAAGGAAGCCGGCCGGGGCACCGGGCTCGGGCTCAGCACGGTCTACGGCTTCGTGAAGCAGTCGCGCGGTGCGATTGCGATCGACAGTGTCCTGGGCGCCGGCACCCGGGTCACCCTCTACATCCCCCGCCCATGGGAGGCGGCGGCCGCAGCCGCCGATGCACCCGGCGCGGCGGCCGGGCAGGTGCCGCCCGGCCTGAAGGTGCTGATGGTGGAAGACGACGGCGAAGTGCGTGCGGTCGTGCGCACCTTCCTCGATGCGTTCGGCTGCCGGGTCACGGCCTGCGCCAGCGCCGAACAGGCGCTGCTGTCGCTGACGCCCGAGGCCGACTTCGACCTGCTGCTCACCGACATTGCGCTGGGCGCCGGCATGCGCGGCACCGAGCTGGCCCGGCTGGCACAGGAGCGCCTGCCCCATCTGGGCATCCTGCTGATGTCCGGCTTCTCCGCCGAGCTGCTGGACGCGGACCGCGAATCGCCCCCCGCCTGGGAGCTGCTGCCCAAGCCCTACACGCGCGAAGCGCTGGGGCGGGCCATCGCGCGGGTGGCCGCGCCGGTCATTGCAGCGCGCGGCTCGCCGGCGCCAGGCAGCCCTGCACAAAGCGGCTGAGCGCACCCACGTCGGGAATCTGGATCTCCCGGCGGCCCTTCTCGGCAAAGTGGATCACCTTGCCCTTGGCCAGCTTGGACAATGCCCGGCTCACGGTTTCCAGCGTCATGCCGAGGTAGTTGCCGATTTCCGCGCGGCTCATGCGCAAGGTGATCTGGTCGGTGCGCAGCCCCCGCTTGGCCAGCGAATCGGCCCAGTAGCGCAGGAAGTCCGCCACCCGCGCGTCGGCCGGCAAGGTGCACACCGACATCAGCGAATCCCGGTCGCGGGCGATCTCGCGGCTCATCGCCTCATGCAGCACCCCCATCAGCGCGGGGCGCCGTGCGCAGGCCGCCAGCAGCGCGTCATAGCTCACCACCCACACCTCGCCGGTGTCCATCGCGATCGCGTCGGACGCGTACTGGCCTGACGCAATGCCGTCGAACCCCAGCCAGTCGCCGCGGAACTTCAGGCCCACGACCTGCTCGCGTCCGTCCGCCGACAGGTTCACGACCTTGAAGAAGCCCGAATTGAGCACGTACAAATGGGTGAACCGCTCGCCGGCCTGGTACACCGTGTCGCCCGAGCGCACCACGCGGCGCTGCAACGGCAGGCTGTCCGACAGCAGCTGCAGCGTGTCGGCGATGCGGCGGCTGTGGTCCTGCAGTGCCGCGCCCGGGGCCGGCGGAGGCGGCACCACGGCCGCCCGCACGGCGGCAGCGGTCGGGCAGGTGGCGGTGACGGGCTGGTGGGCGTTGGCGAGCATGGTGGGGTGCCTCTGAACAGTCGGGGGATCGAATGAGGGAGAGCTTAGAAACCGCGCGTCAACCCCGCGCGACCCGGGCATGTCGCTCGGTAACGCTCGGTGAACCGCGTGTATCGGCACCGCGACAGCACGCCTTGGCGCTCCACCGTTTGACGCCGCGCAAACCAGCGGCCGCGCGCCGCCCTAAGCTGGCGCCGTCATGAAAAGCACGCTCACCCATCGCCTGCTGTCGGGCGCCCGCCTGTCCGCTGCCGACTCGCAGGCGCTGCTGAACGCGGCGCGCACGCTGAAGCAGGCTGCCCAGACCGGCACGCCGACGCTGCTGCTGCGCGGCAAGCACATCGCGTTGTTGTGCGACCAGGCCGACTCGCCTGGCGGCCGGGTGTTCGAGCAGGCTGCCACGCAGCTGGGTGCGCGTGTTTCACGGCTGCGCGTGGACGCGTTGCTGTGCGCCGAGGGTGAGCGCGCCGAGAGCGCCCGCATGCTCGCGCGCCTGTACGACATGGTGGAGTGCGAACGCCTCACCCCGGCACAGGCCCGCGCCCTGCAAGCCGAAGCCGGCGTCCCCGTGTGCAACGGCCTGAGCCGCAGCGAACACCCGATCACCAGCCTGCTGGCGCCGGACGCCGACGACACTGACCGCCTTTACCTCATGCAGGCTGCATTGATGAACACCATCGCTTGAGCGGGCGCATCCCGGCTCAGCGCCAGCCGCCGCCCTTGAACGCGCTGCCGACGTCGTCCCAGGCCGGTGCACAGGCCAGCGCCACCAGCAGCACCGCCAGCGGCACCGTGCAGGCGTAGCCCAGGGCCTTGAAGCCGGCAGCGCCCGAGGCCCCGCCCACGAAGAAGCTGGCCACCAGCAGGCACAGCATGGCGAGCCGGCGGTGGCTGGCCGCCACGTCCTGCCCCGCTTCGGCCGGCCAGCGGCGCCAGTACAGCAGCCGGCCCAGCTCGATGCCGATGTCGGTGACCGTGCCGGTGACGTGCGTGGTGCGGATCTCCGAGCGTGAGATCTTGGAGATCACCGCGTTCTGCAGGCCCATGATGAAACACAGCAGCATCACGGTGCCGGGCACGAAGAACCCCTGCATGTGCTGCAACCTGCCGCCCGCCACGCCGAAGACCAGCAGCAGCGCCGCTTCGGCCAGCAGGGGCAAGGCGTATTCGCTGGACATCCTGCGACGGCGCGCGTAGTTCACCAGCAGCGCGGATGCCATGGCCCCGAACAGAAAACACAGCAAGGCGCCCAGCCCGGCCAGCACGGGGCCCAAAGCGCCCAGCACCAGGTTGTCCGCCATGGACGAGACGATGCCGGTCATGTGCGAGGTGTACTGGTGCACCGCCAGGAAGCCGCCGGCATTGGTGGCACCGGCCACGAAGGCGAGCGCATAGCCGAGGTGGCGGTTGGCTTCGGCAGTGCGGTCCTTGCCGGTGAGGCGGCGGGACAGGTTGAGCGGCATGCGTGAGGAGTGCTCCTGGTTGTGATCATGCCGCAGTGGGGCGGCCGCATAAGCCAGGCGCCGGACTTGCGCGGGATCAAGTCCCCGGCGCGCTCAAAGCTGGAAGATCCATGCATCTTTCGGACCACCTGCCACCTTGAAGCTGAGCACCTTCACCGACTACAGCCTGCGCGTGCTGATCTTCCTGGCGGCGCGGCCGGAGCGGCGCGTCACGATCGCGGAGATCGCCGGCACCTTCGAGGTGTCCGAGCATCACCTCACCAAGGTGGTGCACTTCCTGGCCAGAAACGGCTGGCTGGCCAGCGCGCGCGGCCGCGGCGGCGGGCTGATGCTGGGCAGGCGGGCCGAGGACATCGTGATCGGCCAGGTGGTGCGCGACACCGAGGGGCAGCTGCGCCCGGCCGAATGTTTCGATGCCGATGCGGACGACTGCTGCCTGTCCCCGGTGTGCCGGCTGCGCGACGCCATGGCCGAGGCGGTGGCGGCCTTTCATGCCGTGCTGGACCGCTACACCCTGGCCGATGTGGTGCGCAACCGAGCCGACATCGCGCAGGTGCTGTTCTTCCCCAGGCGGGCCGCGCCATGAGCGACGTGCCCGCTGACGACACCGACACGCAGCCTTTCCCCTACCTGGGCGACGAGGCACTGCGACGCCCCATCACCGGCGCCCTGCGGCGCGTGATGGACCCCGAAGTGGCGCTGAGCATCGTCGACGTCGGCCTGATCTACCAGGTGACGGTGGCGGACCAGCGGGTGCATGTGCTGATGACCATGACATCGCCTGCCTGCCCGGTGGCCGACGAGATCATGGACGAGGTGGAACACCGCCTCGACCCGGTGGTGCCGGCCGACCACCGCATCGAACTCGAACTCTGCTGGGAGCCCGCATGGACGCCCGAGCGCATCACGCCCCAAGGCCGGCGCCAGATGGGCTGGTGAGCCGGCAGCGCGGGGTGCGCCCTTCGCGGCGCACCGGCATCGCGCGGCCCGCCCTCGCCCTCGCCCTTGCCAGCCTGGCTGCCGGCATGCTGGGCGGGCTGTTGCGCGCCGGCGTGGTGCTGCCCCTGCAGGCCGACTGGATCGGCCAGGCGGCCGTGTGGCATGCGGCGCTGATGATCTGCGCGTTCCTCGGCACGGTCATCGGCATCGAGCGCGCCGTCGCGCTGAAGCATCCGGCGGCGATCGTGGCGCCGCTGGTGTGCGCGGTGGGAGGCGCCCTGCTGCTGGCTGGCCAGGCGCAGGCGGCGCACGCGAGTTTCGTGCTGGCCGGTTTGGCATTCGTGGCGGTGAACGCGGCCATCGTGCGCCGCCAGCAGGCGGCGCACACCTGGCTGCTGCTGTTGGGCGCTTTCAGCTGGCTGGGCGGCAATGTGCTGCAGGTCTCTGGCACCGGCGCGGCGGCCGTGCTGCCGGCGTGGCTTGCCTTCCTGGTGCTCACCATCGCGGCCGAACGGCTGGAGATGACGCGGCTGATGCGGCGCCGCCCGGGCGCCGAGGCGCTGCTGCTGTGGCTGCTGGGCGCGCTGCTGCTGGGGAGCGCGCTGTGCGCGTCGTGGCCTGCGCTGGGCGGCGTGGTGTTCGGGCTGGCGCTGGCCGCGCTGGCCGGCTGGTTGATGGCCTTTGACATCGCGCGCCGCACGGTGCTGGCCGGCGGCCTGGCCCGCTACATGGCGGTGTGCCTGCTGGCAGGGTACGGCTGGCTTGCCATGGGCGGCCTGGCGTGGGCGGCGGCCAGCGCCGGCCTGCCCGCGGCCCGCGACACCGCGCTGCATGCGGTGGGACTGGGGTTCGTGTTCAGCATGGTGATGGGCCATGCACCGGTGATCCTGCCCGCCGTGGCCCGCGTGAAGCTGGCTTTCGGCCATGCGTTCTACCTGCCGCTGCTCGCGCTGCACGGCTCGCTGCTGCTGCGCGTGGGCGGCGGCGCCTTCGATCCCGCCTTGCGCAGGCTGGGTGCCGCCCTCAACAGCGCGGCCATCGTGCTGTTCCTCCTCACCGTGATCGGCGCCGCCCTCGTCTGGCGGCGGCGTCACGGCGCATTGCAATGACCCGATCCATGTCCCCCATGCCGACATTCATCCCCATCGACGAACCGCCGCCGCGCCAGGCACCTGGCGGCCTGGCGCTCTGGCAGCTCGGCTTTCGCCCGTTCTACCTGCTGGCCAGCGGCTTTGCAGCCCTGTCCATCGCGCTGTGGGGCGCGCAAAGCCTGGGGTGGCTGCCCTCGGCCTACCTCCAGGGGCCCGCCTGGCATGCGCACGAGATGCTGTTCGGCTTCACGCTCGCGGTGGTGGTGGGCTTTCTCTTCACCGCGGGGCGCAACTGGTCGGGGCAACCGACCCCATCGGGCGCCAGGCTCGCGGCGCTGGTGTTGTTGTGGCTGGCCGCCCGCGTGCTCGTGCTCACGCCCTGGGGCGTGGCGGCCGCGGCTGCGAACGTCGGGTTTGCGTGGTGCTGCGCCTGGCCACTGTGGCGCTCGCTGAAGGCGGGCCGGAACCGGCGCAACTACTTCTTCGTGGCGCTGCTGGTGGCCATGGGCTGCGCGGCGCTGGTGGTTCACCTGTCGCTGCTGGGCAGCCTCACGCTGCCTGCCTGGGCCGGCCTGCAGCTGGGGCTGGACCTGGTGCTGTTCATCATGGCCGTGATGGCGGGCCGCGTGGTGCCCATGTTCACCAACAACGGCGTGCCTGGGGCGCAGGCGCGGCGCGACCCGTGGCTGGAGCGGGTGGCCCTGGGCAGCGTGCTGGTGCTGGTGGCCACGGACGTGCTGCCGCTGCCCGACGCTGCCCTCGGCCTGGTGCTCGTGGCCGCCGCGGCGGCCCATGCAGCGCGGCTGTGGCTGTGGCAGCCCTGGCGCACGCTGCGAACGCCGCTGGTCTGGGTGCTGCACGCGGCATACGCGTGGATACCGCTGCACATGGCGTTGCGCGCAGCGGCATTGGCAGGGTGGGTGAGCCCGTCGGTGGCCGCGCACGCGCTCACCGCCGGTGCCATCGGCGCGCTGGTGATCGGCATGATGACCCGCACCGCGCGTGGCCACACCGCCCGCCCATTGAAGGCGGACGGCTTCGACGTGGCCGCCTACGGGCTGGTGCTGGGCGCTGGCCTGCTGCGCGTGGGCCTGCCCCTGCTGACGCCCACGCTCTATGTGGCGGCCATCGCCGGATCGGCGGCGCTGTGGTCGCTGGGCTTCGGGCTCTATGCGCTGCGCTACGGGCCGATGCTGCTGCGCCCCCGCCTGGACGGCAAACCAGGCTGACACGGCCGCGTGCCACCCAGATCAACACACCAGGACTCCCCACCATGCACACCCACAGCCCAACGGTTCCAGAAGCAGGCACCACGCCTTTCCACCAGCTGCTGCAGGCTGCGGCCGCCGAAGCGCAGCCGCAGCGCCTGCTGTTCGTGTTCACGGCAGCCGAGCTGCCGCCAGACGCCACCCCCGCGCAACGCGCGCGCTTCGAGCGCGGGCAAGGTGGCCACCTCACACCGCTGATGTGCGTAGACAAGACGCTGGAGGAGCTGGACAGCTTCGCCACCCTGGCCGACGAGGCAGGCGCCTACGGCCCGCCCTGGCAGGTGGTGTTCGTCGGCGCGCTGGGCGGCAGCCGCGGTCAGCCGCCCAGCGATGCGCAGGTGAACAGCGCCCTGGAGCGGATGGTGGAGGCGGTGAAGCGGGGGGACGTGGATGGATTCCTGGCCTACGGGGCGCAGGGCGAGGCGCTGACGCTGGCGCTGGGGACATGAACCTGCTTGGCGATATCGATGCCGACGAACAGAATGTTCATGGACTTCCCCTTTCGATCACCAACGCACGCAAGGGAACTCAAATGGCTCGCCAGATCGTGTTCACGCCAAATGCCGCCAAGCCGCCGCCGATGTACAGCCAGGCGGTCAAAGCCGCGGGCTTGGTGTTCGTCTCAGGAACAGCTCCGAATGATCCCACCACAGGCGCTCTCAAAGGAACAACCATCCAAGAGCAAACCCGACAATGCCTGACCAACATACAAGCCATCCTCGAGGAAGCAGGCAGTTCCCTGGACAAGATTGTCAGCGTGACTGTCGTGCTTGCTGAGGAAGACGACTTCCCCGGAATGAATGAGGAGTGGCTCAGGTGGTTTCCTTCTGATCCTCCGGCTCGCCAAGGCGCCAAGCTGCCTGCGCGCATACCGGGTTTGAAAGTTTCCATTGCAGCGATCGCTGAGGCCTGACCCTTCCATCGAGCCGCTCGCCCCGTCGAACTGCAATGCAGGCCGGGAGACCTACCCCCCGAACGCCCGGTCCACCTCGTTGAAGATCGCCCCTTCCCCGTCGATGGGCTCCATCGTCCGGTACGGGCCGGTCCCGCTGTGCTGCGCCTGCGACGCCGGCACGAAGCGGCCGCTTTCGACATCGAACACGTGCACCTCGCCTTCCTCGATCACGTAGTGCCAGCCGTGCAGGAACAGCCGGCCCTGCTCCACTCGCCGGCGCACCATCGGGTAGGCCATCAGGCGCTCCAGTTGCAGCACCACGGCGCGCTGCTCGGTGCGGCGTAGCGCTTCGGGGCCCACTTGCACGGGCAGCGCCGCTTCGCGTGCCATGTCCAGCCAGGCGTGCAGGTGGGTGGCCTCCGCCGGCAGCTCCTCGTACAGGGCCTTCATCGCACCGCAGTGGCTGTGGCCGCAGACCACGATGTGCCGGACGTCCAGGCTGAGCACTGCGAACTCGATGGCCGCCGCGGTGCCGTGCAGGCCGTGCAGCCCGTCCACCGGCGGCACCAGGGCCCCGACGTTGCGCACGATGAAGAGTTCGCCCGGCCCGGCGCCCGTGAGCAGGTAGGGCACCAGGCGGGAATCGGAGCAGCCGATGAACAGCGTGGTCGGGTGCTGTCCCTGGGCCACCAGGTCCTGGAAGCGCTCGCGATAGCGCGGAAAGTAGTCGGTGTGAAAGCGCCTCAGGCGCTGCAGCAGCGCATCGTCGGCGCCGGGGCCGCAGGCGCGTTCGCTCACGTCACTGCACCAGCGGGCTGTCGCTGGCGGCCAGGTCCACGCCGACGATGTCGGCGTCGGCGGCCAGCAGCTGCAGGTACTGCCGCAGCGCGGTCACATACACCTGCTGGCGCAGCGCCAGCGCCACCGCGCCGCGCACGGCTTCGTAGGGCTGCGCCGTGCCGGGGTTGCGCTGGAGCACCTCCACCACATGCAGGCCGAAGCGGCTGTGCACCAGGCGCGGCAGCACGCCCACCTCGGTGTGGGCGAACAACTCACGTGCAAACTCCTCCGCACAGTCGTCCCGGGTCAGCCAGCCAAGGTCGCCGCCCTGGGCGGCGCTCGGGCAGTTGGACTGTTGCGCGGCACGCTCGGCAAAACGCCCGGGCTCGGCGCGCAGGTCCAGCAGCGTCTGCTCCGCCACCCTGCGCAGGGCATTCAGGTCCACGCCGTCGGTCACCGCAAAGAGCACGTGGCGCGCATGCACGCGCTCTCCGGTGCTGTAACGCTTGATGTTGGCCGCGTGGTGGCGCCGGCAGGCGGCCTCTTCGGGCTCGGGCAATTGCAGTTCGCGCTCCAGCAGGCGCTCGATGGCATCGGCCGCCGCGGCGCTGAGCACGGCATCGGCATGCACGCTGTCATCGGCGGCCAACAGGCCGGCCTGCTGCGCGCGCTGCCGCAGCAGCTCGGTGCAGGCCCGCTCGCGCAGCGCTTCAGGCCCGAGCTGCTCGCCTTGCTGGTGCAACGCAACGCCGCGCACGCGGGCCACGGCGATCAGGGTATCGGTTTGCATGGCGGTACCCGGGTCATGCGGCGCGAACGCCGGGGCTGCGCACGGGCAGCTCGCGTGGCGCGGCTGCGGCTGGCGGCACGGCGGGCGTGGCAGCGGGCGCGCCGCCGGGCTGCAGATGACCCTGCGGCAGGTTCAGGCGCCGGCTGCGCGCCAGCTGGTAGGGCCGCAGTACGTAGAACACGGTGGCGAACCCGCTCCACACATGCACCAGCCGCGTGAACGGGAACACCAGGAACACCGTCATGCCGAGCGCCATGTGCAGCTTGAAGAGCCAGCCGGCCTCGGCCAGCTGCTCCACCGCACCGGGGCGGAAGGTCACGATGCGCTGCGCCCATTCGCCAAACCGCATCATCAGCCCGCCGTCCAGGTGCTGGGCCGACAGCGCGATGCTGCCCAGGCCGAGTGCCAGCTGCACCCACAGCAGCACCAGTAGCGCGATGTCGCTGGTCTTGCTGGTGGCACGGATGCGCGGGTCGGCCAAGCGCCGGTGCAGCAGCAGGCTCACGCCGATGAAGCCCAGCGTGCCGGCGATGCCGCCACTGATCATCGCCATCAACTGCTTCTGGCCCGCGCTGATGAAGTGCTCGTACACCGCGTGCGGCGTGAGCATGCCCACGCCGTGGCCGAAGAAGAGGAACAGCACGCCCACATGGAACAGGTTGCTGCCCCAGCGCAGGCTGCCGGTGCGCAGCATCTGCGACGAGTCGCTTTTCCAGGTGTACTGGTCGCGGTCGAAGCGGATCAGGCTGCCGACCAGGAAGACCGTGAGGCAGATGTAGGGGTACAGGCCGAACAGGAAGGTGTCGAGCGCGGAGGTCATGCGGCAGCTCCGGTTTGCTGGGCGTTGGAACGCACGATGTGGATGGTTTGCGGCTGGCCGGGCGCCTGCTGGCCCGCGCTGTTGCAGCCGCCGAAGGCTTCAGGCTCTTGCCAGCTGTCGTCGAGCGGGGCCTCGGGCTCCAGCTTCACGGCCTGCACCGGCTCACCGGCCAGTTCCAGCACCGCGGCCACGGCGGCGGCATAGGGGCTCTCGCGTTCCACCAGCGCGCTGTGCAGTGCATTCAGGATGTGCGCCATCTCGCCCAGGAACTCGCGTTGGGTGTCAGCCGGCTGGGTGGAGGCGAACTCCAGCACCACGGGCAGGAAATCGGGCAGTTCCCCATCGGCCAGGTACAGGCCCGAGCCGGCGTACGTCTGCTGCAGGTCGATCATGGCCGGGCCGCGGTCACGCGAATCGCCGTGCACATGCTCGAACAGGTGCAAGGATGTGCGGCGGCCGCGGTCGAAGGTGTCCACATAGAGGGCTTCCACTTCCAGCCAGTCCCGCTGCACCAGGTCGGCGACCAGCGCCATCAGGGCACGCCGGGTGCTGGACGACAGCGTGCCGTCGAGCACCAGCGCTTCGGCGACCTGCGGCACCTGGCGCATCAGCCCGTCGTCGGGGTAGCACAGCAGGCGCGCGATGGCGCGCAAGGTGGTGGCATGGCTCATGGTGTCGTGCTTCCTCATACCGTCGCCTTGATGGGAATGGTGCGGCGCTTCTTGCCGCCGAACAGGCTCACCTCGGTGGCGCCGTCGGAGCAGCCGTTGCCGAACGAGAAGCCACAGCCGCCCTTCATGTCGAAGGTGTTCTCGGCGTATTCGCGGTGGCTGGTGGGGATGACGAAGCGGTCCTCGTAGTTGGCGATGGCCATGATCTGGTACATCTCCTGCACTTCGGCCGGGCTCATGCCCACCTGCTGCAGCGCCTTGAGGTTCTCGGTCCCGTCCACGTGCCTGCCGCGCTGGTAGGCGCGCATCGCGAGCATGCGTTCCAGCGCCCGCACCACTGGCATGGTGTCGCCGGCGGTCAGCAGGTTGGCCAGGTACTTCACCGGGATGCGCAGCTGGTTCACATCGGGGATCTCGCCATTGATGCCCACATGCCCGGCCTGCGCGGCCGAGGTGATGGGGGACAGGGGCGGCACGTACCACACCATCGGCAAGGTGCGGTACTCCGGGTGCAGCGGCAGGGCCACCTTCCACTCCACCGCCATCTTGTAGACCGGGCTCTTGCGCGCGGCGTCCATCCAGGCGTCGGGAATGCCGTCGATGCGTGCCTGCGCTATCACCTTCGGGTCGTGCGGGTCGAGGAACAGGCCCAGCTGCGCCGGGTAGAGGTCGCGGTCGTGTTCCACGCTGGCCGCTTCCTGGATGCGGTCGGCGTCGTACAGCAGCACACCGAGGTAGCGGATGCGGCCCACGCAGGTTTCGCTGCACACGGTGGGCTGGCCGGCCTCGATGCGGGGGTAGCAGAAAATGCACTTCTCCGCCTTGCCGCTCTGCCAGTTGTAGTAGATCTTCTTGTACGGGCAGCCGCTCACGCACATGCGCCAGCCGCGGCACTTGTCCTGGTCGATCAGCACGATGCCGTCTTCCTCGCGCTTGTAGATCGAGCCCGAGGGGCACGATGCCACGCATGCCGGGTTCAGGCAGTGCTCGCACAGCCTGGGCAGGTACATCATGAAGGTGTTCTCGAACTGGCCGTAGATCTCCTTCTGCACATCGTCGAAGTTCTTGTCCTTCGAACGCTTGGCGAATTCACCGCCGAGGATCTCCTCCCAGTTCGGACCCCACTCGATCTTCTCCATCCGCTTGCCGGTGATCAGGCTGCGCGGGCGCGCGGTGGGCGCGGCCTTGCTTTCCTTGGCCGACTGCAGGTGGTCGTAGTCGAAGGTGAAGGGCTCGTAGTAGTCGTCGATCTGCGGCAGGTTGGGGTTGGCGAAGATCTTCGACAGCAGCTTCCACTTGCCGCCCTGGCGCGGGGTGATGGAGCCGTCGGCATGGCGGGTCCAGCCGCCCTTCCACTTGTCCTGGTTCTCCCACTCCTTGGGGTAGCCGATGCCGGGCTTGGTTTCCACGTTGTTGAACCACGCGTATTCCATGCCGGGCCGGCTGGTCCACACGTTCTTGCAGGTCACCGAGCAGGTGTGGCAGCCGATGCACTTGTCCAGGTTCAGCACCATGCCGATCTGTGCGCGGATCGTCATGCTGTCGCTCCTTCGGTGCTGGACTCTTCATCCAGCCAATCCACTTTGGTCATCTTCCTCACCACCACGAACTCATCGCGGTTCGTGCCGATGGTTCCGTAGTAGTTGAAGCCGTAGCTCAGCTGCGCGTAGCCGCCGATCATGTGGGTGGGCTTGAGCACGATGCGGGTCACCGAGTTGTGGATGCCGCCACGCTGGCCGGTGATCTGGGACCCCGGCGTGTTGATGATCTTTTCCTGCGCGTGGTACATCATCACCATGCCGGGGTTCACCCGCTGGCTCACCACCGCGCGGGCCGCGATGGCACCGTTGGCGTTGAAGAGCTCGATCCAGTCGTTGTCCACGATGCCGGCGTTCTTCGCGTCGTCTTCGCTCAGCCACACCACCGGGCCGCCGCGGTTGAGCGTGAGCATCAGCAGGTTGTCGCTGTAGGTGGAGTGGATGCCCCACTTCTGGTGCGGCGTGATGAAGTTGAGCACCACCTCCTTCTCGCCGTTGCCCTTCATGTTCTTCACTACGTCAATGGTCTTCAGGTCCACCGGCGGGCGATAGCTGGTGAAGCTTTCGCCGAAGTTCCGCATCCAGGGGTGGTCCTGGTAGAACTGCTGCCGCCCGGTGAGGGTGCGCCAGGGGATCAGCTCATGCACGTTGGTGTAGCCGGCGTTGTAGCTGACCTTCTCGCTCTCCAGGCCGCTCCAGGTGGGCGAGCTGATGATCTTGCGCGGCTGGGCCTGGATGTCGCGGTAGCGGATCTTCTCGTCCTCGCGGTGCAACGCCAGGTGGGCGTGCTCGCGGCCGGTCTGCTGGCTCAACGCATCCCAGGCCTTCACGGCGACATGGCCGTTGGTCTCGGGCGCCAGCATCATCACCACTTCCGCGGCGTCGATGTCGGTCTCGATCTTCGGACGACCCTGGCTCACGCCGGGCTCCTGCACGACGCCGTTCAACTCGCCCAGCTGCTGCACCTCGGTGTCGGTGTTCCAGGCTATGCCCTTGCCGCCATTGCCCAGCTTGTTCATCAAGCCACCCAGCGAGGTGAAGCGCTTGTAGGTGTTGGGGTAGTCGCGCTCCACCACCGTGATCTGTGGCGCGGTCTTGCCGGGGATCAGGTCGATCTCGCCGCGCTTCCAGTCCTGCACGCCGAAGGGCTGCGCCAGCTCGGCCGGCGTGTCGTGCATGAGCGGTGTCATCACCACTTCCTTCTCCACGCCCAGGTGGCCCACGCACACCTCGCTGAAGGTCTTGGCAAAGCGCTTGTAGATCTCCCAGTCGCTGCGCGCCTGCCAGGCCGGGTCCACCGCGGCACTGAGCGGGTGGATGAAGGGGTGCATGTCGCTGGTGTTGAGGTCGTTCTTCTCGTACCAGGTGGCGGTGGGCAGCACGATGTCCGAATACAGGCAGGTGGTGCTCATGCGGAAGTCGAGCGTGACCAGCAGGTCGAGCTTGCCCTCGGGCGCCTTGTCGTGCCACACCACTTCCTTGGGCTTGGCCTCGTCCTTGCCGAGATCCTTGCCCTGCACGCCATGGCTGGTGCCCAGCAGGTGCTTCAGGAAGTATTCATGGCCCTTGCCGGAGGAGCCCAGGATGTTGGAGCGCCACACGAACATGTTGCGCGGCCAGTTGGCGGGGTGGTCCGGGTCCTCGCAGCTGAGTTGCAGCTTGCCGCTCTTCAGGCCATCGACCACGTACTGCTTCACGTCGCCGCCCGCGGCCTCCTTCACCACCTGCAGCGGGTTGGTCTTGAGCTGCGGGGCGCTGGGCAGCCAGCCCATGCGCTCGGCGCGCACGTTGTAGTCGATCATGCTGCCGCCGAACTGCGCCTTGTCGGCCAGTGGGCTCAGCACCTCGTCCACGCCCAGCTTTTCATAGCGCCACTGGTCGGTGTGGGCGTAGAAGAAGCTGGTGCTGTTCTGCTGGCGCGGCGGGCGGATCCAGTCCAGCGCGAAGGCCAGCGCGGTCCAGCCGGTCTGCGGGCGCAGCTTTTCCTGGCCCACGTAGTGCGCCCAGCCGCCACCGCTCTGGCCGATGCAGCCGCACATCATCAGCATGTTGATGATGCCGCGGTAGTTCATGTCGCAGTGGTACCAGTGGTTCATCGCCGCGCCGATGATCACCATGCTCTTGCCGTGCGTCTTGTCGGCGTTGTCGGCGAACTGGCGCGCGACGGTGATGATCTGGTCACGCGGCGTGCCGGTGATCTTCTCGGCCCAGGCCGGCGTGTAGGGCCGGTTGTCGTCGTAGCCGGCGGGGCAGTCGTCGCCGGCGAAGCCGCGGTCCACCCCGTAGTGCGCCACGTGCAGGTCGAACACGGTGGCCACCTGCACCGGCTTCGCAACCCCCTGCTCTTCCAGCATCAACGTGACGGCCGGCACCTGGCGCACCAGCACGTCGCTTTGTTTGTTGGGCGTGAACTGCGGCGAGTCGATGCCGCCAAAGTACGGGAAGCCCACCGGCACCATGTCGTGCGCCTGCTCGCCGGCCTCGTTCTCAAGCACCGACAGCTTCAGGTGCACCTCGTTGCCGTGGCGCGCTTCCTTGGCCTCCAGGTTCCACTTGCCCTTGTCGGGGTCGCCTTCGGGGCCCCAGCGGAAGCCGATGGAGCCGTTGGGCAGCACGGCCTTGCCCATGGCGTCGAAGCCCACGGTCTTCCACTCGGCATGGTGCTGCTGGCCCAGGTGGCCGTGGAAGTCGCTGGCGCGCACGTACCGGTCCGGCACCATGATCTTGCGGCCGTCCGGCAGGGTCTGCGACTTCAGCGTCACCAGCAGCGGCAGGTCGGTGTAGCGGCGCGCGTAGTCGTCGAAGTACGCACTCCGCTTGTCGATGTAGAACTCCTTGAGCATCACGTGGCCCATGGCCATCGCGATCGCGGCATCGGTGCCCTGCTTGGGGTGCAGCCAGATGTCGGCGAGCTTGCTCACCTCGGCATAGTCGGGCGTCACCGCCACCGTCTTCGCGCCCTTGTAGCGCACCTCGGTGAAGAAGTGGGCATCCGGCGTGCGCGTCTGCGGCACGTTGGAGCCCCAGGCGATGATGTAGGTGCTGTTGTACCAATCGGCCGACTCCGGCACGTCGGTCTGCTCGCCCCAGGTCTGCGGGCTGCTGGGTGGCAGGTCGCAGTACCAGTCGTAGAAGCTCATGCACACGCCGCCGATCAGGCTGAGGTAGCGGCTGCCGGCGGCGTAGCTCACCATGCTCATCGCCGGAATGGGCGAGAAGCCGATGATGCGGTCGGGGCCGTGCTGCTTGATGGTGTGCACGTTGGCCGCGGCCACGATCTCGTTCACCTCGTCCCAGCTGCTGCGCACGAAGCCACCCAGGCCGCGCTGCTTCTGCCAGTCGGCGCGCTTGGCGGGGTCGTTGACGATGGCGGTCCAGGCGTCCACCGGGTCCAGCGTGGCGCGTGCCTCGCGCCAGTGCTTGAGCAGGCGGCCACGCACCAGCGGGTACTTCACCCGGTTGGCGCTGTAGAGGTACCAGCTGTAGCTGGCGCCGCGGGCGCAGCCGCGCGGCTCATGGTTGGGCAGGTCCCAGCGGGTGCGCGGATAGTCGGTCTGCTGGGTCTCCCAGGTGACGATGCCGCCCTTGACGTAGATCTTCCACGAGCAGGAGCCGGTGCAGTTGACGCCGTGTGTGGAGCGCACGATCTTGTCGTGCTGCCAGCGGGCGCGGTAGGCGTCCTCCCAGGTGCGGTCCTCGCCGGTGGTCACGCCATGGCCGTCGGAGAAGCTCTCCTTGGGCTGGGCGAAGAACGTGAGGCGGTCCAGAAAGTGGCTCATCAGTGGCTCCGAAAGTGCGTGCAGCTTGGGGCGCGGACGCCAACGCGGTATGACTGCATCGCTGTAGTGCGTAACGCTGCGTGAATGCTGTGTGACAGGCGATGCATCAGCACGGCATTTCCGCGTTCTTGCGGCTGTAGAACCACCAGGTCACCGCCACGCAGGTGACGTAGAAGAAGATGAAGAAGTACAGCGCCGCATCCATCGACCCGGTCATGGACACCGAGGTGCCATAGGCCTTGGGAATGAAGAAGCCACCGTAGGCGCCCACCGCCGAGCTGAAGCCCAGCACGGCCGCAGCTTCCTTGTTGGCCTCCTTGATGGCTTGTTCCTGCACGGCCTTCGGCTGCCCCGCCGCGGCTCGCTGCCGCTCGGTCAGAAAGATCACCGGGATCATGCGGAAGGTGGAACCGTTGCCGATGCCCGAGGCGGCGAACAGCACCAGGAAGGAAGCGAGGAACAGGCCGAAGTTGCCGCCCTGCCCGCCCTGCGGCAGGAACTGCAGCACCGCCACCACGCCCAGCGCCATGGCGATGAAGTTCCAGAAGGTGACCTTCGCGCCGCCCACCTTGTCGGCCAGCCAGCCGCCCACAGGGCGCACCAGTGCACCGACCAGCGGGCCCAGCCAGGCGTATTGCAGTGCATTCACGCCGGGGAACTGGCTCTTGATCAGCAGCGGGAAGCCGGCGGAGTAGCCGATGAAGCTGCCGAAGGTGCCCAGGTACAGCCAGCACATCAGCCAGTTGTGCTTGCGCTTGAAGATCACGGCCTGGTCGGCGAAGGAGGCCTTGGCCTCGGCCAGGTCGTTCATCCAGAACCAGGCGGCCAATGCCGACAGGATGATGAACGGCACCCACACGTAGCCCGCGTTCTGCAGCCAGAGGGTGGTGGCCTTGCCGGCCCTCATGATGGTCTGCCCTTCCCCGCCCCAGCCGCCGAAGGCGCCGGCGGTGATGACCAGCGGCACCACGAACTGCACCAGCGACACGCCCAGGTTGCCCAGGCCGGCGTTCAGGCCCAGCGCCGTGCCTTTTTTCTCCTTGGGGAAGAAGAAGCTGATGTTGGCCATGCTGGAGGCGAAGTTGCCGCCGCCGAAGCCGCACAGCAGCGCCAGCAGCACGAACACTTCATAGGGGGTGCCCGGGTTCTGCACCGCCATGCCGATTCCGGCGGCCGGCAGCAGCAGCGATGCGGTGGAGATGGCTGTCCAGCGCCGCCCGCCGAAGATGGGCACCGCGAACGAATAGAAGATGCGCAAGGTGGCGCCGCACAGGGCCGGCAGCGATGCCAGCCAGAACAGCTGGTTGGTGCTGAACTTGAAGCCCACCGAGGGCAGGTTCACCACCACCACCGACCACACCATCCACACGGCGAAGGCCAGCGTGAGGGCGGGAATGGAGATCCACAGGTTGCGTTGCGCGATGGAGGCGCCGGTGCTGCGCCAGAAGCCGTGGTCCTCCGGGTTCCAGTGCGCGATGAGGGAGGAAGAAGCCATGAGGTTCTCCGTTGAGGTTGAAGAGCGTTGCGGGCGTCAGGCAGGCACGTGCCGGCCCATCACCTCGGTGCGGCGCACCTCGGTGAAGTACATCCAGATGAGGGAGACCCAGACCACGCCGTACATCAGCATGAAGGCGCTGGAGCGGATGCCGGTCAGGTCCACCAGCGCGCCGAAGAGGATGGGCAGCACGAAGCCGCCCAGGCCGCCGGCCAGGCCGACGATGCCGCTGATGGCGCCGATGTTGCTGGGGTATTCGTCGCTGATGTACTTGAAGACGCTGGCCTTGCCGAAGGCGAAGGCCACGCCCAGCGCGAACATCAGCGCGGTGAAGCCATAGACGTTCAGGCCGATGTGGAAGCTGCGCGCGCCATTGACGGTGAGCACGGTGAAGTCGGTCTGCGGGTAGCTCAGCAGGAACAGGCAGACCCAGCTCACCCACATCACCCACCAGGTGACGCTGTGGGCGCCGTACTTGTCCGACAGCCAGCCGCCCACTGCGCGCAGCACGCCGCCCGGCAGGGAGAAGCAGGCGGCCAGCAGCGCGGCCACGCGGATGTCCAGCCCGAACTCGCCCACGTAGTACTGCACCATCCACAGGCTCAGGGCCACGTAGCCGCCGAACACGATGCTGTAGTACTGGCAGTACTTGAGCACCTTGGGGTCCTTGAGCGCCTTCAACTGCTGGCCGAAGGTGACGTTGCTGGGCACCAGGTGCTTCGGGTCGGAGTGGCTGAACATCCAGAACAGCACCACCGTGCCCAGCATCACGGCCGCGTAAACCTGAGGTACCACGGCCCAGCCGAAGCCCACCACCAGCGCGGGGGCGATGAACTTGTTGACCGCCGCGCCGGAGTTGCCAGCGCCATACACGCCCATCGCGAAGCCTTGTTTGTTCTTGGGGAACCAGCGCGCCACATAGGGCGTGCCCACCGAGAACGAACCGCCAGCCAGGCCGACGAACAGGCCGATGACCAGGAAGTGCCAGTAGGCGGTGGCGTAGGCCATCAGCCAGATGGCGGGCACCGTGCAGGCCATCAGCACCGCCATGACGATGCGGCCGCCGAAGCGGTCGGTCCAGATGCCCAGTGGCACCCGGATCAGCGAGCCGGTGAGCACCGGCATGGCGGTGAGCAGGCCGAACTCGGTGGCGTTGAGGTTCAGCGCCTTCTTGATCGGAATGCCGATCACGCCGAACATCATCCAGACCATGAAGCACACGGTGAAGGCCAGCGTGCTGACGACGAGCACCGACAGCGCCTGGCCGCTGCGCGGCGCGCTGTCAGCGCGAGGCGCGACACGGGGGATGGAAGCAGGGATCGCAGGCATGGAGGGGCTCCTTTTTTTCTCCATGCCGCTACTGTTCCCGCCCACGCGCCATCGCGGCATCCTTCGCTGGACAGGGCGAGCGGTGTGCGGAAGAACGATGCCGGGCGCGGTGGGTCGTCCGGAAGAACTACCTGCGGATCAGAGGAGCGTGGGGTTGCGCGGCGTCAAGGAGTGACGCGCGGGGATGGGGCAGGATGGGAGATAGCCCGGGGGGCTTGCACTACGGTGTGGCCAAGCGGTGGTTGCAAATGGCTGGCAGACTGTTCCGGCGCTGCACGTGTTCAGCGGTGCCGGCGACGAACGTTGCAGGTTGGAGCGCTTGTTGGGTGACTTCTTTCGCGACCGATGCAGCCGCTCGGCTCACGGCAGCGAACTACGGCAGCAGACTGATCTGAGTCGTTTGCGGATCATGGCCTGAGCGACAGCCCCCGGGAACACCGGCCACAAAGCGTCGGCGGCCTGACGGACAGCTTCAGCCCGGGAACCAGCCGCTCGACGGCGACGACCGCCCGGCGGTTGTTTGAACGACTGCTTCTGTATATTGATCCTGGAAACTTGCTCAGGTGTTTCTGTTGCGAGAAAGGCACCGTGGGTACTTGATGGATGAAGGTCGTACTGCGCCTGTCGGTCGAGCGCGCGTGATGGCGTTCTCCCTATGGGGACAACTGCCTGGTCGACTACGGAGCGTCGCCTGGAACTAGGCCCACAACATCCTGAACTACCCACGCCGCGTCTGAGTGGACGCATGTATAGCGGCCCGGCATCCCGGCCTTCACGGCGATCTCGCAAAGGGCGTCGATTGCCGCATCGACGGTCGCGTGAGCGTTGAGCACTTCTTCAAGGCCGATAGCAGGCCGGTGTCGCTCGTGAACCAGCTTGTTTCGTTCTGTCTGCAAGCTGTTTAAGCGGGAAACGATTGCCTTGTCCACAGTTCCACCCGCTAGCTGAGTGGCGCGTGCAAACACTGCGCCGTACTTTCCCTTTGAGGCGGAGCCTGCAGCTCTCTTTGCCAGCGCGCCTACTAACTCGTCATGTGATGAGGCCTGAAGGACGTCCTTCAGTGGGACATGACCCCGGGCATCTTCGGGGCCCAGGAACTCGAACATGCCGTCAGGCTTCACTGCAAACACTGCCTGCAAGAAGTCCCTAGCGGCCACTTCAAAGGTAGTACACAGACTGACAATCGTCTGGCAGGCAAAGTGCATCAGCGCGCCGCGAAGCTCCCCGGCTTTCGCCACCTTCAATTCAACGACCTTCGAGGCGGCGATTGGGCCGAGAGAACTGACTGCGTACGAATCGGTATGGGCTGCAATCGCCGCGGAATTTGAGACAAACTCGTGTAGTTCCTTGAACGCCACGTAGTCCATCAGGGCCTGATACTTTCGATGATCGCCATCGAATTCGTTCATGTTCGACCTCTTGCGGTGCGGCCTAGGGAAGGTCTGAACAACTCGTTTTCGCGCGCCCGCGATGGGCGCTTCGAACAAGGTAGTCGGACAAACTCATGATGCGGTCGCCCTCCGAAGTGGGTTTGAAGCGCCCTTTGTGGTCCTCAC